>CAZMQU010000006.1:0-4879 GCA_964568715.1 uncultured Halanaerobiales bacterium
GTGGGAGAGTAGGTCGTCGCCGGATCCTATTATTTAAAAAGACCGAGCCAGGTGCCCGGTCTTTTTTTTATGATCCTTTTAGTTTTATCACTAGATTTAATTTCTATAAGTATGGGGTGATAAGTTTAATATTAAAATGGGAAATGTATTGTTGGGTTTCCTGGCTAAAATATTTCGTCGCTTCAATCGTCGTCCTTGTCCATTTGCTCATGGTTTCTTTTGTCTTTAAGGTAAATCGATTGTAACCAAATAAACGAAAGAATTGTACCACAGATAAAAGTTGCTACAAATATCCATTTAGGCTGCGCTGCCTCGACAATCTTTTCCGGACCGTAGATGAGTGCATCTAGGGCAACTTTTAATATAAAGGCAAGAATCGCACCGGTGGACAAGCTAAATATTATCACTCGGCCCTGTGTATTTAGTGGAAAAGGACTGACTCCTTCCGCAAAGCTTCTAAGTATACTATAAGCTGCAGCGGCAACCAAGAGAGCCCATTCTACCATATATTGAGCAGGGGGTGCTTTTAATATAATGTTTTGAATTAATACTGCTATAAATAATGCTATTGAAAATAATTGCAGGGTTTCACTGGCAATTTTTCTTCGTACGGCAAGGACCCTCTCATCTCTGATATCATCACTTCTCATTATTATCCCTCCCAAAATAAATCATTCAATGTTTTACCTAAAACTTTACAAATTGAGATGCAAAGATTGAGGGTTGGGTTGTAACCGCCGCCTTCAATCAATAAGATGGTTTGTCGCGTGACGCCAACCGCCTGTGCCAAGTCTTCCTGACTCATATCTAATTCCAGCCGGGCCATCTTCATGCGTTTGTTCTTCATGATTCACCTCCCGTATAAAGGGATGTAAGATATTCCTTCCAAGGGGCTAACTATGTATTACATATTATAATATAAACATTACATAATGTCAAGTATAGATTACGTCTATCGCAAATATTGAGTCGTCCGTCATAGCATAACTGAATACATCTTCCTTTTGGCTTTTGGATCAAATAATTGTAGAGCCCTATTGGGAGTCGATAGGTAAATAATTTGCTTCCCGACTTAACGTCTTTATGATGTATACGGCCAAATAGCGAAAGATAAAAATATCCACGGCTGTTTACTTCGGCTGTACCTACTTTATTGATTTTTTTATATGTAACAAGAAAGGAATAGCGCAAGATTAGCGGAATAACATAAAGAGTAAAATATGTAAAAGGAAGTAATATTGTTCAGTTTACGGCGGTAGATATAGTTAAAATGAATAACAGCCGGAATAATTTTAGAAAGGACAATAAAAATTTAACCAAGGAGGGGTTTGTTTTCATGAGAAGGAAGAAACCATATCTCATCGGTATGTTTGGGTTTGTTTTGATGGTGATCGTTTTTTATTATGCAGCTGCTTTGGCAAGCAAAGATACGGTTCCGGCTTATGTCATGGATATAATAAAACAGAACAGACTTATGGTTGGGCTTGACGAAAGTGATTTGATAGGAGAATTTGAAAAATATCTTTACCCTTATGAAAGTTTTATTGGGGAAGTCGATGAGGATGCCGAAATCAGTTCAGACAGGGTCAATCCGATTTGGCTGACTCGTAGTGAGGCTTTAGCGGATGTCGATCAACTTTTCCGTCTTTTAAAATTCGGTTATTGCGGTTATCAATATTTTGGCGGTGATGATAGGTTCTCTAAGGCGGAGTCTGCTATAAAAGAAAAATTGGCATCGGGAAATGAAAAAATTTTAACAGCTTCCTTCAGCCAATTATTGATTGACAATCTTGATTTTATTCAAGACGGCCATTTTTATATAGGGTATCAGTTGCTCCAAAAGAGGTTCAATTGCTATATGGATGAGTCAATGCCTTTTTTAAAAGACGAATACGACTTTTACACCTTGCTTGACGGTAAAAAATGTTACCTTCTGGAGGTAAACGGTGGGACCCCCGAGAAGTATCTGAAGTTATCATTGAACGATGAAGGAGAGATTGTATTTTATTTGGGGAAGATGGATTCCCAGGAGAGCCCGAGATTGGCTATTGATGTAATATTGCAAACCGATGGCGACATTATAACAAAAAGTATTAATCTCGATCTCATGTCCTCTTTGCCTGATTTCAATTGGGACAAGCTTTATACGTATGGGAAAATTGCCGACATTCCCATTGTGGCGGTAAGGAGTTTTACACCGGATACAGAAAAAGGAGTAAGGGAGTTATACAATTTTACTGAAGAAGCCCTAAGAATAAAGGAAGAAAACATTTTATTATTGGATTTAAGGGGCAATTTCGGCGGTTATACTTTTTATGGGCAGAGGTGGCTGGAAAATTATACGGGTGAAATAATTTATCCCAACTTATTAATGTGTAAATTAATTACCGAGACAACCCAATACCATTACTGGTATGAAGATTTTGAAGGAGAAACTTTTTCGATAGTCGATGAATTGAATAAGAAACTTTATGGTGATATCCCTAGTTATATTTATACCGAATACGATACCATGGAGTATTTTCCCGGTTGGGGTCCCGTTATATACTATCAGCCCAAAAGGGTGCAAAATGGGAAATTAATATTTGTTATCATCGATAGATTTGGCGCTTCGGCAACTGAATATTTTATCAATTTGTTACGCCAGGTTGAAAATGTTTTTTTTATTGGTGAAAATAGTGCCGGAACCCAGCTTACCGATCACGGGAGCTACATATTGTCCCAATCAGGGCTGCGCCTTAACTTCGGCTCGACTTTGTGTTTGAATTATGATCTACAAAGTAGAGAAGGTAGCGGATATCTACCCGATTTTTGGGTTCCTCCCCATTTGGCGGCTGAGCGCGTTGTTAAGTTCCTGGAGAAGTACGATGTGAAGTCTTTACTAAAACAGTAATATACCTCTTGTCAAAATCAACCGGCTAGAGTAATTGTCAGGCTAAGTATATTGTTCGGCAAATTGAGCGACGTCTTTGTCGCCGCGGCCGGAGAGGTTGACAATAATTATTTTGTTCCGCCCCAAAGTCGGTGCAAGTTTACATGTGTATGCCAAGGCATGGGCACTTTCCAAAGCAGGAATGATGCCTTCCAGACGGCTCAACAACTTAAAGGCTTCTATTGCTTCTTTGTCATCAGCGGTTTTATAGACAGCTCGCCCAATATCTTTTAAATGAGAGTGCTCAGGTCCCACACCGGGATAGTCAAGACCGGCTGCTATGGAATGGACGGGCAAGGGGTTCCCTTCTTTATCTTGGAGCAAATAACATCGGAAGCCGTGGATGATTCCCGGTGAACCTTTTGTTAATGTGGCCGCATGTTTATCAGTATCAAGTCCGCTCCCTGCCGGTTCAACTCCGATAATATTGACGCTTTCATCTTCCAAGAAAGGATAAAATAAACCAATTGCATTGCTGCCACCACCGATACAGGCAACCAAATAATCCGGCAATTTTCCTTCCTTGGCCAAGATTTGCCGACGGGCTTCTTTGCCTATTACTGATTGGAAATCCCTGACGATAGTTGGATAGGGGTGGGGGCCGACAGCAGAACCAAGCATGTAAAAGCTAGTATCGTAATTTGCAATTAGATCCTCCAAGGCGGCATCAACGGCTTCTTTCAACGATCTTGTTCCTTCTTTGACTGCAACAACCTCAGCGCCCAATAATTCCATGCGAAATGCGTTTAACCGTTGCCGCCTGATATCTTCTTCGCCCATATAGATCACACAATCGATGCCCAAGAGGCTGCATACAGTGGCGGTAGCGACCCCGTGTTGGCCGGCACCGGTTTCAGCAATGACCCTTTTTTTCCCCAAGGCTTTGGCTAAAAGGGCTTGGCCCAAAGCATTATTGATTTTATGAGCCCCGGTGTGGTTCAAATCTTCCCTTTTGAGGTATATTCTTGCACCGCCTAAATATCCGCTAAGCTTTTCTGCATAGTATAAAGGGCTAGGTCGGCCAACATAGTCCTGTAAATAGCCGACAAGCTCCTCTTGGAACTCTTTTTTTGCAGTCATCTTCTTATAAGAGTCAGCCAAGTTCGTCAATACTTTTTTTAACTTTTCCGGTACAAACACACCGCCAAATTCTCCAAAATACCCAACGTTTTCCCGGCCATTATTATTTTGTTTTGCTGATTTGTTCATTGATAATTCCTCCCTTAATGTTTTTAAAATAAAAAAACTCCGGATATACCGGAGTCTCTTTTTATTACAGAAAACTTATATTAATAAATATTTTAAACTATCTTAGACCGGTCTATGCCATTGAAAAATCCCGGATGAAATTGAACGTGGTGAAACGCCACGCCAATACCAGCTATTCAAGGATTGTCCAATGGTTGAATGACTCATAGTCCATAGCTCCTTAGTTTGAGTGTTAATTTATTATATCGTTAAGAGCAAAACTTGTCAAGAAATTTTATTTGAAAAGCATTGTATAGTGTCAAGTTGCTTCAAACACCAAACAATCTGCTGATGTATATACTATAGCGAAGAAAAATGTTATGGAAGGTGATTTCATGGTTGAAGAAAAGGTTTCCCAAAAAGCAACCCCTACAGAAGAATGTCAAGATTGCACCAATGAAACCAGAAGCAAATCAAGCGGTAAAACCGGAACCATGCATACACCGTCTTGTCCCAACGGCTTTTTGTATACGGTTCAATCCGGTGATTCCATGTACTTGATAGCCCAAAGATTTGGTGTATCCTTAGCGGCATTGACAGCCGCCAACCCCCAGGTTGCCGATCCCAGCCGGATCTCTCCCGGCCAGGTATTGTGTGTACCCACCGGTGCACCGCCGACTCCGCCGCCGACTCCGTCTTGTCCTAACGGCTTTTTGTATACGGTTCAATCCGGTGATTCCATGTACTTGATAGCCCAAA
>CAZMQU010000006.1:4979-171446 GCA_964568715.1 uncultured Halanaerobiales bacterium
CAGGTAACCGACCCCGCCCGTCTGACTCCCGGGCAGATATTGTGCATCCCCACCGGTACTCCGCCGACTCCGCCTTGCCCCAATGGTTTTTTGTATACGGTGCGGACCGGTGATACCATGTTTACCATTGCTCAAAGATTCGGTGTCTCCTTGTCAGCTTTATTGGCCGCTAATCCTCAGGTAACCGACCCCGCCCGTCTGACTCCCGGGCAGATATTGTGCATCCCCACCGATTGCACGACGGCGGAATGCGAATAAAGGAATATAGGGAAATCCAGATTAACGGTGTTTACTAAGAGGATTGTGAAAAATAGTGACAATTGAACAGAAACTCCATTTCAATTAACGCAGGCAAAGTTCCGGGCGGTCGCTTTAATTTAACCGCTCGGAACTTTTTTATTAAAAACAACATAATTTCTCTTTCACCGTTTTTAAATTTAAAGGATTTTAAAAATAAAAAATCCTTCGATTAGAGAGGATTAATAAGAATATGATGGAAGATATTTATTTAATCGATATATTGGAACAAAAAAATATGCAAAATAAATTCATTTATGATAATATGATGTAATACATAAACGTTATCATAATATTTTTCGAAGGAGGGAAAGGTTATGTCCGTAATGATGTATTTATTGGTGCTTTTGGGAAGCTATTTTTTAGGAGCAATCCCCACCGGTTATTTTTTTACCAAGCGTGTTAAAAAAATTGATATTAGAGAATTTGGCAGTCGTAGCACCGGGGCAACCAACGTTTCCAGAGCTATGGGCCTTGGATGGGCTATTGTGGTGGGTTTAATCGATATTTTAAAGGGTGCAATTCCTATTTTTGTCGGTAAGTCTTCTTTTAATAATCCGATACTGATAATTATTTTGGGAGCTGCAGCAATAGCGGGACATAATTGGTCCATATTTATCAATTTCAAAGGTGGCAGAGGTGTTGCTACCAGTGCCGGTGTTGCAATAGCGCTGGCTCCTTTGGTATCATTTATTGTTTTTTTAATTTGGCTCTTGGTTGTCATTTTGTCGCGCTATGTTTCTTTGGCTTCGATTGTTGCAGCGACAGCATTTCCTCTTTTTGTTTATCTTATGGTGCCTTCGCGGGTTTATTTTGTTTTTTCCTTGATCATGGGCTTACTTGTTATTTTTCAACATAGGCCTAATATAGCTCGTCTATGGGCCGGCGAGGAAAATCGCCTACCGCGACGACGCAAATAACGGTTTGGTTGATACCTTTAAAGGTAAACGCAATCGTAGTATGTTACATCTGCGGGGAAGGGAATATTTTTGAAAGGTAAGAAAAGCAAGTGATAGTCCAAATGTATCCAGGCCAGTCGTCTAAGCAGCTTGGTTTCCCGGTCTTTTTCATCGATACAAATGATAAGGAAATCAATATCATTTTTAACAGCTTCCAATCTGATTTTTTCCAACATAATAGGGAGATCACTTTCCCGTTCCAATTTCAAATCAATCAAGTTCCAGAATTTTATTTTAGCCCCTTTTGCAGGTATGTTCGGCAAGGGTATGAGCGGGGAAATTATTTTAAATATCGGCTTGGCTATTTTGTAAATGGTTGGGATGTTTAAGACACGATGAAAGTATTCGTCTGAAGTATCCCATATCTTTATTGAAGAATTCCCTACAACTACTTTGCCATATAAATAATTGTCATATAGGTTCTGTAAAAAACCCATATCTTTGCGGACAGAAAAAAGATCCATTTGTCCAAACTGTTCTTGCAGCAACTTGTATTCTGCTGTTGCGTCCAAGTTTCGGGCTAAGATGGCTTCGCCGGCTCTGGCGGCAAACTTCTTATAAATGGGGATGGTAAGGAAAGTTTTCTTGCCCACCATTTTAGTTCCATAGCGGGTCAGGATACTTAAGGAACGAAGATTATCTTCTTTGACAAATCCAAATATAAAGCTCAAGTCCTGTTCTTCGATGTGCGCTTTCAAAGCCTGCCATAATCGCAACAAAGGTCTTTGCATACCTTTAGGGTTATCGGGGTTGGAGCGCCAGTCGAAAATATAGCCCGCTTTATGGGTTTTGTTTACGAGTCTTACATCCAACGGACCAATACCCATAACTCCTTGTATCTTCTTTTTGTTGTCCTCCGCGACAAGAAGAATGGGATCCGTAAATTTCCTGGCTCGGAAAAAATAATCTTTTCTCTCGTTTAAAAGTTTAACTGTATCCCCTTGTGGGGACGACTGCTCCAAGGCATTCAAGGTTTTATTGTCATTTTCATTTGCTTCTCTGATAATCATTGTTTTCTCTCCTAATAGGGTTCTTGGTTGATAATGTTTCTATTCCGCCTAAGAATTTTTTGTATGCCAATAGTATTTCAATATTCTTCTCTTAGGTGAAAAAACCTTTAAAATTTGGCTTTGATGTTTGCTGGCTTATGCTATTTGAGGGCATAGTGTCTATTGGTCAAGACTCGGTATGAATAAAAAGGGGAAGTATAATGACGGTTTTGAAAAATATTATATATTTTGTGCAATATACGGTTTAAAGTTGGGAAAAATAATGTTGATATCGAATCTGTTCAAGACGCTTTTCAAGAAAGGAGAGAGTTTATGAAGAGAATAATACTGATTTTAGTTTTTCTAATGGTGCTTGTTGGTGGTTGCGATAAAAAAGGAGTTAGTCAGGGGCTTGTTGACGGGGTTTATGAGGGATATTCCGATGCTACGGATAACGGTTACATGAAAGCTGTCGTAACGATCGGCGGAGGTAAGATTACCAAGGTTACACTGTACGGTTTTGGTGACTTGGGGCGGGAAAAGCCAGACACATATCCTTGGTTCCCCTATCATAAGATGCTCGATGATTTGCCAAAAGCATATGTTGAGAAAAATGATTGGAATGTGGATACTATAACCCAGGCAACCGGTAGCAGCATCGAATCCAACCAGGCCGTGCGCCGCTCTATGGAGCGTGCCCAAAAAGGTGATACGAAGGGTAAATATTTTGATGGCGTTTTTATGGGAGTATCAAGAGAGCTACCTACCGGTTGGACAATTGCTTGGGTTACTTTAAAAAATGATAAAATCACTGAAGTGGTTTTGCATTCGACAACTCCCAAGCCGGACGGGGAGGGCGAATTTGTAATCAAGGATGAAAGTTATCCATGGGCGGAATACCATGAAGCATTGGTAGAATTGCCAAAAAGGTTTGTTAAAGCCAATGGTACCAATGTCGATATTATAACGGGGGCAACAGGCACTTCCAACGAAGCCAAAGAAGCAGTTGAGAACGCTCTAGAAATGGCCAAAAGATAAAAGCCCAAATTTCATTTTACTTGCCTTTTTCAAAGCTTTATTGTAAACTTAATATGGTCTATAATTAAAAATTTTGAGGCAGAGTAGATGCTACGCGTGAGAGTGCCCCGGGATGGGACGTTGCCCTGGGACGAAACACCTTCATTCAAGGTTGCGGTGTAGTTATCGCGTCCGCTGTCACCAAAGGGCCTTTCTCTTTGGTGCAGAAGCTGCCACTAACCAAAGAGAAAGGTTGTGTAATTTAAATGAGTTCATACCAAACAAGAAGGTTGGTCTATCTTGCTATTTTTGTTGCTTTGGCAGTAATCTTTACTCGTATTTTAAGTTTTCGATTTGCCATCGGTGGTATTGAGGGTATTAGAATTGGTCTCGGTGCTTTGCCGATTATTCTAAGCGGTCTGATCTTCGGACCCCTGGCCGGAGGGATTGTCGGTGCCCTGGCTGATGTTTTGGGTTACTTCATCAATCCCCTCGGTGTTTATATGCCGCATTTTACCCTGACAGCCTTCCTGACTGGTTTTATCCCGGCTTTTATCGTTTTTAATTTTTTAAGACACAAAAGGAGTTTTGCCTCTTACTTGGTCGCAATAGGTATCGGACAATTAATTTCTTCAGTACTGCTGGTACCTTTTTTCCTGCAAATTGTATTTAATATACCGATGCGTATTACGCTGATTGCCTATATTGTCAGTCAATCTATCAACGTGCCGGTCTATGCCTATCTGAATCATTTATTGATCGGTTATTTGCAAAGGGGCAGATTGTTGCCGGATCTTTAAAGGGCAAGCACACCGAATTAAGGGGTGCAGTTTGTATTGACTAAGCTTGGAAAGTTTGCTATAATTTTATATCAATGTGATAAAGGCCTTGATGGAGAGTAGTAGGCTTGGCCTCCTTACAGAGAGTCACCCTTGGCTGAGAGGTGACAAAAAGTTTGCCGAACTCGCTCCGGAGCCGCCCAAGTGAAATGCTATATAATGCGATATGCTGCAATATCGGCAACAGTGGCATCTAGCTTGGGCCGGTGAACACCGTTACCTGTAAAAGTGGGCAAATTTTTGCTATTGCCAAATAGAGTGGTACCGCGGAACCTTTCGTCTCTAAGAATTGGATGAAAGGTTTTTGTTTTACAGATAATCGTTTTATAATTAATTTAGGAGGGGAAGAAATGGCTAGGGTGGAATATGCACCAAAGATGATCGAGAAAAAATGGCAAGAGTTTTGGGAT
Organism: uncultured Halanaerobiales bacterium; assembly: GCA_964568715.1. Classification (GTDB taxonomy): domain Bacteria; phylum Bacillota; class Halanaerobiia; order B1SED10-174; family B1SED10-174; genus CAZMQU01. Next base: position 9,491 of record CAZMQU010000006.1, read on the forward strand.
GAGAATAAAACATTTCACGCTTCTTATGCAAAAGACAAGGAAAAATATTATGTTCTTATTGAATTTCCTTATCCTTCCGGAGAGGGATTACATGTAGGGCATCCTCGTAGCTACACTGCTTTCGATATGGTGGCCCGAAAAAAAAGGTTGGACGGCTATAATGTCTTGTATCCAATCGGCTGGGATGCCTTTGGTTTACCCACGGAAAATTATGCCATACAGAAAAAGATTCACCCCCGTTTGGTTACTCAAAAAAATATTGCCCGTTTTAAAAAGCAGTTGAAAAGTCTCGGCTACTCTTTTGATTGGTCGCGGGAAATTAACACTACCGACCCCGACTACTATCGGTGGACTCAATGGATTTTTTTGCAATTCTATAAGAATGGTTTGGCTTATAAGGATGAGATTCCGATAAATTGGTGTGTCCAATGTAAAATAGGCTTGGCCAACGAAGAAGTTGTGGACGGGGTATGCGAGCGCTGCGGGGGGGAAGTAATACCGAAAGTAAAAGAACAATGGATTTTGAGAATAACCGACTATGCCGAGCGCTTGTTGGAAGATTTGGATAAGGTGGACTATCTCGAGCAAATCAAAGCCCAACAGGTTAATTGGATTGGCCGCAGCGAAGGCATGGAAGTGGATTTTCGGCTCAAGGATTACAAGGAAAAAATAAAAGTTTTTACCACCCGCCCCGACACCCTTTTTGGTGCTACTTATATGGTTCTTGCGCCGGAACATCCTCTTCTTGCCAGCCTCCTACCGGAGGTGGAGAACAGAGATGAAGTGGTGAAATATAGAGAAAAGGCCACAAAAAGATCGGAATTTGACAGGATGCAACTTGGTGATAGCAAAACCGGTGTTCCCTTGCAGGGAATTAAGGCCATTAACCCCGCCAACAGGGAAGAGATACCGGTCTGGGTTGCCGACTATGTCTTGATGACCTACGGTACCGGGGCAATCATGGCTGTTCCTGCTCACGATACAAGGGATTGGGAGTTTGCCAAAAAATACGATTTGCCGATAATCGAGGTTATTGAGGGTGGCAATATTGAAGAAAAGGCCTACACAGACGTAGAAAATGGGATTTTAGTCAACTCCGACTTTATAAACGGCTTGTCTGTTCCGGCTGCAATTGAAAAAATGGGTAAATGGTTGGAAAAGGAGAGGCTGGGGGAGAGAAAAGTCAACTTTAAATTGCGGGATTGGGTCTTTTCAAGGCAGCGGTACTGGGGCGAACCCATTCCCTTGATTCATTGCGACAAGTGCGGCTGGGTGCCCGTTCCGGAAGAAGAGCTGCCGGTAACTTTGCCCGATGTGGAAGTATATCAACCGACTGATACCGGAGAATCTCCCTTGGCGGCCATCGAAGAATGGGTTATGACCACCTGCCCCAAATGCGGGGGCCCCGGCCGGCGGGAAACCGATACAATGCCCAACTGGGCAGGTTCCTCCTGGTATTTTATGCGTTATTTGGATCCCCACAATTCCCTTGCTCCGGCAGCCAAGGCAGAGCTCGACTATTGGTTGCCCGTTGATTGGTATAATGGCGGTATGGAACATACAACCTTGCATCTGCTTTATTCGCGTTTCTGGTATAAGTTTTTGTACGATATTGGTCTTGTGTCCACACCGGAACCCTATAAAAAAAGAACTTCCCACGCCATGATCTTGGGAGAAAATAATGAAAAGATGTCCAAATCCCGCGGCAATGTAATTACGCCCGACTCCTTTGTTGAAGAATTCGGTGCCGATACCTTTCGGGTTTACATGGTTTTCATCGGTGCCTTCGACCAGGATGTGCCCTGGTCAAACCAAGGGGTAATAGGTTGTCGTCGCTTTTTAGATCGGGTTTGGCGCTTGCAGGAGTTTCTGGTTGAAGGTGAAGGTTATTCCCCGGATATGATGAAGAAGATGCACCGGACCGTCAAAAAAGTGTCAGAAGATATAGAGAGAATGAAATTCAATACTGCAATTGCTGCGCTGATGGCTTTGACCAATGACTTTTATCGTTTGAAGAAGATCACTGCTGAAGAATTTAAGACTTTTCTTCTCTTGCTCAATCCGGCCGCCCCCCATATTACGGAGGAATTGTGGCAGCAGCTGGGCTTTCCCGGCTACCTGCACCAAGCGGCTTGGCCAACTTACGATGAGGATAAAATAATGGAAGACGTAATAGAGATAGCCGTCCAGGTTAACGGGCGCCTGCGGGGTACCGTCAGCATTGCCATGGGAGCCGAGCAAGATAAAGTAAGAGAAAAGATAACAGCTGACGAAGGAATAATGAAGTATATCGATGGCAAAGAGATAAAAAAAGAAATATATATACCTGATCGAATTTACAATTTTGTAGTCAAATAATTTTTTTCCCTAGCGGCAAGGCATGCCTAAATCCGGTAACTTTGGGTTGTTTTCTGGCAAAACAGTTAGATTGTTTTTAAGATTCCAAGTTAGCCGGCGGACAAGAATCATGTCTTTGACCAGGGATTTGCCCAAGGGGCGGATCTGTATAAAAATAGGGGGGACAAGCATGAAAGAAGTAACGATATTGGACGGCTATATCGATGAACCTTCTTGTTTGGGTGTCCCCCCTTATCTTTCACCCCATGCCCGCTATATTTACGGCGCCCTTTTGGCCGGTGGAGTGGACGAAAATAATATAGTATATAAGACCATCGATCGGGTGAGGGAGGATAAAGATTGGTTTGCCAAGCAGGCCGGCAGATGGATTATCGTCTTGGGGGGCACGACTGTGCCCGGCAAATACCTGGGCGGCAGGCCCCTTACTTTAAAGGAAATGCGCTCTCTGCCCGAAAAGTTGCCTGAAAGCCGACTGTGGCTGGTGGGCCCGGTGGTGGAGGTGGGTGTGAATATCGAAGGGTATGCCTGCCGGGCGGAGGGGGCGGGAATAAGAGAGATATACACTTACCTGCAACCCCGACAATCTTTTTCTTTCGAAATGCTCAGGGAGTTTGCCCTTCTGGGAGCAAAGCTTTTGCCCCTCCATCCCAATTATCCCTATGTCATGTGTGAGATTGAAACTTACAGGGGCTGTCAGCGGTCTCGGCAATGTTCTTTTTGCAGTGAAAGATATAAGACAATAAAATATAGCCGTGAACCGCAAGATATTTTAGCTGAGATTAAGGCCTTGGGAGAGGAAGGGGCCCGTTATTTTCGCTTTGGTTGTCAGCCCGATCTTTTTAATTATAAAAAGGGTTCCGTCAAGGCCTTGGCGGTCCTTTATGAGGGGGCCCATCAAGCAGTACCTAATCTTAAGGTCTTGCACCTGGATAATATCAATCCGACCAGTATTGTCGGTGATAAGAAAAAAGGGAGGAAACTTTTGCAGCTTGTCACAAAGTACAATACCGCAGGTGACATTGCCTCCTTGGGCCTTGAATCGGCTGACTGGCAGGTTATTGCGGCCAACAATATCGGAGCGACACCTGCCCAGCATCTGGAAGCAATTGAGATGATCAATGAAATTGGCGGTTTCCGCAAAAAGGGGCTTCCCGCCTTGTTGCCGGGGCTAAATCTTCTCCACGGTCTAAAGGGGGAAAGGGAGGAATCCTATCAGCTGAATTACAAGTACTTGAAAGATATATATGAGAGGGGCTTGCTCTTAAGGAGAATCAATATTCGCCAAGTGGTTGCTTATGGCGGCTATTCTCCTGTTGCAGTCCGTCAGAAACTTTTCAAGCAATACAAAGCCATGATAAACGAAGAAATCGATCGGCCGATGATGGAGAAAATTTTTCCTGCCGGCTTAATATTGGAGGAGGTGATTACTGAAAAGCATGAAGGCAACTTGACCTTTGGCCGGCAGATGGGGACTTACCCCATCCGGGTTGGCATTGGCGGCATTTTACCCCTCAAAGAACCCAGGCAAGTCAAAGTTATCGACCATGGTTATCGCTCACTGACAGCCTTGCCTTATCCTTTCAACATCAATGAGGCTGACCTCAAGCTCTTGCGCTTTTTGCCGGGGATCGGCGAAAAGCGGGCCACTGCCCTCCTCTTAAATAAACCCTACAAATCATTAGCCGACCTGGTCGACATTATAGGGGAGGAAGCAGCTGGAGGACTGATTCCTTATCTGGATGAATTTTAATTGGCCACAAAACTTTTTAAATTGACTTACATTTTGGAAAGCATTGAGGAGGTGATTTTATGAAAAAGACAAAAGAATCTTCTAAAAAATCGTCCTTAGTTTGGGCTAGTCTTGTAATGGCACTAGCTTGTATAGGTTATGTATTTTCTAAGGCGCTTTATGTATTGATTTTGGGAGTTATAGGCTTTGGTTTACTCATGGTAAAGGGTTAATTTTTGTGTCAAAGATAAAGGTGAAAACCATACAAATCTCTATGGCTTTTTCTTTGTTAAATTGCGAACCTAATTATATATGATCAAAAGAAGTGGGAGATAAATAATGATTCATATAAAGAATCTGAGTTACAGATATAAAACTTATGAAAGAGATAAAGGTTTTTTACCTGCATTAAAGGATTTCTTTAAGCGGAAGTACAGTTATATAGATGCCCTTAAGGGCATCAGTTTGGATATTTCTAAAGGTGATATAGTAGGGTTACTGGGTCCTAACGGAGCGGGAAAATCGACAATGATAAAGGTAATGGTCGGCATTCTAAAGCCATTGGAGGGTGAAGTAGTCATTAATAATATGATCCCTTTTGAAAGAAAGAAAAATTTTCTTCGGGATATCGGGGTCGTCTTTGGTCAAAAGAGCCAGCTGGCTTGGGATTTACCTCCCCAAGACACTCTTCTAATGTTGAAAGAAATATATGGTATATCCGGAGAGGACTTTGCCCATAGAATGAATGAAATGACCCGCTTATTAGCCATCAAAGATAAATTAAAGATTCCTGTAAGAAAATTATCATTGGGTGAACGTATGAAATTCGAATTGATGTGTTCTCTTCTACACCGGCCCCAATTGTTGTTTTTGGATGAGCCTACAATAGGCCTGGACATTGCAAGTCAGAGGAGCATATATAGTTTTTTGAAATCCGTAAATAGTATCTATAATACAACCATAATATTAACCAGCCATTATATAAAAGATATTGAATCTTTATGTGAGCGTGTAATTATTTTAAAGGAGGGTGAAAAGGTTGTTGACACCGGCCTGGATGAACTTTTAGCAAAATACACTTTCCCCTCCACTTATATAATTGAAAGCCATGATGAACTCTCTTTTTACAAGGATAAAAAAGATAATTTTATCGAAAAAATAAAAGGAAATCAGTATAGAATAGTCTTGCCCGCTAATTATAATATAAATGAATTTTTAACTTCCCGCGGGATTACATTCTCATCATTATTCTCTTTTAAAGTTGATAACTCAGATTTGGAAGAAGTGCTCCTAGATATTTATTGTAAGGATACACAGGAGATCGAATGATGAAAAAATATTATATGATTTTTAAAAATAATCTTTCAATGACATTAGCGTACAAATGGAATGTTTTGGCCTCCTTTCTTATTCAATTAATTCCTTTATTTACTTCGATTTTTATATGGAATGGGGTCTACGACAGTGGGGGAGGTCCCGCTTTATATTCCAAAGATGAGATGATATTATATCTGATTTTGACAGTAATAATATCAACAATCTTTACGGCCGGCCCTGCTTTTAGATTGGCAGGTATGATACGGAATGGGACTTTATCCTCATTGCTAATTAAACCGATCAGTATCAGGAAGGAGAATTTTTTTGGCTCCTTGGGTAAAAACGTTCTAAAAATAATTATTGTCTTAATTTCTCTCTTAATTTGCACTGTAAGCCGTATTATTGAAGTACCCAATGCACTTATAGGCCTATTATTACTAGGCTTAAGCTATATTATGTACTTTAATTTGCTGTCATGTATTTCCTTATTGGGATTTTGGCTTATACAAATGTGGCCCCTAAGGGTAATTTATAATGCTGTATACATGTTTTTTGGCGGCCTGGTATTTCCCTTGTCCTTATTGGGTAAAAAGCTTTTTACCCTAATTAAATATAATCCCTTTTCACTGGTAGGCTACTTTATCACCGAGACATTTTTAGCCAGGGTGGGAATTGTTGAAATATATTTTTGTCTGCTGGCCAATTTGATATGGATTCTCTTTTTTAGACTGGTCTATTCTTTGGGGTGGAAGCATGCTTTAAAAAAGTACGAAGGTATGGGAGCCTAGCAATGAAACTTAAAGTATATAAAGTTCTCGTTAAAAACAGCATCAAGGAAATTTCAGATTATAAGGCGACTTTTGTTTTAATCGTTATTTTCGGCTTATTGTTTACCTCGCTAGAATTTTTTTCTACATACATTTATTATGGGAATAATAAGCTATTATTCGGCTGGTCACGAAGGGAATTTTTGCTCCTGGTAATAACCTTTGCCCTTATTCAATATCTCTATCAATTTCTTTTTACAGCCTCCCATGAAAGTTTGGCGGATAAGATAGTTGAAGGGAATTTAGATTACACCTTTCTAAGACCTGTCAATTCATATTTTTTCAATGCCCTTTACAGAATCGATTTCCCCAGCTTGATTAATTTGTCTTTAGCTCTGTCTATATCCATATATTTTCTGATTAAGTTAAAATTAAGTTTCAGTATTTGTTTGTTATATTATTTTTTTATACTTTTAGGAGTCTGGTTTTACTTTTTATTATGTCAAATTGCAGTCACAATTTCCTTTTGGTTGGAGAGGGCCGATATAATCATTGGTCTGCCTGAGTATATAGCTGATTCCACTAATAAACCCAGAACGGTATATCCGAAAATCATCCAAATCATCTTTATATTTATTATTCCGACCATAACCTCCGTTAATGGTCCGGTTGATCTTATACGCGGGAAGTTGGTTATATGGGAATTTCTTTATTATATTATTTTCCTGGTATTCTTAACTATCCTTTCCTATGGGATGTGGAAAAGAGGAATGGCAAAATACAGCTCAGCAAACTAAGGGGACAAAACCTTTTAGATTGACTTGTATTTTGGATTGTGGTAAAATGATTACAAATTGGCGAAGATCAGGACGAGTATTTGTCGGTTTTTCCTCCAGCGAGGCGGTGAGGGTGAAAGTCCGCCAGGAAAAGTGACAAGGAAAATCCCCTGGGAGTCGCATGCTGAAACCATTCATTGGCAGTAGGCATGCCGGAGGCCTTACCGTTAACGGGGCTAGGCATTATTTGATGCCGAAAGAGTGAGCCCAAAGGGCTAAAAAAGGTGGTACCGCGGGATTACCCGTCCTTTATAGGAGGGGTTTTTTGTTTTAAAAAATAAAGAGGGTCAAGGGAGGAAAAATCATGTTCAAAGAAATACCCAAACAGCCGGACATTCCTTCTTTAGAGGAAAAAATCCTAAAGCAATGGGAAGAAAAAGACTATTTCGGTAAATTAGTGGCCAAAAATAAGGGCAATGAAATTTATTCATTCATCGACGGTCCCATCACCGCCAACAACCCCATGGGCGTACATCATGCCTGGGGCAGAACCTTTAAAGATGTTTTTCAACGTCACAGGGCCATGCACGGTTTTGAACAGCGCTACCAAAATGGTTTTGATTGCCAAGGGCTATGGGTGGAGGTAGAGGTTGAAAAGGATCTATCTTTGAATTCAAAGAAGGAGATTCTGGATTTCGGTTTGGAGAATTTTGCCCGGGCCTGCCATGCCCGGGTTGAGAAGTATGCCAAAGTGCAGACTGAACAGTCGAAAAGGTTAGGGCAATGGATGGATTGGGATAATTCATATTATACCTTCACCGATAACAACATTGAACATATTTGGTATTTCCTAAAGGAGTGTTTTGAAAAGGGATTGTTATATAAAGGGCACAGTGTCATGCCCTGGTGTCTACGCTGCGGGACTTCACTCTCTCAGCACGAACTGGCCGACTCCTATAAGGATTTGGTTCACCCCTCGGTATTTATTATGCTGCCACTTGTGGAAAGAGAGGAAGAATATTTCATGGTCTGGACGACCACTCCCTGGACCCTGCCGGCCAATACTGCACTGGCTGTTAATCCCGATCTGGATTATTTACAAGTGGAGCAAAAGGGTAAACTCCTTTGGATTACCGAAGAAGCCAAAGATATCCTGACGGGGGAGTACAAGGAGGTAAAGAAGGTTAAGGGCAAGGAACTTCTGGGCCTGCGCTATAGGGGTCCTTTTGACGAATTACCCGTCCAAAAAGAAGTGGATCACCGGGTAATAGCTTGGAAGGATGTCAGCAGCGAAGACGGAACCGGTATTGTTCATATCGCACCCGGTTGCGGGGCCGAAGACTTTGAGTTAAGCAAAGAACATGATATTAGTGTTTTGGCTCCCATCGATGAGCATTGCTATTATTTCGAAGGTTTTGGTTTTTTGGCCGGTCAAAGCGTTTTGGATGTTAGGGAGCCGGTTTTGAATTCATTGCGGGAAAAGGGTTATCTCTACAAACTGGAGGAGCTGGAGCACCGTTATCCGGTTTGTTGGCGCTGTAGTGAAGAGTTGGTCTTCCGTTTGGAAGAAGAATGGTTTATCAGCTGCGATCAACTACGTCAACCGATGCTGGAAAATTCTAAAAAGGTAAAATGGCAGCCCGAATATGCAGGTAAGCTTATGGCGGATTGGCTCAATAATATGGGAGATTGGTGCATTTCGCGGAAAAGATTTTGGGGTTTACCCTTGCCTTTTTACCCTTGCGAATGCGGTTATTTAACGATAGTCGGCTCCCGCCAAGAGCTGGAAGAGCTGGCGGTAAAGCCCATGCCCGATTTGCCGGAATTGCACCGGCCTTGGATTGACGAAATAAAGATAGTTTGTCCCCAATGCGGCGCCGAAGTGGAACGGATTGATGAAGTAGGTGACTGCTGGCTTGACGCCGGTATAGTGCCTTTTTCGACCTTGGGCTACCTTAACGGACCCGAGGGGCGAAAGTATTGGGAAAAATGGTTCCCGGCTGATTTTGTTGTTGAAATGAGAGAACAGATTCGTTTGTGGTTTTATTCACAACTGTTTATGAGTACCGTTCTTGAGAATAAGGCTCCTTACAGGCATGTTATGACCTATGAAAAAGTTCAGGATGAGATCGGCCGACCCATGCATAAGAGCTGGGGAAATGCAATATGGTTTGATGATGCTGTTGATAAGATGGGTGCCGATATAATGCGTTATATCTATACTTACAGAAATCCTAACAATAATTTGAATTTCGGCTTTGGAATTGCGGAGGAAGCCAAGAGAAAGCTTCTCACATTATGGAACGCATATTCTTTCTTTGTGACTTATGCCCGACTGGATAATTGGCAGCCACAAACAGAATTTTTAGAGATACCTTTGGCTGATGAAGTTAGAAATGCAACCGACTCCGCTTCTCTTCTCGACCGTTGGTTGGTGGCAAAGATCCAGGCTTCCATAAAAGAAGTTGATAATGCCCTTTTCGACTACAATACGGTTGGAGCTGTCCGCAATTTGGAGGAGTTGGTTGAAAGCATATCCCGCTGGTACATCAGGCGTAACCGTCATCGATATTGGAAGAGTGAAGAGGACGATGATAAAAATAGGGCCTATGCCGTATTATATTATGCCCTAGTGACTCTTAGTAAATTGTGGGCTCCACTTCTACCTTTTATGGCGGAGGAGATTTATCAAAACCTGGTGGCTGGTGTCTTCCCTGCTCAACCGGAAAGTGTCCATTTGTGTGATTTCCCGATATGCAATGAAAGTTGGTTGGATAATGAGTTATTGGCAGAAATGGACATCATCATGGAAGTTACCAGACTGGCTCATGCAGCCCGTAACCAGGCCAATATAAAGGTCCGTCAACCCTTGACACAGCTGGATGTTGTCGCTGATAAGGGGCTATATGAGGGAATCAATAAAGGCAGGGCGATAATCGAAGATGAAGTTAACGTAAAGAAGATATTTTTGAAAGGAGAGGGGCAGGGCTTATTTGCCTATCAAATAAAGCCTAATTTCCCTAAGGTTGGTGCAAAATATGGCCCTTTAGTTCCCAAGATTCAAAAAGCCCTTAGCAGTGCAAATGGAGCAGAATTTAAGAAAAAGCTGGAAGTGGCTGGAGAATATCGCCTAACGATTGATGGGCAGGAGATTATCCTTTTGCCTGAAGAAGTTATAATCCAACGGCAAATGAAAGAAGATTTGATTGTTGAGGAGGGGGACAAGGTTTCCGTTGCTCTTCACACGATCATAACACCTGATTTATTGCGGGAAGGTTTAGCCCGGGATATCTTACGCAATATTCAAACTTTAAGGAAAGACGGTGGGCTGGAAATAGACACCCGCATATCTCTTGCGGTTAAGGCTGAGGGAGTTTTGGCTGAAAGCTTACGGGAACACGCCGAATATATCAAAAAAGAAGCTTTGGCCAACGACATGACTTTTACCGATAAAATTGACAAGATTATTTCGCGGGAAATAATCTTGGCAGAAGGCAAGGTGTCCATTGGGCTTGAGCCTCTTTAAAGAAGTTGTAAAAAAAACCTCCTAATCTTTCTTTGAAAATCAAATATATTTGACTTAAAATGATTCAAGAGGGCCACGGGGAGAGTTTGCTTAATAAAGTAAGCATGATACGCGATGGCCCTCTTTCATTGTAATTTCCCGGGGCGGGTCAACCGGTGGGAAAGATGCAATAATTAAACCTTTTTGGTACTGAATTCCCAGGCAGGCTTCTGCCAAGGCCGGTTGATAGGTTGCCATTACCTTTTCAACGGCAGCTATTAAGTCTTGCCAAGACAAGCTTTTAGCACAGCCCAAAGAAAATTCAAGGTTGAGCCCTTTTACTTCATTGTAGCCGATTGCGCTTATGGAGTCCTTAATTTCTTGCGGTGCTTGGTCATCATGTTGCACAGAAAACAAAAGTCTTTGCAGATCGCGACCTGTCCAACCGCAATTCGGCAGGGCTTTAGGACAATGGGGGCGGAAGAGGCAACCGTTGGTTGTCGAATCATACTCCAATAAATGCCTTGAGAAACTATCAGAAGCGGCTTGTAAACATTCTGTATAAGGATGGTAGGGCCTGCTGTAGATGTTCTTATACGGACCGGATTCCAAAATGGCATCTTTGTAGAGAAACACGATTTGGTCGCAAAGGTGGAAATGTTGAGGTGGCATATAAGTATTGGCCATAATTGCCATTTCTCCCGTCGCCGTAAGATTTTCCAGAAGCTCAATGACTGCACTACTTAGGGGTACCCTGTTACCGGCGAAAGCACCTTCAAGGAGGAGCAACTTTGGTTTAGCGAGGGTGGCCAAGATTAAACAAAGGATAAGTTCTTCTTCGGGGCTGATTTGGCTTGGAAATGATAACAGTGTTGCTTTGGGGTCCGAAAAACCGAGTCTGTGCATGCTGCCATGGAAAAATTCATATATTTCGTCTCTGGTCAATTTACTGCCCAGGTTGCGAGAATACCTTTGCAGCGAATGGAGGAGAATTATATTCGGTATAAAGGCTCCGGGGCGATAATAAAAACATTCACCGCGGTTGACATTTTTTTTAATAGTGCCCTCGGAAGGCTTAATCTGCCCTACGGCCATTTTAAATAAATCTGCAGCGGCTGATGGGTGTCCTGTTACAATAAGGGTTGTTTGCCCTCTTTTTAGTTCCAAATTAATCCTTTGAAGCTTTTTTGTAGAGGCACCGGAAAATGAAATTACATGCTCCCTTTTGAGACCGGCTTTCTCTTGTAATAGGGCTATCTTTTCTTGTTGCCGTGGTTCAAGGGTGATTCGTCTGTTTTCTTTTAGGTTATATGTTTGATTGGTCAAATCGATATAGGCTGAGGGATTTTTAGAAAGTATCAGAAGAGCCGTACCGTTTTTATGGAGAGTTACGGCTATCATCGCCAGCAATTTTTTTCGCACCAGAGGATCAAAGTTCTCGAAGGGTTCTTCGGCAATAACCAAAAAGGGATCCAAAGTTAAGGCAACAATCCAGTTAAAGTGGGCCAGTACCCTTTGGGGTATATCGGCAGGCGGGGCATTTAACCAATAATCGTCGAGTCCAAGGTCATAAAGGGCTTGCAAGGCTATTTGGGAGGCTTTAGCCGGAGTTATGCTTAGCTTTTTAATAAGTAATTCATGAAATTGTTTTAAAGTACTGTAGAGAGGATGGAAATATTCCCTTGGATTTTCTGGAATCCATATCAACCGATCTGTTTGAGCATTGCAGGTATCAGATTGCAGTTGTAGAATATCCTGACCGTTAAGAAAAAAGGTTCCGGACAATATGTTGGTGTCTTTTGCCAACTGATTATTTAATATTTCGCGGATAATGGCTTTCTCATTTTGTGAACGGATTTGCAGAATAAGTCGTTCACTTTTTTTTAAGATGAGAGATTTTATATTTAACTCAAATTTGTCTTTGCGTACTTGTAAATTATTAATTTCCAGAAGCATAATATCTTTCTCCTTTGTGTTCCGTGAGCAAATAGATGGCGACCAAGACCAATGTTATAGCCAAACCCGGTGGCACAAACCACCACCATGCCCCAAACCAGTTATTGCTCCAATAAGCATCACAAAGCATCGTGCCCCAGCTTAAAAGAGAAGGGGGATGGAATCCCAAGAAGCTCAGCCCGGATTCGATTGTTAAAGCCCAGGCTAAAGCATTTATAAAGACCGGTACTATAGCTTTTAAAAAATAAGCAATGGCCAATAAAGGTTGCAGAAGCCATCGATCAGTATTGAAGGCTGAAAGATGGTTACGCCAAGGTAGGTCCTTATATTCTTGGCTGAGCTTGAACAATTTGGGGTATAAACGAATCGCCGCCGGAGGCAGGACGGACAATACTATAACCGGCAAGTATTGACTTGTTTTTAGAGAAACAATAATTCCCACAAAGAGGGGAGGTAGAACATAGAATAAAAATAATTTATGCAAGGGAAGCTTAGATCCAAAAAGAAGGGCAAAAATAAACAAGCCGGCCACTAAAATTGTTGCAACCAAAGAAGCCGTTAACATACTGTCTTTAAATGCATGGATGAATCGGACATATAAATCTCTCCCCTGCAAGTCGGTACCAAGATAATGGTTTGGGGAAGGAGGAACTAATTGTTTTAAATACGGCTGGCCGCTCAATGCAACCAATTCTTTATTTGCAACTTTGATTCTATTGATGGGACCCAAAAAGTCGATATGGGTATGTTGCCAAAGGGAATCTTCGTAAACGAGAAAAATGCCTTCTTCTCCACCGATATATCCATGGTCGTGATCGGTGAGAATAATGGTGTTGAGGGTTCCGAATTCAGGTGAAGACATCGGTTGCCAGACGCCTTCTTCGTAAGACAAAATAATACCTTCCTCGCCCACCACCATGATTTTGTCAGGCAAAATGACACTGATGGCAAGGAGTGAGGAAGTCAACGTTTCATCGCAGTTGACGGTTGCAACCGTTATTTCATCTTCATCGATATGCAATATTGTTCCCTTTTGGCCAACTGCAATTGCTTCCCGCTCGGATAAAAAAGCAATCCCGTAAAGATCGTTTAAGGTCGGCGTTTCCACCGGATTCCAGCTTTCGCCGTCATATTCCAATAGGGTTCCACTTTTGCCGACAGCCAGCGCGTGGGAGGAGTCAAAAATTTTTATTTGGAAGATGGTTTGGTCCGTCGGTGATTCCATTGAAATCCACTCATCGTCGGCAAGGTAAAAGATTGTGCCTTTTTGACCGGCTATAAAACCCAGTTCGTTCTTTATATCAACGGTGTACAAATCAATTTCGCTGATATGGCGGGAAGTTGGATCACCGGATGCTTGTAGCTCAATAACCAGTCCTTTATTACCAACGATTGTAACTTCCCCGGCGGGTGCTAGGGTAAAATCGTTAAGTATTTGATCAGCAGCCAGGTTTTCTTTTTCCCAAGCAGGGTCTTTATACCTTAATAGGGTTCCTTCAGTAAAAAAATAACTAGTGGACGGCTCTTTCTCTGCGGTAAAAGTATTGGTGAATATTGCAATGAAAAAAAAGATTAATAATATGAGACTACAAATTAAGCTACGAGGGGTTGTTATTAGTTGCAAGCTTTTTTCTTTGGCCTTTTCGGCGTAGGGTCTGAGAATATCTCTCCAAGATAACTTCTCCATTTTCGAAAACCATCCTTATTATTTTAAATATTTAAGCCCCTGTGTTTTGATTCAAACCCGAGGCTTAAAGTTTTTTGGATAAAAGTTTGCCATTAAAAAGAGAATTAAGTTAATAAATACGGTCAGACCGGTTACATAGAGGGAGATTGCCAAAGCAAGCTGCATATCTGATATAAAAAGGCTTTGGAGAAACTCTCGGCCCAAGCCGCCCCAACCGGTTACAAATTCCAAGAGCATGTAATTGCCAAGGATGAACAAAACAAAAAAGGGCAATTTCCTCAAAATTTGATTGACAATAAAGGGGTAAAGATAAATATCGTTTGCGGAAATGCCGGCCGTTTTTTTCCCAATACCCCAAGTTAAGGCTGTATGATTTGTGCATTGTATTTTAGCTTTATGGGTTACCGTTAAAAATATGCTCGTCAAGTGCACAGACGCCAGAAAAACAGTAAAAAAAACATTTGCCTGGATAGATAACCCCATTTTGAGGCTGAAGGCTATGAAAAGCATTGCCAGCCAGAAGAGAGGGGTGGCATACAGAGAAATTGTCAAAGGTAAGCAATCAAGTCTATTTTTTCCCTGGGAGTAACGATAGGCAATTAGGGAGGCGATGCAAAGGGATGGGATTATTATAATCAGTGACTTGAGTGTTCTTTCACGGAGTATAGGACCGACGGGTTGGTGATAGTGGCGGGAAATAATGGAATCTCCTTTTATGGGAGCAAGGATAAAGCGCAAGTATTGATTAAGAGATATTTGCCCCTGCATGTCGGCCGTAAAAAGAAGAAACAATATAGTTGTTAGTAAAAGCCATGTTAAAAAACAAAAAATAAAGACATTTTTCAAGTTGGCATATTTTGACTTGGGAGCCAATATATCAACTCCATTTCTTAACTTTTTACTGCAATATATATATCCTCCAGTAAAATATAAGGTAACAAAAGATTTCCTGTCCAGCGGCGTTCCGAGCTGATTGAACCGACTTGATTCAATAGAGCCTTGAATGTATTGACAGAAAACATTGCGTCTTTGATCCTGCCTTTAATCTTTCCTCCTTCAATTTTGTAGCCTAAATATATATTGCCGCTGACCTGTCCGCCATAAGGATTGCCGGCCCAAGCGCCCATAGTTGCGGCAATCAATACACCCTCTTCCATACTATTAATGATTTCTTTGTAACTTTGCGAGCCTGGTTCCATAATCATATTATTGGCTTGGGGGCCATTGCTGCCCGCTGTGCCACGAGGCGGCAAGACAAGTTCTTGGGCAGTGGCCAAGTCCAATAAAAAGTTTTTCAGGTACCCCTTTTCTATAAGCGGAAAGGTTTGGCAAGGAATTCCTTCGTTATCGAAAGGCCTGCTGGCAATCCCCCGATCCAGCAGTCCATCGTTGGTTACTGTTAAGCTTTCATGAAAGATTCTTTTTTCCAGTTGTCCTAACCAGGGTGATAAACCTCTTACGACGGCTTTCCCGTTGAGGCAGGCTTGTAGAGGATGGAGAATATCTGCGGCAGCCTCGGGGGTAAAAAGGACAGGGTAACTGCCCGACGGCAGCTTAACATTGGTCCGCCCCCTGTCGATGTTGGTAAATATTCTTTCTTCGGCGTCTTGCCAGCTTATTTCATCCAAGTGGGTATGGTTAAGCCATATATAGTCTTCCAACATATTTTTTCCCTCAATTAGGCTTAGACTTAAGATAATCGAAATTGCTGTTGCCGGAAAGGACTCATCGATACCCTCCGTATTGGCATAACTGAATTCATTTTCCTCAATTTTTATTTTCACTGCGGCCTGGCAGTCCTTATGGTATTTTTTAGCCTTATCGATAAATCTTTGTGCTGGTTCCAATAGCTTTTGCCAGGTCCGGCCCGTTATTTGAGGATCACGAATGGCCGGCTGGATTATAGATGAAGGACCCGGCAAGTGATAGTTTACAGGATTGCCCCAGTTAGTGGCCTTTCTTGCATAATCCAATAATAGATTGTGGTGCTTTGGATCAGTCACGAAGGCCGTTCCCATTTTTTTTTCAACAAGCAAGCGGAGAGTTTCGCGGTAAACTTCCCTTGTATCAATATTTTTCAAACGGTTATTTTTGAATTCTATATTAGTAATTAAACTGTTTTGTTTGGAGAGATCTCCTGCTTCTCCCGTTTGCAATTTTGCCAAGAGTGAGATCATTGACCTTCACCTCCGACAACAACATTTTTTATTCTGATATGTGGCGCGCCTTCACTGGTAGGCAAAGGAGCTTGTTCACCTTTGCCACAGCCGCCGGAATTATCTTTAATCACAAAGTCGTTACCGATCTTATCTATGTTGTTGAGGGTGTGAAAAACATTGCCGCTGAGGGTTACATTCTTAACCATCTCGGCAACCTTGCCTCCCCTTATCATATAGCCGCGACTTGCAGTAAAGGTAAATAATTCGCCGTTGGTTTCACCGCCGTAGCCCCCTACGGCGTAGACTCCCTCCTCCACATCGGCCAGCATTTCGCTAAAGGGGGTGGTGCCGTTTTCAATGCAGGTTGTTCGCATGCGGCAAATCGGCGGGAAGCGATAATCCAAGGCCCGGGCATTACCGGTCGGTTTTGCCTCCATCATTGCAGCGGACTCGCGTGAGTGTAAGTGTCCAACTAATAAGCCCCCTTTGAGGATGTATGTTTTCTCGGTGGGAACCCCTTCGTCATCATATTTAAAAAAACCGCGGGCTCCGGTTTCCAGCCCGCTATCATAGACATTTAAAATAGGTTTGCCGTAGCGGTTACCCAATGCCATTAATTTTGCCAAGTTTTTGTCCGCATATATATCATCGGCCTCACTGAGATGGCCAAAAGCTTCATGGATGAAAAGACCGGCCATTTCAGGATCAAGAATAACCGTATATTCGCCTCCTTTGATGGTGGGAGCGTATAAAAGCTCGATTACCCGCTGGGCAGTTTCCCGTACCGCATCATCCAAGTTGCGGGCTACGGAAAAGTCATTGGAAGAGCCGAAAGAAACACTTTCCGATACGGTTTCCACACCATCGGATGCACTGACACCCAAGTGGCCGCCTAAGTCCATTTTTTCCTGATAAATATAAGTGCCTTCAGAGTTAGCTAGGTGCCAATCCTTATGTTTATCAAAATATATTATCCTTGTACCGATAATTTTTTCATGAGCATTCAAATACAGACTGTTGTAGTTTTCCAAAAGTTCAATTTTTTCTTCCAAGCTGATCTTGTTAGGGTCTTCGCGATAAGAAACATAAACATGGTCAAGGATCGGTTTTACCGGTGCTAAACTGCTGTTTGTCCTTTTAAATTGGCTGATAAGTTTTGCCTGCTCTTCCGCTTGCCTTAATTTGGCTTCCAAGTTATCAAGGCTGTTAAAGGAGGTGAATCCCCAGCCTCCGTCAATAAAGACCCTAATGGCACCGCCGGAATTATAGTTGAGTTTCAGGCTGTCCAATTTTTTACCTTGAAAATTAATGGCGGTTTCTTTTATTTTTTCAATCCGTATTTCACAAAAATCAGCCCGACTCTTTGCCACCAAATCAACGAGTTTCTTTTGCAAATTATCTACCTCCAAGCAAGAAAAGTGTTATTGAAAAGTGGCGCTATCATCCTAAACTTATCTTGGTAGCGGTGGCTGCTCCCGGCAATGAGTTTATCACATCAAGCTCTTTTTGGCGGGCACAGAACAAGATGACCTGTCGTTCGCGGGAAAAGCTCATCAGAAGTTCCATAACTTTGAGCAAACGGTCGTCATCATATTGGGTAAAACTGTCATCCAATATCAGCGGTAAACGCCCCGATCCTTTGTAGAGGATATCAGCCAAAGCAATCCGGAAGGCGAAATAAACTTGATCAACCGTACCCATACTGACGCTTGACAGGTCGATATACCTTTGCCGGCCGGGTTCCAGAAGAGAGATATTTAGATTTTTATCAATTTGCAGGAAATTATATTTTCCGTTTGTAATATGGTTGACGATGGCAGCGGCTTCCTGATTTAGTCTTGGAGCAAATTCCATTTGTTTTTCCCTATTAATCATCTTTATAATTCTGATGGCGGTATCCAGTGCTTCATCCTTTAATTTTAAAT
Source organism: uncultured Halanaerobiales bacterium (assembly GCA_964568715.1). GTDB lineage: Bacteria > Bacillota > Halanaerobiia > B1SED10-174 > B1SED10-174 > CAZMQU01. Next base: position 27,670 of record CAZMQU010000006.1, read on the forward strand.
CTTCAAAAATACTTTCCCAAAGATTGAGATTGTGTTCGACTTGGAAACAATCTGCAACATAAGTATTTTGGGTTTTAACCTGTTCGGTAAGGATTGCTTCTTCCTGTTCGGTGCGATATATTTCTTTTTCCAGTCCTTCATATTCTTTTTCCAAGGTAGGGTAGTCATCAAGGCTTAGGTCGGCATAATTTTTTGAAGATAATAAAGGTAATGCTTTATTCTGATAAACTTTCAATTGGCTTCTGTCGGTACCCTCCAGCAGTGCATTCAATGTTGTGATTACTTCTTTATGTTCTTTTTGCAGCTCAATGAAACGACGATGTTGCTGTGCTTTTTCGTTGAACTCCGTCAAATCGGCTACGCCTGCATTGTTGAATAAATGCAACCTTTTTTCTTGGGCTTCGGCAACAATGGTTCGCAACGATTGCAGCTCATGTTGCAATTCAACCATTCGTTGGGTTAGGATGTTTTTTTCTCTTTCTTTGTAAAAATGTTTCTCGAGAACACTGTGGAATGTATCGACATCGTCGGAGGCGGGAGAAGCGCCTGTAAGGATACCTGCTTTATTTAGTGTTTCCTTGATGCGTTCCTTTTTTTCTTGGGCGGAAGCGCGGCTTTTTTGCAATCGACTATTTAAAGATGCTAATTCTCTTTTCAATTGTTCAGCTTCTTGGGAGATTTCCCGATATGATTCCCATTTTTCATCCAATTCGTTTACACTTGTTATGCCTGCCCTATCAAATAAGCGACGCCTTTCTTGCTGTAGGAGCTCCATATTTTTTTGTTGGGTCCGCCTGCTTTCCATTAATTCGCTTTCGAGTATTTCCAGCTCCTGGATCTTCTTTTTTATTTTCATTCTTTGCAGAAGAGAGATCAGGAAGAAAAGGGCCGGCAGGGGGAGTAAGAATTTAATGAAATTGCTAAGGCCTAATAAATTGGTGGGCAGAGGAATGAAGTACGCGATAACTAGTATTGCAATGGCGGCAAAGAGCGAGAATATTATATTGCCGGCCTTCTGTCCCCTTTGGCTGATTAGATGATCAAGACGTTCCCTGGTAAACTGTAATTCTTTTTCTTGCAGCCGGACCTCCGGATCTTTGATTTGTTGATCGAGTTCCTTTATTTTTGTTTTATCATCAGGATTCAATGTATCGATTCCCCGGAAAGAGTTTTTAATTTCATGTTTTTTTATTTCCAATTGGGCTTGGCAGTCTTCAATTGATTTTGCTTGTCGGCTGATTTCTTCGTTCAGTTCAGCAAGGTCCTGATAAAGAAGCCTCAGTTCTGCCGCACTGTCTTCTTTGAAATCTGTGAATTGCCTTTTCTCTTTCAGCTCGGCATCGATTTGTGCAAGCTTTGCCTTCAGTTCGGCTTCTTTATTTTTGATTTGCTGAATCTGTTCGTTGCGTATCTTGATATTTTCTTCGATACTAATGATTACAGCTTCATCTTCGAGGGGGAAACTCTCAAGGGGTCGTTGTTTTCCGATTTGATTTTGCAATTCGATATTTCGTTTTTCATATTCTTCAATTTTTCTCAACTGATCTTCAATCTTCTTGTATTGTAGTACGACAAGTTTATTTTCGGTTCTTTCCCGGAGATTGTTTAATTGGGTTAACCTTTTTTGCAAGTCGATAATTTTTACACGGGTTTCTTGCTTTTTAGCTAGAAGTGCCTTCATTTTTTCTTGCTCTTTCAGCGTTTCTTCCACCTTGATTTTTGCTGTTTGCAATGATGGTTGCAATCTGGTGTTCAAATCTTTACGGCTTTGATTTATTGATGCAAGGATTTTATCAATCGATATCTTTTCAATACCGGCTTGTTCGATATTGATAATTTTCTCACTTACTTCTTTGACCAGTTCTTTTTCGCTACGACTGGCAAGTTGACCGATGAAGATGGTATTGGTAAAAATCATCTTGTTGAAGCCCAGCTGTTCTTCGGCAAAAAGAACTTCGCCGCGTCGATCGGTAGGATAGCGACTGGTTTGGTCGATACCGGTTCTGGCTTCCAACAAACGCAAACCGTAATCTTTTTCATTGAAGTTCCTTTCTATCAAGTAATATGCGCCACCCAAATGATATTCCAAGCTGCCTGCATAAGTCTCTGTATTCCAGGGTCGCAGTTGGGAATGATCGGGAATAAAGCGACGGTGGATGAAGTTGGGATCTGTGAAACCATAGAACATTGCCAAGATAAACCTTTGCATCGTTGTTTTGCCGGACTCGTTGTGTCCCTGAATAATATTAAACCCATCGCCAAGTTCAATTGTCTTATCCTTGAAACGACCAAAACCTTTGATGTCCAGTTTTTTAATTTTCATCTTAGGTTCACCTTACCTTTTATGAATGCATCCAATCCGTAATAAAATGCCTTTTTCATAATCTTCCTTCTTCTGGGGTCTTGTTCTTGTTTGATCAGCTCCTGCATTCTTTCGACAAAAATAGCTTGTACGGTATGATTTTGGGCTATATTTTCGATATTATAATCCGGTACTGAATTGTCTTCGAGGGCCAGAAAAAAGAAATCCTCGGACAGCTGTTTTATTAATGATTCTTTATCCACTATCAAATTCGAATCCACAGTACCTTCCAAGAATAATCTAAACATATTTTGTTTTCTTTTTGCCTCCGGAATTAATTCTTTTATTCTGTCGGCTATTTTGTCAAGGTCATTGAGACCGGTGATATCCACTGTTTCTTCGTAATGGTGCCTTTGGCTTAAAGGTAAGAATTTAATATGGGCACCTTGAATATCAAATGTAACCAAATTGATACCGTGTGCCTCTTTTTGATTGAAGTGCAAAGGTTCGGGACTGCCCGGATATGAGCCTATGATACGATTGCCAACCTGATATACTTGTCTTGCATAGTTATTGCCCAAAGCAATGTATGTTGCACCGGTCAATTGTAAATCCAAAGCATGCAAAGAACTATTTGAATTGTCGGTATTGCCACTTGATTGGGGAACTTGCAGCAAAAGTATATTCGTGGCTTCCGGGTTTTTAATTTGCAGGTTGGCAAAGGGGTTATATTCTACGTCTGGTTGCGGTTGATTACCTAAACCGTAGATGTCGGTATCCAGTTCCGGCAAAGATAAAAGTTCCCAGTCCCCTTGAAATACATGGACATTTTTTGGCCAGTCTCTATTGATATGAAACGAATGAGGAAGCCCCCGGTCACAGTCACCCGGAATTAACAATATTTTAACTTCCGGTATAGATGAAAAGCCATCACAGACAAAATTAAATAGATTGTCCGTGATGTATGGCTCGGTGTGAAAAAGATTCCCTGCCCAAAGAAGTAATGGCACACCTTCGTTTTTGCTGATTTCAATGATTTGTGTGAAAGCTTGCCTAAGCTCTGCCCTTCTTGTATCCCCTTTTTTCATTGATAAATAAGGGAAGGGGTATCCCAAGTGGAGGTCAGATGCATGGATAATTTTTAATTTATTTGCCATTAACCTTCCTCCTTCTTAAATTATCGCTTAATACTTCTACAATTCGCCGAAGAATCCTTTTAATGGTGATTAATATGTACTGAAAATGTGTTAAGATATTGGCGCGGAATAGTATCTTTGCCGGGCCGATTTCCGGATATTTTTCAGGTGGGTAGTATACAAGGAAGTTGATAAAAGGAGTAAAGACAAAACAAAAGAAGGAATCCAAAGAAAAATGTAGAAATAAAATTATAAGATTATTGTGTATTAATTTGATATTAACCCCCCACCAAGGAGAGGGGCGCCCAATTCCGGGTTTGGGTGGCCCTCTTTGCTTCTGTTTTTTGTAGTGCAAAAGGTAAAACTGCTGAGTGTTCTTGCAGTTTATGTAGGAAAACCTACGGTTGAATATTATTTTTGGGAATAACGGTATTTTGTGTATCTTATGAGGTTAGGGAGCTGTTTACTATTTTTTTTGTATGATTTGACGTTAATAATATTTGTTGATAGAATGGGTTTGTCATTTCAAGTCATCCACGGGCATATGTTCCGAAAAGGAGAATATCAATGGTAGAAGAACAAAGCGAGATAAAATATTCCAAAAAGCTTCTCCGTAATAAAAATTTTATGCTCTTATGGACCGGTCAAATAGCCTCAAAATTTGCTCTGAGTATAACACAGTTGGCCTTGATTTGGTGGGTAATCAGTACTACCGGACATACTGCAGTGCTTGGTACGCTTCTTCTGTTTATCGGTATTCCGGAGATATTCTTAGGCCCCGTGGCGGGTACTTATGTTGACCGCTGGCCACGCAAACGCTTTATTGTAATAACTGATTTGCTTACCGGGATTCTCGTTTTATTAATGGGCTATCTTTTGACCAAGGGGAGGCTTACTTTGCCTCTTTTGGCTATGGGAATGTTTTTTGTCGGTACTTTTATGGCTTTTTTCCGTCCGGCAATGATGTCCAGCGTGCCAAATTTGGTTAATAAAAACCAACTGACTCAGGCTAATTCGATGGTTCAAATGACCTCAACTTTATCTGGTTTGGTTGGTCCGGCTTTGGGTGGTTTTTTAATTGAAATTGTCGGTATAGCGGGAACCTTCATTATGATGGGCATTGTGTATATGATATCATCTTTTTTTGAATCATTAATGGAAATACCCCCTTCAGCCCGGGAAAACCAAAAAGAAAAACCAACATTTTGGGCGGATATGAAGGAAGGCATCCAATTTATCAGGCGCGACAAGTTAATATTGGGGCTCTATATTTCCTTAGGAATAGTAAGCTTTTTTGCGGTTCCAATCGGCACCTTGATTTTGCCGACTATTATTGAGGGTGTCTTAAAGATGAGCAGCTTCAGGTTGGGTTTATTGACTTCTGCGATATCTACTGGCGTCCTTGTTGCCTCCTTGTATTTTGGCGCCCGAAAAAAGATAACCAAGAAATATATATATTTAACAATCGGATTGCTTGGCTTTGGTTTGGCTTTTTTCACGATGGGTTCCCTGGTTGGCCTTTTGGGAGAGGTATCCGCCAAGCTGACTTATATACTTTTGGTGGTCGATGCAGTATTTTTGGGTTTGTGCATGGGTATAGTTACAGTTACGGTTTTGACTTTGATTCAATCCCAGATTCCGGATTATTTACGTGGTAAGGCATTGGGTTTTATTGGCACTTTAGGCGGCGGCCTTGTATCTTTGGCACAAGTTGTCTTTGGGTTTGCATTGACGATAATAAATGTGTCCGTGGTTTTAGTGATAAACGGCTTTTTTGTAATAGCTACAAGTTTACTGATGTTACGCTTACCGGGATTTAAAAAGCTTTAGAAAGGATATAAATGGCGATGTTTCCTATTAAAGATGATGTCATCCGACAAAAAATTCCGATAGTGACCTGGGGATTAATCGCACTGAATATAATTATATTTATTTACCAAATAAAGCTGCCGCAATATCAATTAATGCAATTTCTGGCCAAATACAGTCTTATACCGGCATCTTTTTTTTCTCAAGAAATTAAAACAAATTACTATACTTTGGTTTCGTCAATGTTTTTACATGGTAGCTTCCAACATATATTGAGTAATATGTGGATACTTTGGCTCTTCGGCGATAATGTAGAGGATCGGATGGGTTCCTTTTCTTTCTTGATGTTTTACCTTATTTGCGGAATTATTGCCGGCATATCTCATATATATTTGGAATCTCGATCCCTTGTCCCGTCCATTGGGGCTTCCGGAGCCATTGCCGGGGTGATGGCAGCTTATATGCTTCTTTTTCCCGGGGCTCGGGTCCTTACCCTTGTACCTATTTTTATAATACCGCGCTTGATTTCTTTACCTTCCGTCATCTTTATCGGTATTTGGTTTATAACACAATTATTGTATGGGATGATGGCTTTCTTTGAAAATGTTGGTATTGGCGGCATAGCTTGGTGGGCACATATTGGCGGGTTTCTCGGCGGGCTGTTTTTGTATTCTTTCTTTTTAAAAAGAAAATATCGCTACAATAATTAATGGGGCTGTTGTTTTTGCCCCATGATTATTGTCATTATATTGAATTTACCTGAATATGTATTTTGGAGGTTTTAAAGTAAAAATATTTCAATTGAAATAAAAAAGAGGCGATTTAACAGCCTCTTTTATGTTTTTTAGCTTTTAGTTTTATATACTTTATAGGATTCCCTTCACACCGATACTTAGTATGCCAATACCGTTGTCATTATCCGGTGTCCGGTAATTATTTTGTACCTGCCCCGGCCGGGTATTTTGCCCGTTCACCACCTATCAGCGGTGGCCTTGTCCTGGCTAAAGTCAAGTTTGCTTTTCCTATCTTTTTAATCGGCAAGCGGACGGGGACGATTACCCTCTTTAAATGCATGCCGATGAAAGTATCACCGATATCCATTCCAGCGTGGCCGGCAACCTTTTCTACAGCTATTGCACCGGTTTGTTTTTCGTAAGCCAGGGTCGCCAAAGCTCCTCCGGCATGGAGATGAGGTACCACGGATACTTCCTCCAAATTGTAATTCTTTGCACACTCTTCCGTTACAATTAGGGCGCGATTAAGGTGCTCGCAACATTGGACTGCCAGGAAAAGCTCTTCTTGTTCAATAATCGGCATCAGTGCGGCATAAATTGATTGGGCGATTTCGATGTTCGATGCCGAACCAATCTTTTTTCCGTTTACTTCGCTGGTACTGCAACCGACCACAAGAATACTTTTGGGTCTTAGTTTGGCAACCTTTAGCAGTTCTTGAAGGGTATGGTGAATGTGTTGATTTATTTCCTTAAAATCAAGCATTACTTGGCCTCCCTGCCCGGCAAAAATAGCTTTTAGCTTACAATATTAAGCATAATGAAGACGATGGCCGTTGTCAACCAAATTAAGAAAAATAGTTATTTTGTTTTAAAAAATTTTATTGTCGTTCTTAGACGGAGTCTGCCCTTTATTAATGGGGGAACCTTGACTTTAATAATTAATATGTGGTAGATTTAATAAGGAAATGGAACTAAATATCGGAGAAAATAATATATGTTTCTCGGCAAGGCAGGAGGCCATCATGGTAAAGAATATGCATTTTTCAAGAATCATGGGTATCATTTTAAACAAAGGCACCATTTTTGAAAAAGATCCCCTTATTTTGGTCAATGGTTTGGCCGGACAGGCAGAAACTTGGTTCCGTAATATCGATTACTGGCGAAGCTATTTTGACGTTCACTCTCCTGAGTATATCGTTTACGAAGGGCCTGTTATACAAGAGCGAATCGAGCAAAAATTACCTATAACCGTTGATTTTCTTGTTTCTCAGCTAACCCTGTTTCTGGATAATTTTGTGCAGATTCCTCCCTATCATTTGGTTGGTAGCAGTTTGGGTGGGCAGGTTGCCGCCGAGTATGCATGTAAGAATCCTGATAAAGTCGGTAAGTTGGTATTGGTTTGCCCATCGGGCATGGGGGGGGAGGAACGCCTTCCCATTGTGGATGGGGTTAGTCGATATGATCATGAAGCGATAATCGGTAGCGTTTTTCATCGCGGTGGCCATGTCAATGAACGGGTTGTGGATATGTTCGAAAAACGTTTTAATAGTAAAGAATGGCGTAAAGGTGCCATCAGAACTGTAAAAGGAACAAACAGCAATCGCATTATTGATAAATTGCCCTTGATCAAGAACGATACTTTAATAATATGCGGCAGGCAGGATCAAGTTGTCGATACGGATTTAATTTGTAAAGCAGTCGAAGGATTGGAAAATTTCAAGGTGGTTATTTTAAATAAATGTGGCCATGCACCACAAATTGAGCTGGCCGGCAAAGTTAACCGTATGGTAAAAAATTTTTTAATCGATAAGCCGATAAAGCAATAGCTATATACAACAATAGTTGTCATCGATACATTTTGAATAAAAAATTAAAGGCGGTGCATCTGGCAATGGGTTATGATTTTGATGGTTTGATCGATAGGCATGGAACGTGTTCTTCAAAGTGGGATGGGGTGAAGGATGTTTTTGGTGAGAATTCGGTTTTACCCTTATGGATTGCCGATATGGATTTTTTGGCCCCACCAACTGTAATGGAGGCTGTTAAAAAGAGAGCGGCCCATGGTATATATGGGTATACAAAGACTTCCGCCGATTTTTATAGATCCGTCGTCAGTTGGCTGGAACGACGTCACGGTTGGTGTATAAAGGAGGAGTGGCTGGTCAACTCCCCCGGTGTGGTACCGGCGCTTGCTTTGGCAGTCCGTATCTTTACAGAACCCGGGGACAAGGTACTTTTGCAGTCACCGGTTTATCCGCCTTTTTTTTCTTTGGTACAAAATAACGATCGTCAAGTCGTTGATTGTCCCCTTATCTTGGAGAATGGTCGCTATGTTATGGATTTTGAAAGACTGGAACAAAGCCTGGACGAGGTGAAAGTTCTACTGTTTTGCAGCCCCCACAATCCGGTTGGCCGAGTGTGGAAAAGAGAAGAATTGGAGAAGTTGGGGCAATTATGTATAAAAAAGAATGTATTGATTATATCCGATGAAATTTGGTCCGATATTGTCTTTCCGGCTTACAAACACCTTCCTTTTGCCGCAATCAGCGATGAATTGGCTGCAAGAACCATTACCTGCTTGGCACCGAGCAAGACCTTCAATATTGCCGGGCTTAAGACTTCCTTGGTTGTAATTTCCAATAACCGTCTTTTAGAGAAGTTCAAGGTTGGATTAGAAAAACTCTGTTTGGGTGGGATAAGCCTTTTTGGTCAAATCGCTACAGAAGAAGCCTACAATAGCGGCTTGCCTTGGCTCGAACAATTGCTCCTTTATTTGCAAGACAATATGGAGTTTCTCAGCACATTTATCGCAGAAAACATACCGGCCTTGAAAATTATTAAACCGGAGGGAACTTTTGTCGGTTGGCTCGACTGCCGGGGGCTTGAGTTGCCCGGGTCGGCCCTTCATGACTTTATGATCCACCAAGCTAGGGTCGGTTTTGTCAATGGTCCAAATTTTGGTTCGGTTGGCGAAGGTTTTCAAAGGATTAATTTTGGTTGTCCCCGCTCCACTTTGCAGGAAGGCTTGCACAGGGTTGCCAAAGCCGTTAAAAACATGGGTAAATAATTTTGGGCAATAAAATTTTCTGCCGAACTGCTTTTTAGCCGGCATTTTTTAACCCCTTGTATTATTATGTTGTTCAAATTATAATATATTTAGCAGCGGCCTATGATTGGGGATATAGCTCAGTGGGAGAGCGCCTGCCTCGCACGCAGGAAGTCGGCGGTTCAAATCCGCCTATCTCCACCAAATATTAAAGCAGGGTTAACCCTGCTTTTTTGTTATCCTTATTTTTAAGAAGTAGGCCAACATAATATAACAAGTGGAAAGACCATAGGCGATTAAGCTTGCGATTAGATAAATTAAATATTCAGGGTTTTAAAGTGGTAAGATGTTCCGGGTTAAGGCCAATATTAAATTGACCTTGACCGCAAGTTAGAGATACTATATAATAAATTTAACAAATGTTCTGCACAGATTTTCATACAGGCAGGCGCCAGCTTTTCTCACCTTGAAATAAGCAAAACTCCTATCTTTACCAATGATATACTGGTTATTAACGCTTAATATGGTGCATGCAATGTACTGAGAATATGTTCAGAGAAAAGGTAATTGGATTCTAGTGGCTATTTGTGCTCAAAAATTTAATAATTTATTTTGCCAGAAAATGTTCCGGCAGTTTGTCAAGATAGGCAAATACTATTTTGGAGGTATTAAGAATGAAGACTAACAAAGAGAGGGCAATCCTGATTTTATCTCATGGGTCCCTAGCCCCTTCTCTCCTTGAGTCAGCCAAGATGATCTGCGGAGATATAAAAAAAGCTACGGCTCTGTCTTTGTATGAGGGGGCAAATATTGAGGAATATGGCAGAAAAATTAGGGCTAAAATTGAAGAATTTGGCGGCAGTCCCATAATTTTAGTGGATTTGTTTGGAGGTACGCCCTTCAATCAGTTGGTTGCAAAATGCTTCGACTTGGATTTTTGTGCTGTTACCGGAGTAAGCTTGCCAATGTTGCTGGAGGCTACTGCGTCAAGGGAGATGTCCTCCGATCAAGATTTAATTGATCGACTTATGGAGGCGGGAAGCAGTGGGGTATACGATATAAACAAGTTTATAAATGATACAAAATCGGCAGAAACTTCCGGTACTAATGAATCCTTGGGTGATTTAGAAAGATTATAAATTAAAATTGATCTTTACTTTACAGTTATTTTTCAAATACGGACGGAAGAAGACTTTTTATTTCATAGCAGATAGATGCAATATCCATCAAACCAACTTAGGAGGAAATAAATGAATAACTTCTACTGGAATGTGCCTACGGAGGTGTATTTTGGAAAGGGGCAACTCATTGCCCTGAAGACCATTGTGGAACGCTTCGGAAACCGTGTTCTTGTTATTTATGATGGTTTTTTGGAAAAGACGGGACTTTATGATGAAATAATGAATTTATTGAGGGATAACGGGTGCAGAATTTTTGAGTTGACAGGTATCGAACCCAATCCCCGTATTGGTCCTGTCGAGGCAGGTGTCAAAATATGTAAAGAGAATCAGGTGGATTTTGTTCTGGCAGTCGGTGGTGGCAGTACCATTGATACCGGCAAGCTGGTTAGTTGTGCTGCCAAGACAGCAGAGGATCCTTGGGATATCTTGGTGAATCCTTCCCTGATTACTGATAATCTGCCTCTATGTGTTGTTGTAACAATTGCAGCGACAGGTTCTGAAATGGATCCGATTACAGTTATAAGTGATCCGGACAAAAAATTGAAGCAAGGCTCCTATAGCTACCACTATTATCCCAAAGTGGCAATTATGGATCCTACCATAACAATGACTGTACCAAGGGAGCAAACTGCAGCCGGCACTGCCGACATTATGTCTCATTTCCTGGAAAATTACTTTAGCCATGTCAAAGGTGCATATTTGCAGCATAGGTTGGCCGAAGGATTTCTCAAGACCCTTATACATTATGGTCCGATAGCTATTGAAGAACCAAACAATTACGAAGCCCGTGCCAACCTATTATGGGCTGCCCCCTGGGGTATGAATGGTATTAATCGTCTTGGCAATGATGCTGTAACTACCGTGCATCCTTTGGCAAATACTCTTTCGGCCTATTATGATACTACCCACGGGGTTGCTTTAGCAATACTGACTCCCTATTGGATGGAATATGCTTTGAACGATAAAACCTTGTATCGCTTTGTAGAATACGGAATCAACGTTTGGGATATTGATCAAAATCTCGCGGCATATGATATTGCTGAAAAAGCAATTCAAAAGACCCGCGATTTTTTTATAGAAATGGGGTTGCCTTCCACTTTGAGCGAGATTGGAATTGGTGAAGAAAATTTTGAGGCCATGGCTCGGGATACAGCTGGTCCTGACTTGCTTGATGCCTTTGTTCCCCTCGACGAGAAGGCAATACTTCAGATTTACCGTATGGCTTATAAATAATAAAACAAAGGAGGCAGCGCGAATGTTAACTACCGCAAAAGACATTTTAGACCGTGCCAGAAAAGGGCACTATGGGGTTCCTGCTCCTAATGTTGATAATGAACACAACTTGCGTGCAGTGCTGGAGGCCGCCGAGGAACTTCGTTCACCCATTATTATTGGCGTGGGTTATTCAGCCAATCCGGATATCCGATATTTTGGGCGAATAATGACGGATCTGGCAATCCGGGCCAGTGTTCCGGTAACGTTTATCCTTGATCATGGTATGAGCTTTGAGAATTGTGTAACGGCTATTTCGGCAGGTTTTCCTTCTATAATGGTTGACCGGTCACACCTCCCTTATGAGCAAAATGTTGCTGAAGTTAAGGAACTGGTTAAGATTGCCCATGCCGTAGGAGCCAGCGTAGAGGCAGAGCTGGGCCACGTGGGAATAGGTGTGAATTACGATGTGGATGGGACGGCAGCTTTAACTGATCCGGATGAGGCTGTTCGTTTTGTTGAAGAAACGGGCTGTGATTGTCTGGCTGTTGCTGTTGGTACTGCCCATGGTGTTTATAAAGGGACACCTAAAATACATTTTGACCGCTTAAAGGAACTTAGAGAAAAAGTCCCCGTACCGCTTGTTCTCCATGGTGGCTCAGGTACAGGTGAGGAGAATTTGCGTAAAGCATGCCGGCTTGGTATCAGCAAAGTTAATTTGGCCAATGATATTAAACGAGCGACAATTGACGGTTTGCTGGAATCCGGCACAGAGGGCAACGCCGTCTATAACATGTATAATGCCATGGCAAAGGGATGCAAAGAGAAGGTAATGTACTACATTCAACTTCTTGGATCCGAGAACAAGGGTTAGATAAAGCGCATAAAGATTGGAGGGGCTTTGCTTATGATTCAATTATTCCGTGTGGATGACCGTTTGATCCATGGCCAAGTTGCTACCAAGTGGGTAAGCCGTTATAATGCCAACAAGATTTATATCGTGGACGACGGTGTAGCAGCAGATACAATGCTTACCAACATCTGCCGGGCACTTGCACCGCGAGGAACAAGCGTTGATGTAATCACGGTGGAGCGGGGGATAGATTTACTGCCCAAGGTAATTGACCACCCTCAGTACCGTGCACTGGTTATTGTAAAATTGCCTGAGACGATTCTCCGACTTTTAAAGGGCGGAGTTGTTGTTGATGAATTAACCGTGGGTGGAATGCAAAGGAATGAATCCAGAGAAAAGTTCCATCGTAATATTTATGCAAATGCTGACGAAAAGGACACCATGCGTGAGCTTATCAGGCTAGGAGTGAAGGTTGTTTGCCAGGCGACTCCGGATGAAAGGGCCGTTGATGCCAAGACACTTTTATAAAGGATAGAAAGGAGGTGTTCCGGTGGGTAAAAGTATGAAAGCTATTGCAGTTACAGGATTAAAGAAAGTAGAAGTTATAGAGTGTCCAAAACCTGTTCCGGGTGCTTATGAATTACTTGTCCGGGTGAGAGCCACTTCACTATGTACAGTGGAACAAAGAAGCTTCCTCGGGATTAAAAAGACCGGTTTTCCTTTCATAGGTGGTCATGAGGGATTCGGAGAGATAGCCGAAGTAGGAGATAAGGTAAACAATTTTTCAGTTGGTGATAAGGTTGTCTTTGATTTGGTGTACTGTGGGCAATGTGATGCATGTAAGACAGGCAATAATACTCAATGTCAGAATCTTGCCTATGCGAATCCTCCCTTTGATTTTGACGGTACTATTATTGGCGGTGCACTGGCACAATACATGCTTATTCCCTATGTTAATGTTAATAAGGTCCCCCTAGGGGTGGAACCTAAATATGCTGCCCTTACAGAACCTGTTGCTTGTTGTTTGCATAGTGTTAATACTGCCCGTATTGAAATCGGCGATACGGTTGTAATAATAGGGGCCGGAATGATGGGAGTATGTCATATTCAACTTTGTAAACTCCGGGGTGCTCGTGTTATCGTCAGTGAGCCGATGGAGGATCGCAGAGAAAAAGCTTTGGCAAACGGTGCTGACTTGGTAGTGGATCCTACTGACAAAGACCCTGTAGAGTTTGTCCGCAGTGTCACGGATGGGCGGGGGGCAGAGGTGGTTATAAATACCACTCCCATTCCCGATGTATGGAATCAAGCTATTGAGATGTTGGCTCCGAAAGGAAAATTATTGGCCTACAGTTCCCAGTATCCTGATTTGCCCGTTCCAATTTCTTTTGGCAGGATGCATAGCAAAGAATATGAAATTTTGGGCGTTGTAAACCCCGGAGTGCGAGAATTTGTTCAAGTTATACGTCTTATGCATTTCGGAATGTTGAAAATGGATGAGCTGATTGACAGTGTATATGATTTTGAAGATTGCCAAGCGGCTTTTGAACGGGCAATCGATCCCAACGCCTTTCGTGTGGTAATATGTCAGAAAGATTGATTCGTTGTATTGGTTTAAGGACCCGGATTCTTGTGCAAGTCCGTGGTCTTGATAGCAACAAAATATAATAAAAATGGGGGTAAAATAATGTCTGGTAAAAAGAAGCTTTCCAAAAGAGACATTACCAGGGCATGGTTTAGATGGTTGTGTCTAGCCCATACAAGCTACAGCTATGAGCGGTACCAAGGCTTGGGTTTTTGCCAAGCAGTTGCTCCGGCCATGGCTGAACTGTACAAAGAGAAAGAGGAGCTGGGTGAAACTTTAGGGCGGCATACGGCCTTTTTTAACACTGAGCCTTACACAGGCGGTATGATTACTGGTGCTGTCTTGGGCATGGAAGAGGCTAAGGCTAACGGTGCAGAAGTACCAGATGAAGCAATAACCAGTCTCAAGACAAGTTTTATGGGGCCCTTTGCCGGAGTGGGAGATTCTTTGGTGCAAGGAATAATTATTCCGGTGCTCCTAGCATTGGGTATTAGCATTTCATCCAATGGAAGTATAATGGGGCCTATTCTTTATGTTCTTCTCAGCAGTAGCCTATTGTTGGCCATCGGTTACTATTGTTTTCACAACGGCTATAGACTCGGGGTTTCCGCAGTGGATAAGTTGATTTCCGGTGGGTTGATGGACAAATTCATGCGTTTTGCTTCTATCTTGGGTTGTGCGGTTTTAGGGGCGTTGACAAGTAGTTTTATTAATATTAGAACCTCTTTGGTCTTTAACTTTGGAGCTACCGGTAGCTTCAGCCTTCAAGAAGGGTTATTTGATGCAATATTGCCCGGGCTGTTGTCAATCTCAGTGGTTCTTTTGTTATACAGTCTATTTAAGAAAGGTACTTCAAGCTTAAAGGTGTTAGGAATCTTGGTGGCTATAGGTACTGTCTTTGGCCTACTGGGTATAATTTAAGAGAGGGGAGATGCAGAAATGACTGTTAGTGTTCTTCAAGCTTCATTGATTGGTCTAATTTATTATCTATATGACTGTCCTTGGTTTCCAAATATCGGCTACTCTATTTTTTCCAAGCCGCTCGTCATAGGACCCCTAGTTGGGTTAATTTTAGGCGACGTTGCCACCGGTCTTCAGGTGGGCATCTCCATTCAATTAATTTATATGGGTGTCATAGTTGCGGGAGGTTCTATGCCCAGTGATACGGCTCTGGCCGGCACGGCCGGGGCTGCTTTGGCCATACTCCTTAGGCCTAGCTTAGGTGATTCTGCTATTGATGCTGCTCTGGCAATGGCGGTAGCTTTAGGTACTGTCGGGACTATGCGCTTCGTAGCCAGGATGACTTGGTGTACCTTTTTTAACCGGATAGCAGAGAAACATGCTAAAGAAGGTAACCTTAGGGGGCTATCCCTCTGGAATCTCTGGCTGCCACAATTGGTTTTGGCCATCTTCTCCATCGTACCGGTTGCGGCCTTGGTATATGCACTGGGTGATGCAACGGTTTTAGCAGGATTGAATAATATCCTTTCATCTATTTCCAAACCCTTGTTTGCTATTGGGCAACTGTTACCCAGCCTGGGCATTGCCTTGTTGCTGTCTACCATCGGTGACAAGAAGACGATTCCGATATTTGTAATTGCTTTCATAGTTGCCAAATCGATTGGTCTATCGGTCATTGAAATAACCGTTATTACCGGTCTTGCAGCATTTTTGCTGGTATTTGTCGCAGACAAAAAGAAGGATGACGGGTTAAATGGGGACTTACCGGAACTCATCTAAAAGACAGACTAGCGTGGCTGGTGTGAAAAGGGAAAATGTGATGTAAACCAATAGAGAAGGGCTGGAGGCAATTTGTCTCCAGCCCTTACTTGTTTGGGATAATATCCATAGCAAGACTCTAAAGATCGGAGTATTCGGCTTGCATATGAAGTGCCCTGTTAAATTGAATTGCGAACCTTAAAAGCCTGTTAATGCTGTATTTTTTAGATAAGTAATTATTTGCGTAGTTTCAGTAGTTCAAGGGCGGTATTTTCATCTGTGATTAGAACATTAATCAAACCTGACAGTAGTGTTGCGTGTATGGCTTCCAGCTTATAGATGCCGCCGGCAACCGCCAAACGCACCTTGGCTTTTTTGATTTGTTTTTCTGTAGCGGCAACAAGCCTTCCTTCGCAAGTAGTAGGTATCCGACCGTCCGGTAGGATAAACTGTAAATTGACTTCTGTTACAGGATGTGCCTTTGTTTCCTTCAGAAAAGCATCCAACGCACTATCGTAATATGGATTAGGTTCCCTTGCTTGGTGAACAGTGCCTATGCCAAGAACCACCCAATCCAGTTTATCCCATAGGCTTACAACTTCACGGGAGCGAGGTTCTTCCAAGACCGATGCCCGGTATTTTTCATCATCCAAGAGTGCCGGGGCGTATAGGTATTTTGCGACTCCGCCTAAAGCCTTGGCTGCTCGATTAATTATTTCATTGAAAGGTCTATCGGCATCATATTCGCCAATTCCTCCCGATAGTGGTAACACTGTAGGACGGGTGTGTTTTTTTGTTTTAAGGGCCATGGCGGTTTCGTAAATTGTTTTTCCTCTGCCTAATCCCAAGACGGATTGGCTGGGCATATTGTTCATTATATAGCGCGCCGCCTCAGTGGCTATTTTGGGAACAATGACTTCTTGCTTGTCAACCATGGAGGGGACTACAATTGCATCGAGTAGGCCGAATGTCTCCAACAAAGTGGATTGTACTTCGGAATTACGGGACAGTGGGTTTTGGATTTTTATTTCCACAATTCCGTGTTGCCGGGCTTGACGGAGCAATCTGGAGACCTTAGGCCTGGAAACTCCCAGAATTTTGCCGACTTGTTCTTGAGTCATTTCTTTTTCATATGAAAGTTGTGCCGCTGCTACCATTAATCTTATTTCATCCCGGGATGGTTTCTTTATTGCCGAGTCATCATTTCTTGTCATTTTCCAACACCTCTTGTAATAATATATATTGTTTTGTAACCAACCAATTCGTTATGACCGGGACTACCCTTTTATACTAACAATAATTATTAACTTATGCAAATTGTAGCATGCTTTAGGAGGGCTCAAAGATCCCCTTTAAAGTAATTTATTTTTAACAAAATAAGGGAATTATAAAAAAATAAATAATGCCGGCTGAAAACGCAATTAAGGTTAACATAGCCAGGCAAGGTTTGTCTTTGCAATGTATTTAAGTTGTTGCCAGCAAATCCGGAGCCCCGGTTAAAAATGGAGCAACCTTGAAATAGATATCAAAACCGCTAACTACGATAAAGGTTTGGTAAAGAGGGCCCGAGAAAAGGGTTTGCAAAGGACATCGAAACTTTTAACCCCGTATGGTGTATTTCTTTTTTCTTGTTTTTGTAGTGAAATAGTCTTTAATCAGGTAGTAGAGGCCTCTGATGCCACTATAGATACCCCAACCGAGGAAGAGGCCCACTATGGCGTATATCAGGCCTTCCACTGTGGTGGGGATTCCCGGTGTAAAATAACGCCAGGTTTGGGCTGCTATCTCCCAATCAGCCTCCCGTAAAAAAGTCCATAAACGGGTAAGAGGTGTTGCCTCTAGTAGCTTGAACAAGGATTTTTCCAAGGCATAGAATCGTTCGGTGATTTGGCTAATTTGTTCGCCGGAAGTAACGAAAACCGGGTTGTTTGCTGCCAGGTGTATACTTACGTATTCTTCAAAGGTCAAATTCAGTGAATTGGCCGCTTTAATATAGAGGTCAACGATTCTGCGAGCTTCGTCAAGATGGCCGCCCAGCCTTTGTATGTATTGACTGAAAAATTGCGGAAACTGGACTAGGACAAATACACCGACAACCGCAGCTACTCTATCCAATAAGCTATCAATAATCCTTATAGGATAATGCCACCACTTCTTTCTCATTAATGCACCTCCCCGGCTTTAATAATTCTCCTACTATTAAATTACGGTGTAGTTATTCAATTTCCTGCAAGTATTTGGGGGGAAGGGTGTAAATATGTCAATACTTGGTATCAATTCAGTTTTTGAATCGCTCTTTCTTATAAAAAATGAAAAATGATGTAAAAAGGGAGGAACTTTTCGGTGGGGTATGACCCAAAACCCGCGCGGCATGTTCAATCCTATTCTCTACACCGAAGTATATGACGGCACCATTATCAACGTAATATACGATGGCTTAATTGCCATAGGGCCGGATTTACAGCCGGAACCGCGCATTGCAAAAAGTTGGGAGTTTTCCGAAGATGGGTTGTCGATTACTTTCCACCTCAATGAGGGTGTGAAATTCCATGATGGCGTTGAGCTGACTGCAAAAGATGTTGCTTTTACATACCGGACTATTTGCCATCCTGATTATACAGGGGTCCGCTTCGGAGATTTCCGCGTCCTTAAGGGTGCCGAAGATTACAATGAAGGATTGACTGATGATGTAGAAGGGATAGAGGTAATTGATGATTACACAATACGCTTTACCATAACTATGCTTGTTTCAATTTGAGGCTGGATTTGTTTGCCGATCGCAATGTCCGCCAAGCAATGACTTATGCCTATGATCGGGAAACCATCGTTGAATTTATCCGTGACGGTTTCGGTATCGTGGCCAACGCACCCATGCCCCAAGCCTCCTGGGCTTTTACCGAAGAAGGCATCAATGATTATGCCTATAATCCTGAGAAGGCCAAAAAACTCTTGGCCGATGCAGGGTGGAAGCCCGGTCGGGACGGAATTTTGGAAAAAGATGGTCAGAGATTTGAATTCGAGTTTGTATACTCGGAAGGGACTCGCCAAGGTGAGCAAGAAGTTTTATTGTTCCAACAAAACCTAGCAGACATCGGTATCAAGGTTAATTTGCGGCCCCTGGAATTCAGTGCTGCCGTCGACCGGATAGATGCCCGTGAATTTGATATGTATGCGTTGGCTTGGAACTTGGCCGTTGACCCGGATACCTACTCAATCTTGTATTCAACTTCACCGTGGAATGACCCCGGTTTTATCAATACCCGTTCCGACGAGTTGATTGATATGGGCCGCGTGGAGTTGGATGTGAATAAACGGGCGGAAATATATGCAGAATGGCAACGTTTGATCAACAGCGAATTGCCGTACATTTTTATCTCTTATGGCGTTGAAATTGCCTCCATAAACGAAAGAGTGCAAGGAATTGATACCAATCCTGGCCCGGGAGGTTTGTTCAGCTTCGGGGCTGACTACTTGAGCACCATTTGGTTGAAAGACCTCAACTAGTATGTTTATAGTAAAAGATGGTATGGCAGGCCCTTGTAAGCCTGCCATACCAATTTAGAAAAGGCGGAGTGATAGTATATGTGGATATATTTATTGCGCCGGACTCTACTGCAAGGAATACCGGTAATATTGGGATTTACTTTTCTTTTGTATTTGATAATCGACTTTGCTCCGGGCAGTCCTGTTAGCCACCTACGAGGTATACCGGAACTTGATCCCCGTCTCATTGAACAACGTGAGGCCTAGCTAGGCTTGGATCAGCCCTTTATCAGTCGCTACTTTTCTTGGTTAGGCGGAGTTTTGCGGGGTGATTTGGGAAAATCCTTCGATAGTGGACGCCGCCCTGTTGCTGAGTTGATTGCCGAACGCATGCCCAAGACGATATTACTTTCGGTTGCGAGCATTATTCTGGGTTGGGGCTTTGGAAGTAATTCGCCAGGACTACTTGCGTACCGCAAAAGCCAAAGGGCTGCGGGAAAGAGTTGTTATCTATAAACATGCTTTGCGCAATGCAATGATTCCGATTCTGACTTTGATGGGTTATTTGATACCCCTAATATTTTCCGGTGCCATTATAGTGGAGTCGATTTTTTCGTGGCCCGGCTTGGGTTTGCTAGGTATACAGGCTACCCACGAGCGGAATTACCCTGTAATGATGGGAATAAATTTGATGTTTGCCGTCCTGATATTTATAGGAAATGTTGTAGCCGATATCTCATATGCTCTGGCTGATCCCAGAATAAGGTATGATTGAGGAGGGACAAGCAATGGAAAGTAATATCGAAACCAGAAGAAATATCGAATCTCCTTGGCGCGTGGCCTGGCGCAGATTTAAGAAAAACCGTCTGGCTTTATTGGGTACTGTTATTCTTGGTATATTTATTCTATTGGCAACATTTGCCCCTTTCTTGACCCCTCATGATCCCAATAGGTCCAATTATCGGCAACAAAAACAACCGCCTTCGGGAGAACATCTTTTGGGTACCGATGACATGGGAAGGGACGTATTGACCAGAACATTGTATGGCGGACGGATTTCATTGACCGTTGGTATCGTATCGGTCTCCATATCTTTGGTCATCGGCGTTATTCTGGGCGCTATTGCCGGTGCCATTCTTTCAGAGGCCAGTTTGAGTTTTTTGGGTTTGGGGGTACCGCCCCCCTCACCCAGCTGGGGCAATATGCTTAACAGTGCACGCCCCTTATTGTATTTGCGCAATTATCCCTGGATGTGGATTCCCCCCGGTGTTGCCATTTTTTTATCAATTTTGAGCATTAATTTTATTGGTGACGGTTTGCGGGACGCCCTCGATCCGAGGCAAGAGTAGGTATTTTTTTATCGTTGGCAAAGTATAATAATTATATAGCCGGAAAAACAGGACAGCCTTGGCTCGATTTCCTGTCGGGCCGATATTTGAAATCATTTAAGGTGGCTGAAGTACTGATAAAATATGGTATATATCGATCTGGATATTTTTAAACGGATAAGCAAGGAGGCAGAATAACTCTGCCTCCCTTTATTTTGTTTTTAGGCTGCAATCTTGCTTGCCCGTGTTAATTGTTTTCCATTACTGTTTATTTATCGTTAATCAGCAGTTAAATGATACTCAACAAAGAAGCCAGACGGGCAACGATAAAACAGACTAGAATTGCTACAATTGTAGGCATCATTGCACCGAAAAGTGCCCATTTTGTTCCCGCCTCTTTCTTTATGGTCAAAAGGGTGGTACCGCAGGGAAAGTGTAGTAGGGAGAAAAGCATTGTATTGAGAATGGTTATAATATTCCAGCCATTGGCTGAAAAGATTTCCCGCATAGTCTGCAAAGTAGCCATTTCGTGCATGGTATCCAAAGACAGGTAGCTCATGATTAAAATTGGTATAACGATCTCGTTGGCAGGCAAGGCAACGATAAAGGCCATAACAATAAAGCCATCCAGGCCTATCAGGCGACCGAAAGGATCGAGAAATCCTGCTATATGGCTGATTAAATTGGCATCGCCAATATAAATATTGGCCAGCAGATAGGTGATTGCTCCGGCCGGAGCGGCTACAATGACTGCTCGACTAAGAACAAAAAGAGTTCGGTCCAGGAAGGATCGGATGAGGATACGACCAATTTGGGGGCGCCTGTAGGGGGGCAATTCCAAAGTAAAAGATGAAGACTCACCTTTTAAAAAAGTGCGGGAAAGGAAAAATGATACCATTAGAGTTATGGCTATACCAACCAATACCATAATAACGACTATCGAAGTTGCCAAAAGGGAATTGTAGCTTGAAGAAGCCAATCCTCCCGCTAAAAGTGCCGCCATCGTCAATAGGAGGGGAAAGCGACCGTTGCAGGGTACAAATGTATTGGTTAGAATAGCGATTAATTTTTCCCGGGGTGAGTCGATGATACGGCAGGCAATAACGCCGGCGGCATTGCAACCAAAGCCCATGGCCATTGTCAAGGCCTGCTTGCCATGGGCGCCGGCAATTTTAAAGAAACGATCCAGGTTGAAGGCGATGCGGGGTAAATAGCCTAAATCTTCAAAGAAGGTAAAAAGGGGGAAAAAAATGGCCATAGGGGGGAGCATGACGGCAATGACCCAAGCTAATGTTCTGTAAACCCCTAAAACCAATACACCATGCAGCCAAGCAGGTGCCTGTAAATATTGAAATCCCTTTGTAAGATAATCTTGGCAATTCATAAACAATTTGAATAAAAATTCGGAGGGATATTCAGCCCCCTGGATGCTAAGCCAAAATATAAGCCCCAGCAAGGCTGCCATTAGCGGAAAGGCCAAGTATTTTGAAGTAATAATATCGTCGATACGTTGGCTGCCGTCTTTATAATTTTTACGTTTTGTCACAGTCTTGGCCAAGATGTCTTCCGCATCCTTATAAATGCTGCCGACGACCAAATCAGCCCAATCTGTCGGTAAGTCTTTTTTAACGTTGTTACTTTCTGAGGCCATCTTTTGCCATACTTTTCTCTTGTCCATCTTTTTTCCCCTTATTCACTTATTTTTTTCAATTTTTGCAATAAATCTTGATCCCCTTCCAGGATCTTCAATGCCGCCCAACGGGGATTAATATTTGTCGGCAATATTTCTTGCAAGCATTTTTGCCATTTGCATATTTTTTTTTCTATCAAGTCCGGATAAGAAACTTGATGAGGGGAGAGGGAAATATTATTATGCACCATGGCTAATATGGAGTCTTTTAATTCGTCGAGACCTTTCCCATCGCGGGCTGTTGTAGCTAAAACCGGAACACCCAGAGATTGATTAAGAGCTTTTATATCAATTTTTATGCCCTTACGTTTGGCTTCATCAATTAGGTTTACACAGACAATGGCTTGCGCGGTTATCTCCAAAACCTGCAAGGTCAGATTTAGGTTACGCTCCAGGCAAGTAGCATCCGTGATTATGATTGTAACGGCAGGATTAACGAAACATATAAAGTCCCGGGCGATTCTTTCTTCTTCCGAATTGGCAATCAAAGAATAGGTGCCGGGTAAATCGACTAAGAGGAATTTTTGGTTCTTATGGGTAAATATGCCCCAAGCCTGTAAGACGGTTTTGCCGGGCCAGTTGCCGGTGTGCTGTTTTAATCCGGTAAGAGCATTGAAGACCGTACTTTTGCCCGTATTGGGATTGCCTGCCAAGGCAACAATGGGAATGTCGGGGGGAATGCTTCCGGCGGAATTTTGCCCTAAGCCAAAAACATTTAAATTATTAGTTGCACTCTTATTCATTTTCCAATTCCCCGGTTTCAGCAAAGGGCAAAACGAGTACCCTTTTACCTTCTTCCCGGCGGAGTGCTATGACCGCATCTTTGACAATGTAAGCGGCCGGATCACCAATAGGGCTGTACCTTAACTTGGTGATTACCGTACCCGGGACCAAACCTAAATCCAACAAGCGCCGACGAGTTAAGCCGGCGGCATTCAAGCCCAAAACTGTACATTGCTTTTTTATTGGAATATCGACCAGCGATAGTTCTTTCTTCATGATTTTTAAGACCTCACTTTTCTATGTTTAAACCCAGGGCCGGTTTATAATTAAACGGCCGGGTAGATATATTTAGCCGACGACAATACATTTTATGAAAGAAAAAAATTACCGGTGCATATTTTTAGACAAAAAAACACCCGACGATTGATAGCGGGTATTTTCAAAGGAATTATTTTTGTTAATTTAATAGCGGATGAGATTATCCTTAAAATTTCGTATTCCACCGCGAGGGTTTTTCACATCTCCCAAGTAACGGGGTATGATATGGATATGGAGATGGAATATCGTTTGGCCGGCTACCTCTCCTTGATTTATGCCGAAATTAAAGCCATCCGGTCTAAATTCTTTTGTTAAATACCTTTGCACCTCCAGGGCCAATTCATGCAAGGCAAGAATTTCCCGGGACGTTGCGTCAGAGATATAGGCAAAATGCCTTTTAGGGACCAGTAGTGTGTGGCCGCGGTTGACGGGGTATTTATCAAAAAAAGCAAGAGCCAGTTCATTTTTGACAATAATTTTGTCGGGGGGAAAGGAACAAAAGATACAATCTTTTTCCATTGCCGGAGCCTCCAATCAAGTACGACATTATTGGCGATCGCGTCCGGGTAATGATATTGATGATTTGCCGGAGGCAATCATTGCGCGCATATTAATTACTAAAGATAGTTTCAACAGAAGTATTTATCTTCCTCTAGTATTCCATTTATATCATTTTGAAAAGGCCGTTATTTTTAAGCAGGAATAGCTATTTTCTTTGACGAACAGATTATTTACATCGATAGGATTGTCCTTAAGATGAGTGAAAACAGATGCCTATAAGATGTCGGAAGGCTTGTAAAAATGATAATATTATGACGCGACGGAGGAATATGAAATGAATCATAAAAATAGATTTGTAGATAATCTAAAAGAATTATTACCGGCCACATTTGCTATTTTCAAGCAAGATATTGTTGACGCTTATGGTTGCGATGAATTTCTGACATGGATCGAGGAAGCGGGGCATAAGCTGGGGATTTTGTCCGTTGATATTGTTATCTGCTTTGATTCTTATAAAAAAAATCTTGCCTACATCAGGTCATTTTTAGAAGGGGAGGATGCGCAGGAATTGTCAAGAGTCCCATTTGATACAAGCCAACCCGTACGAGGCAAGGACCTTTTGCAGCTAGCTGTTTTGTTATTTGTTGAAACATTGGACCAATATTTCGCTTGTACCCTTAAAAAGCAATCAGCCCAAATTTCTTTGGATCAATTTCTTTGTTACCAAAGTGAAAGGTACAAGACTTTAAACAAAAAAATAACCGACAATCTACAATAATTGATTATTTTCCAAGAAAAATAAAGGAGGCCGTTAATTTGTCGAAAAATGAACGAGATGCCGTCGATAGATTTGCTGAAACTTATGCACGGAAAAGAGGTTATATCCTTAACCCGGACCGGGAAATATACGATATGATAATTGAGGGGCTGGTTGCTAACAAGAAGAAATACAAGCGGCAATATTGTCCCTGTCGTCCCGTAACCGGCAACCTTAAAGAGGACTTGGCTAAAATATGCCCTTGCAAGTGGCACGAGGCAGAGATTGAGAGGGACGGTATGTGTTTGTGCCAGCTTTTTTTAAAAGCCGAATCAGGTATTTAATATTTGCAGGTCGCCGGAAAAAGGATGGCACTTAAAAATAAAAGATTTTTGACCGGATCTTTCAAGCCCAAGAATGAGAAATTATTGGAACCACGGCAAAGTACAGTAATGTATATTTATATTGGAGGTGTTTATTTTGGGTTTTCTGATATACACAATTTCCTTCTGTCAAGATTGTGAAGCGGCATTTGATTGGTTTGATGAAAATAACGTTGACTATTTGACCATTGATTTGCAAAAAGATATTCCCATATTGGAGGAATTGGAAGGCTTTGCTTTCCTTCTTGGGTGTGAAGTATATGAACTAATTAAGGATGAGGACTCTAATCTGTCACCTCAAGAGGTTTATTCTTTGGTTAAAAAGGATCCTGCTTTATTAAAAAGTCCCATTATTACCGATGGCAGCTTTATTTCTCTAGGATGGAATGAAGATACTCCCAGGAGATTGACAAGTTATATTGCGGAATTTAAAGAGCCAAACAGGCATGTTGATTTCAAGGATTTTGAAGAATTTTTTCCCGGGGACGGAAAAGAATTCTTTGATGAGCCGGAAGAAGAATAGGCCGGGGAAGTTTGAATTTGTTTGCCGGGTGCATTTAGATTGTAAAGAAAAAACAGTTAAGACAAAATATAAATCCCGCCGGAAATACCGGCGGGATTTATATTTTTTAAAAGATTGTTTTTTTACAGGACTTTACTTAAGAATTCTTGGGTGGCTTTATGTTTAGGTTCAACCAAGAGTTGGGAAGGAGGCCCTTCCTCCACGATGATACCTTCGTGGATAAAAACAATCTTGTCACCGGCTTCCCTGGCAAAAGCCATCTCATGGGTTACGACCAGCATGGTCATACCGTCTTTGGCCAATTCCTTCATTACATTGAGGACTTCGCCCGTCATACCGGGGTCCAAAGCTGAGGTTACTTCATCAAAGAGCATGACTTTTGGTTGCATAGCTAAAGCTCTGGCAATGGCAACCCGTTGTTGCTGGCCACCGGACAGTTGATGGGGCCAAGCCCTTGCCTTATCGGCCAAGTCCACCTTGGCCAAAAGATCCATAGCGATATGCTCAGCTTCCTTGTGAGGTATTCCCCGTACTTTTACCGGAGCCAAGGTTATATTGTCAATGACCCTTTTGTGGGGAAAAAGGTTGAACTGTTGAAAGACCATACCGGTTTCCCGGCGAACTTCATGTTTAGCAACATTTTTGGCAGTGACCTCCCGGCCATCGATCCAGATTTCGCCTCCATTGGGTTCTTCCAAAAGGTTGACACAACGAAGCAAGGTACTCTTACCGGAACCGCTTGCACCGATTATTACAACAACTTCTCCCCGATTTATAGATGTTGAAACCCCTTTAAGGACTTCATTGTCTCCGAAGGCTTTTTTGAGGTTGAGTATCCGAATCATAGGGTCCCATCCTCCTTTCCAAAAGAGCCAATAGCTGTGATAGTATGAAAGTAATGGCAAAGTAAACCAATGCAATACCGATATACATTGTGAAATACTCATAAGTACGCGAGGCGATCAAGGTAGCTCTGTAAGTTAATTCAGCTATGGCAATGAAATTTACCAGGGAAGAATCTTTGGTCAAGGTTACCATTTCATTGCCCATCGACGGAATGACTCTTCTAAAGGCTTGGGGAAAAATGATATAACGGAAGACTTGGAATGGTGTCAGACCTAAGGAAAGACCTGCTTGGGATTGGCCGGTGTCAATGGATTGGATACCGCCTCTGAATACTTCGCCCATATAGGCGGCACTGTTAAAGCTTAAGGCTGTAATCCCGGAAGCCAGGGCCGGTAATTTAAGTCCCAATTCGGCTAATCCGTAGTGGACGATAAATATCTGCACAATCATAGGTGTGCCTCTGATAAAAGAGACATAGGCACCGGCCAAGGCTTTAAAGGGTTTGAATTTGGACAAGCGTCCGATGGCTACGATTACTCCCATTGAAATACCCAAGATGACGGAGCATAGGCTTATTAAAAGGGATAATTTTGCCCCATCCAATAATTTGGGTAAAGTCTGAATGATTAGTTTAAAATTAATGAATTTCATGGCTTCGGTTAATTACCAAACCATTTTTCGAAGATTTCGTTATACTCGTTGCCGGTCATCATTTTTTTAAGGGAGGCATCGATTTTATCCATTATATCGGTATTAGTCTTTTTAACGGCAATCCCGTATTGTTCATTGGTAAAGGGAACGCCGAGAATCTTCAAACCGCCCAGATGGGCCATGTAGTTTTTAGCGACCGGTTCGTCAATAATAACTAAGTCAACCCGACCATTTTTTAGATCCATAAAAGCTTCATTGACTCTTTTGTATTGTTTGAGATTGGAGTGGTCAGAAGTCCCGAATATGTCTTCCCCCTCAAAAGAACCTGTTGTTCCCATTTGTACCGCTACGATTAAATCCATTGCAACAATATCGTCTATACCAAAATTCCGATTGTCATTTTCCCGGACAACCATTACTTGGGAAGCGTCAAAGTAGGGAGCACTGAACAATACCTTCGCTGCCCTATCTTCATTGATTGTCATGGCGGCAATTACCACATCAAGTTTATCCGTTTGCAGGGATTCAATCAGGCTGTCGAAGGGCAAATGCACCACCTCAATCTTCCAATCATTGTCCTTGGCGATATGTTTTATAATGTCGATGTCAAAGCCGATGATATTTTCATCATCATCGGTGGATTCGAAGGGCGGGAATGTTGCTTCAGTGCCAACTTTTAAAACATTCTCGGCCTTTTTGCTCCCACAACCTGAAAAGACAGCAAAACACAACAATAATACGGCAAAAATTACAAAACCTTTCTTCATTGCGGTAAACCTCCTTGAAATTATAATAAATCCAGAAAATAGTTCTCGGGTTAGATGTTTTCCAACCCTTTTTCCATTATAATGTGTTATGAGAGTATTCTACATAGCAAGTTTAAGTCCTTTATTGCAGTAGCGTGCCATAGGGAGGCCGGGCAGCAGCAAAAGCCAATATATGAAGGGTTTGAGGAACCGGTAAAGTTTTGGATAAATTATGGTTTTAAGAGGTGTCGTAAATTAGTAAAAAGAAATTTATATGTGTATCTGAGGTTCGGTTCCCTCAGAATGAATTGTTTGCCCGTTTCTTGTCGTGGTTACAAGATGTAAATTTTTAATCAATTACGGTTATAATAGGTGAACAAATATGAAAATACCGATTTTATATGAAGACAACCATTTGCTGGTTATTAACAAGCCCCCCAACCTCTTATCCCAACCGGATAGAACCGGTGATGCTGATGTGCTTACCTTACTGAAAAACGACTTAAAAATCAGGTACAAAAAACCCGGTAATGTATATTTAGGTTTGGTCCACCGTTTGGATAGACCAGTGGGAGGTGTCATGGTTTTCGCCAAAACCTCCAAGGCCGCAGCACGTTTGTCTAAGCAAATCAGAAACCGGAAGTTCCGAAAAGTTTATTTGGCCGTTGTCCGAGGTCGGCCGAAAAAAAGTGCCCGACTTAGGCACTACTTGAGCAAAGATTATGCAACCAATATGGTATCTATAGTTGCTCAGGCAAGCAAAGATGCCAAGGAAGCCATTTTGGACTACACTCGCCTGGCTGCCGGCAAACGTTTGAGTTTATTGAAGATTAGTTTAATTACCGGCCGACCCCATCAAATAAGAGTCCAACTCAATGCTTTGGGGCATCCTCTTTATGGGGATCTAAGGTATGATCCCCATAGTAACAGCCCGGGTCAACAAATTGCTTTATTTTCTCATGAGATATCCTGCAATCACCCGACTCTGAAGAAAGTCGTAACTTTTAAAGATTTCCCTGCTTCCGTTTATCCCTGGGACCAATTTCCAATCTTGTTTGGTGGCTGCTAAATCTAATGCTTGAAATGCTTTTTGCTTGACCACCTCAGCCGGCTGAGTGGATACCTCTGTCTCTTTGTCTTAATTTCCGGTATAAATTACCCGGCAATGTTTCATGACATCAACGGTTAACGTATTAATCGAGGCAGACAAATATCGATAATTTGCAGGAATTGATGATGATATATGTAATATCTCATTATAAATACATAAAAATGTCATAACGGATTAATCTATAAGCCAGGAGGTTGCAACGATGGATCTTTATTTGTTTAACACCAAAACGAGAAAGAAAGAAATATTCATTCCCAAAGATAAAAACAAGGTAGGTTTGTATACATGCGGTCCTACAGTTTATTTGTACGCCCATATCGGTAACTTGAGGACCTACATATTTTCCGATATTCTCAAGAGGGTCTTGCAATACAATGGTTATAAAGTGACACATGTTATGAATATTACCGATGTGGGGCACTTGGTTTCCGATTCTGATGAAGGTGAGGACAGGATGGTATTGAGTGCGAAAAGGGAAGAAAAGACGCCTTACGAGATAGCCCAATACTATACCGATGTTTTTTTTGCCCATATCAAAGAAGTTAATGTACTGCCACCGACGATTGCTTGCAAGGCAACGGATCATATCGATGAAATGATTGAGTTTGTTGAAGTCTTGTTGGCCAAAGGATTGGCCTATGAAATAAGTGACGGAATCTATTTTGATATCAGCCGGTTCCCCGATTACGGAAAGCTTTCGGGCATCAAGTTGGAGGAGCAAATGGAAGGTGCCAGGGTCGAAGTTAATCCGGAGAAAAGGCATCCGGCCGATTTTGCTTTGTGGAAAAAGGCTCCTAAAAACCACATCATGCAATGGGCAAGCCCGTGGGGTATGGGTTATCCCGGGTGGCATATTGAGTGTTCGGCAATGGGTCTGAAATATTTAAAAGATTTTTTTGATATCCATACCGGCGGAATTGACCATGTTCCTGTTCACCACGAAAATGAAATAGCCCAAAATTGGGGATATACCGGGGAAGATGTCGTTAATTTTTGGTTGCACGGTGAATTTTTACAGGTCGATGGCGGCAAAATGTCAAAAAGCTTGGGCAATGTCTATACGATAACCGATTTGCAGGAAAAAGGTTACGACCCTTTGGCTTTTCGCTACTTGGTATTGAATTCCCACTACCGAAAGAAAATGAATTTTACTTGGCAAGCACTTGACGGGGCAAGCACTGCCATGGAACGACTGAGGGCTTCCCTGGAGGACTTCCGAAGCGTAAAAGAATCGGACGAAGATACTTTTTCCGGTAACGGCTCATCAAATGAGCATGAGTTGGCCGGCCATCGTAGGTTGTTTCACAAGGCCATAAACGACGACTTGAATGTTTCGCAAGGCTTGGCCGTCTTGTGGGATATTGTTCGTGGTGTTAAACCGAGTTCCGCCTATTACGACTTAATTATGGAGATGGATACTGTTTTTGGTTTGGATTTAGGACGTAGTAGAGCAATTACAGCTAAAACCTTACCGGCTCATTTGCTTGATTTGGTAAACGAACGGGAGGAAGCAAGGCAGAATAAAGATTGGAAAAGAGCAGATGAGATACGGGCTACTCTTGCTGAACACGGATTTATATTAATTGATACCCCCGACGGCGTCCGGTGGGAGAAGCCATAAACAGTTAGCAGACAGGGTTAGATCGCCGGGGGATTAGGGAAGAGCAAGGGCAAGCTTGCCAAAAAGGAATACTACAAGGCCTTAAAATCAACATTTATCCAAAATATTGCCCCTAATTTGCGGCATTCGACAACAGGGGGTGTAAATTTTGACAAAACGACATTTATTAATTTTGTTTTTAATGATTCTTATATTCAACGGCTCAGTGTTTGGTGAAGTGGAGTATTACACGGTTGACGTAGGTGAGACGCTTTGGATGATTGCCAATAAATTTGGCGTAAGTGTGGAGGAGTTGGCAGAATGGAACGGCATTTCCAATCCTTCACAGTTGCAGGCCGGTCAGCAGTTGAAGGTATATACTTCCATAAAGGCTGCTGAAGAGGTTACCGACCCCTATATTATTTATGAAGTAAAAGCCGGAGACACTTTATGGAGTATTAGTCGGTATTTCAACTTAGAGGTCGATGAGATTGTTTCAATAAATAATATATATGATTCAAACGATATTTATATCGGCTTGCCATTGCTCATTCCTACCGACAAATTTCCCCAGGACAAGCGAAAATACGAGGTCATCAATTTTTTGGATATAATTTATCTGGTTTATCAAGTAAAAGGTACTGAATCATTGGCGGATATAGCGGATAAATTCGATGTTTCAGCCAATTTGATTTATCAAGCCAATGGCCAATTGGTGAACGAGATGGCCGATGGAACAGAAATTTTTATTCCTCTAACAAATGACAATATTTTATTTAAAAAATACGAAGCTTTCAACATATCCTATCTGGTGCAAGGCAATGAAACAATAGAAATCATTGCCGATCGCTATTTGCTTCCCGTGGTGCTTTTGCAGCGAATCAACGGCTTGGGTGATACCGATACCTTAAGGGCCGGCCGGCGGCTTCTGATGCCTTTAAATAAAGCCATTGCTGCTCCCCACACTTTACATACGACCAAGGCGGGCGAACAAGCTTTGGCTATTGCTACAAAATACGGCCGGGATGTGCGAACCATATTGGATGCCAATTATTTATCCGGGGCTGACGCTATTTTGCCCGCGGGGCTTATCTTGATTATTCCTCCCGGTCCGTAATGGGCATGAAGGGCTTGGGTCCGGTAAATAGAAACGATGGAAGAGCTTGGTGATAAATTATAGAGAAATGCTACGGATGTTTATATTAAAGTTACCCCCTAATATAAATTTCTTTCTTCCAATAATCGCAAACCCATCCCTCCAAAGCAGGGATGGGTTTTAAAATATATTGAAAAATATTTATCGGGTAAAGTCGGTGGGTAGGGAGCAATTGTTTCGTTTTCCAAGGATGGATAGGGGAAAAATAAGGGAAATTGAAATAGAAAATAGAGGAAAAACTACCTTGTAAACGAAAATATATGGTAAAAGGAGGTTTTGGGCACAATGACTAAAATCATAACAATTCCTAGGGTAGAAAAGGCCGATGAAGTAATAGTAACCGGTAACCATTATGTTTCTTTACCCGATATTTCGCCCCAGGGCGAGATTAGCAGCATAAATTTGTTGAGTTCGCGGGCTTTGGGTTTGATTGAATTTAAAGGTTCGGCCCAAAAACCTTTCCTGTCACCTTATTTTAAAATAAATCAGCAAAGGGCTGTTCTGCGCTCCCACGAACATATGTTGATTCAAAATTGGATACCCCGTTTTGGATTTGATGTTTCCCGAGGTAGGTGCGAGGTGACGTATCTTGCTCCTTATGATGAGAAAGGGATTTCCATAATCTTTTTTTATAAGAACAAGAGTAATGCCAGCCAAAGGATAACAATGGGCCTGGAAGGATCCTGGGCTGTTTGTTGTCACACGATATTTAAGAGTTATAAGTTACGTGGCGACCGTTTCTTTTGGTATGATGATTGGACTGAATCTTTGGTTTTGGAGTTGAGGCGGGGGTTGTTATCGGCTGCCTTGGCTCTGCGGGGCGAAAAGTCTGACAATTATGGTTATGCCATAAACGATGCCGACCTTAAAGGTGCAGCGAATAAAATCAGGGCCGAGGATCAAGATATCCTTAATTTTTATTTGGAGAAAGAATTTGAGGTGCAGCCCGGGCAAGAAATAACTTGGCCTATTTACATGGGTATAAATATTGAAGGCGACGGAGCCTCTACAACTTCTGTCCATTTAAATCGTTGCGGCTGGCAGACTCTATTTACCGATACCGTCTCCTGGTTGCAAAAGCGCCAGATCAAGATAAAGGATTCGGATATTGAAAAACTAGCCAACCGCAACCTGTTTTTTAATTATTATTTTGCTGCCGGTCGTGGCTTTGAGGATGAAAATTTGTACCTACTGACCTCGCGAAGTCCTCGCTACTATGTAAGTGCGGCTTATTGGCCAAGGGATGCCCTCTTTTGGAGTTTTCCCGGCCTTTTGATCTTAGATAAGGAGATGGCCGCGGAAGCCCTTTATGGTGTTTTCGAACGACACTGGCGCAATGGAGGAATTCACAGCCAATATATCAACGGCACCGTTCTTTATGGAGGTTTTGAGTTGGATCAGCTCTGTTCTTATATTATCGCCCTGGATATGTTTTGCCGCCAGGTGCCTAAAAACGATTTACTAAGTAAATTGCCGATCAGTGATATTATCAAGGATTTTTTAAGCCAATTAAGTCGGTGGAAAAGTGATAATGAATATCTTTATGGGACATTCTTGGATCCTGCCGATGATCCGCCCACATATCCCTATCTCACCTACAATCAAGTTTTGGTTTGGAAAGCTTTGGGTTGCCTGCCAAGCCTGAAAAGGCACTGCAGATTATCTGCCGATACTTGGTTGGGGCGACTCGGCATTGCTAAAACAAGGAAAAAGATTAGAGAAGCGCTGTTCAAGCATGCGGTTTGCAGGGGGCCCGAAGGGGAGAAGGTGTTGGCAGGAACCTTTGACGGCCAAGGCAACTACGAACTTTATGAAAATCCCCCCGGCAGTCTGGCTCTCCTGCCCTACTATGGATTTCTCACAGCGGAGGATCCCTTGTATTTGAATACCATGAAGTGGATTAACTCAACTTATAACCCTTATTACAAAGAAGAAGGAATTTGTCCGGGTACGGGAGCTTTGCACGCAGCCAATCCATGGGTTTTATCTGTTGCCGGTGAGATCCTTGCTGGTTATAAAGTCCATGACCGAATGCTTTGGTTGAAGAATGCAGCCTTGGATGGCGGCCTGGCATGTGAAACCGTTGATCCCACTACGGGAAGGGCTTTTACAGGGCGGGCCTTTGCATCTTGTGCGGGTTTTTTAGGTTACAGCCTTTATTACCGGTTCGGGAAGGAGAAAATGTAAAAAATGAAAGGATTGAAGGTGGGTATTGTCGGTTTTGACTTTTTACCCCAAGATATTGAAGAATATATGGAGTTGGTGACAAGATTAGTTACAGGTATGGTTGAAAAGGGGGCTCAATTGGTTCTTTTGCCTGGCTTGACGGGATTTTTGTGGGCCTCATTGCTGAAACCGACCTCCGGCGGCCATAATTTTGCAACTATATTGCAAGAGATGACATTTGATTTTTGCGAAAACTTTTATTATTTTCATTGTACTTTGGCGGGGGATCTACAGGTATTTTTGTGCCCCGGGACAATTCCGCAAAGAAGAAGGGATGAAGTTTTTTTAGAAAGCTGTTTGATCAACGATGAAGGACAAACCATCGGTTTTCAATATCAAACCCACCTTATCTGGGAAAAGGGCATTTCTAAAGGAGATGCTTTAAACCTATTCGATTCTCCTTTTGGGAAAATAGGCATTTTAGCAGGAAGCGATATGTATTTCCCGGCAACGAGCCGAATATTGGGTATGAAGGGAGCGAAAATAATTCTTGCACCGACTGCCCACATTGTGGCAAAAAGTGAAAGGATGAAGTTGGCCGGCTTATGGCGAGAAACTCAGCAAAACCATTTTTTCGGTTTGGAAGCTTGTTTCCATGGCGAGATTGGTAATTTGAAACTTTATGGACCGGGGGGGATTTATTCACCCTGTGAGGCAACCATCGATAGGACCGGGATTATTGCCCAAGGCTACAAGAATTTGGTGGACTATTTGGATATGGCCGCCTTGGAAACAGCCCAAAATCAATTTCCCGTTCATAAACAACTCAATTGGGCTGCCTACGAAGATTTATTCCAACTTAACTCAAAAGGGAGCGGGAGTAATGTTTGATATTAAACTTTCTATGCTCAAGGCTATATTGAAATGGAAGACCGCCCCAAGCAAACTGAAAAGATATTTGGACTCTTTGCCCTTTGATCTGCCGGCTTTACCCGAACCGAAAGATAAGCCTCGCGTAACAGCTCTTCAGATGAAGCTGTTTTTGGCGGAGACCATTGCCGACTACATTATCTGGTTGGTCCAACCGATACTGGAAGCAAGGAAGGCGGGTAGCCATCTTGTGCTTTTGCCGGAAAACGTAAGCTTGCCTTTATTGGGGCTAATTCCCGGCTTGGATAAGCAAGCTGATGAGGGTTTGGAGGGGGAATTAAGGCCGGGGGATGTATTTAGGTTCGTATCGCCCTATTTTTTCCCGGTTTACTATACTGTTTTAAGCTACTTAGCCGGGAAGACGGGGATGTACATTGCCGGCGGTAGCATGCCAACCGTTGAAGAGGGCTTTCTTTATAATATGGGCATTATCTTCAATCCCGCCGGTCGACCAATACTGCAACAGAAGAAATTGAACTTGATGCCCATTGAAGAAGAATGGGGTATGACCAGGGGAGAAAAGCTGGAAATAGTTGCTAGTAGGCTAGGGACAAAGATTGCCATGCCCATTTGTATGGATGCTACCTATTTTGAGACCTTTCGCTTAGCTTATCAACGAGGCGCGGAGATTATCTTGATTCCCATTGCCGACCCTAATCCGCAATACAGTGAACATATGGCTTGGCGTGGTATTTGGGCCCGGGTTCAAGAGACTCCGGTCTATGGAATTAAGAGTGCCTTAGTGGGTAACCTTTTATCCTTTAAGTTGACCGGCAAGGCCGGAATATTTGCACCGGCAGTATTAACGGCCCGGGAAGATGGTGTGGTTGCCATAGCTGATAACCCGGAAGAGCCGGCTATAATATCAGCTCAGTTGGACTTGGCGGCTTTGCGCCAAGTCCAAGAGGATTGGCCTGCAGTCAACGAGGACCTTTACAGGAAATACAGGTATAATCCGGATGATAATCTTTAAATATGTTTGTAAGATCATGTTAAAATTTAAAACAGGCATAAAATAAGGTGAAACGTTTTATTTTATCCCCTTAACAGTATTTGCTCTGCCAAGGGATTTGTATTAAAATGAAAGTCAAGGAAAGTCAAAATCAAAGGGGTGGTATGATGAGAACCCTTGCTGCCCGGATTGAATATTATTTGGAGCGGTTACTCGAAGGGCAACGGGGCAAGTTGCGTATCCAAAGAAATGAAGTGGCGGCATTTTTTGATTGCGCCCCTTCCCAGATTAGCTATGTATTACAAACACGCTTTACGCCGGATCGAGGTTATATTGTTGAAAGCCAAAGGGGCGGTGGTGGCTATGTTGAAATATATAAGCTAAGGATGGGCGACCCGGTGAAACTCTTGACAAACATCTATGAAGCTCTTGATGGCAAAGTAAGCCAGCAACAAGGCTTGGATATTATTTTACGCTTGGAGGGGGAAAGTATTATTACCCCCCGCGAGGGACTCTTGTTGAGCAATATATTGCGTCGCGAAACCCTTAACAGTTTTTCTCCTTACCAAGATATAATTCGGGGTCGGATATTGAAGTCTATTGTCGAAAGTCTGTATTGGACTTTACGAAAGGAGGAGTAGGAATGCTCTGTCAAGAGTGTAAAGAGAAAAAAGCGACAGTGCATTTAACTAAGGTTGTCAATGGCAAAAAGGAAGAATATTTTCTTTGTGAAGAATGTGCAAGAGCGAAAGGCGAATGGGGATTTTTAACTGAACCTGTATCACTGCACAGTTTCTTGTCTGGGCTTTTAAGCAGTTTTGAAAGCCAAGTGCAACCTAAAAGCAGTCTTGTTACTTCGCTTCAATGCGAGAAATGCGGTTTGTCTTTTGAAGATTTCAAAAAGATTGGCCGTTTTGGATGCAGTAGCTGTTATGATACTTTTTCGGTCCAGTTGACACCTCTTTTGCAAAGGATTCATGGCCAAGGGGTCCATCGAGGCAAGGTTCCTCGCCGAACGGGGGGGCTGATACGAAAAAGAAAAGAAGTAGAAGACTTGCGTCGGCAAATGGACGAAGCGGTCCAAGCCGAACAATTTGAAGAGGCAGCACGCCTTAGGGATGAAATTCGTTTCCTGGAACAAGAGTTGGAAGGTGATAAAGATGGCAGCTGAAGCTTACAACGGTCACAGCGAGTGGATGAAAGGAAAGGGTCCCCAAGGAGATGTAATAATGTCCACTAGGGCCCGATTGGCTCGTAATTTAAAGGATTACAAATTTCCGGCCGGAGCCGACAAAGAAGAATTAATAGCAATACGCAAAGAAATCGGTGCCACTTTGAGCGATACAAAATACAATTTCAAATTGATACATCTTGAAGATTTTTCGGAGTTGGAGCGCCGGGCTTTGGTTGAAAGGCATTTAATCAGTATGGGTCATGCCCAAGGCGGACCGGGAAAGATGTTGGCTGTAGATGAAAAGGAAGAAATAAGCATTATGGTCAATGAAGAAGACCACTTGCGTATCCAGGTTCTTTTTCCGGGTTTGCGCTTGCAAGAAGCTTTGCATATTGTCGATGAGCTGGATGATTTGTTGGAGGACAATTTGAATTATGCTTTCAGGGAGAACTTCGGTTATCTTACCTCTTGCCCGACAAATGTGGGAACGGGTCTGCGAGCTTCGGTTATGGCCCACTTGCCAGGTTTAAAGCTTGCCGGTGCATTGGGACAAACATTAAACTTGGTTTCCAGACTTGGCTTGGCGGTTCGTGGACTTTATGGCGAAGGTAGTGGGTCTTCCGGTAATATATTTCAATTATCCAACCAAGTATCTTTGGGTGTAAGCGAGCAAGATATCATTAAGAACATGTTGGGAATTATCAACCAAGTGGTTGATCGGGAAAGGCAAGCCCGGCAAGGTATTCTCCAAGAAAACGAAAGCGAGATTAAAGACAGGATATTTCGTTCTTACGGGCTTTTGGCCAATGCTTATAAAATGACTTCCAAAGAGGCGATGGATTTACTTTCCGATTTGAAGCTAGGTATTGAACTCGATTTAATTAAAAATGTGGATAAGGGTATTTTGAATCAGTTGATGGTTTTAACTCGTCCTGCTACATTGCAAAGAATGGCGGGCGAAGAGTTAGAGCCGGTCAGACGTGATATTGAACGAGCCGAATTGATCAGACAAAAAATTCTTGGAGGTGAAATCAATGTTCGGTAGATATACCGATAGGGTCCAAAAAGTTTTAATGTTGGCGGAAAAAGAGGCCAGGCGTTTAGGCCATAACTATATCGGAACGGAGCATCTCTTATTGGGGTTGATACAAGAAGGGCAGGGAGTTGCCGCCCAAGTTTTGCAATCATTGGGTATCGGCTTGGAAAAAGTGCGACAAGAAGTGGAGAAATACATGGCAACGGTTACTGAATTGGAAGCCCATGATATCGCGCTGACGCCTCGCTCAAAGAAGGTTCTTAATTTGGCAATTGATGAAGCACGGCAACTGAATCATAGCTATATTGGAACGGAACACTTATTGTTGGGTTTGGTTCGAGAGGGTGAGGGTATAGCTGCCCGGGTGATGAGGGGGTTGGGAGCCGATTTAGGGGTTATCCGCAAGGAAGTAATAGCCCAACTGGGTGGATTATTAGGCACAAAGACTTCTACAGGCGACCATAAAAAATCCAAGACACCTACCTTGGACGAATTTAGCAGGGATTTAACTCGACAAGCCCGGGAAGGCAAGTTGGATCCGGTTATCGGCCGGGAAAAGGAGATTGACAGGGTCATTCAAATTTTAAGTCGCAGGACCAAGAATAATCCTGTTTTAATCGGTGAGCCTGGGGTGGGCAAGACGGCCATTGCCGAAGGGTTGGCCCAATTGATAACCCAAGGAAATATTCCTGATACCTTAATGAACAAAAGGGTGTTGTTGCTGGACTTGAGTGCTTTGGTGGCCGGTTCCAAATATCGAGGCGAATTTGAAAAGAGAATGAAATCCGTTATGGACGAAATCCGCTTGGCCGGCGATGTGATTATCTTTATCGATGAACTTCATACACTGGTCGGCGCCGGTGCTGCCGAAGGGGCCATTGATGCGGCCAATATACTGAAACCGGCTTTGGCCAGGGGTGAGTTGCAATGTATAGGAGCAACTACCTTGGATGAGTATCGTAAGCATATTGAAAAAGATGCGGCCCTGGAAAGACGTTTTCAGTCAATTTTGGTGGATGAACCGACCGTTGAGGAAGCCAAAGAAATATTAGCCGGACTGCGGGATAATTACGAAGCCCACCACCGGGTAAAGATTACCGACGAGGCGATTGATGCTTCCGTTGTTCTTTCACAGCGATATATCTCTGATAGATATCTGCCTGACAAGGCCATAGATTTAATCGATGAAGCCGGTTCAAAGGTTAGGTTGCAGCAAAATACCAGGCCGTCGGCTCTGAAAGATTTGGCCAAAAAAGTGGAAAGGATTGAACAGGAAAAAGAAGAAGCTGTAAGGGCACAAGAGTTTGAAAAAGCGGCCCGTCTGAGGGATGAAGAAAAAAAGCTTCGGCTGGAAATGGAAGAAACCAAGGAGGCTTGGGAGAAAAAGAAGGGGCATGCCCAGTTGGTAGTTACTGAAGATGACATTGCCGGCATTGTATCACAATGGACCGGAATACCCGTTAACAGGCTGGCTGTGGAAGAAAAGACCAAGCTGCTGAACTTGGAGGAAGAGTTACACCGAAGGGTTATCGGTCAAAATGAAGCCGTCAATGCCGTTTCACAAGCCGTTAGACGTGCAATGGCCGGTCTTAAGGATCCTAAACGGCCCGTCGGGTCATTCATTTTTTTGGGTCCGACCGGTGTTGGGAAAACGGAACTGGCGAGAGCGCTTGCCCAGTCACTATTCAACGATGAAGACGCCATGATCCGACTCGATATGTCGGAATATATGGAAAAACACACTGTATCCCGTTTGGTAGGTTCCCCGCCGGGGTATGTCGGCTACGATGATGGAGGTCAATTGACGGAACAGGTACGCCGCCGTCCTTTCTCGGTGGTATTATTTGATGAGATTGAAAAGGCCCATCCGGAAGTGTTTAACGTTCTGCTTCAAGTTTTGGAGGACGGGCATCTAACCGATTCTCACGGTCGAAGAGTTGATTTTAAAAATACGGTAATAATTATGACCTCCAATGTCGGGGCCACTTTGATTGAAAGGCAGGACAGTATGGGTTTCCGGACCGACTCGGATCGGGAGCAGGCATCATATGACTCGATGAAAGAAAAAATAACCAGGGAGTTGCGCAATACTTTCCGCCCTGAATTTCTAAACAGAGTCGATGAGACCATTGTCTTTCATGCCCTGACCAAAGAACACATCAACGAAATCGTTGATTTGATGCTGCGTGAATTGCAGGATAGGTTAAAGGAGCAAGATCTTTCCTTGGAAGTAAGCGATGCAGCCAAAGAATTGCTGGTTGAGGAAGGATTTGACGTCCAATTTGGTGCCAGACCCTTGCGTCGGGCAATCCAAAAGCTGATCGAAAATCCCTTGGCGGAAAGATATTTAGCCGTTGAATTTTTGGCCGGCGACAGAATTTTGGTTGATAAAGACGGCAAGGCATTGAGTTTTGTCAAAAAAGAAAAACAAATGCAAGAATAAGGTGATATTGCTACCTGTACCGTTTATTTTGGGTTTCCTTAAAGGGAACTTGAAAAAAGGCTTAAAAACTGCTATAATATAAGGTAGTCGTTTGTCTGGGGAGGGGAAGCGGTGAAAAAAGGTAGGCATCGCTATATATGTCAGAATTGTGGTTTTTCCAGTATTAAATGGCTAGGGCAATGTAGCGATTGTGGAACCTGGAATTCCTTGGTTTTGCAAAAGGAGAGTAAACCTACCGGACCGACTGCAACTCTAAAAACCAATGTGGTGTCCATCGATAGTGTTACCAAAAAGGAAGGACAACGACTACCTTCCCGAATGGGGGAACTGGATTGTGTCCTCGGCGGAGGCATAGTACCCGGCTCCCTTATTTTAGTTGGCGGTGAACCTGGCATAGGTAAGTCCACCTTGTTATTGCAGGTTGCCGGATTGCTTGCCGACCACGGACCCGTATTATATGTTTCAGGAGAGGAATCTTTGTTGCAAATTAAACTTAGAGGAGAACGCATCAATGCACTGGGTCCACAACTGATGGTCATGGCAGAAACAGACTTGATTCAAATTGAGCAGGCGATAGATGATACCCAACCCTGCCTAATAGTGATTGACTCCATCCAAACCATGAATCACCCGGAGGTGGATTCAGTACCGGGCAGTGTAAGCCAGTTGCGGGAAGTAGGTTTGTTTTTTTTGCAACTAAGCAAGGAACGCAATATTCCGGTAATTTTAGTTGGCCATGTTACCAAGGAAGGCTTTATCGCCGGTCCTAAAATTATTGAACATTTGGTCGATTGTGTCTTATATTTTGAAGGCGATCGACACCATTCATATCGGCTGATTCGTTGTGTAAAAAATAGGTTTGGTCCGCTGGATGAAATAGGGGTATTCCAGATGACGGCAGGGGGCTTGGTTGAGGTTCCCAATCCCTCCGGCATGTTTATCGCCGAAAAACCGAAAGATGCTCCCGGCAGCGCAATAGTAGTCGCTATGGAGGGAACCCGCCCGCTTATGGTGGAGGTGCAGGCTTTAGTCACACCTACTGCTTTTGGTCATCCGCAACGATCGACGACAGGGGTTGACCGTCGTCGGATATCGATGTT
The DNA here is from genome assembly GCA_964568715.1 of uncultured Halanaerobiales bacterium. Classification (GTDB taxonomy): domain Bacteria; phylum Bacillota; class Halanaerobiia; order B1SED10-174; family B1SED10-174; genus CAZMQU01. The sequence goes on from CAZMQU010000006.1 coordinate 68,864, forward strand.
TTTGGCTGTTTTGGAAAAAAGAGTCGGAATGCGTTTGGGTATGCATGATGTATATGTAAATGTGGCCGGAGGGTTCAAACTAAGTGAACCGGCGGGCGACTTGGGAATAATTGCCGCTATTGCTTCAAGCTTTCGCGGTACGGCGATTCCCGATGGTCTTGTGTTTTGCGGTGAGGTTGGCCTTACCGGTGAGGTGCGCACCGTTCCTAATCTGGCAAGGCGTTTGTCGGAAGTTGAAAAGATGGGGCTGGAAACCATTATTTTGCCTCGACGGGCCCGCGGGATAAAACCTGATAAAGATATGGATGTATCCCTAAGGTATATTAAAGATGTCGGCGAACTGGTGAGTATCCTTTTTGCTTAGTCGATTGGGAGGTGGTCTTGATTGGTAGATTTAAAGGGTATGAAGGTGGAAGAATTTTATGCAATGATTAAGATGGTTGCTCCCGGCACAAATTTACGGCGAGGTCTGGAAAACATTTTGCGGGCTAAGACCGGTGCTTTGATTGTTGTTGGCGAAAGCGAACATGTACTAGGAATTGTGGATGGTGGCTTTAATATCAATTGTGAATTAACACCGGCCAGGATTTATGAATTGGCAAAAATGGATGGGGCCCTTCTTCTCAACAGTGAGGCAAGCAGAATTTTAGTTGCCAATGCCCATTTGGTGCCCGATCCCTCCATACCCTCAAGGGAAACAGGTATTCGGCATCGGACTGCGGAGCGGGTTGCCAGGCAAACCCAAGAATTGGTTATTTCCATCTCCCAACGACGGGACACAATTTCGCTTTTTTGGCGGGACCATCAATATGTTCTGGAGGAAATCGGTGCCATTTTAAATAAGGCCAATCAGGCTTTGCGGACATTGGAAAAATACCGCAATGTGTTGGATCAAACGATTATTGATTTGAGCGCTTTGGAGTTTGAAGACTTGGTGACGATTTCAGATATAGTGATTGTCTTACAACGCGGTGAGATGGTCTTGCGAATCCAAAGAGAGATAGAACGATATGCAGTGGAGTTGGGCAATGAGGGACGTCTGATAAGAATGCAATTGGACGAGCTTGTTGCCGGGGTTTATGATGAACTTTTAATGTTGATTCGCGATTATGCTATCGATAAAAATAAAAAAGAGCCGAAAAATGTTGAAAAAATTCTCGATGACTTGATGGAATGGTCCGGTGAAGACCTTATTGCCATGGCCAGAGTCAGTAAAGTTTTGGGCCTTGGGGGGACTGTCAGTTCTTTGGATGATTATATTTTCCCTAGGGGTTACAGACTTCTAAAAAAGATACCTCGCATGCCCTTGCCGATAATAGAAAACCTCATCCAGGCTTTCGGTAAGTTTTCGGCTATTTTAGCAGCCGACATTGAGGAGCTGGACGAGGTTGATGGAATTGGTGAAGTAAGGGCGAGAAGCATAAAAGAAGGTTTGCGTAGGCTTAGGGAGCAAGCATTATTGGACAGACATATTTAGCGCAATCCGTATATGCCCAGTGCCCTTATGCGAACTTGTTCTTTATTGATAATATCTTCAAGATTCAATCCCAAGGCGTTGCAAAGGGCGGTTAAATAAAAAAGGGTTGTGCCAATCTCTTCTTCAATGATATCTTGGCACTCATCGCAAACTTGTCCTATAAGGTGGGTATTAAAGTGATCCCTCATTTCCGCTAGGGAAATGTTGACCGGTAGCTGTTGTTTTTCTGCCATGATTTTTATGCAACCGCATGTTGTAACGGATTTTATCAAGGCACGGTTGGTTCTGCTTGTTGCTTCTTGAAATTTAGTTATGATATCCAGAATACTTTGGTGGCGTATTAGATAGTTTAAAACAGTATCTTGAAACATTGCACAAAGCTCTTGTTTGTCTTTCTGCTTTTTGGAATTATCCAAGACTTTCGCCTCCTTGGGACGAATTAAATATCATTTTTATTATATAGAGATTTGCTTCATCTTGTCAAGTAAAAGGGTCGCGAATCGCAGATTGACCACCCTAGGTCGGAGTGGTATAATTAAAAAGTAATGATGTATTATGGAGGGAATTACCATGTTTGATGTTGGTGATAAAGTGGTTTATCCGATGCATGGTGCAGGCACCATTGTTGCCATTGAGGAAAAGGAAGTCCTGAATGAGAAAAAGAAATATTATATCTTGCAAATGCCTGTCGGCAATATGAAGGTAATGATCCCTCTTGACAAAGTTGAAGAGATAGGTTTGCGGGCTGTGATAACTCCTTATAAAATAGAGGAAGTAGTCAACTTATTGCAGTCAGAGGGAACAAAAATGAACCAGAACTGGAACAGACGTTACAGGGCGAATCTGGAGAAGATCAAGACGGGGGATATCTATGAAGTCAGTGAAGTTGTCCGCAATTTGGCGCTCCTCGATAATGAGAAGGGGTTAAGTACCGGTGAAAAAAAGATGCTTAATAATGCCAAACAAATTTTGATCAGCGAGCTTGTCCTGGCTCAAAACAGTTCTGAAGAAGATGTTACGGCAATGATCGATGAAATATTCAAGATCGAAAGTTAGGATAACGTCAGCATCCGCCGACGTTATCAATTATTTAAAAAAAATTGGAATGAAAGGGGGTATTTTGCAGAATACTAAGGAGAAGGAGGTGCCCAAGTGAGAAAATGGATTTTTAGAATACTATTTTTAGGCATTGGTGGGTTTTCCGGATATAAACTGGTTAGTTTTTTATTTCCCCACGCCGAGGTTACATTTTGGCCTCGGACTGATTTAATGATAAGCAAGCCAAGTGTTATTGGACTCGTTCTTGGTGCGGGAATCGGATTTACTGTCTTGCCTTTGGCGGCGGAACATTTGCTGCAATTATTTTTAAAGCATACAAAAAAGTTGGAAATAATACCGATACAAGATGTAGTAGCCGGTTCTTTGGGTCTTATTTTAGGTTTAATAATTGGCAGTCTTATAGTTTACGCTTTTCCAATCGATGCAATACCCGGATTTGGAGTATATTTGCGAATATTAATAAATTTGGCAACTGCCTATATGGGTATGAACTTGGTTATACGCAAAAGGGAGGAATTTTTGTCGATTTTTAAAAGAATTCCCGGTGGTGCAAAGAAAGATAAAGGGGAAAAGGAATTTAAGATATTGGATACCAGTGTCATTATTGACGGCCGGATAGCCGATATTTGCAGAAGCGGTTTCTTGGAAGGCACATTGATAATACCGGAGTTTGTTTTGGAAGAACTTAGGCACATTGCTGATTCCCCTGACCTTTTAAAACGCAATAGGGGGCGCAGGGGATTGGACATTCTCAATCGTATCCAAAAGGATTTGGGTGTGGAGGTAGAAGTGGTATCCACCGATTATGAGGAATTAAGTGAAGTTGACAGCAAACTTGTCCGCCTTGCTCAGCATATTGAGGGTAAAATTATAACCAATGATTTTAATTTAAACAAAGTTGCCGAGCTGCAAGGGGTTACTGTTTTAAATATAAATGAACTGGCTAATGCGGTAAAGCCGATCGTTTTACCGGGAGAAGAGATGCAGGTCAAGGTTATAAAAGAAGGTAAAGAATACGGACAAGGTGTTGCTTACCTTGATGATGGAACAATGATTGTGGTCGATGAAGGCAGAAAATATATTGGCGACCAACTGGAGGTTCTCGTGACAAGCATCCTTCAGACTGCTGCCGGCAGAATGATTTTTGCTAAACCTAAAGTGGAGGGAATATTGGAGGAAGTATGAAGGTAGCGGCGATTATACCTGCCGCCGGTAAAGGGGAACGAATCGGTTTTAAAAAACAGTTTTTTCAATTGGCCGGTAAGCCTTTAATTGATTACTCCCTTGAGGTGATGCAGGATCACGGTGATATTCAAAAGATTGTTTTAGCGGTACCCGCTGCTGATTTGGAACGAATTAAAGAATATACGGCCGATATATTAGGGTATGATAAAGTATCGGTAATCAGTGGAGGGAGAACACGCCAGGAGACGGTGAAATTTGCTTTAAAGGAAATTGGCCCCGCCGTTGATGTGGTTATCATCCACGATGGGGCTCGCCCATTTGTTGATAAACGGCTGGTTGACTTGGTTATTAAGGGGGCTTTTGATTATGGGGCAGTGGCCTTGGGGGTTCCCCTCAATGATACAATCAAAATGGTCGATAGTGATAAAAAAATAATTGAGACCCTGCCTCGTTCAAGATTGCGAAGCATACAGACACCACAGGGTTTTCGGCGGTTTGTTATTTTAGATGCTTATAGGCAAGCCGAACATAATAATTGGCAAGCTACGGATGATGCAGGTTTGGCTGAAGCAGCCGGCTACCCCGTATATGTACTGCCCGGAAATTTTAATAATATCAAGATTACCAGGCAAGAGGATATTGATATGGCAAATGCTATTTTGGGTAACTTTAAACTTCGCGTTGGTTTTGGATTTGACGTTCACCAGTTGATTGCCGGCCGGGATTTGGTTTTAGGAGGAGTGAAAATCCCTTTTGCCAAAGGCTGTTTGGCCCATTCGGACGGTGATGTGCTCATCCATGCTTTAATGGATGCTCTTTTGGGGGCGGCGGGTATGACTGATATTGGGACCCATTTTCCTCCCAGCGATGAAAAGTATCGCAATATCTCAAGTTTAATACTTTTAGGCAAAGTCTATGACTTGTTGTGCCGGGATAATTGGCAGCCGGGCAATATTGATTGTACCATCGCTTTGGAAAAACCCTATATTGCCTCCTATATACCGGCAATGAAAATTAAAATCAGTAAGGCCTTGCAGTTTGATCAAGATTTAATAAATATTAAAGCAACAACCGCAGAGAGTTTGGGTCCGGTAGGTAGGGGTGAAGGTGTGGCTGCATATGTTTTAGCAACTATCTTCCCGAATTAGCGGTCCAAAGATTGTTAAGCCAATGAAATATTTAATTTTATATCTGACAATTTGCGGGGCTCAATTAATTTGTTCCCTAACACAGGGAATTAATCCCGTGGGGCATTTTCGTGACAGTTGTTATTGTAAAATCGATGGCATTGTGATCAAGCAGAGGGGGTTTATTAAGTGAAGGTTAGGGTACGTTTTGCACCGAGTCCGACCGGTGAGATTCACATTGGCAACATCAGAACGGCAATTATTAATTGGTTATTTGCCCGGCGCTTAGGCGGCGATTTTGTTTTGCGCATTGAGGATACCGACCAAGTCAGATCGGATAAGGCTTTTGAGGCTATTATCCTGGAGGAAATGGACTGGCTGGGCTTAAATATTGATGAAGGAGTGGGTGCCAAGGGCGAATACGGACCTTACAGGCAAATGGAACGTCTGGCTTTGTATAAAAAATATGCCGACTATCTAGAGGCGGCAGGAATGGCTTTTCCTTGTTTCTGTACTCCCGCGGCCATTGAGAAACATAGAGATGAAGCCCGGGCTAAAGGCCAGAATTTACTTTACAGCGGCGCCTGCCGGAATCTGACTGCCAAAGAAGTAGCGATGCTGAGGCAGGAAGGGCGGCCGGAGGCTTTGCGTTTTCGCAATCCAGGCTCGGGAGAAATCGTATTTGATGATCTCATTAGGGGGCAGGTCAGTTTTAAAGTCGATTTGTTGGATGATTTTATATTGATGAAATCCGACGGGACACCGACTTATAATTTTGCTTGTGTTATTGACGATTACCGGATGAAAATTACCCATGTACTCCGGGGAGAAGACCACATATCGAATACACCCAAGCAACTCGTTCTTTATCGAGCTTTACAGTGGGAACCGCCCCTTTTTGGGCATTTATCTTTAATATTGGATAAGAGCGGTCAAAAATTTAAAAAACGCTCCGAAGACCAGGAAGTTTATGTGGGCCGCTACAGGGAAAAAGGATATTTGGCGGAGGCACTCTTTAATTATATTTCCCTTTTGGGTTGGTCGCCGGAGGAAGATCGGGAAATCTTCAGCAGGGAAGAAGCTGTGGAACTTTTTGATTTAAAGCGGGTCAACCGTGCGCCGGCCATCTTCGACATTGAAAAACTCAATTGGATGAACAGTCTGTATATACGAAACCTTGCTATCGACGAGCTATTGAAACTTGCCCAGCCTTTTTTGATCAAGGAGGGCCTCGTTCTTGCTGGCAAACCCTTGCAATATCTGTTGGAGGCTTTGCAACCAAGGGTAGTTACTTTGGCAGAATTGGCTGTTGAGGCCAAAAAATACTTATCACCCCTACCTGTCGATGTCTTTGATTCAAAGCGAGATATTTTAGGCCAAGAGGGTGTTGCTGAAGTTTTAAGGTGGTTTCATTCAACATTGGCAGCCCGGGAGGATTTAACGCCGGAAGAGGCAGCCGGGATTATCAAAGCTTCAATGAAAGAATTAAATGTTAAAGGAAAACTGGTCTATAAACCCCTTCGTTTAGCATTGACAGGTCAGGACTCCGGTCCGGAGCTCAATGAAATAATGGCTTTTCTGGGATCCTCCGAAGCTGCCGAGCGTATTGCTCAAACTCTGGAATTTATAGAAAGGGACCGCGTTGACAATGAGTGAATACCCTGACCTAAAAGTGGAACTTTTGACCTATACCCAAAATCCTGAATGGGTTGTGGCGGTAGCTGCCCGCTTGTGTTATTCGTCTTTGGGCGGGGAGGCATTAAAGGGGAGCATGACCGCTGAAAATGCTGCCAAGTTGATTGCTTCCATCTTGGCCAAGCAGCATTTTTCCGTTTTGGAGCATGCTGTGTTTTCTTTTTTAATTGAAGGGGTGTCCCGGGTTACCACCCATCAACTTGTTCGCCATAGAATCGGTTGTTCATACTCGCAGAAATCCCAACGTTATGTAAAAGAGAAGGAGCCCGATTTTATTATTCCCCCGGCAATTGCCCAAGATGAAGCGGCCAAGGCAAAATTTTTGACTGCTTGTCGGGAAAGCCACAAGAGGTACAATGAATTGGTTGAATTGGGAATTCACAGGGAGGCGGCAAGATATCTTTTGCCCCAAAGCATAGAAAGCAAGCTTGTTGTTACAATGTCCGCCCGGGCCCTTTATCATTTTTTTTCTTTGCGCTGTTGTCTGAGGGCTCAAGATGAAATTCGCTTGCTGGCATTAAAAATGAGAAGTCAAGTACGGGAGGTTGCTCCAAATTTGTTTGCTTTGGCGGGGGCACCTTGTGAAACAACCGGAATTTGTCCGGAGGGGGACCTCTCCTGCGGCCGATACAAGACTCTTAAAAAAAGGCGGGACGACGGTGGATGAAATTGTAGGCCGCAATCCGGTACTTGAGGCTTTACGGGCGGGGCGCAAGATAAACAAGCTGGTAATTGCCAAAGGTGCCAAGGGCAATGTAATAAGGGATATTAAAAAACTTGCCAAGGCCAAGGGTATTTCTTGCAATGAGGTTGACCGCTCCACCTTTGCAGATTTTACTTCTTTGCCCAACCACCAAGGCGTCTTGGCATTTGGAAAACCCCTCAAGCCGGTCGGGTTAAATGACTTGTTGGCTAAAAAACCGAATTTTCTTCTGGCCCTTGATCAAATCCAAGATCCTCAAAATTTCGGTTCCATAATCCGGACTGCTGCTTTTATGGGAGTCCAGGGCGTAGTCTATACCAAGCACCACTCAGCCCATTTAACCGCAGTAGCCATAAAGGCGGCCGCGGGGGGTGTGGAATGGGTGCCTTTGGTTCAAATAACGAATCTATCCACCGCCATGGAACGCATCAAAGAAAATGGTTTTTGGGTTGTTGGTGGAGATGATAAGGGCGAAGATATACTGACAAGCGTAGATTTTACTTATCCCACCTTGATAGTCATTGGCAGCGAAGGGGAAGGTTTGCGGCGTTTGGTAAAAGAAAAGTGCGATCATTTGGTTGCCATTCCTCAAATGGGGGCCATCAGTTCTTTGAATGCCTCCGTTGCTACCGGTATTTTTTTGTATGAAGTCAATAGGCAGAGGGGATGGGGAGGGCCGAAACTGCGATAAAAAAGTAACACCGCCCCTTGTTGAGGTATGGGTTAACATTGCTAACACTGACAAGGATGGTGTTACATATAGTCAATATATTGTAAAAGCATTGTTTGGTCTTAAAAGCTTTTTCGCCGGGATGAGCAACACAATCCCGGTTTCTTACGCTTTGGCGGCCCCTTTTGAGCTACCGGAAGTAAACACTTTTTTAATCGTTAAGTACAGCAAGACAGAAATAGCGGCGGAGGTTCCCAATCTGCCTCCTACGCCTGCTAGGATACTTTGTCCGAAATAATTGATGATTCCGCAAATAATGCTGATGATAACCATATCACCATAAGAGCCTGCCCGTGCATCGCTGCACATAGCTGCATAAGATACGGCTGTACAAACTGTTGCCAAGAATACACCTGTTGCAGGAAAAATCCAAGGTAGGGCAATCCCGGCAACAAGGGCCAGTAGGGCAGAAACTTCGACCACAGTAAGTTGTGTATGCTGTCGCAACCAAAAGCCTCCGAATCCCCAGAGTGCTGCAATCGCAATGGTTATCAATAAAGCTTGCAGTTCAAACCCTGCAAAGGCACCTGCAGCTTGAGGCCCGGTCACCGCTAACACCACCACCACTGCGCCTGCCGCTATGGTACCCAAACGCCCGCCAACACCGGGCCAGCTTTCATCGGCCAGTTCGAAGAACAAGCCGCCCAAAAGACCGGCGATAATCAAGGGTAGGTAGCTCGGAAAACGAGCCAAGGCACTCATGCCTACAAATGCCCCTAAATACATGACTACTTGATCGCGACCTTTAAATAATTGAGCACCCATCAAGCCGACTATGGCTGAAGCGACAACTGCGCCCAGGCCGAGACGGGTGCTGAAAACAAAGGTGAAGAATGCACCAAAAAGGCTTATTGCCGCTGACCTGATCAGCTGATCTCTGGATTCACCTTTGAAACGAATAAACGCCACAATCGAGCCGATAAGCGCCAGAGCTAAAACAATTGCCCGCCCGGCAGTGGTGGGGAAAATTTTGGTGCCATCCAAGATTGCTCCCACCAGAGCCAAGAAAATAATAAGATGATGTAACATTAGTACGTCTACCTCCGTTCTGCTTTGTCTAAGCACCTGTTCTTTAATGATGAAACTAATCCCTCTAACTTATAATACATTAGGAAGTTGCTGAAGTAAAGGAGGACTTTGCAAATTTTATCGCCGGCAGTGCAGTTCAAAATGTATTCCCTGCGGCCGGTAAAAGTAAAAAGAAAGACCTTATTGAAGTGTATGTTAAGGAAACGACTGCATTGAAGATGGTCGTCAAGAATTTCTTGACGACCACAGTTGTTATAAGTATAATAGAGTAAAGGTACAGACAAACCGTCCAAGGGGGTATGTCTTTGAGTGGGAACCTGCCGCAACAAGAGAGAGAGTATCTTATTTACAGCAAACTACCTGACGATGAGTTGGTAGCTGCTTGCCACAAGGGCAACAAGATGGCAATTGAACACCTGATTAGAAAGTACAAGAACTTTGTTCGGGCTAAGTCCAGATCCTACTTTCTTATCGGAGCGGATAGGGAAGATATTATCCAGGAAGGAATGATTGGTTTATACAAAGCGATTAGGGATTACCGCCCTGAACGCTTGGCTTCTTTTCGTGCTTTTGCGGAACTTTGCATTACTCGCCAGATTATCACCGCAATAAAAACAGCGACAAGACAGAAGCATCAACCGCTAAACTCTTATATTTCTTTGAATAAGCCGATTTATGATGAGGAATCTGATAGGACTTTGCTCGATGTTTTAAGGGGCAGCAAGTTAACGAATCCGGAAGATCTGTTCATCAGTAAAGAGACCTACACCCTGATTGAATCGAAAATTACTGAAATGTTAAGCGATTTGGAATTAAATGTTCTTCAAGAGTATCTGGACGGTAAATCTTACCAGGAAATTGCCGATGAATTGGACAGGCATGTCAAGTCTGTCGATAATGCTTTGCAAAGGGTAAAGAGAAAGCTGGAGATTTTTCTCCAAAAACATAATATTGGCTAAAGTGGCTAAGTTTTAATTTGGTATGCAAGGAGGAGTAAATAATGGCAAAAGAAAGATTTGAGAGGACAAAGCCCCATGTCAACGTGGGCACAATCGGTCATATCGACCATGGTAAAACGACCTTGACTGCCGCGATTACCCGTGTTCTGTCTAAGGCCGGCACCACCGATTTTCAAACATTTGATTCGATCGATAAGGCTCCCGAAGAGCGGGAGAGAGGAATTACCATTGCAACTTCCCACGTGGAGTATGAAACTGAAAACCGTCACTATGCTCATGTTGACTGCCCCGGTCACGCCGACTACGTAAAAAACATGATCACCGGTGCCGCCCAGATGGACGGCGCGATTTTGGTTGTTTCCGCCGCCGACGGGCCCATGCCCCAGACCAGGGAACATATATTGTTGGCCCGCCAGGTAGGGGTTCCCAATATCGTGGTATTTTTAAATAAAGAAGACATGGTCGATGACCCTGAACTGGTTGAACTTGTCGAGATGGAAGTTCGGGATCTTCTCAATGAATATGAGTTTCCCGGCGACGATATACCTGTAGTAGTCGGTTCAGCCCTGAAGGCTTTGGAGAGCGAATCGACAGATGTGGAAAGTTGCGAGTGGAGCCAAAAGATTATGAAGCTCTTAGATGCCGTTGATTCCTATATACCGACGCCGGAGCGTGATACCGATAAACCTTTCTTGATGCCCATTGAAGACGTCTTCAGCATTACCGGCCGCGGCACTGTTGTAACCGGCCGTATTGAGCGGGGGGTTGTCAATACTGGTGACCAAGTTACCATTGTTGGTGTCAGGCCGGATAAGAACACCGTTGTAACCGGTGTAGAGATGTTCCGCAAACTGCTTGACGAAGGTCGGGCCGGTGACAACGTTGGCTGTCTCTTGCGCGGTATTGCCAAGGATGAGGTTGAGCGGGGTCAAGTGTTGGCAAAGCCCGGCACCATTAAGCCTCACACTAAATTTAAGGCTGAAGTATATGTTTTGTCGAAGGAAGAAGGCGGCCGTCATACACCGTTTTTCCACGGTTATCGCCCCCAGTTTTACTTCCGAACCACGGACGTAACCGGTGACATCAGTTTGCCCGAAGGTGTTGAGATGGTAATGCCCGGCGATAATATCGAGATGGGTTGCGAATTGATTACACCGATTGCTATGGAAGAAGGCTTGCGTTTTGCTGTCCGTGAGGGAGGCCGCACGGTAGGAGCCGGTGTAGTAACCGAGATACTCGAATAAAGTTTTCGATTTAATAAGATTACTGGTTAGTTAATTTTTAAGATGATGCCTATAATTGAAATGAAAGGCCCGTCATTTTGATGGGCCTTTTCAAATAATTATTGACTTTAAACAATAATTATGGTAAATTTATAAGCGCACAGCTTATTTGAAGCATTATTTTTCTAAAAGGAGGTGGCAGAGTGCGAGAAATTGTAATTTTGGCATGTACAGAGTGTAAACAAAGAAACTATAATACTACGAAAAACAAAAAGACGGTAACGGGCCGCCTCGAGATGAAAAAATATTGTCGTTTTTGTTTGAAGCATACTCTGCATCGGGAGACAAAATGATTTGTTGTCTGCAAAGAGGGAGTGAGAAGAATGGCTAAAAAAGGTTTATTTGCCCGGATAAAAAAATTTTTTAAAGACGTTCGCAACGAACTTCGCAAGGTCAACTGGCCAAACCGTAAAGAGTTGACGGTCTATACCGGTGTAGTTTTAGTCACCGTTTTTATCGTTGCCACTTTTGTTGGCGTTGTTGATTTGCTATTCTCACGAGTTATATCCTTCTTTATTCTGCGATAAAGGAGGTGTTAAGCACTGGATACAAATGAAACGTTGACGAAGGCCTGGTATGTAGTCCATACTTATTCGGGGCATGAAAATAAAGTCAAGGCCAATTTAGAAAAAAGAATCAAAGCAACGGATATGGAAGAAAAAATCTTTCGCATCATTGTTCCTATAGAAGAAAAAATTGAAATCAAACAAGGTAAAAGAAGAATAGTGCAAAAAAAAATATTCCCAGGCTATGTTCTCGTGGAAATGATAATGAGTGACGACTCTTGGTATATAGTGCGAAATACTCCCGGTGTAACCGGCTTTGTAAGTGCCGGTACAAAACCGGTACCCCTTCGGGACAGTGAAATAAATGATATACTGCGAGAGATGGGTTTAGGGCAGCCCAAGATAGATGTAAAATTCAAGCTCAAACAAGTAGTCAGAGTCATCGATGGCCCGTTTTCCGAAATGGTCGGTGAAATAGTAGAGATTTATCCTGAAAAAGGAAAAGTCCAGGTGAGTATCGCAATGTTTGGCCGAGAGACTCCTATCGAGCTGGAATTCGGACAAATAGAAGAAGTATAGTAGGGGGGAGGTGGGCAATTTGGCCAAAAAAGTGATCGGGTTTGTGAAATTACAGGTTCCGGCCGGTAAAGCAACGGCTGCACCGCCGGTAGGTCCCGCTTTGGGACAGCATGGTGTTAATATAATGGAGTTTATTAAATCCTTTAACTCTAAGACTGCTGACAAGCCGGGAATGATTATCCCCGTTGAAATTACTATTTATGGGGACAGATCTTTTACTTTTGTAACTAAAACGCCACCGGCGGCAATCTTATTGAAAAAAGCGGCCGGTTTGGAAAAAGGCTCGGGTGAACCCAACATTGACAAGGTAGGAACTGTTTCCCGCAAAGATATTCGCGAGATAGCAGAAATTAAAATGCCTGATATCAATGCAGCCAATATAGAGGCGGCCATGAAGATGGTAGAGGGTACAGCCCGCAGTATGGGTATAGTCGTTAAAGATTAAGTGGGAGGATTTTGTCCGTTTGAACCACGAGGAGGTTTTTGAATATGACAGTAAAACGAGGAAAAAAATATCAGGAGAACATGAAAAAAGTTGATCGCAACATGCTCTATGATCCCGAAGAGGCCTTGCAGATGGTAAAAGAATTGGCCAATGCAAGTTTTGATGAGACCGTAGAGCTTGCCTGCCGTCTCAGTGTCAATCCCCGCCATGCCGATCAGCAAGTCAGAGGTGCTGTTGTCTTGCCCCATGGAACGGGAAAAGTTGCCCGAGTCATAGTGTTTGCTCAAGGTGAGAAGGTCAAGGAAGCGGAAGCGGCCGGTGCAGATGAAGTGGGTGGTGAAGATTTGGCCACAAAAATCGAAGGTGGCTGGTTTGATTTCGATGTGGCAATTGCGACCCCCGACATGATGAGAGTAGTTGGTAAATTGGGCAGGATTTTGGGTCCTAAAGGTTTGATGCCCAACCCCAAAGTTGGCACGGTAACCTTTGATTTGGAACAGGCTGTCAAGGATGTTAAAGCCGGTAAGGTTGAGTACAGGGTTGATAAAGCGGGTATAGTCCATGTTCCGATCGGGAAAGTATCTTTCAGTTACGAAGAATTAAAAGGCAATTTTGTCGCTCTCATGGATGCTTTGATAAAAGCAAGACCGGCGGCTGCTAAAGGTCGTTATCTGAGGTCGGTGGTAATATCGTCAACCATGGGCCCCGGTATCAAGGTTGACCAGGGCAAGATACCTGCTTTTATCGAATAATCGTTACCGCTTCACTTAGAGGTTACACAATGCAATTAAATAATAAAAATGTGTTGAATGCTGTAGACAGTAGGTGCCCAAGGGCTTAAAAGATACCTGCCGAGGCTAAAAAACTTTTGATTTTTTCTTGCCTTCGATGTCTACCGAAGGTTTTGTTTTTTTATCCAACGAAAAAAGGAGGTGTACTTTTGGCACGAAAAGAGAAGGAACTTTTTGTTGAAGATTTAGCAGGCAAAATGACCGGTGCTGCCAGTATTATCTTTACCGACTACCGGGGTTTGAATGTTGCCCAGGTAACTGAATTAAGAAGCAAATTACGCGAAGCTGATATCGAGTTCAGGGTTATTAAAAATACCTTGGCCAGATTCGCAGCTGATAAAGCAAAGATAGACGACCTTGATGAAATTTTAATCGGCCCCACTGCAATGGCATTTGGGGTGACCGATCCCGTAGCCCCGGCTAAAATCCTTTTGGCTTTTACCAAAGACAATCCCCAACTGGAGATCAAGGGCGGTGTGTTGGACGGTAGTGTAATTGACTTGTCAAAAGTTGAATATCTAGCCAAAATTCCATCCCGGGAAGAGTTGTTGGCAAAAGCTCTTGGCAGTATGCAGGCCCCCATAAGCGGGTTAGCCATGACCCTATCGGGAATACTGCGTAAATTTCTATATGCTCTCAATGAAATTAAAGAAACAAAAGCTAATTAAATTTGGAGGTGCTGGTTATGAATAAAGAAGATATGATTAAAGCTATTGAAGAGATGTCCGTATTGCAACTGGCTGAACTGGTGGAAGCTTTGGAAGAAAGATTTGGTGTGAGCGCTGCTGCTCCTGCAGCTGTAGCAGCGGCCCCCGTTGCCGAAGCTGCTCAAGAAGAAGAAAAGACCGAATTTGATGTAATTTTAGCAGCCGTCGGTGAGAAGAAAATCAACGTTATAAAGGTTGTTCGCGAGCTGACAGCCCTTGGCTTGAAAGATGCCAAAGCATTGGTAGACGAAGCTCCCAAGCCGGTAAAAGAGGGTGTTAGCAAGGAAGAAGCGGAAGAAGCAAAAGCAAAGCTGGAAGAAGTCGGTGCAACTATCGAATTGAAGTAATGAACAAAATAGTGCCAGAAGCTTGTTTAAACAAGCAACAGAAAGGGGGGACTCCCCCTTTTTTGCTATCTGTATTTATCTGCACCTAGGCTTGTGATTATAGGGTTCATAATTTTAAGGTTTGGCGATTTTTGCAGGAACCATTATATGGGTAGAGAAGATTAAAGAAGGGCGAGTTTAGGGTAAAAAATTTATAATTCAAGTGAAAAGGATGATTAAAGATGAAAGAGTTACGACTGGATGATTTTACGCAGTATACATTTCTTTCGGGGATAAAGTATAGCCCTAGCGGTGAACATGCATGTTTTGTTGCTCATCGGGCTGATGTCGATGAAAATGATTACAAGTCCAATCTCTGGCTTTATAATGTTTCTGAGGAAAGCTATTTTAAACTTACCGGCTTGGGCAGCGAAAGATCTTTTACCTGGTTGGACAATAGTGAAGAAATATTGTTCTCTTCCTTGCGAGATAAAAAAGATAAAGAACGGCAAAAAAAGGGAGAATCCTTTACTGTATTTTATAAGATTAATATTTCCGGCGGTGAGGCGACGGAGGCCTTCCGTGTGCCCCTACGGGTTCAAACTATAAAACCATTGGCCGACAATAAATATTTACTTGGTGTCGGCTTCAATCCCAATCGAAAAGAACTCGATAGTTTAAAGGACGAAGAGAAGGCGGCGGAGCTGAGAAAAATAAAAGAAGAAAAGGATTACGAGGTTCTGGAAGAAATTCCCTATTGGGGCAATGGACGCGGTTTTATAAGCCGTACCCGTTTCAGGTTGTATTTATATGATGCCAATGAACATACTTGGGAACCTTTGACCGGGGAAACATTCCAAACCCAAGGGGTGCAGCTAAATAAAGATAAGTCAAAAGCCGTTGTTGTGGGCAATGATTTCATCGGTAAAGCGCCATTGAATAATGCCATCTATATCTTGGACTTTGCAAAAAAAGCCATTGAGAGAATTACCCCTACTGAAGATTTTTCTTATTCAAATGCTTTCTTCCTTGATGAGGAAAGGATTATTTGTACCGGGAATCCTCGCGAAAAATTTGGCTTGAACGAAAATCCCCGGTTTTATCTTGTTGATATAAAGGACGGCAGCAAAACAAACCTAACCCCCGACCATGATAGAAGCATCTGGAGCTCCGTCGGCTCGGATTGCCGCTACGGTGGTGGCGAAGGAATCCAACTTGATCGGGATCATCTATATTTTGTTACCACTGAAAACGACAGTTCCCATTTAAATAGGATCAATTCGAAGGGGAAGATCGAAAAGATTATTGCCGGCCAAGGTTCAATAGACTCATACAGTGTCCATGACGGGAATATTTTGTTTGTCGGTCTGCGGGGTTTGACTTTGCAAGAATTGTATTCTTTCCGGGCCGACAACGAAAAGAAAGTTACCGATTTTAACGATTGGGTGACAGAAACAAGGCAAATAATTCAACCCGAGCCGCTTAGCTTTGAGGTTGAACCCGGTGTTACCATTGAAGGCTGGGTCCTCAAGCCCGTAAATTATGATGAGGAGAAAAAATATCCCGCCATTTTGAATATTCACGGTGGTCCCAAGACCGTATTCGGGCCGGTATTTTTTCACGAAATGCAATACTGGGCTAATCGCGGTTATTTTGTTCTTTTCTGTAACCCCCGTGGCAGCGATGGTAAAGGCAACGAGTTTGCTGATATTCGCGGCAAATATGGGACCATCGATTATGAGGATTTGATGAGTTTTACCGATTTAGCTTTGGAAAACTACCCCGGCATTGACAGTGAAAGGTTGGGTGTGGCCGGTGGTTCATACGGCGGCTTTATGACTAACTGGATAATCGGTCAAACCGATCGCTTTAAAGCAGCTGCATCCCAACGAAGTATCAGTAACTGGGTGTCGATGGGCTATACAGCAGATATAGGCTACTACTTTGTCGATGATCAAATCGGTGCCAATCCCTGGACAGACCATGAGAAACTGTGGGAGCATTCGCCCTTAAAATATGCTGACCGGGTCAAGACGCCTACCCTCTTTATTCATTCGGAAGAAGATTACCGTTGCTGGCTACCGGAAGGATTGCAAATGTTTACTGCTTTGAAATACCATGGTATTGAATCAAGGCTGTGTATGTTTAGAGGTGAAAATCATGAACTTAGCCGTAGCGGTAAACCCAAGCACAGAATCCGCCGTCTGGAGGAGATTACGTCTTGGTTTGATCGATTTTTGCAAGAATAATCAAATAAACCTTTATTATTGTTTTCAAGAAGATTGTTGACACAGAAAGAGCTGATTGGTGACTTACCGTTGCCGGTCAGCTTTTTAGCTGGAAAAGGAATTACATAACTTGTGGTGATTATGTAAAAATTTGATATAATAAGGGAGAAAAACCGTTTCATTTAAACTTGCAATTTAGCCAAATAACATAATATAATTATTTCCCTTGACAGGCTCTTAAAGATATGGTAATATTATTAATTGTCATAAGGACATTGATAAAATGGTGAATTGTTTCTATTTGCGAGGTTGCGCTACCTTGCTTTGATATATTTTTAAAATATTTGGGGGTGTTGCGATGGTTGCTGTTGGAGGAGAACCTATTCGGAAACGACGGAGCATGGCCAAAATTGACGAATGCATGCTTACTCCGTACCTGATTAAAACACAAAGAGAATCCTATGATTGGTTTTTACAAGAAGGGTTAAAAGAAATATTTGCTGAAATATCTCCAATTCAAGATTTTTCAGAAAAAATGGTTTTAGAATTTATGGAATATACTTTGGGTGAGACAAAGTACGGTGTGGAGGAATGTAAAGACCGCGATGTTACTTACGGTGCTCCGTTGAAGGTAAAGGTTCGCCTTATCAATAAAGAAACCGGTGAAGTAAAACAGCAAGACGTTTACATGGGTGAATTTCCCCTTATGACGGAGAAGGGAACATTTATTATAAATGGTGCGGAGCGGGTGGTAGTTAGCCAACTGGTCCGTTCTTCCGGCGTTTACTTCAGTTCCGAGCGTACCAAGGAAGGTAAAGAATTGTTTTCTGCCAGCATTATCCCCAACCGAGGGGCTTGGATTGAATTTGAATATGATAAAAAGGATTCGCTGGCCGTGCGGGTTGATAGAACCCGCAAAACTCCCGCTACTATATTGCTTCGGACTTTGGGCTATAGCAGCAATGCCGAAATAATTAATATTTTGGGGGATGAACAGGTAGTCCATAACACCCTCGAACGTGACAATACGGAATCGCGGGAAGAGGCTTTAATTGAATTATATAAAAAATTGCGGCCCGGTGAGCCACCGGCTGTTGATAATGCCCAAAGCCTTTTGAATTCCTTGCTTTTTGATGATAGGCGCTATGATTTGGGTAGTGTCGGTCGCTATAAAATGAATAAAAAATTGAAATTATCCGTCGACAAAGATATCCGTTGTCTGACGAAAGAAGATATCATCGGCACAGTTCGTTACATGATAAATTTGGCCAAGGGTGTCCAAGGGTATAGAATTGATGATATTGATCACTTGGGCAATCGTCGTCTGAAGACGGTGGGCGAACTTTTACAGAATCAGTTTCGTATCGGTTTGTCACGGATGGAGCGCGTGGTCAGGGAAAGAATGACCATCCAGGATGTGGACATTATTACGCCGCAAGCTTTAATCAATACAAGGCCTGTGGTTGCAGCGGTAAAAGAGTTTTTTGGCAGTTCGCAACTTTCCCAATTTATGGATCAGACAAATCCCCTTGCTGAATTGACCCATAAAAGAAGGCTTTCTGCCTTGGGTCCGGGGGGATTAAGCAGAGAAAGGGCCGGATTTGAAGTTCGCGACGTGCACAGCTCTCACTACGGTAGGATCTGCCCCATCGAGACCCCGGAAGGGCCTAACATTGGTTTGATTGGATCCCTGTGTACCTACGCTCAAACCAACGAATTCGGTTTTATTGAAACTCCTTATCGTCAGGTTACGGAAGGTATTGTTACCGATAAGATTGTATACTTGACCGCCGATGAAGAGGATGATTATGTCATTGCTCAAGCCAACGAGCCTTTGGATGAAAAGGGTAGATTCCTTAATCCTCGGGTCTCCTGCCGTTATTTGGACGAAATTCGCTTGGCCGAGCCTAAGCAGGTCAACTATATGGACGTATCGCCCAAACAGATTGTCGGCATTGCTGCCGCCTTGATACCCTTTTTGGAGCATGATGACGGGCCAAGAGCCCTGATGGGTGCCAATATGCAGCGTCAGGCAGTACCATTAATGCAAGTTGAATCTCCTTTGGTCGGGACCGGCATGGAATATAGGGCTGCCAAAGATTCGGGGGTTTGTATTATTGCTGAAAAAGATGGGACGGTTTCGCGGGTCACTGCCGATGAAATTGTAATCGATGAAGCCGACGGCAACAAAAGATTATACGTACTGGGTAAATTTGTTCGTTCCAACCAGGGCAGTTGTTTCAACCAAAAAATAATAGTCAAAAAAGGTGACAAAGTTAAAGCGGGGCAGGTCATTGCCGATGGCCCGGCTACGGAAAAAGGTGAATTGGCCTTGGGCCGAAATTCCTTGGTGGCTTTTCTGCCTTGGGAAGGTTATAACTACGAAGATGCGGTTCTTATTAGTCGTAAATTGGTCAAAGAGGATGCATTTACTTCCATTCACATTGAAGAGCATGAGGCGGAGGCGCGGGATACAAAATTGGGGCCGGAAGAGATTACCCGGGACATACCCAACGTTGGCGAGGAAGCATTGAAAGATTTGGATGATCACGGTATTGTGCGGGTAGGAGCTGAGGTCAACCCCGGCGATATATTGGTAGGTAAAGTAACGCCGAAGGGAGAGACGGAGTTGTCGGCTGAAGAGAGATTGTTGCGGGCAATCTTTGGTGAAAAGGCCAGGGAAGTTCGCGATACCTCCCTAAAAGTACCCCACGGAGAATCGGGTATTGTAGTGGATGTAAAGGTTTTTAGTCGTGAACAAGGTGATGAGTTGAAACCGGGTATCAACGAACTGGTAAGGGTTTATATTGCCAAGAAGCGCAAAATATCGGTGGGTGATAAGGTAGCTGGGCGACATGGGAACAAAGGAGTTGTTTCTAGGATCTTACCTGAAGAAGACATGCCCTTTTTGCCTGACGGTACGCCGGTGGAGATAGTGCTTAATCCCTTGGGAGTGCCTTCCCGGATGAATTTGGGGCAGGTATTGGAAACTCATTTGGGTTTGGCTGCCAAGCTTTTGGGTATCCACGTTGAGACTCCGGTATTCAATGGCGCCAACGAGGACGAAATTATTGAACTCCTCAAGGATGCCGGTTTGGATGAGGACGGTAAAACTGTTTTATACGACGGAAGAACCGGGGAGCCTTTTGACCGCCGTGTTGCAGTCGGTTACATGTATATATTGAAACTCCATCATTTGGTAGAAGATAAAATTCATGCTCGCTCAACCGGCCCCTACTCATTGGTTACCCAACAACCTTTGGGAGGCAAGGCTCAGTTCGGCGGCCAAAGATTTGGTGAGATGGAGGTATGGGCTCTGGAAGGGTACGGAGCTGCTTATACCTTACAAGAAATGCTTACGGTAAAGAGCGATGATGTCGTCGGTAGGGTCAAGACCTACGAGGCCATTGTTAAAGGGGAGAATGTGCCTGAACCCGGTATTCCGGAATCCTTTAAGGTTCTAATTAAAGAGATGCAAAGCATCGGTTTGGATGCCCGAGTCTTCGGTGAGGATCAGCAGGAACTTCTCATCAGCGATAGCGAAGAAAATGATGACGATGCTCGGCAACTAGGTTTGGATATGTTGGAAATAGCTAAAGAGCGGGAGGTCGAGGAGGCAGATGACGAGCAATAGTATTGCAGACCAAGGCCTATACAAGGAGGCGGAGCCTATCTTGAATTTTACCAGTTTTGATTCTATTAGAATATCCCTTGCTTCACCGGAAAAGATAAGAGGCTGGTCCAGCGGTGAAGTTAAGAAACCTGAAACTATCAACTATCGAACCTTGAAGCCTGAAAAAGAGGGTCTTTTCTGTGAAAAAATATTTGGTCCCCAAAAGGACTGGGAATGCCATTGTGGTAAATACAAAAGAGTTCGTTATAAAGGGGTTGTCTGTGATCGATGCGGGGTAGAAGTGACCCGTTCCAAAGTAAGACGGGAACGGATGGGTCATATTGAATTGGCCGCCCCCTGTTCTCACATTTGGTTTTTAAAGGGAATTCCAAGTCGATTGGGGCTTTTACTCGATATGTCCCCCCGCGCCTTGGAAAAGGTTATCTATTTTGTTTCCTATATTGTTATCGATCCCGGCAAGACACCTCTTAGCGAAAAACAACTCCTTTCCGAGCGGGAATATCAAGAAGCGGAGAGTAAATATGGCCAAGATTTCCGAGCCGGAATTGGCGCGGAGGCCATTAAAGAAATTTTGCGAAAGATGGATTTGGATAAGGAATTCAGCGATTTGCGCCAGGAATTAAAAGATTCTACCGGCCAAAGAAGAAAGCGGGCTATTCGCAGGTTGGATGTTATTGAAGGGTTGCGCAAGTCCGGTAATCAGCCCGAGTGGTTGGTTTTGGATGTAATCCCGGTTATACCGCCCGATTTGCGTCCCATGGTTCAGCTCGACGGGGGAAGGTTTGCCACTTCCGATTTGAATGATCTTTATCGCCGGGTAATCAATAGGAACAACCGCTTAAAAAGACTTTTAGACTTGCAGGCACCGGAGATAATCATTCGCAACGAAAAAAGGATGCTACAAGAAGCTGTAGATGCCTTAATTGACAACGGTCGGCGAGGACGCCCGGTTACAGGAGCGGGAAATCGTCCCCTGAAGTCTTTAAGCGATATGCTCAAAGGCAAGCAAGGCAGATTCCGACAAAACCTTTTAGGTAAGCGGGTCGATTATTCCGGCCGAAGCGTTATTGTGGTCGGGCCCGAGTTGAAATTGCATCAATGCGGTTTGCCCAAAGAAATGGCTTTGGAGCTTTTTAAACCCTTTGTAATGAAGAAACTCGTCGACGAGGGCAAGGCTCATAATATTAAGAGTGCTAAACGGATGGTCGAAAAAGTCGATGAAGGAGTTTGGGGAATCCTTGAGGATGTTATCAAGGAGCATCCGGTGCTTTTGAACAGGGCGCCCACCCTGCATCGTTTGGGTATACAGGCCTTTGAGCCAATTTTGGTGGAAGGCAAGGCCATCAAGATCCATCCCTTGGTTTGCACTGCTTTTAATGCCGACTTTGATGGAGATCAAATGCCCGTTCATGTGCCCTTGTCAGCCGAAGCCCAAGCAGAGGCCCGTTTATTGATGCTTTCAACTTATAACCTTCTTTCACCTCAGGACGGTAAAGCAATTGTCGTTCCTACCCAGGACATGGTTTTCGGTATCTATTATTTGACCATGCAGAAAGACGGTGAAAAAGGGGAGGGAAGCATTTATGCAACAAAAGATGAGGTTATAAAAGCTTACCATACCAAAAAGGTTGCTTTGCATGCCTCAATTAAACTTCGCCACGAGGGCAAACTGGTGAATATCACCCCCGGGCGGGTAATTTTTAACGATATTTTGCCTGAGGAATTGGGCTTATACAATATGACTGTGGATAAAAAGGCACTGGGTGCTTTGGTCGGGGATTGTTATCGCCAATTGGGCAATATTAAAACTGCAGCTTTTCTTGATCAGATCAAAGAAATAGGTTTTCGGTATGCTACCCAGTCGGGTCTTACCATTTCAATTGCTGATGTGGAAACTCCTCCCCAAAAGGATGAATTATTGGCTAAGGCTGATGAGGAAGTTGCCCAAACCGATGAGCATTACTTGCGAGGAGTGATTACTGCCTCCGAACGAAAGCAGAAAGTTATCAATATTTGGAATAAAGCTAAAGAAGATTTGACGGATGCTATGAATCAACATATGGACCGCTATAACTCTATTCAATTGATGACCCGTTCCGGTGCGCGGGGCAATGAATCCCAAACAGCCCAGTTGGCGGCAATGCGTGGCTTGATGGCCGATCCCTCGGGACAAATTATTGATTTGCCTATAAAGGCCAATTTCCGGGAGGGTCTGACGGTTTTGGAATACTTTATCTCGACTCATGGGGCCCGTAAAGGTTTGGCTGACACGGCCTTGCGGACTGCCGACTCCGGTTATTTAACCCGGCGTCTGGTCGATGTGTCTCAAGACGTTATCATCCGGGAAGATGATTGTGGCAGCCAAGAGGGGATTGTAATTACCGCAATTGAGGAAGATGGGGCGCCGGTAGAGAATTTAGCGGAAAGAACCCTTGGTCGCGTGGCGGCTGAGGATATAATTGATCAGAAGACCGGTGAAATTATTTGCCGGCAAAACGAAATCATCGACGAGGATACAGCCGGAAGATTGGAAGAAATAGGGCTGAAGGAATTAAAAATACGATCAGTCTTGACTTGCCGGTCACGTTTCGGGGTGTGCCGCAATTGTTACGGACGCAACTTGGCAACCGGTCGCTTGGTCGATGTCGGCGAGGCAATCGGAATTATTGCCGCCCAATCAATCGGTGAACCCGGTACGCAGTTAACCATGCGGACCTTTCATACCGGCGGGGTTGCCGGAGATGACATAACCCAAGGTTTGCCCCGTGTCGAGGAATTGTTCGAAGCCAGAACACCTAAAGGGCAGGCAATTGTCAGTGACCTATCCGGTACCGTTAAAATCCTCGAAAAGAAATCTACAAAACGTTTGATTATTGAGAGTGAAGACGGACGCAAAAAAACTTATCAGGTTCCCTTTGGCTCTGTGACAATGGTCCAAGATGGCCAGCCGGTTAATGCCGGTGATCGATTGACCGAAGGTCCCATCGATCCGGAGGATATACTCAAAATAATGGGAGTCCGTGCGGTTCAACGTTATCTTTTGGAAGAAGTTCAGAAAGTTTACCGTTCCCAAGGCGTTGATATCAACGACAAGCATATTGAAGTTGTTATCAGACAAATGCTTCGCAAGGTAAAAGTTAAAAAGCCCGGCGATACCGATTTGTTACCGGGCAGCTTGGTCGATATTTTCGAATTTGAAGAAGCAAACCAAAATATTATTGAACTTGGTGGCAAACCCGCTACTGCAGACCCGGAACTTTTAGGAATTACAAAGGCCTCATTGGCAACAGACAGTTTCTTATCCGCCGCTTCTTTCCAGGAGACGACCAGAGTTCTAACCGAAGCTGCAATGAAGGGCAGAATTGATCCTCTATTGGGTTTAAAAGAAAATGTGATTATCGGGCAGTTGATTCCCGCCGGCACGGGAATGAGACGTTATCGGGATATCGACTTGGTCTACACCGAATTGCCGGAAGAGGAAGAAGAAGCGGTTGAGGATGAAATGGAAGAAGAAATAGAAGTTTTTGAGCAAGTAGAAGCGGTGGGGCTTGAAGAGGCAATGGAAAAAATCAGAGATTGATATTTGATTACTGCTGAGCCAAATATATCCTACAATTTATAATGGTTGACAGGGCGGGATAATAAATGGTAAAATACTAGCTGTGTATTAATTCCTATGGTTGGGTTAGGAAAGAAATTATCCGCAGATGTCTTCATTAAACAAGCCAAAAGGAGCAAGAGATAATGTTGACAGTCTTGCGCCGGAGTAACCGGAAAGTTGTCGGACTTAAGCAAACATTGAAAGTCGCCTTGCAAGGAGATGCCTCCTGTATCTTCTTGGCCGATGATGCCGATGCCGTTATCAGGGAAAAGATATTGACCGTTTGTGCAGGGAACGATATTCAATTGGTTTCCGTTGATTCCAAAGCCAGGCTTGGGGAAGCCTGTGGAATCGATGTCGGATCAGCTACGGCGGCATTGCTCAAGGAATAAGCAACAGAAAAATTTAACTCTCCAAAGGTGCTTTGGAGAGGGGCTTAAAACCCCCATTTTTAAAGGGAGTACCCTTTTATAGCCCCTCATGCCTTTGAGGGGCTATAAATTTTCAAAGGAGGTGGAATTGTTGCCAACAATCAATCAATTGGTACGTCAGGGACGCAAGAAAATTGAGAAAAAAGGTAAAGCACCGGCTTTACAGGCCTGCCCGCAAAAAAGGGGCGTCTGCGTAAGAGTATCGACCGCAACCCCTAAGAAGCCCAACTCTGCATTGCGCAAAGTGGCAAGGGTGCGTTTAACCAATGGTTTTGAGGTTACCGCTTATATTCCCGGGGAAGGTCACAACCTGCAGGAACACTCAGTTGTGCTTATTCGCGGCGGTAGAGTTAGGGATTTACCGGGTGTGCGTTACCACGTTGTAAGGGGAACCATGGATACGGCAGGCGTAACCGACAGGCGAAAAGGCCGTTCCAAATATGGTACCAAAAAACCCAAGAATTAGACTAAGCCAAAGGGGGGGAAGATATGTCCGCAAAGACAAAAACCAGGCAAAGAGAACAAGTTTTTGATCCCGTGTACAATAGCAGCCTGATTAGCCAAGCCATTAACAGTATTATGTGGGATGGGAAAAAAAGCCTTGCCGAAACAATAATGTATGAGGCCCTCGATATAGTTAAAGAAAAGACCGACGAGAATCCGGCCGAGGTTTTTGATGCTGCTTTAAAAAACGTGATGCCTGTTTTGGAAGTCAGATCTAGACGGGTCGGCGGCCAAACTTATCAAGTTCCTGTTGAAGTGAACCAACAAAGGCGTACGGCTTTGGGTTTGCGCTGGATTATTCATGCAGCCAGAAATAGGGGCGAACGCAGAATGAGCCAAAGATTGGCCGGCGAGATCCTCGATGCATTTCGCAATGAGGGCAATGCCGTAAGAAAGAAAGAAGATACTCATCGGATGGCAGAGGCTAATAAGCTATTTGCCCATTATCGTTGGTAATAAAAGGAGGTTATGGTCATGTCCCATAACAAAAACAGAAAAATACGGAATATTGGGATCATGGCCCATATTGATGCCGGTAAGACGACGACTACGGAGCGAATACTTTTTTATACCGGAAGAGTCCATAAAATGGGTGAGGTTCATGAAGGATCCGCAGTAATGGACTGGATGGAGCTGGAGCAAGAGCGGGGCATTACCATTACTTCTGCTGCAACAACATGTTTGTGGCGTGATTGGCATATAAACATTATTGACACACCCGGGCATGTGGACTTCACCATAGAAGTGGAGAGATGTCTGCGGGTCTTGGACGGAGCAATCACCCTGTTTTGCAGTGTGGGCGGTGTTGAGCCCCAAACGGAGACAGTTTGGCGCCAAGCCGATCGCTATGATATTCCTCGTATTGCTTTTATAAATAAAATGGATAGGGTCGGCGCCGATTTTTGGGGAACCGTCAAACAAATCCGTGAACGTTTAGGTGCCAACGCCATTGCTTTGCAAATACCTTTGGGTGCCGAAGAAGATTTCCGGGGCATTATTGATTTGGTCAAGATGGAAGCATTGATCTACGATGATGCCAAAGGAACCCAGTACCATTACGAAGCAATTCCCGCCGAGTTACGGAATCGGGCCCAAGAATACAGAGATATACTTGTTGAAGCTATTGCGGAAATCGATGAAGGCATTATGGAAAAATATCTTAGTGAAGATGAGATTTCCATTGATGAATTGAAGAAGGCTCTGCGCGCGGCAGTCATTAACCTGAAAATTATGCCGGTTTTGTGCGGGTCATCATTTAAAAATAAGGGTGTGCAGCCCCTTTTGGATGCGGTAATAGATTATTTGCCGTCGCCGGACGAAGTCCCACCGATTAAGGGTGTCCACCCTGTGGATGGTAGTGAATTGGAACGGGCACCTGATATAAATGAACCTTTTTCAGCACTGGCTTTTAAGATTATGAATGATCCCTTTGTCGGCAGTTTGGTGTTTTTCCGCGTTTATTCAGGCGTTTTTAAAGCCGGCTCTTATATCTATAATGCTAATCGCAATAAAAAAGAAAGGGTTGGTCGTATCTTACAGATGCATGCCAACCACCGAGAAGATCGAAAAGAAATATTTCCCGGCGATATAGTTGCTGCAGTAGGTCTAAAGAATACACGGACCGGTGATACCCTTTGTGATTATGATCAGCCTATTTTATTGGGGGCTATCGAGTTTCCCGACCCGGTTATTTCTGTGGCCATTGAACCCAAAACAAAGGCGGCTCAAGATAGCTTAAGTATTGCTCTCGACAGAATGGCCAGTGAGGATCCTACCTTTAAGGTGAAGATTGACAACGAAACCGGCCAAACAATTATTTCCGGCATGGGCGAATTGCACCTGGAAATTATAGTGGATAGAATGCTGAGGGAGTTTAATGTGGAAGCCAATATCGGCAAACCGCAAGTTGCTTATAGGGAGACGATTAAAAAGGAAGTAAAGGGTATAGAAGGTCGTTTTGTCAGGCAAACAGGTGGACGCGGTCAATATGGGGTAGTCAAGATTGATATTGAGCCCATGCCCAGCGGTGACGGCTTTGTCTTCGAAGATAAAACCGTCGGCGGGGTTGTTCCAAGGGAGTATGTCAATCCCATTAAAATGGGTGTTCGTGAAGCGATGGATACCGGGATACTGGGTGGATACCCGATGGTTGATTGCAAGGTTGCCCTGGTGGACGGTTCATACCATGAGGTTGATTCCTCCGAGTTGGCCTTTAAGATTGCCGGTTCCATTGCCTTTAAAGAGGCCGCGAAAAGAGCCGAACCGGTTCTTTTGGAGCCCATTATGAAGGTTGAAGTAATCACACCGGAGGATTACATGGGGGATGTTATGGGAGATTTAAATGGCAGACGAGGTCGGATAGAAGGTATGAGCCAAAGAGCTTCCGCCCGGATTATAAATGCCAATGTTCCTTTATCTGAGATGTTCGGTTATGCAACTGATTTAAGGTCAAAAACCCAAGGTCGGGCAACCTATGTAATGCAATTTTCTCATTATTCAGAGGTGCCGGCCAATATTTCCAAAGAAATTATTAAATTTTAAGGATTTGAGGAGGAGTAAATAATGGCAAAAGAAAGATTTGAGAGGACAAAGCCCCATGTCAACGTGGGCACAATCGGTCATATCGACCATGGTAAAACGACCTTGACTGCCGCGATTACCCGTGTTCTGTCTAAGGCCGGCACCACCGATTTTCAAACATTTGATTCGATCGATAAGGCTCCCGAAGAGCGGGAGAGAGGAATTACCATTGCAACTTCCCACGTGGAGTATGAAACTGAAAACCGTCACTATGCTCATGTTGACTGCCCCGGTCACGCCGACTACGTAAAAAACATGATCACCGGTGCCGCCCAGATGGACGGCGCGATTTTGGTTGTTTCCGCCGCCGACGGGCCCATGCCCCAGACCAGGGAACATATATTGTTGGCCCGCCAGGTAGGGGTTCCCAATATCGTGGTATTTTTAAATAAAGAAGACATGGTCGATGACCCTGAACTGGTTGAACTTGTCGAGATGGAAGTTCGGGATCTTCTCAATGAATATGAGTTTCCCGGCGACGATATACCTGTAGTAGTCGGTTCAGCCCTGAAGGCTTTGGAGAGCGAATCGACAGATGTGGAAAGTTGCGAGTGGAGCCAAAAGATTATGAAGCTCTTAGATGCCGTTGATTCCTATATACCGACGCCGGAGCGTGATACCGATAAACCTTTCTTGATGCCCATTGAAGACGTCTTCAGCATTACCGGCCGCGGCACTGTTGTAACCGGCCGTATTGAGCGGGGGGTTGTCAATACTGGTGACCAAGTTACCATTGTTGGTGTCAGGCCGGATAAGAACACCGTTGTAACCGGTGTAGAGATGTTCCGCAAACTGCTTGACGAAGGTCGGGCCGGTGACAACGTTGGCTGTCTCTTGCGCGGTATTGCCAAGGATGAGGTTGAGCGGGGTCAAGTGTTGGCAAAGCCCGGCACCATTAAGCCTCACACTAAATTTAAGGCTGAAGTATATGTTTTGTCGAAGGAAGAAGGCGGCCGTCATACACCGTTTTTCCACGGTTATCGCCCCCAGTTTTACTTCCGAACCACGGACGTAACCGGTGACATCAGTTTGCCCGAAGGTGTTGAGATGGTAATGCCCGGCGATAATATCGAGATGGGTTGCGAATTGATTACACCGATTGCTATGGAAGAAGGCTTGCGTTTTGCTGTCCGTGAGGGAGGCCGCACGGTGGGAGCCGGTGTAGTAACCGAGATACTCGAATAATTATGAAGTTTGGTATTTGAGTTTTTAGGGAGGAGGGAATTTGTTTGGTAAAACAAGAGAAGATCAGGATTAAATTGAAAGCCTATGATCATCAGATTATAGATCAGTCAGCCAGCAAAATTGTTGAAACCGCACAGCGCAGCGGAGCTGAAATAGCCGGCCCGATTCCGATTCCAACCAAAAAAGAGATTTTTACGGTTTTGCGTTCTCCGTATGTCCATAAAGATTCACGGGAACAATTTGAAGTAAGGACTCACAAAAGGTTAATCGATATTTTAAACCCTACTTCCAAGACTGTGGAAGCACTGATGCGCTTAGATCTGCCGGCGGGGGTAAATATTGAAATCAAGCTTTAAGATTTATTGTGCAAAGGAGGTGCAGGAATGGTCAAAGGAATTATAGGCAAAAAGATTGGTATGACACAGATTTTTAACGAACAAGGTCATTTAATTCCGGTTACTGTGGTCCAGGCGGGCCCCTGTCCGGTGGTCGATATTAAGACCATAGACCGGGATGGCTATAACGCTATCGTAATCGGCTATGGTTCCGTAAAAAATATAAATAAGCCTATGTATGGGCGCTTTAAAAAGGCAAACTGTGATCCAAAACAGAAATTGACGGAAATTCGCATCGATAATCCGGAAGAATATGATTTGGGGCAAGAAGTTACCGTGGAAATATTCTCAGAAGGCGAAAAGGTCGACGTCACGGGTGTCTCCAAAGGAAAAGGTTTTCAGGGGACAATCAAAAGATGGAATTTTGCCCGCGGCCCCAGAACCCATGGTTCCAGGTCCCATCGTATTCCCGGCTCCATAGGGGATACAGGTACATCCCGGGTTGTAAAAGGTAAAAAAATGCCCGGACGTATGGGCGGGGAACGGGTTACCATTCAAAATCTCGAGGTAATAGGCATTGACCTGCAAGAAAATACAATTTTATTGAAAGGTGCCGTGCCGGGGCCTAGAAAGACTTTGGTAACCATCCGTAATGCCGTCAAAGCCAGCCAAGGAGGAAAGAGCCATGCCTAAGGTAACTGTTTTCGACAAAAAAGGCAATCAGGTTGAGGACATTAAATTATCACAAGAAATTTTTGGCGTAACCGTTAATCCGGTCATCATGCATCAAGCAGTTGTTGCCCAACTCAACGCTAAAAGGCGTGGGACGGTGTCAACCAAAACACGGGGCGAGGTGCAAGGAAGAAAAGGCAAGCCTTGGCGCCAAAAGGGAACTGGGAGAGCAAGGCACGGATCAGTTCGTTCGCCTATCTGGGTAGGCGGTGGTGTAACCTTTGGGCCAAAATCCAAGACCTATCAAAACAGGCTTCCCAAAAAAGTAAAAAAACAGGCGGTTCGCTCCGCTTTGACTGCCAAAGTTGCCGATAATAAATTTTTTGTTCTCGAAGAGCTAAAAATGGAACAGCCAAAAACCAAAGAAATGGTTGCTTTGTTGGAGAGCTTGCAGATCGAAAATGAGAAGATCCTGTTTTTGTTGGAAAGGAAAGACGAAAACGTCTACAAATCCTTGCGCAACTTACCAAAAGTCAGGCCGCTGATTTCAGAGGCAATCAACATTTACGATATCGTCAATAACGAATACATTGTGGCAACAAGAGAAGCAGTGGTAAAGATGGAGGAGGTGCTTGCTCCATGAAGGATCCTCGTGATGTAATTATTAAGCCCCAAGTATCGGAACGGACTATGGATTTGATCCAAAAAGACAATTGTTATACTTTCAAAGTGGCTATAGATTCAACCAAGATCGATATTAAACGTGCCGTGGAAGATATTTTTAATGTTAAAGTTATCAAAGTAAATACTGCCAGGCGGCCGGGAAAAAATAAAACCATGGGAGTCCATAAAGGACGTACTCCCGAATGGAAAAAAGCTATGGTGCAACTGGCCGACGGCGATTCAATTGAAATATTTGAAGGTCTGTAATATTGCAGTAAAGGAGGGTGAATAATGGCTATTAAAAAATTTAAACCTACCTCCCCGGGACGGCGTTTTATGACTGTTACTGATTTTTCACAGCTGACAAAAAAGAAACCGGAAAAATCCCTTTTGGTGCCGCTTAAAAAGAAAGCCGGCCGCAATAACCAGGGACATGTAACTGTACGCCATCGGGGCGGGGGCCATAAACGCCAATACCGCATCATTGATTTTAAAAGAAACAAAGATGATGTTCCAGCTCGCGTAGCCAGCATTGAATACGACCCCAATCGTTCCGCCCGCATTGCTTTGCTTCATTATGCCGATGGAGAGAAAAGATATATCTTGGCTCCGACCAACTTGAAAGTTGGTTCAACCATTGTTTCCGGTCCCAATGCCGATATTATTCCCGGTAATGCTTTGCCTTTGGCTAACATTCCGGTGGGTACTATTGTTCACAATATCGAAATGAAGCCGGGTCGTGGCGGTCAACTGGTCAGATCAGCCGGCACAGCGGCACAGATAATGGCCAAGGAAGGTAAGTATGCTCACATAAGGATGCCTTCCGGAGAAACTCGTTTAATCCATCTTACTTGCCGGGCAACCGTCGGGCAGGTGGGGAATGTTGAGCATGAAGATATCAGCATAGGTAAAGCCGGTAGAAAACGTTGGATGGGTATAAGGCCAGGGGTCCGGGGAACTGTCATGAACCCCGTCGACCACCCCCATGGTGGCGGTGAAGGTAAAGCCACGGCCGGCCGGCAACCGGTTACCCCTTGGGGCAAGCCGACCATTGGCTTCAAAACCCGCCGGCGTAATAAGAAGTCCGATAAGTTTATAATTTCGCGCCGCAAGTCTAAAAAGCGCTAATTGAGGAGGGAGGGAGCTTATGGGCCGTTCAGTCAAAAAAGGTCCGTTTTGTGAACCCAGACTTTTACAACGGATAGAAGCGATGAATGAGGAAGGCAAAAAAAGGGTTTTGAGGACTTGGTCCCGGGCCTCGACTATTTTTCCGGAAATGGTGGGTCATACCATAGCCGTCCATGATGGTCGGCGCCATGTCCCGATATATATTACCGAAGAGATGGTCGGCCACAAACTGGGGGAATTCGTACCTACCAGAAGATTCAGGGGCCACGGATCTCATACGGAAAGGTCGACAGCTTTGAAATAGAAAAGGGGGGTTTTTGGTGGAAGCAAAGGCAGTAGCTCGTTATATTCGTGTATCCCCCTTTAAAGCGCGACAGGTTATTGACCTGGTGCGAGGTAAAGATGTGGGGGAAGCCCTTTCCATATTGAAATACACGCCTCGAAAAGCAGCCAAGATAATAGAAAAAGTTTTGAATTCAGCCATAGCTAATGCCGAACACAATTTGGAAATGGATGCCGATAAGTTGATTGTTAAAAAGGCCTTTATCGATGAAGGACCAACAATGAAGAGGTGGCGTGCCAGAGCTTTTGGTCGGGGCGCCAGCATTTTTAAAAGAATGAGCCACATTACGATTGTTGTTGGTGAGCGAGAGGAGGGAAAAGATGGGTCAAAAAATTAACCCGCACGGGTTGAGGTTGGGAATTATAAAAGATTGGAACGCCAAATGGTTTCCCGAAAGGGGAAAACTGGCTGATTACCTGCATGAAGATTTGGCAATCCGTAAAATCATTAAAGAAAAAATGTACAATGCCGGTATAAGCCGCATTGAAATTCAACGGGTGGCTCAATTGATTAAAATCGATATTCACACTGCCAGACCAGGCATGGTTATCGGACGCGGCGGGACTGAGGTTGATGCACTTCGCAAGGAGCTGGAAAAGATGTCCGGCCGTAAGGTAATTGTCAATGTGGAAGAGATTAAAAATCCTGATCTCGATGCCCAACTGGTGGCCGAAAATGTTGCCGCCCAATTGGAAAAAAGAATTTCTTTCCGCCGGGCAATGAAACAGGCGCTGACAAGAACAATGCGTATGGGGGCTGAAGGTTTCCGTATTCAGTGCAGCGGACGCTTGGCCGGTGCGGATATGGCTCGTACTGAAGGATATAGCAGGGGTAATGTTCCCCTTCACACTTTGCGTGCCGATATTGATTATGGTTTTGCCGTCTCCAATACCACTTACGGGTCAATCGGCGTAAAGGTTTGGATAAATAAGGGTGAGGTTCTACCCCAAAAGGAAAGCAGCAAAACTACCAGCACTACTGAATAATTAAAGGAAGGAGGCCGGTCCGATGTTGATGCCCAAACGAGTTAAATATAGAAAACAGCAAAGAGGACGCATGCGTGGATTGGCCACGCGGGGCACAAAGATTGATTATGGAGAATATGGCCTGATGGCTTTGGAGCCGGCTTGGATTACCAGCCGTCAAATAGAGGCTGCCCGTATAGCTATGACTAGATATATTAGGCGAGGAGGCAAGGTTTGGATTAAAATATTTCCCGATAAGCCGGTTACCTCTAAGCCTGCCGAAACCAGAATGGGAAGTGGAAAAGGAGCACCTGAATATTGGGTAGCGGTGGTAAAACCCGGTAGAATAATGTTTGAATTGGCCGGTGTGCAACCTGCAGTTGCCAAAGAAGCAATGCGACTAGCCAGTCAAAAACTTCCTATTAAAGCAAAATTCGTCACCCGGGAAGAAATGGAGGGTGAATAATAATGAAAGCTAAACAGCTTCGCGATTTAACCAATGAGGAATTGGATCTGAGGGCGAAGGATCTAAAAGAAGAGCTTTTCAATTTGCGTTTTCAACACGCAACCGCCCAACTGAGCAATCCATTGCGTATTCGTATTGTTAAGCGCAGTTTGGCGCAAGTTAAAACCATTATTAGACAACGGGAGCTAAGTGCATTGAAAAGATAAATTGACTTATCAGAAGGGGGTTTCCACGGTGTCTAAAAACGATTTAAGACGGACCCCTCTTGTCGGAAAAATGGTCAAAATAAGCAAAGTAACAGGGGGAACCTATCTGGGTTTAGGTGGCAGAGTCATCGAGGATCGAATGAATGTCATTGTCATTTTAAATGAAGGCGAAAAAAAGATGGTTCCTAAGAATGTTTGCACTTTTCAAGTTTATGACGACGGAATACTTCTTGGGGAAGTGGAAGGATACGATTTAATCGGCCGACCGGAAGTGAGATGCAATTGAGAGGAGGTAAGCCTATGGGACAGGCGAAGCGCAAAACCTTGGTTGGAACAGTCGTTAGCGACAAAATGGATAAAACTGTAGTTGTGTTGGTGGAACGACATACTAAGCATCCTGTCTATAGAAGGACGATAAAAAGAAGTAACAGGTTTAAGGTCCATGATGAGAATAATGAATGTCGCAATGGCGATAAGGTAAAGATTATCGAAAGCCGTCCATTGAGCAAAGACAAAAGGTGGCGTGTGTTGGAAATATTACTTGAGGCAAAGCAAGCTTAAGCGACGGCCTGGGAAGGAGGGGCAAAATATGATCCAGAATGAATCAAGGCTTCTCGTTGCAGATAATACCGGTGCCCGCGAACTCCTTTGCATTAAGGTGCTCGGGGGAACCAGAAGAAGATATGCCCGCGTGGGAGATATAATAATTGCATCGGTTAAGGAAGCGATACCCGGTGGTATTGTGAAAAAGGGTGAGATAGTAAATGCTGTAATCGTTCGGACGGAAAAAGAATACAGGCGTCCCGACGGGTCTTATATTGCATTTGATGAAAATGCGGCCGTAATTATTGACCGGACAAATAATCCCCGTGGAACGAGGATATTCGGACCGGTAGCCCGCGAATTGCGTGAAAAAAACTATATGAAGATAATCTCCCTGGCACCGGAGGTGCTCTAAGGATCCAGGGGAGGAGGTTTGGTTATGAATCTGAAGAAAGGTGATAGAGTGGTAGTCATTGCCGGTAAGGATGTTGGGAAAAAAGGCAAAATACTCAGGGTTGACCCTCATAAAAACAAAGTAGTCGTTGAGGGAGTCAATATTGTGCACCGACATACCCGGCCTACCCAAGATCTTCCCCAGGGCGGTATCGTAAAAAACGAAGCCCCTATGGACAGATCCAATGTGCAACTTGTTTGCCCCCGCTGTAGTGAAAAGACAAGGATTGGCGTAAAATTCTTGGATAATAACAAAAAAGTACGCCTTTGTCGCAAATGCGGGGAAGTTATTGACAAGTAAAGCGAAGAGGAGGGTTGATTATGGCTGTTCTAAGAGATTTTTACAAAGAAGATGTGGTTCCCAATCTTATTGAACGTTTTAAATATAAAAATGTTATGCAAGTGCCCCGCTTGGAAAAAATTATTATAAATATGGGTGTTGGTGAAGCCAAGGATGATGTGAAGGCCTTGGATAATGCGGTCGAACAGATTAAAACCATTACAGGCCAGACACCCGTTGTCACCAGGGCTAAAAAAGCGATTTCCAACTTTAAAATTCGCGCCGGTATGCCGGTAGGCTGTAAAGTAACTTTGCGTGGTGACATGATGTACGATTTTTTCTACAAATTGGTCAACATTGCTTTACCGCGGATCAGAGATTTTAGAGGGGTGTCGACCCGCTCTTTCGATGGTCGGGGTAACTACTCCCTGGGAATTCACGAGCAAATTGTTTTTCCTGAAATTGATATTGATAAAATCGACAAGGTCAGAGGTTTGGATATAGCTATAGTTACCACTGCAAAAACGGATGAAGAGGCTCAAGAACTTTTGGTTAAACTCGGAATGCCATTCAGAAAGGACTGAAAGGGGGTAAATTAATGGCCAGAAAAGCACAGGTGGAAAGAGAAAAAAGAGAACCAAAATATTCTACCCGCTTGGTCCGCCGCTGCCGAAGATGTGGTCGGGCACGTGGTGTCTTGAGAAAATTTGAAATTTGTCGTATTTGTTTTAGAGAACTAGCCCACCGGGGTGAGATTCCCGGCGTGAAGAAAGCCAGCTGGTAATTAATTTTGGAAGGAGGTTGGCATTAAATGGCAATGACGGACCCAATAGCTGATATGCTAACCAGGATTAGGAATGCAAATACCGCCATGAAGGATGTTGTCGAGATTCCTTATTCAGAAATTAAAGGAAAAATTGCCGCCATCCTTAAAGAGGAAGGCTATATCAACGATTTTGTTGTCATCAGGGAAAAAAATCCCCAAGGCACCTTGCGGATTCGTATGAAATATTGGAACAATGAAGAACGGGTTATCAATGGTCTGAAAAGAATCAGTAAGCCCGGTTTGAGGGTATATGCTAAGAAGGAAGAAATTCCGCGTGTATTGGGTGGCTTAGGTATTGCAATTATTTCGACCAGTGAAGGTGTAATTACCGATAAGATTGCCCGGCAGAAAAATGTCGGTGGTGAAGTAATTTGTTACATTTGGTAAGGGAGGTGGGAAGATGTCTCGTATAGGAAAATTACCAATCCCCATTCCGACCGGGGTTGAGGTTAATATTGCAGATCCATATATTACAGTTAAGGGACCAAAAGGTACATTAAATTTTGAATTTCATCCGCATGTTCTTGTGAAACAGGAAGAAAATCAGATATTGGTTA
Source organism: uncultured Halanaerobiales bacterium (assembly GCA_964568715.1). Lineage (GTDB taxonomy): Bacteria > Bacillota > Halanaerobiia > B1SED10-174 > B1SED10-174 > CAZMQU01. Next base: position 105,065 of record CAZMQU010000006.1, read on the forward strand.
CTGCCGCGGCTGATGAAAAACCGTATCGAGCCATGCAAGGTTTGACCCGCAGTCTTATTGCCAATATGGTGGAGGGAGTAAGCAAAGGATTTGAGAAAAGGTTGGAAATGATTGGTACCGGTTACAGAGGGACCATGAAAGGTAATGATTTGGAATTACAATTGGGTTTTTCACACCCCGTAGTTATTGAACCCGGTGACGGTCTTACACTTGCCGTGGAGGGCAACACTAAGATTATTGTCAGTGGATGTGATAAGCAAAAAGTTGGTCAGCTGGCCGCCTCCATACGCAGATTGCGCGAACCCGACCCGTACTTGGGCAAAGGTATTCGTTATGAGGGTGAAAAGATACGCCGCAAAGTTGGTAAAGCAGGCGCCTCTGGCGCTTAGTGAGAACTGTACGTGAAGGAGTGTGGAGACAATGTTTGATAGAAGGCTCATGCGCCGCAGACGCCATTTCAGAGTACGAAATAAGATAGTGGGCACCACGGAGCGACCCCGCATGAATGTCTACAGAAGTTTAAATAATATATATGTGCAGATAATTGACGATTCCAAAGGTGAAACTTTAGCGGCTGCTTCTTCTTTAGAGGAAGCCATCAGGCAAAAAATGAGCAATACCGGCAATAAGGATGCAGCTAAACTGGTCGGTACTCTCATTGCAGAGAGAGCTTTGGCCCAGGGAATTTCAAAAGTTGTTTTTGACCGGGGTGGCAATTTGTACCATGGCCGTGTAAAGGTTTTGGCGGATGCCGCAAGAGAAAAAGGTTTGCAGTTCTAGGGGAAAGGAGGTACTTGCTTGTTTACAAACGAATCTAAAGAAAAAGAATTAATTGAAAAAGTTGTAAATATTAACCGAGTTGCAAAAGTTGTAATGGGTGGGCGTCGTTTCAGTTTCAGTGCCCTGGTGGTTGTTGGTGACGGAGACGGAAGGGTTGGAGCAGGTCTTGGCAAGGCCAACGAAGTGCCCGATGCCATTAGAAAAGGTGTCGAAGAAGCAAAAAAGGCAATGGTGGAAATACCGCGTATTAAGACGACGATTCCCCACGAAATTATCGGAAGGTTTGGGGCCGGAAAAGTATTTATCAAGCCCGCCTCGGAAGGAACAGGAGTTATAGCCGGTGGTCCCGTCAGGGCAGTCTTGGAGGCCGCGGGTATCAGCGATATTTTAACAAAATCATTGGGTTCGGATAATCCTCTAAATATGACCTACGCTACTATGGAAGCCTTAAAAGGATTGAAGCACCCGGAGGAAGTAGCACGACTCAGGGGCAAGGAAGTCAATGAAATAAAGGGTTACTAAAAGGAGGGGCTTAAGATGCGTGTACATGAATTGAAACCCCACCCCGGTGCAAGAAAAGGAATTAAAAGAGTAGGACGTGGGTCCGGGTCCGGGCAGGGGACGACCGCCGGGCGCGGCCATAAAGGACAAAATGCCCGTTCGGGGAAAAAGGGTTACCCGGGTTTTGAAGGAGGCCAAACTCCTTTGTCGCGACGCATTCCCAAAAGAGGTTTCAATAATGCAATGTTTGCAAAAAAATATTCTACCGTTAATGTGGAGGATTTGAATTTGTTTCCGGCTGGAACGGAGGTAACGCCGGCGCTGTTGTTGGAAAAAAATATGGTTGGCCGGAAAACGCTTGTAAAAATACTGGGAAATGGGGCCTTAGAAAATCAACTGACGGTAAAAGCCCACAAATTTTCCAAATCCGCTGTTGAAAAAATTGAAGCAGCGGGTGGACAGGTGGAGGTGCTGTAATGTTAAAGGCTTTAAGCAACTCCTTAAAGGTGCGTGAACTCAGACTTAAAATATTGTTTGTTTTGGCAATGTTGACGGTCTTCCGTTTGGGGTCTTTTGTACCGGTACCCGGGGTAGATCCTTCCCGTTTCCGGGACCTGTTTGAAGCCGGTGGTATCCTAGGTTTTTTTAACCTCTTTACAGGAGGAGCCCTACAACGCTTTACCATCTTTGCGATGGGTATCAGTCCTTATATTACCGCCTCCATCATTATCAATTTGTTGCAAACCATAATTCCTAAATTGGAAGAACTGTCCAAGGAAGGGCCGGAGGGACGACGAATCATTGGTCAGTATACTCGCTATGCGACGGTGGCCTTGGGTTTAATTCAAGGTTGGGGTTTTACTTTATTTATTAAGAATACCGGCGCCGTTGTCAATCCGGGCTTTGTAAGTCTAGGAATTATTGTGCTTACCTTGACGGCCGGTACTGCGTTTTTAATGTGGCTGGGTGAGCAGATTACTGAAAAGGGTATTGGTAACGGTATTTCCCTGTTGATTTTTACTTCGATAATCTCCCGTTATCCGGGTGTGTTTTTTGACACCATTGAGAAAGTTAAGACCGGTAGTGTTAACATCCTGAATATATTGACCTTCATTGTTTTAGGTTTGGTTGTCGTTGCTTTTGTTATCTATATACAAGAGGGAGAAAGGCGAATACCCGTCCAGTATTCCAAAAGGGTTGTCGGCAGAAGAATGTACGGTGGTCGTTCGACCCATATTCCCATAAAAGTTAATCAGGCCGGCGTTATCCCAGTTATATTCGCGTCCAGTGTATTGTCTTTCCCGGTGACGATTGCTAAATTATTGCCCTACAAATGGGCGCAATCTTTGGCTGACGCCTTGGATCCGGCGGGCTGGATATATTTGACTATATTTGCTTTGCTGATTATCTTTTTCACTTATTTTTATACGGCAATAACTTTTAATCCCCAAGAGGTTGCTGATAATATACGGAAATACGGCGGTTTTATTCCGGGTATTAGGCCGGGCAGACCTACCTCAGAGTATATAGATAGAATCTTGACGAGAATAACTTTGGCCGGTGCTTTGTTTCTTGCCTTGATTGCAATCTTGCCGAACTTTATGATGCCTTTAACAAACATCGACTTTGAGTTTGGCGGTACTTCTCTTCTCATTATTACGGGGGTTGCTTTAGAGACCATGAAACAGATCGAATCGCACTTGCTTATGAGGCACTACGAAGGGTTTATGCGTTAGGAGGAACATTGATGAATTTGATTTTTTTGGGTTTACCCGGTACCGGTAAAGGTACGCAAGCCGTACTTGTAGCAAAAGAATTTGCCATTCCCCATATTGCTACCGGGGATCTGTTTAGGAGAGCCATCAAAGAAGAAACTGCCTTGGGTCGCACTGTCAAGGAATATCTGGACACAGGCGGCTTGGTTCCCGATGAAATTACTTTGGCCGTGGTCAAGGAACGTTTGGATAAAGAAGACACCCGCGATGGTTTTATTTTGGACGGTTTTCCGCGGACCGTGGTCCAAGCAGAAGGTCTTGCCGAAATTATGGCGGGGTTTGACCGCAAGATTAATGCAGTAATTTGTTTCGATGTCAAAGAAGAAATTTTGGTCAAGAGACTTACCGGCAGAAGGGTATGCTCCAACTGTGGCGCCAATTATCATGTGGACTTCAAAAAGCCGCAGGTTGAAGGAATTTGTGATGAGTGTGGAAAAAAATTGTATCAACGTCAGGATGACCAAGAAGAGACAGTCAAAAATCGACTAGAGGTAAATAAAAACAATACTTTGGAATTGATGAATTATTATAAGAAGCAGGATCTGCTTATAACCATTGATGCTACTGCTGAGCCTTCAGTTGTCACGATGAATCTGTTTAAAGTATTGGGAGGCTTGGAATGATTATTTGTAAATCGACAAGAGAGTTGGCTCGAATGGAGAAAGCAGGCAATCTGGCAGCATTGGCCCGGGAAAAAACAGCGGAGCTGATGGTCCCGGGTGTAAAGACGAGAGAAATTGACCGTTTGGTAGAGGAGTTTATTAGACAAAAGGGGGGTATTCCTGCCTTCAAAGGCTATAGGGGTTTCCCTGCCAGTGTGTGTGTTTCAATCAACGAAGAGGTCGTTCACGGTATCCCCGGTGAAAGAATTTTAAATGAGGGAGATATCGTCAGTATCGATGTGGGAGCCATTGTTGACGGATATTACGGAGATTGCGCCCGAACCTTTGCAGTGGGTAAAGTTACAGAAGAAGCTCAAAAGCTGATGGAGGTTACCGAGAGGGGCTTAAGGGCCGGCATCGATGCGGCCCTTTGTGGGGCACGCTTGTCAGACATCTCCCATGCCGTTCAGACCCTGGTCGAGGCAGAAGGCTTTTCAATTGTCCGGGACTATGTGGGCCATGGTATTGGCCGCTCCATGCATGAATCACCTCAAATACCGAACTATGGGCCTCCGGGTCGCGGCCCCGTTTTGCGCCGGGGCATGACTTTGGCAATCGAGCCAATGGTCAATATCGGATCCTATCAGGTTAAAACCGCTGCAGACGGTTGGACGGTGGTAACTGCCGACGGAAGTTTGTCGGCTCACTTTGAAGATACAATAGCCCTCTTGCCCGACGGTCCGCAAATATTAACGGTACCCTAAATTGCATAGAATTGCAATGCTGTGTTATAATAATAAATTGAGGTGATTAAAATGGCCGACGATTTCGAGCCGGGCCAAGTAGTTGAATCAATTGCAGGCCGGGATAAAAATGACTATTATGTTGTTATCGGAATCGGACCAATGCCTTATTTATATTTAGCCGATGGAGTGAAAAAAAGGGTCGAAAAGGCCAAGAAGAAGAACCTTAAACACGTTCGCCCTTTGCCTTATTTTATAGAAGATATTAATATAAAATGCCGAGCCGGTATGAGAATTACAAATTTTGAGATTGCTAATGCCCTTAATGATTTCTTGGGTGAAAATTTAAATGATAAGGAGGTCAAATAGACTCCATGTCAAAACAAGATGCTATCGAAGTTGAAGGCAAAGTAATTGAACCCTTGCCCAATGCAATGTTTTGGGTTGAGCTTAAAAATGGGCATAAAGTGTTGGCTCATATTTCCGGGAAAATGAGAATGAACTATATCAGAATTTTGCCCGGTGATAGGGTAACTGTAGAGCTATCTCCTTATGATTTAAGCCGAGGGCGGATTACTTATCGCCACAAGTAGGAAGGAGTGTTAAACATGAAAGTTAGACCGTCGGTAAAACCAATTTGCGATAAATGCAAGATTATTCGCCGTAAGGGCAGGGTAATGGTTATTTGTGAAAATCCAAAGCATAAACAACGACAAGGTTGAGAAAGGGGGGTATCTTAGGGAATGGCCAGAATTGAAGGTGTTGATTTACCACGTGATAAACGTGTAGAGATAGGGCTGACTTATATTTTTGGTATTGGGCGTTCAACTGCTTGCAAATTATTGGAAAAGACCGGAATTAATCCGGACACCAGAGTAAGGGATTTGACTGAAGCTGAAATCAATAAATTGCGTAAAGAAATATCAGAGCTCCAGGTCGAAGGAGAATTGCGTAGAGAGGTCCGGGCCAACATTAAACGTTTAACGGATATAGGTTGTTACAGAGGACTTCGCCATCGTAGGGGTTTACCCGTCCGTGGCCAACAGACCAAAACCAACGCCAGAACAAGAAAAGGCCCGAAGCGGACAGTCGGCGTTCGCCGAGGCAGATAGAGGGGGGATAAGTAATGGCAAAAGCCAGAGCAAGGCGTCAAAGAACGAAGAGAAAAGTTCGTAAAAACATCGAAAAAGGGCAAGCTCACATTCGGTCGACCTTCAATAATACCATTGTTACTCTGACGGACATGGATGGCAATGTTATATCGTGGTCAAGCGGTGGTAACGTGGGCTATAAGGGTTCGAGGAAGAGCACTCCTTTTGCTGCCCAAATGGCAGCCGAAAAGGCTGCTAAGGATGCAATGGAACATGGTTTAAAACAAATCGAGGTATATGTTAAAGGTCCCGGTGCCGGCAGGGAGTCGGCGATCAGATCTTTACAATCATCGGGGTTGGAAATCAGCCTGATAAAAGATGTAACACCAATTCCACATAATGGTTGTCGTCCTCCCAAAAGGCGGCGTGTGTAAAATATATTCTAGGAGGTTAAAGTATGGCAAGGTATACAGGTCCGGTTTGCAGACTTTGCCGGCAAGAAGGAGCCAAACTCTTTCTCAAGGGCGAGCGCTGTTATACCGATAAATGTGCTTTTAACAGACGGCCGACCAAACCCGGTGAACACGGCCAATCCAGAAGGGGGAAATTGTCTGAGCATGGCATCCAGCTCCGGGAAAAACAAAAGGTTCGTAGGACTTACGGGTTGATGGAAAGGCAATTCCGCCGCTATTTCCACCAAGCCGAAAGGCAACCGGGTGTTACGGGGGAAAACTTTTTGAAGATTTTGGAAAGTCGTTTGGATAACGTAGTTTATAGATTAAATTTTGCCAGATCCCGCTCGGAGGCACGTCAAATCGTTCTTCATGGCCATATTGAGGTCAATGGTCGTCGCGTGAATATTCCTTCCTTATTGGTCAAAGAAGGGGATGCTATCAGTATTAAACAAAAGAGTATGGGGACATCGCTCTTTAAAGAGATCTTGGAAGTCAATCAAGGGCATGGGGTCCCTTCTTGGCTCGAGGTAGATTTGGAAAAAGGCAAGGGCCGTGTTTTAACCGAACCGCAAAGGGAAGATATCGACATCGACTTCCAGGAACACCTTATTGTTGAGTTCTATTCAAAGTAGTCTGTTAAGGGGGGAATATTGATGATCGAGATAGAAAAACCCCGCATTGATGTAATCGAAGAAGGGGTCAGATTGGGTAAATTCATCGTTACCCCTTTGGAGGGAGGTTTTGGTACTACTCTCGGTAATGCCTTAAGGCGAGTTCTTTTATCTTCTTTACCTGGCGCAGCAGCCACTGCGGTACGGATAGAGGGTGTTCGCCACGAGTTCTCAACCATAAAAGGGGTTCAAGAAGATGTAACGGACATTGTATTGAATTTAAAAAACCTGGTGGTAAAGATGTTCAATGAGGAACCCGAGATCTTGACACTTCATGTGCAAGGTGAAGGTATTGCTACTGCTGCCGATTTTACAACGACCGGTAGTGTGGAAATTATCAATCCTGACTTGCCTATTGCCAGCTTGAGTGAAGATGGTGAACTCTTTATGGAGGTTACAGTCCAAAGAGGTAGGGGGTATATTACTGCCGAAGAGCATAAAAGAGAGCATGAACATGTAATAGGAGTTATTCCTATCGATGCGTCTTTTTCGCCTGTAGAGAGAGTTAACTTCACCGTTGAACATACACGAGTAGGTCAGGTTACCGACTTCGACCAGTTGATTTTGGATATTAAGACCAATGGCAGCATTACCCCGGAGGAGGCTGTCAGCCTGGCAGCCCGAATCTTACAAGAACACCTGAACCTTTTTATCAATTTGAATAAAGAAGCTAAGGAAATTGAAATTATGGTTGAAAAAGAAGATGAAGAAAAAGACAAGATATTGGAGACCACAATCGAAGAGCTGGAGCTCTCCGTAAGATCTTCCAATTGTTTGAAAAGAGCGGGTATAAATACGGTGGAAGAGCTACTAAACAAAACGGAGGAAGATTTGCTTAAGGTTCGCAATTTAGGCAAGAAATCCTTGGAGGAAATTTTAGGAAAACTTAATGATTTAGGGCTTGAATTAAAAAGACCCGAATAGTGGTTAGGAGGTCAGAATTATGGGAAAAAGAAAGCTAGGGGTCAAAAGCGCCCATCGTTCTTCCATGTTGGCTAATTTGGTTATTTCTCTTATAGACCATGGGCGCATTACGACAACCGTACATCGGGCCAAGGAGGCTCGGCCGATTGCAGAAAAAATGATTACGCTTGCCAAAGACGGCACTTTGCATTCTCGTCGCCAAGCCCTGCAAACTTTGGGTAACAAGGATTCGGTTGCCCGTTTATTTGAAGAACTTGGCCCCAAATTTGCCGATCGTAACGGGGGTTACACACGAATTATCAAGGTTGGTCCCCGCTTGGGTGATGGTGCGGAAATGGCTATCTTGGAATTTGTGCAGTAGAATTAAATACATTGCAGTCTTTTAATACAGTCTTGGCAATAAGGCTGTAATGTTTTTGTCAAAATACTGCCGCTAAGTTTAGTCCCCCTGCCATTGTCTTTTGGGTAACTTGTGGGAAATGGTGATAGAAATGGATTTTATTAAATTTGCAGGTGTTAATTACATGTATCAGGGGGAGGATGAAACCCCGTTTCCAGCTTTAAAAGGAATTGATCTCACAATAAAAAAAGGCGAGTATTTGACGATTGTCGGCCCCAACGGCTCCGGCAAGTCTACCTTAGCCAAACTTTTTAACGGGTTATTACTGCCGACGGAGGGGCAGGTTTTAGTCAACGGCATGAATACCAGTGACGAAAAATTCCTATGGGAAATTCGCCAAAAGGTTGGCCTGGTATTCCAAAATCCCGATAATCAGTTGGTAGCTACAATAGTGGAAGAAGATGTGGCCTTCGGACCGGAAAATTTAGGTCTGGAGCCTACCGTAATCCGCAAAAGGGTAGATGAGGCACTTGACTTGGTGGACATGGCGGAATACCGTAATTTTGCGCCTCACAATCTTTCCGGCGGGCAGAAGCAGCGGGTAGCTATTGCCGGTATAATTGCCATGCGTCCCGATTGCATCGTTTTCGATGAGCCCACCGCCATGTTGGATCCTCTTGGTAGACGGGAGGTTCTTGATACTATTAGAATGCTCAACGAGGAAGGCATGACGGTCATTTATATTACCCATTTTATGGAGGAAGTCATGGGCAGCGATCGGGTAATCATTCTTCAAGAAGGCAAGATAATAGGCGAGGGGGCTCCTGCGGATATATTTAAGGATACCGAGCTGATAAAGGAGGCTGACTTGGAGATACCTGAAGTTCTTTATTTGGTATATAGGTTACAAAAGGCCGGGCTGCCTTTATCCTCGCAAATATTTACCGAAAAAGAGTTGGTGGATGCCTTATGCTCGTTGAGTTAAAGGATGTATACTATCGTTATAACCCTGATGAAGAAGATGTGTTGCAAGGGATTAACATCGGTATAGAAAAAGGTGAATTCGTTGCCCTTGTCGGCCATACGGGCTCGGGAAAGTCAACTTTGGTTCAGACCGTCAATGGCTTAATCAAGCCTACGGCAGGTCATGTCTATATTGATGGCAAAGAAATCGGCAAAGATATAAGCTATAATGATGTTCGTCGCAAAGTCGGTTTGGTTTTTCAGTATCCTGAACACCAACTTTTTGAAGAAACAATATACGAAGAAATTGCTTTCGGTCCTAAAAATCTCGGCTTGGACGATGTTGAAATAGAACGCCGTGTGCGCAAAGCAATGGACTTTGTCCTTTTGGATTATGATGATCTTAAGGATCGGTCACCTTTTGGTCTCTCCGGTGGGCAAAAAAGAAGGGTAGCCATTGCCGGTGTTTTGTCGATGGAGCCGGAAGTTCTTATCTTGGATGAACCGATTGCCGGCCTCGATCCGCGCGGTCGCAGAAAACTTTTGGACCGAATTGAATTTTTGAATAAACAGCATAAGATAACCGTCTTGTTGATTTCCCATCGAATGGAAGAGGCTGCAACCAGAGCTGAACGTTTATTTGTAATGAATAAAGGGCGGATAGTTTTAGCTGGAACGCCCGGCGAAGTATTTCGCAGTCGTGAAAAACTCCTTGCCATCGGGTTGGGGTTGCCACCCTTGACCGAAGTTTTATGGCAGCTGAATGAGAAAGGATGTTCCATGCCGACGGACCTTTTCAGGGTAGAGGAAGTTGAAGCGGAAATTCTTCGTTATTGGGGGAAATATCGATGTTCAGAAGTATTGCCCTAGGTCAATATGTCCAACGGGATTCGATTATCCATTCGATGGATCCCCGGGTAAAAATTTTAATTACCGTATTGATGGCAATAGGGCTTTTTTTTATTAAGTCTTTTTACGGGTTTTTGCTTGTAGCGCTTTTTATTATATTAATTATTTACTTGGCCCGCTTAACGCCCGGGTTGGTTTTACGGGGACTGAAGCCTGTTTTATTCATCATTGTCTTTACTTTGCTCATTCATATTCTCTTCACCAAAGGCGGCGGCGTGGTTTTGGATTTGGGTTTTCTGCAGATTGAAGCATTGGGCCTGTATACAGGTCTGTTTATGGCTTCCCGTATAATCCTTTTGATCAGTTTTACTTCATTGATGACCTTGACGACTTCGCCCATCCAGTTGACCGACGGATTGGAATATCTTCTCAAGCCTTTTCGTAAAATCGGTGTCCCTGCTCATGAATTGGCAATGATGATGACCATTGCTTTGCGCTTTATTCCGACTCTTTTGGAAGAGGCTGAAAAGATTATGAAGGCTCAGAAAGCGCGTGGTGCCGATTTTGAAACGGGCAATATTTTTAGGCGGGCTAAAAGCCTTGTGCCGCTTCTGGTGCCTCTGTTTTTAAGCTCTTTTCGCCGGGCTGACGAGTTGGCAGTGGCTATGGAAGCCAGATGCTATAGAGGCGGAGAAGGTCGCACCAGGATGAAAGAACTGGAGGCAGGGAAAAAAGATTGGCTGGCTTTGCTGATCTCACTGGCCTTTATAGTTGTAGTCATTTTGCTTTAGGAGTAATATAGGCAGGTGGACTATGGACAATTACCGCGGAGTGGTTTCTTACAACGGCTGGACTTTGTCAGGTTGGCAAAGACAAAAAAACACCAAAGAAACCATTCAGGAATATTTGGAGTCGGCCATCGAGGCCATCAGCGGGGAAAAAGTACATGTTATCGGGGCAGGACGTACCGATGCCGGTGTACATGCCTTCGGCCAAGTATTTAATTTTCAATTGGCTGGCGAATGGGAACCAAGGAAATTGATTCGAGCTATCAATGGGAATATTCATACCAATATTGCCCTTCTTTCTTTGGAAGTGGCTTCACCTTCCTTCAATGCTTTAAGGGATGCCCAAGAAAAATGGTATCGGTATCGAATTTTGAATAGAAATGTCCGGTGCCCATTTCGCAGGGGTTTTGTATATTTTTGTCCCATGAGGCTGGACATTGAAAAGATGATTACTGCTGCCGGCTACTTACAGGGTAGGTATGATTTTACCTCTTTTTGTGCAACCAGGAGTACCGCCCAAACGAGGATTCGTACCTTAGAAACACTAAACATTAGGCGAGTCGATGATGAAATCCAAATGGATTTCAGGGCCAAAGGTTTTCTTTATAAAATGATTCGCAATATCGTGGGTACCTTGGTTTGGGTAGGTAAGGGCAGGCTGGAGCCGGCGGACATTCAAAAGATTTTGGATGGACGCGACAGGTCTTTGGCAGGGCCTACTGCCCCCCCTTACGGTTTAACCTTGATGGAGGTTAAATATTAAAGGGACTTATTGTATGCAGAATCAGCCTTAATTCCAACGAGCCGAATTCAATCAAACAGATTTCAGGAAAGATTAGTTTAATCAGCGTTCCGACAAGCCCGAATCTGTTTTGAAAAATAGTTTGTAAAAGATGAATAGGAACAATAGGCAATCTTGACACTTATTTGGTTTTATAATAAAATACTCATGTAGCCCTCGACCTTTCCCGCCCCGGCAAGGAAGAGAGCGTTCCTGGAAGGAGGACTAACAATGAAAACTTTTATGCCAAAAGTTGAAGAAATTCAACGGCAGTGGTATGTGGTCGATGCTACCGACATTCCTCTTGGACGCTTGGCTTCACAAGTGACCAATGTTATAAGGGGAAAGCATAAACCGATATTTACTCCTCATATGGATGTGGGGGATTTTGTAATCGTTATCAATGCCGAGAAAGTTGCTTTGACAGGAGACAAATGGAATCAAAAGATTCATTATCGCCATAGCAACTATCCGGGTGGCTTGCGGGCAACTGTCTATAAAGATATGCGAACCAAGCATCCTGAGAGAATAATTGAGTTGGCAGTAAGGCGCATGTTGCCCAAAAATAGATTGGGCAGGCAGCTTTTTAAAAAGTTAAAAGTATATGAAGGGGAAAATCATCCCCACGAGGCCCAAAAACCCGTAGAAATGACAATCGATCTGCCGAGAAGGGAGGTATAGGTCTTGCAAACAAATTTTTATTACGGAACAGGACGGCGCAAAGAAGCCGTTGCAAGGGTTAGACTATTTCCCGGCAAAGGGAATATCGTAATAAACGGCAAACCTTCCGAAGAGTTTTTTCCGCGTAAAGCCTTGGAGGATATTATCAGAAAACCTCTGCAGATTACCGGCACCAATAATAACTTTGACATTATTGCAAACGTATCGGGTGGCGGTAACTCCGGCCAAGCCGGTGCAATTCGCCACGGTATTGCCAGGGCTCTTGTTCATGCCGACGAAGGCTATCGATCCCCGCTGAAAAGAGCCGGTCTCTTAACAAGGGATTCGAGAATGAAAGAAAGACATAAATATGGTTTCAAAAAAGCCCGTAAGGCTTCCCAATTTTCAAAACGATAAGATATACAGATGGCCTGAACGGCCATTTTTTTTTGGGGAATTCACCTTGGTTATTGATATTTTTTGGTAAGAGAAGGAGTTTTATTTACACTGTCAAAGTATAAAATTAGAGAGGGGAGGTTTGTATAAATGAAGAAAAACCGCATCGTTGTTATCGTGGTTTTTATTTTATGTCTATTTGCAACTATCGAAGGGGTATCAGCCAATCAGGAAGTAGATTTATTTTTGAAAAAGGATGGCCCACAGGCTATTTTGAAGCATATTCCTTATACAATGTATTTAGATGAAGGACTTACTTTATGGGCTAGGCCCAAACTTACCAATGAAGAGTTCAGGCAGGCAGAAAATTTGACAGTGACTTTGCAAAGAAGCAATTTAAATGCTACGGATAAAGGCAAGTTGGGACTTTTGTTGGCAATCTTAAATAAAGAAGAGGCTGCCTTGCAGGTCCTTTACGATGCTTGTAGCCGGGGCTGCAATGACAGTTCCGCCTTGGAAGCCTTATTGTACTTGTCTGTTAAGTACGGTGACTGGGAGTCCTTGGCAGGGCTTGAAAGGGAATGGCACAACAGGAATCTGCCTGTTCAGCCTTTGTTCTATGCTTTGGGTGTCGGGGAGCTTAAAAGGGGTTATTTATTTGAAGGAGAAAACTACATAAATCAAGCTATGCGCCAAGGTAAGCATGGGCCTTCATTTTTAGCTTTGACGGTTCTAAATATGGAAAGGCAGGGCCTAATTGCGGCGGGAGACTATATTGGTGGGGCCCTTGAGGCTGACCCAACAGAAACTCTGGTGCAATACTATGCCGGACTCTATTGGGCAACGATGGGCCGGACTTCGGAGGCTTACAAATATTTTAAAAATATTCCGGAGCCCGCAGCTTTGCCGGATATCTATTATTTGCCGTACTTGCACATTATAACGGAAAGCTCTCCCCGTGATGCTGTGCCTCTCTGGGAAAGTTTGACGCCGACAAGTAATTATTTTGTCTCTTACGAAGATATACTTATTAACAAAGCATCATGTTTATTTAAAACGGCTGACGAAAAGGCAGCTCTTGACTTGTTAGGAAGGGTTGGGGAAGAAAACCCAATTGCCCATGCGGTAATGTTTGATCATTTTAAAACAAGGGATCCCCGCCAAGCAGAAAAAAGCCTTGACAGTTTAGGAAGGCTTGTAGGCACTACAGCAGATTTTTTTATTGAAAAGGCTTTTTTACAGGAGAAACAAGGAAAATGGGAGGAGGCCTTGCGTCTTTGGAAAGGTTTAAAGAAGGCCTATCCGGACAGAGATGAGCCCGAGGAAGGCCGCCGGCGCATCAAGAAAGAAAAAGGCGACTTGTGGTGGCTTTTTAAAGGAATGTGGTTAAAGGCTGATACTATTTTGGAAAGTCCTGGTTCCCTGCGGCAATTGTCCCTTTTTGATAGCCGCTTGTATTCCAAGCAAACGGATATTTTTATTATCCATCCGCAGGATATTGTAGGTGCTTGGTTCAGTACCGACGGAATTGCCTGGCAATGGCGTGTATCACCTTACGGTGCCAGTCGGTTGACCTTCCCTTCTTTGGGTGCAAAGCAAAAAATACATCTTTACGGGGCAAGGCAAGGCTTGGTCGAATATTATCAGGGCGAGCTGATTATTGATCTTGACCCGCCGAAGGGAAGCTTAACTTTACAGGATGGAGGAAGATATACCAACAAACCGGAAATAACCTTAAGGCTTATCGCCCGGGATGATATCAGCGGTGTATATGCTTACCGCTTAAGGGAGGGTATGGATGCTTGGTCCAATTGGTCGGTCTATACACAGGAGGTATCTTGGGTTTTGGCCGCGGGACCGGATGGGGAAAGAAAGATAGATGTCCAATACCAGGACAGGGCCGGCAACGTATCGGCGGTCTATACTTTGGCAGTTGTTTTAGATCGGGTTTTGCCGAGATTGCTCGATTTCAAAATTACCGAATTATCAGCTTATAAAGCAAATGTCCGCATTCGTTCCGATAAGGAGGTAGTCGTAGAGGCAAGCCTGACACAGCGCTATGGTATCGGTAGGCATAAATACGAATCGAAGGTTTATGCCTACAGCCATGATATAGAGTTTAACAAGCTCAATTCCGGTACCGATTATGAAATATCATTAATTATAAAAGACAGAGCGGGAAATACTAAAACTTTGGAAAGCTATTCGTTTAGAACCCAACGGGATAAGACACCGCCCCACGGTGGTATTAGTTTTGTCGGCGATGTAACGGATTCCGGCCAAAACTATGTGACCCTGGAATTATGGGCTGAAGATGACGGTGGTGGAACGGTTTACTATTCATTGAGCAATGATGCCCGTAACTGGACTCCTTGGGCAGTCCTAAGGTCTGAACGGATAACATGGCAACTTACCCCAGGGGAGGGGGAAAAGACGGTTTATGTTCGTTATCGAGATGAAAATTACAATGTTTCGCCGACTTATTCTGCCAAGGTCAGGGTAGATACCAGGGCGCCTATTTTGAAATTGGAACAAAAAAATGTAAAGCCGGATCAAATCTCCCTGACATGGTCTGCCAATAAAGAAATACAATGTACCCTCAACATCAAAGGCGGCGGTCTAAATAGAACCGTTAACCTGCCCAAATGGGCAACCAAGCACGAATATACTTTTACCGGCCTTAAGCCCAATACTACTTATACCTTGGTCGTTGAAGGTTTGGATAGGGGCGGTAAAAAAGGCAAACTGGGCCCTCTACAGGTGATGACCCTTCGCCAAGCGGTCAATCTAGCCGATAGAAAACAGGGCACCAAGGCAACGGCTTCATCTGTCTATCGCTCAACGGCCATTGCTTATGATGCTTTAAGGGCGATAGATGGTAAACTCAATACTTTTTGGCAAGCCGCCAAAACACCCAATAACAGTGATCCTCAGTGGTTGGAATTGCGATGGACCAGGCCGCAGACATTCAATAACTTTCAAATATATATTCCTGTCCTTGCGCCCATGACGGATTACAGCTTGGAATATTTGGCCGAAGACAATAAATGGAAGATACTTGTCAACGTTAGAAACAATCAAGCAAAAGGGGGCAATATCAAAATTATAAAAGGTGATTATTTTCTGTATGAATCATCTTTTCCGGAGGTTACCGGCAAAGCCGTTCGGTTGATAATTTTTGATGGCGGTGAGCCGAGAAAGCAATATTTACCGCAAGTCTTGGAATGGGAAGTTTATCAAAAATAAAGATGTTTTATATAGAGATTAAAGGAGGTGCAGGATGAAGGGTATTGTAATAGCCGGTCTTGTTCCTCATCCGCCTTTGCTGATTCCGGAAATAGGCGGTAAAGACCTGATGAAAATTTCATCAACAAAGCAAGCTATGGTTGAATTGGCCCAAAAAATAAAAAGGGCCGATGTTGAGATTCTTGTAACCATTAGCCCCCACGGCCCCATTTTTTCCGATGCAATTAGCATCCTTAAGGCGGCCACCCTGGAAGGGTCCTTTGCCGCTTACGGTGTAAATGAAGTCAGACTAAGAAGCCCCTTGGCGGAAGACTTGATCGCTCTTTTAATTGATGAAGCGGCAAAGATCGGTTTCCCTTTGAAATTGATCGATGGTCCGGAAGCTACCAGGTACCAAATTCCGATTGCCCTGGATCACGGTATTATGGTTCCCCTTTACTATCTTCAAAAGGCCGGCTTAAATGTTCCTTTGCTTCCCATAAACATTGGGTTGTTATCTTTAAAAGCTTTATTTGATTTTGGCTTATTGGTGCAAAAGGTATTGCAAAACTCACCAAAACGGATTGCCGTTTTAGCCAGTGGCGACTTATCCCATCGGTTGACCCCTAATGCTCCCGCCGGCTACAGCCCCCGCGGCCAGGAATTTGATCGGCTGATTATGAGTTCAATTGAGGAAAATTCATTGTCTGAACTGCTGAATATCGAGACATCCCTCGTTGAAAAAGCGGGGGAGTGTGGCTTGCGCCCATTGATTATTCTGGCCGGTATAATCCACGGGCTAGGCTTTAGAGGGAAAGTTTTATCTTATGAGGGACCATTCGGAGTAGGCTATGGCATTGCCCATTTTGCAAAAAAAGAGAATGACAACGATCAAATTAGACCGCCCGATCTTGCCCGCCAAGCAGTCAATTATTATTTGCAGAAAGGGAAAAAAATGGACCCGCCGCCGGAATTACCAAAATATTTACAGGAAAAACGTGGTGCTTTTGTAAGCATTAAAAAGAAATCAGGGGAGTTGCGCGGTTGCATCGGCACCCTAAAGCCTACTCAGCCGAATTTGGCCATGGAAATCATAGAAAATGCTATCGGGGCCGCAACAGCAGATCCTCGGTTTACCGCAATTACTGCCGAAGAATCGACAGATTTGATTTTTTCCGTCGATGTCCTGATGCCGCCGCAAGTTGTCAGTTCGCTAAGAGAGTTGGATCACCGCGAATATGGTATTATAGTTGAGAAGGATGGGCGGAAAGGTGTATTGCTTCCTGATATTCCCGGTGTAGATTCTGTTGAAGAACAGCTGACCATTGCCCGAATGAAGGCGGGCATCAAGTACGACGAAGACATAACTATAAAGAAATTCCGGGTTGATCGATACTGATTAATATCATTGTATTACTAGGATTTAATATATTTTTGAGCAGGAAATAGCCTTATTATAAGGAATTAATAATAGGGTGCTGGTTGTTTTTGTTCGGAGGTGGAACAACAAAAATATTGAACAAAACTACTTTTTTTCGTAAATCCGGTGACACTTGCCAATGTTTGGTTTGTCCCCATGCCTGCCGTTTAGGGATGGATGAAAAGGGGATTTGCCGGGTGCGCCAAAATGTTGATGGAACTCTGTCGGCCTTGAATTATGGGCGTATTTGTTCGATTGCCTTGGATCCTATCGAAAAAAAACCTCTTTATCATTTTTATCCCGGCAGCGAGATTTTCTCAGTCGGTTCTTCGGGGTGTAACCTAGCCTGTCAATTTTGCCAGAACTGGCCCTTGGTTCTTTGTGAAGTTGGGACAGTGGAAATGGAAGCTGCAGAGTTGGTGGCCAAAGCCCAACGGGATAATGATTTTGGGATTGCTTATACTTATAATGAGCCCTTGATGTGGTTTGAATATTTGAAGGATGCAATGCCTTTGGCAAGAGAAGCAGGTCTGAAAAATGTCTTGGTTACCAACGGTTTTATAAATAAAAAACCCTTGGCAGAGATTCTGCCATTCATTGATGCTGTAAACTTGGATTTGAAAAGTTTCTGTGCCAATACTTATCGCCAAGTCCTTGGCGGTGAATTGCAACCGATTTTAGACAATGCTCTCTTATTTAAAAGGAATTGTCATTTGGAAATAACGACTTTATTGGTGACGGGAATCAACGATGATCCCGCTGAAATAGTGGCCATGGCCAAATGGATAGCTTCCGAGCTGGGAAGGGATACCCCCTTCCATATGTCAAGATATTTCCCCGCCTATAAATACTCTCAGCCCCCTACGGATTTGAATTTATTGTTGACTTTGTTTTCTGAAGTGAAAAAAATTCTTCCCTACGTTTATTTGGGAAACATACAGGAAGATGCTTATAGTGAAACTCGATGTCCCGCATGTGACAGTCTAATTGTTGACCGTCACCGGGAAGTAAGAGTTTTTCTTAATCCTGGCAACAGTTGTCCCCAATGTGGGCAGTATATCAATATCATTAAAAATGAGGAGGAGTAAAGTATGAAGAAAAAAATTATTATTATGGGTGCGGCCGGTAGGGACTTCCACAACTTTAATGTGCTTTATCGTAAAAATGCCGATTGTCAGGTAGTTGCTTTTACCGCTACACAAATTCCCGACATAGAAGGCCGTGTTTATCCTGCCGTTTTGGCCGGAGAGTTCTACCCTGAAGGTATCCCGATTTATGCGGAAGAAGAACTTCCCGAACTGATTAAAAAGCATGATATTGACGAAGTTGTCCTCTCTTACAGCGATCTTCATTACACCGATGTTATGTCCAAGGCTGCCCTGGTCAATTCCTGTGGTGCCAATTTTACCATGCTTGGTGCCCAACAAACCATGTTGAAATCAACAAAGCCCGTAGTTGCCGTCTGTGCAGTCCGGACCGGTGTTGGTAAAAGCCAGACGACCCGGAGAGTTTGCGACTATTTAAAATCAAAAGGTTTAAATGTCGTTGCCGTTCGTCATCCGATGCCTTATGGTGACTTGGCTAAGCAAGCGGTCCAAAGGTTTGCTGACTACAAAGATCTTGATTTTCACAAGACAACCATCGAAGAACGGGAAGAGTATGAGCCACATATCGACAAGGGGATAATTGTTTATTCCGGCGTTGATTATGAAGCTATTTTAAAGAAGGCGGAAGAAGAAGCCGATGTAATTCTTTGGGATGGCGGTAACAATGATACTCCTTTCTACAAGCCTGATTTGCATATTACCATGGTCGACCCTCATAGGGCCGGACACGAAGCCCTATATTACCCGGGCGAGACAAACGTATTGTTGGCGGACGCAATATTGATTAATAAAATCGATTCCGCACCGCCGGAAGGTATAGCGAAAGTTCGCGAAAATATCAGTAGGCTCAACCCCAATGCAATGGTTATCGAGGCTGCTTCGCCGATTTTTGTGGATAATCCGGAAATTATTGCCGGTAAAGAGGTCTTAATAATAGAAGACGGGCCGACCCTTACCCATGGTGAGATGGCTTTCGGGGCAGGTACCATCGCCGCCCAAAAATTCGGTGCAAAAGCAGTCGATCCCCGTCCATATGCTGTAAAGTCTATTGCCGATACCTTTACCAGCTTTGGACATATTGGTGATGTTTTGCCGGCCATGGGCTATGGCGAGAAGCAGATTAAGGATCTTGAAGAGACCATCAAGCAAGTTCCCTGCGAAGCAGTACTGGTCGGAACACCCATTGACTTGAGGCGTGTAATAAAGATTGATCAGCCGGCAGCCAGGGTCAGCTATGAGTTGCAGGAGATTGGCGAGCCGACACTTGGAGCGGTAATAGAAAAAAAATTGGGTAAAATATTGGGTTAGACTGATTATAAAGGCCTGTCAATGATAAAATGGCAGGCCTTGCACTTTTCCCGCGAAGGATTATCCATTTTGGCCGGCAAGAACATCTTTTTATTGCATTGTTAGGTTTGGCTCCCGGTGTGGTAAAGATGGATATAAATGACGGGATAATCTTCAAAGGTGCCAAGGTATATGGTATTAACGGTAGAAGGATGTATGATACATGGTATAAGATGGAAGCACTCCTGTTGGGGGGGCTGGATGTCAGGCCTTTGATAACCCATGAATTTGCTGTCGGAGACTTTATTGAAGCCTTCGAGCTTGTTCTGGCCGGTTCACGCGAGAAAGTATTGTTAAACTTCTGAAAGGTGGTTTAGGGAATGAATAAAAACGTCCTTTCCTATTTGCGGGAAGGCATCGACGAATTGAAGAAGGAAGGTTTGTATAAAGATATTCAAACCTTGGAAAGCGAGCAAGGGGCTTGGATAGAGATAAAGGGCCAAAAGGTTTTGAACTTTTGTTCCAACAACTACCTGGGCTTTGCTGCCGATGAAAGGATAAAAAAAGCTGCCCGGGAGGCCATCGAACGTTATGGTGTTGGGCCGGGTGCCGTCAGGACCATAGCCGGCACAATGCGTATTCATGAAGAATTGGAAGAAAAATTGGCTGATTTTAAAGGGGCGGAAGCAGTATTGGTTCTTCAGTCAGGTTACAATGCCAATATTGCCACCATCCCTGCTTTGGTAGGCAAGAACGATACAATAATTAGCGATGAATTAAACCATGCCAGTATTATCGACGGTGCCCGTCTTAGCCGGGCCAAGATAAAGGTATACCCTCATAACGATGTCGACGCTTTGGAAGAAATACTCAAAGAAGATGAAGCACCACGAAAGTTGATCATCACTGATGGTGTTTTCAGTATGGATGGAGATATTGCACCTTTGCCGGAAATTACCGCCTTAGCTGAGAAATACGGCGCCATCAGCTATGTTGACGATGCTCACGGGGAAGGCGTTCTGGGTAGAAGCGGGCGGGGTATTGTCGATCACTTTGATTTGCATGGTCGGGTCGATGTTGAAGTCGGCACATTTTCAAAAGCCTTGGGTGTAATGGGGGGTTGCGTTGCCGGCAGTGCTTTATTAATCGAATATTTAAAACAAAAATCGCGACCCTTTACCTTCAGCTCGGCCTTGACTGTTCCCGATACGGCTGCAACCTTGGCTGCGGTGGAGATTCTTTCTCAAAGCGGTGAGTTGGTGGAAAAACTTTGGGAGAATGGTCGCTATTTCAAGGCGGGTTTGGTGGAGCAAGGCTTTGACACCGGTAAAACACAAACACCCATTGTGCCGGTCATGATTGGCGATGCTCAAAAGTCTGCCGACTTCAGCAAAATGCTCCTGTCGGAAAAAATATTTGCTCAATCCATCGGTTTTCCACTGGTGGCAATAGGCAAAGCGAGGATAAGGGTAATGATATCCGCTACCCATTCCCGGGAGGATTTGGATTTTGCCTTGGCAGCATTTAAAAAGGTGGGTCGTTCTCTGGGAATAATATAGAAACGATTAAGGCGCACTTTTAAATAAGTGCGCCTTTTTTGTAAAAATTAAGGGGGCTTATGAATACAGGCCCTTTTGATTTACGTTTTGATCAATTCCGATATTGGCTCTTATATCGGTTCGGATCCGGCTTAGTCAATAAAAAAGGCAATTCCAAATACATAAAGTACCAGGGCGGCGCGAACGAATGATAAGTAGATGACACCGGTCCATAGATTTTGACGGGAATGGTAGGAGTGGAAAAGGATTATACCCATTACCATAAAGAAAGCCAACCAAGGTAGCTGAAAGGGTGCCATCAGCACCGCAAAATATATCGAGTTTATTACACCGCCAAAAATCCGGCCCCATTTTTCTTGCATATATATGCTTACAAATCCTCGGTATAGTAACTCCGTAGCCAAAGAGGGCAGAAGAAAGAATAGGCTCAAAAGAATTAAATAAAAGAAAGAGACGGCTAAACTTTCCGGCCCGGTAACGTTTATCATGGGTGTGAAAAGGCTGTACTGGCCGGTTTTTGTAAAAGGATAATTGATTATGAATATTAGCAATAAAACGAAGGGGATAAGTATTTTGATGCTTAACTTTAGGCCGGCCTTGAGATTTTTTATGGTAAGGCCAAAATAACTGAAGGACAGGTCATAAAGATTTATAATCCAAAATGCCAAGAGGGCCAGAAAAAGGACATGGCCGACAAAGTATATCAGGGCAAGGTACATGGGAAACAAGAAGTGATCTTTGGGTACAAGAAGTGATTGGCATGTATTGGCCAACCCTTTGCTAATGATGGCAATAAATTGAACAATGAAGATGTCTTTCCAGTTCCATAAAGAATTGCTTATTTTTTTGGGTTTCATGGCTAGCACCTCTCGCTTTATCTTTGACAAATTATGTTGATTTTCCTTCTAAAAAGGAGTTTATGCTTTTGTTGTTGAATTTAATCAAAGGAATGTGAAGCGGGGTGTTGTTGTGGCTTGGCTAATTTTTTTTCGTGATATCCTAGATATTTTAATTGTTGCTTATGTTGTTTACCGACTTATGTTATTACTGCGGGGCACCAGGGCGGTTGAATTGTTAAAAGGTTTGGCCGTGTTATTCATTGCTTCCGTCTTAAGTTATAGGCTTGGATTCAGCACCATCAATTGGCTCTTAAGAAATATTACAACCATGTTGTTTGTCGCCTTGCCGATAGTTTTCCACCCCGAACTGCGCCGGGCTCTTGAAAAGCTGGGTAGGGGTTATTTTTTTGGGCAAAGAATCTTTAAATATCAAAGCAAGGATTTGGAAGAAACCATAAATGAGATTATTGAAGCAGCTTTTATATTGTCCCAAAGGCGTTGGGGCGCCCTGATAGTAATTGAGAGGGAAACGGGGCTTCTTGATTATGTTGAAGAAGGTATCAACTTGGATGGCATTATTTCTGCGGATCTTCTGGTGGGAATTTTCACACCGAACAGCCCTTTGCACGATGGTGCCGTAATTATCAGCGGTGACCGGGTATTGGCCGCAGGTTGCGTCTTGCCTTTGACCGACAAACCGGATTTGGCAGGCCAATATGGTACCCGCCACCGGGCGGCAATCGGCATGGCCGAGAATTCCGATGCATTGGTCATCGTTGTTTCGGAGGAATCGGGCAATGTAACCTTGGTATTCGAAGATAAGATACGACGGTATTTTGATGGAATCAGCATTAAGGACAGGTTGCTACGGGAATTGACCAACGGACGCGAAGATAGAAATCTGCTACGGCGAATATTCCAAAGAAAGGGGCAAAAGGATGAAAAATAATCGGCGCTTGCAAATATTTGCCCTCTTTTTGGCTATTTTACTTTGGCTCTATGCCAACGGGGCAGAAACTCCCGGTTTTGCGGGCTGGCGGGATCTTGCCGGACAGACTTCGGAGGTTGTCTTGCCCCTTAGGATAAGGGGCTTACCGGCAGGCCTTGTGCTGCCTGTGGTACCCCAAAATGTAAAAGTAGGCCTGCGGGGTGGCAGTTTGTCGGCAAAAGAATTGGCGGGATTGGAAGCTTATATTGATCTGGAAAACATTGAACCGGGTGAATATTGGGTGGCAATCTGTGTGGATTTGCCCTCGCCGGTCGAGCTTGCTTTTGTCAACCCGGCAATGGTACAGGTTAAAATCAACGAGGGTGATAATAATTAATCTTTCAGCAGTAATGTCATAAATATTTACTGATATAGTCGATTATTTCGATGATGAATCAATCCCCTTGACAGGAGGTATTTATAGTATGGCATCTATTTTTGGAACCGATGGGGTGCGCGGACGTGCCAATGTAGATTTGACTCCGGAATTGACCCTTAGACTGGCAAAAGCGGGGGGTAGGTTTTTTCTGTCCCAAACAGTCAAGGGTGCCAATCGGTATAAAATTCTTATTGGCAAGGATACCCGCATCTCCGGTGATATGCTAGAGGGAGCAATGGTAGCGGGATTTACTTCCTTGGGTCTCGATGTCCATTTGGCCGGTATTATTCCAACCCCGGCTATGGCTTATCTTTGTAGAAATGAAGGGTATTTGGGTGCCGTAATGATATCCGCCTCCCATAATCCGATTGAAGATAACGGTATAAAATTTTTTGATTGTAGGGGTATTAAGCTTACCGACAGCGAGGAGAGGGAAATTGAATTATTATTGGAGAAAACAGATAGTTTGCCCGGTAGAGCGGGAACTTATTTCGGTAGGGTAACAAAACATAACCGCCTCAAGGAGAAATATGCCGATTACCTTCTTTCAATATTCGAAGGGAACTTAGCGGGTTATAAAGTGGTTTTGGATCCGGCCTTCGGTGCGGCGTGGGAGCTGGCTCCTTTAGTGTGGGAAAGATTGGGGGCCGAGGTTTTTGTTATAAACGGCCAACCGAGGGGAGAATTAATTAATAAGAATTGCGGTTCAACCGATACATCAACTTTGCAGGACATGGTAAAAAAGACGGGTGCCGATATGGGTTTTGCTTACGATGGTGATGCGGACCGTGTTTTTGCCGTAGATGAAAAGGGGAATGTAATTGACGGCGATTATATCATGGCTATCTGCAGCCGGGAAATGATATTGACAAATAAATTGCCCGGGAAAACTATCGTAGTTACTGACTACAGTAATCGGGGTTTGGAGGAGGCAATAAAAAAGGTGGGCGGTAGCATAATAACAGTTGCCAACGGTGACCGATATGTGCTGGCAGCAATGCAGGATAAGGGCTTTAAGTTGGGCGGTGAACAATCGGGGCATATAATTTTTCTCGATTATAATACTACCGGGGATGGTTTACTTACTTCATTACTGTTGGCGCAAATAATGCAAAAGCGGCGGCAACCCCTGTCGCAGTTGGCGGCAATTATGGAGCCTTGGCCGCAGGTAATAAAGAATGTTCATGTTAAAAATAAGCATTGGGAAGACAGTGCGAAAATCTTAAAAATTATCGCTGATTGCAACCAAAAATTGGCGGGGAAAGGTCGGTTATTTGTCAGAGCCTCTGGCACCGAACCGGTTATAAGGGTTATGGTAGAGGGGCGGGAAATGAATTTGTTGTTATCCATTATCGAAAAGGTTGGGGCCACAATTAAGGAGGAGTTAAATGCTTGATTATATCAATCTTTGCCAATCTTTTCCCAATATATACGATTAAATGAAAGAGGGTCTTCAATGATAAGAGGTCTGGGAATCGATTTGGTTTCGGTAAAAAGAATTGAAGGCTTGCTGGAGGAATACGGTGACCGTTTTCGATACCGTTGTTTTACAGAAGGAGAGATTCGTTATTGTCAAAAAAAGGTATATGAAGCTGAACATTTGGCCGTCCGTTTTGCCGCCAAAGAAGCTTTGGTGAAGGCCTTGCCGCTTAAGTGCAAATTATCATGGCATGAGGTGGCGGTCTTGGTGGACAAGGGGAAGCCCGAGCTTGAATTGACCGGCAGAGCAGCACAAATAGCAAAGGAATACGGTTTTAAGTCAATCATGGTTTCTCTTTCCCATGAAAGGGAATTTGCTGTTGCAGTAGTCTTAATTTCCTAGTTTTTCTGTCCTCTTAAAGGGGATATTGATAGTGTTTGTTTTGCGGTAAAAGGGTACGGATTGCATACAATCAGCAGTTATTTCGCTGATATACCGAAGAGATAAAGGTAGGCTGGTGGATAATGAGGCTTGTAAGTGGCGATGAAATGAAAAAAATTGATTGGCTGGCCATTGAAACGGGTTTGCCGGGTTCCGTATTGATGGAAAATGCCGGGCGGCAAGTTGCTGCCTTTGCAAAAGAAGTGGTAGGCGACAGAAAAGGTGACATTTTAATCCTTTGTGGTACCGGTAATAATGGGGGTGACGGTTTTGTTGCAGCCCGCTATTTGGTGGACCAAGGTTATAGAGTTCAAGTTTTAATCTTGGGTAAAAGGCCCGGCGGAGATGATGCCGGTCTCCATTTTAGCCTTATAGAAAATCTTGCTTTGGATATTGCTTTCGTGGAAGATAAAGAAACTCTTTTTCGATATGGAGAGACGAATTATCTTTTGATAATCGACGCCCTCCTGGGGACCGGTTTGCAAGGGGAAGTCAAGGGTCTGATGGCAGCCGGCATAGAATTTATAAACTCTTATCCTGCACCCGTCTTGAGTGTTGATATTCCCTCCGGAATTGACAGCAATAACGGTATGGTGTTAGGTGAAGCAGTCCGGGCCGACCATACGGTAACTTTTGCTTGGCCTAAAATCGGTAATGTTGTGTGTCCGGGGTATCTATATAATGGCAATCTGCAGGTGGCCGATATAGGTATTCCACGGCAAATATCGGAGAAAGTTGAATCTTTTGGAAAGACTGCGGATTTTGCTTTTATCCAACGGCTTTTACCGAAACGCTCCCTCGCTGCCCATAAAGGCAGTTGTGGCAAGATTCTTATAGTCGGTGGCTCCTTGGGTATGTCAGGTGCACCTATTTTGACAGCCCGGGCGGCATTGAAGGCAGGCGCCGGTTTTGTTGCCGCCTCTATTCCCGCTGCCATTTCCGATGTTTTTGCAGGTGCTGTCATCGAAAGTATCCATATCCCCTTGCCTTCCGATGATTCGGGTTTTCTAGCCAAAGGATCCCTGGAAATTCTCTTGGATATGATACCTCGTTTTGATGCTGTTGTCCTGGGCCCGGGGTTAGGTCGCTCCCGATATATAAAAGAATTAATTAAAGTTTTAGTCATTGATGGCCTTGTCCCGTTATTGATTGATGCAGACGGATTGAATGGCTTGAATCCGGAAGACTTGCGAAGGAGGCAGGCCAAGACGGTTTTAACACCCCACTATGGCGAAATGTCCCGATTAATGAAGGTGCCTTTGGCAACAATTGCCGCGGCCCCCTTGGTTGCCGCTCGCTCTTTTGCTAAAGAATACGGGACTATAGTGGTTTTGAAAGGACCGCGATCGATTATTGCCTCGCCACAGGGATGTTTTTATATAAATACAACAGGAAATCCGGGCATGGCAACTGCCGGCTCGGGCGACGTATTAGTCGGTATCATGGCCGGCCTCGTCGGGCAAATGGATGATTTTTTCCAAGCTTGTCTTCTGGCAACATATTTGCATGGATTTGCCGGTGATTTGGCCGAGGAAGAGCAGACAGTTTTTAGTATGACCGCTGAAAATATAATTGAGGCATTGCCTCAAATCTTTAAAAGATGCGGAAGGGATGATAGCAGTGAATCTTGAAAGCAGACCTGTATGGGCTGAAATTCATTTGGATAGGATTGCCCACAACATAAATGAAATAAGGAGGCGGGTTGGGCCGCGATCCCAAATTATGGCGGTAGTAAAAGCAGATGCATACGGTCATGGCGCCGTGGAGGTTTCCCAGACAGCTTTGGCAAGCGGCTGTACCCGTTTGGCGGTTGCCTTGGTCGAAGAAGGTATATTGTTGCGACAAGCCGGATTATCCGTTCCCATTCAAGCCTTGGGAGGTTTTTGTCGGGAACAGATTAAGGCGGCCCTGGATTGGGATATTATTTTAACCGTAGGTACAAAAGAGATGCTCCAAGAGGTAATTGATGTTGCCCGCTCCCGGGGTAAAATGGGTACCGTGCATATCAAGATTGATACGGGTATGGGCCGTTACGGTGAATTGCCGGAAAAGGGCCTTGAGCTGGTCAGTTTGGCCCATGAAAGCCCTTCACTTTTTTTGGAAGGCTTAATGACCCACATGGCGGCCGCTGACGAGAAGGATAAGGGATTTTCAGATTTACAGATGGAACGTTTTCTGAAAACAGCCGATGAATTGGCAGCCAGGGGAGTGGAAATTCCCATCAAGCACTTGGCCAACAGTGCGACCATAATTGATATGCCAGATAAAGCATTGGACTTGGTTCGGCCGGGAATAATGCTTTATGGTCTATGGCCCTCCGGTGAAGTTGATAAATCTGCCGTGGAACTGCGTCCTGCCCTTGAATGGAAGGCTCGCATAGTTCAAATCAAAGATGTGCCTGCTAATACCGGTATCAGTTACGGAAGGACCTTCATTACCTCAAAAGACACCCGTGTTGCTTTGTTGCCCCTTGGTTATGCCGATGGGCTTAATCGTCGCCTGTCCAATCGGGGTCAAGTTTTGGTTCACGGTGAAAAAGCCCCTATTCTTGGTCGTATTTGCATGGACCAAACGGTCATCGACGTCACCGATATTCCACAAGCCCAAGTAGGCGATGAGGTGGTTTTAATTGGCAGCCAAGGTGAAAATTTTATCGGTGCCGACCATATGGCTGATTTATTGAATACTATAAACTATGAGATCGTTTGTGCAATAAGTAAAAGGGTTCCCCGCCATTATCGAAATAAGGCCTGATTCCGGTTGGAGCCTGATCGGGGCTTCAGGATAAAAATACCAAATAGCATGGGTTGCTACCAAGCAGGAATATTGTGATTCGTGTATAAAGAAGTATATAAGTAAAGGAATATCTTAACGGCAGTTAGCATATACTTACAAAAGAGTAAAAAGTATGGATAAAGTAAGGTTGGGTTTTTTATGGCAATAAGGCTGCCAAATGTATATGCTAATAGTGGAAATGAGAAGTTGAAGATAATTCTCCGGAGGGGTGAGGCGATTGGATAACTTAAAAAGGGTAATGGTCAGTCTCCCGGCAAGCCTTCTGGCTGAAGTAGACGGGTTCATCCACAAAGGAAACCGCAGCCAGTTTATCAGAGAAGCCATGCGCCTTTATCTGGAAGATTTGCGACGGCAGGAATTACGGGAAATGATGAAACAGGGGTATAGGGAAATGGCTCCCTTAAATTTGTTTTTGGCCAGCAAAGGGTTGGAGGGTGAAAATAGGCTTTTGGAATACTATGAAGAGGGTCTGATGGAGAGTGATGAAAGTGGTAATAAGGAGAGGTGATGTATTTTACGCTGACCTCAACCCGGTTATTGGATCTGAGCAGGGAGGGGTGCGCCCGGTTGTAATAATACAAAATGATATCGGCAATAAATATAGCCCCACAGTCATTGTGGCAGCAATAACATCAAAAATTGATAAAGCAAAATTACCGACCCATGTTGAGCTAAACTCAAAGGAGTGCAATTTGGATATCGACTCGGTAATTCTTTTGGAACAAATCAGGACCCTTGATAAGAGGCGTCTGCAAAGGCAAATAACTCATTTAGAAAAAGACATTATTATAAAAATCAATGAAGCTTTGGAAATAAGTTTGGGGCTTATTGACATCTAGGCCTTGAGTGCAAGCTTAAGGTTTTTTTATTAGCAGGATTTTTTTTATTTATCCGAATAATTTAATTTGTAGACTTAAACAATAGGAATGGAGGAGGCTAATGGATTCCATACCCCTTGTCAATGTAGTTAGAAGTGGCTTAATTGAGTCGAGACATCATGGTATAGTCTCAATAATAGATGCAAAAGGTGAAGAAATTGCTACTTTGGGTGATTCCAATCATAAAACGTTTTTAAGGTCAGCCGCTAAACCTATTCAAGCATTGCCTTTGGTTGTAACGGGCGGGGCGGACAGATTCAATCTTACCGACAAAGAGTTGGCTGTAATCTGCGCCTCTCATAATGGCGAAGAAGTTCATGTAAAGACGGTAAAGGGTATTTTAGCCAAAGCGGGTCTTGACGAGAGTTCATTGGAATGCGGCAGTCATTTGCCTTACGATCAAGCGGCTGCCTGCAAAATTTTGGCTGAGGGAAGGGAGTTGTCACCGCTTTATAATAATTGTTCCGGTAAACATGCGGGTATGTTGTTGTTATGTGTCCATCTTAATTTTCCTTTGAAAGGATACATAATGAAAGAACACCCTCTCCAAAAATTAATGCACGAAACGGTTGCCGACCTGGCTGCTATGAATCCGCAGGATATTCATTTGGGAGTCGACGGCTGCGGGGTTGCGGTTTTCGCAATGCCGATAAATAGGATGGCGCTTTTGTTTGCTAAATTGGCCAATCCTCAATATTGGCCTGATGAATATAATAAGGCTGCTCAACGTATAACCAGGGCTATGGAAAAAGAATCTTATATGGTCGGCGGCAAAGGCAGACTTTGTACTGAACTGATGAGTAAAACCAACGGAAAGCTTGTCAGCAAGGGTGGAGCGGAAGGAGTTTATTGTATAGGGATTCACCGTAAGGGGTTAGGAGTAGCTATAAAAATTGAAGACGGCCGGAGTAGGGGGCTGGACCCGGTGGTTATTAAGGTTTTAAATCATTTAGGTGTTTTAAATCGCCAAGAACTAGCTGATCTTGCCGACTTTGCCCGTCCGACAATTAGAAATCATCGGCAGGAAACTATTGGCTGTCTCGAGACCTGTTTTGAATTTAAAGATGCTACCAAGTTTGCACCTTACTTATAATATCCTAACCGGGTCGGCTTTTGGGCAGCCTGTTGGCCCGGAGCTTGGCAAGGATGTAAATACCCAATGTAGGTTGGAACCTAAAGCGAAGCTTATTTTGCATTCATGGGCCCTTGGGAGATAGGTTCCGGGTAAGCAAGGGAGAAGATGAAAATGCTAGAAATTTGCCGTAGAACAACTAATCCGGAGGAGACAAAATTATTGGCCGGCGAGCTTTCAGGCTTGCTGACCGGTGGTGAAATTATTTATTTGGAGGGCACCCTGGGTAGCGGTAAAACTTTTTTTGCCCAGGGCTTAATCCGGGCATTGGGCTGTGAGGGCCCCGTTATTAGCCCTACCTTTGTTCTTTTGCAAGAATACTTATGCCGATTGCCCGTATTGCATTTGGATCTTTATCGGCTGGACAGAAGCGAGGAATTGCTTGAATTGGGTTTGGACGAATATATTGATAATTGGATTTTTCTGATCGAGTGGGCTGATCTTTTCAGGAAATTTTTACCCCCTCCAGATATAGAGATCGAATTTTCTTATAGCGATGACTCAAGCCGGGAGATAGTAATCTCGTCAAACCTGCCACTATTGAGGAAGTTAAAAGGAGATTGAAGGATAATGATTTTAGGGATTGATACTTCAACACCAATCGCAGCTTTAGGTCTTTATCAAAGAGACGGCGGGCCGGTGGCTGATATTTCTTATTGTTTGTTGCGAGGCCATGGCCGGCTGGTTAATAAGATTATCGCCGACATTTTTGATGTTCTCGATCAAACGCCCTGGGTCTTGCAAGGAATTGCTGTTGGTACCGGGCCGGGTTCTTTTACGGGTACACGGATTGCTATAACTATTGCCAAGACTTTGAGTACAGTGCTTGCCGTTCCGGTATGGGGCTTGTCTTCACTGGCTAATTTGGCTGCCAATTGTCCGAGTGACGAAAAGGTGCCGACCTTGGCATTGATCGATGCCAGAAATGAAAGAGCCTATTGGGGTCTTTATTCATTTACAAACTACGATTTATCCTTATTGGAACCGGAAGGCGTCGACGACATCGACCGGTTGGTTGAAGTTATTGATAAATACCCCCGCCTTAACCTAGTCGGAATGATGCCGGAGACTTACTATAATAAACTACAAGCCCGATCGGCAATTCCCCTTAATATCATGGCCCCGCCCTTGAATCAAATCAAGGGCGGTATTGTTGCTTATCGTGGTCATTTGGTCGCGGAAAAAAATCCCGGTGGGGACGAGATTGGGAAAATATTACCCAACTACATGAAAGAATTTAGGGGCTAACAGTTATCTTACCCCGGCTGAAATGGGGGAGGGCAATGATAATAAGGAAGATGGTTCTGGCAGATTTACCGGCAGTGATAGCCATTGAGAAGGAGTCTTTTTTAACTCCCTGGTCCTATATGGTATTTATAAAAGAGATAAAGACAAACAGTTTCGCCTATTATTTTACCGCCGAAACCGAAAAGGAAACTATAGTTGGCTATATCGGGACTTGGGTTATTTTCGATGAAATCCATATAACCAATATTGCTGTTCATCCCCGCTATCGCAGGCAGGGTATTGGCAAAAAATTGCTGGAAATCGTATATAGATTGGCCAAGCTTTTTGCGACAAAACAAATAACATTGGAGGTCAGACGCTCCAACCGGAATGCAAGAAAGCTTTATGAAAGGGAAGGATTTGTCGAAGTGGGGACAAGGCCCGGCTATTATTGGGAGAATAATGAGGATGCTATTATCATGACCTTATATTTGGCTTGAGCATTTCAGAAAGGAGGGTGCCGGATGGCCCTTGCTAAAAGAATGGTATTAGGAATTGAAACTTCTTGCGATGAGACCGCTATAGCTGTATTGCAGGATGGCTGTAAAATTTTGAGCAATATTGTGTCTTCCCAGATAAAGTGGCATGAGAAATATGGCGGGGTTGTGCCCGAGGTTGCCTCCCGTAAACATGTAGAATATATCGATATCGTGTTACAAAAAGCAATAGATGAAGCCGGTATTTATTACCGCGACCTTGAAGCCGTAGCGGTTACTTACGGGCCCGGTCTGGTCGGCAGCCTCTTGGTAGGATTGACTGCCGCTAAGAGTTTGGCTTGGGCTTTGGGAATACCTCTGGTTGGGGTTAATCATATTGTCGGGCATATATATGCCAACTTGTTGGAACATGAAGATATCAATTTGCCCTTGGTTTGCCTTACCGTTTCCGGCGGTCATACGGAGATACTTTATATGGAAAGATGGGGCATTTACCAAACACTGGGTAGAACCCAAGACGATGCTGCCGGAGAGGCCTTTGATAAAATAGCCCGATTTTTGGGTCTGGGTTATCCCGGCGGACCGGTAATCGATAAGATTTATTACCGGGGTAATTCGACCAAGTACGATTTTACCCGTCCCCGTTTAAAAAATCCTTATGATTTTTCTTTCAGCGGGCTTAAAACCGCTGTAATCAACTTGATCCACAATTTGAGGCAAAAGGGTTTGAATTTTAAGCCGGAGGATATTGCTGCTTCTTTTCAGGCTGCCATAGTCGATATTCTGGCGGAGACCGTTATCCGAGCAGCGGAGGATCGCCAAGTTAAGACGGTGCTTTTGTCAGGCGGAGTTGCCGCCAACAGTTTATTGCGCAGCAGGCTGGCGACAGAATTGGCTAAAAGGGGAATCGACTTTTATTATCCTTCGCCCAAATACTGTACCGATAACGGGGCAATGATAGCATGTGCGGGTTACCATATGTTGACGGCCGGTTTGAAGAGTCCACTCACATTGGAGGCGGAACCAAGGTTGACCTTGTAGAAGAATTTTTTTTATAAGCTGTGGATAAGTTATTGGGAATTATTGCCCGCTCAAAAAACGGCTTGCCTACAAGCTTTATGCGCCAACAAAAATTGGGAATAGCTGTTAGAAGATAGGTATTTTATGGTAACGATGTGGATAAAGTCAGATAAGTGAGTAAAATTAATGTATGTTTTGTGGATAACTCTGTTGATAATGTGGACATTAAATGATAGCATAAAAATTCTCCAGTCTTTTAACCCGCAGACAGCATTTTAGAACAGTAGCCGTATTTTTACGGCTTCTTTTTTTGTGGGATGAATTGTTGAAAAGCAGCAAAATGATTTTTAAGTGTGTCTGCCGGGTCGAAAAAGGCGAGCCTCTTTGTCGAAAAAAACGGTTATTATCCAATATCGGCCCTTTATTTTTTACCTGTCAAAATTTTAGGTAAAAGGAAGATCAGTGGTCGCGGGAAAATATTATTTAGGGTTCAATCCTTTTGTTTAGGCGGTTGGGCAAATTTGTAAAATGTCGATTTATAAAAAGAACAATTAAAAAAAGATAGATTAAAGGCGGTAAGGGAATCATTTGGGAAATATGGGGAATAATAATGTTGCTGTTATTATCCAAAGCAGATACGGATATAACTGAAAGAAATAAATCGAAAAGGTAAGAAATCACAATGTAAATTTAATATTAGCCAAAATATGGCCTTAGCAAAAAGTTGCTTTTAATCATATAGTTGTTTATTATAATCATGATATGATTAGCACTCGCCTGAAGCGAGTGCTAATAAAATTAACATAAGGAGGCTCCGGAATGAAGATTAAACCATTGAGCGATCGTGTAGTCGTTAAACCCATTGAAAAGGAAGAGATGACCAAAAGCGGTATTGTCCTACCGGACACTGCCAAAGAAAAACCCCAAGAGGGTGAAATCGTTGCCATTGGTGAGGGCAGAATTTTAGAAAATGGTCAAAAGCTGGCAATGAACGTCAAGGTCGGCGACAGAGTAATTTATTCAAAATATGCAGGCACGGAAATAAAAAGAGATGAACAGGAGTATCTGATTGTAAGCGAAAAAGATATCCTGGCCATTATTGAATAGTAAGGGGGTAAAATTAAATGGCTAAAGAGATAAAGTTTAGGGAAGAAGCACGCCGGGCCTTGGAAAAAGGAGTCGACAGTTTGGCCGATACCGTCAAAGTAACCCTAGGGCCCAAAGGTCGCAATGTTGTTATAGAAAAAGGTTTTGGCAGTCCTACCATTACCAATGACGGAGTTACAATTGCCCGTGAAATAGAACTGGACGAGCCTTTTGAGGATTTGGGTGCGCAAACACTCAAGGAAGTTGCAACCAAGACTAATGATGTTGCAGGCGACGGTACCACCACTGCAACTGTTTTAGCCCAAGCTATATATAAAGAAGGTTTAAGGAATGTTGCCGCCGGTGCTAATCCCATGCTTATTAAGCGGGGCATTGAAAAGGCAGTGGATAAAATAGTTGCCGAATTGGCCAAACAAAGCATCCCCATCGAAACCAAAGAGTCGATTGCCCAAGTAGCAGCTAACTCCGCAGGCGATGAAGACATTGGCCAATTGATTGCCGATGCAATGGATAAAGTTGGCAAGGATGGTGTAATTTCAGTCGAAGAATCCAGGACCATGGGTACTTCCTGGGAATCCGTGGAGGGAATGCAGTTTGACAGGGGGTATATCTCCCCTTATATGGTGACGGACACCGATACCATGGAAGCTATTTTGGAAGATCCTTATATTTTGTTGACGGATAAGAAGATTGCCAATATCCAAGAAGTATTACCCGTCCTGGAGAAAGTGGTCCAGCAAGGGAAGGGCTTAGTAATCGTTGCTGAAGACGTTGAAGGAGAGGCCTTGGCCACCTTGGTTCTTAATAAAATAAGGGGTACCATCAATTGCGTTGCTGTTAAAGCTCCCGGCTTTGGCGACCGTCGCAAAGCCATGCTTGACGATATTGCAATTCTAACCGGTGGTACGGTTGTTTCGGAAGATAAGGGTATGAAGTTGGATAATACTGAATTATCAATGTTGGGACGGGCCCGCAGAATTGCCGTTACCAAAGAAGAAACAACCATCATTGAAGGAGCCGGTGATAGTAAGGAGATAAAAAATAGAATCAGTCAAATCCGTCGGCAAGTTGATGAGTCTACCTCCGATTTTGATAAAGAAAAATTGCAAGAAAGATTGGCTAAGTTGGCCGGCGGGGTTGCCGTAATTCAAGTCGGGGCAGCCACGGAAACTGAACTGAAAGAAAAGAAACACCGGATCGAAGATGCCCTTTCCGCTACCAGAGCAGCTGTAGAAGAAGGAATCGTTGCCGGGGGGGGAACAGCATTTATCAGGGCTTCAAAGGTTTTGGATGACCTTACCCTGGAAGGCGACATGCAAACGGGTGTCGATATTGTCAAGCGTTCTTTGGTTACTCCGGTTCGCCTGATTGCTCAAAATGCCGGCTATG
Source organism: uncultured Halanaerobiales bacterium (assembly GCA_964568715.1). Taxonomy (GTDB): domain Bacteria; phylum Bacillota; class Halanaerobiia; order B1SED10-174; family B1SED10-174; genus CAZMQU01. The sequence goes on from CAZMQU010000006.1 coordinate 140,094, forward strand.
AAGGTAGTGTCGTTGTAGAAAAAGTAAGAGAATTAACTGGTAACACAGGCTTTGATGCCATGAAAGGCGAATATGTGGACATGGTGGAAGCTGGAATTATTGATCCTGCCAAAGTGACCAGGTCCGCTTTACAAAACGCTGCCAGTGCAACTGCAATGCTCTTGACTACAGAAGCATTGATTGTGGAAAAGAAGGAAGAAAGTGACCAAGGTATGATGCCACCCGGTGGTATGGGCGGCATGGGCGGTATGGGCGGCATGATGTAATTTAAAGGCTCTCTGCGGAGAGCCTTTTTTATTTAGGGCAATCGGTTGTTAAAATATTATTTGTTTAAAAAGTATTTTGGAATAAAAAGGACTTAACTCATATTTGGTTGAATTTTTGATAAAGAAGACTAATCGAATCCTACCATTGGTGGGTTGATAATTCCAGCAGAAACGAAGCAAGGAGGATAAATGTTAAATGGTGTCCACATATAAACCCGAAACTGTCGAGTTGATCGTAAAGCCGACTCCACTGACAAGGCTGGCGAATATCGGCCGAGAACTAAACTGCAGAGATATTTTTATCAAAAGGGATGATTTAACCGGACTTGCTTTTGGCGGCAACAAGGGCAGGAAATTGGAATATCTTTTAGCCGAAGCCCGGCGGGAAAACAAAAAAGTGCTTATAACCGAAGGCGGTATTCAATCTAATCATGCCCGGATGACAGCTGCCGCCGCAACCATGTTGGGTATGAAGGCGGTTTTGGTTCTAAGCGGTAAAAAGCCCGCCGCCTTTACAGGCAATTTATTGCTCGACTACTTTTTGGGAACCGATCTTGTTTTTTGTGATTCCCGAGATAGAAGTGAATGTATGGCAAGGGTTGCGGCAAAATATAAAGGCGATGGTTATAAACCCTATATAATTCCAACCGGTGGTTCGACTCCCTTGGGTACCTTGGGCTATGTAGAATGTGCTAAAGAAATAAAGGAGCAGGAAGAGGCTTTAGGTATCGAGTTTGACTATATTGTAGCACCGGTTGGCTCGGGGGGAACCCATGCCGGTTTGCTCTTGGGAAAATATCTATATGAACTTAGCGGCAAAATAGTTGCTATAGCAGCTGACAACAAGGATTTTAAACCGATAATCATTGATTTGGCCCAAAAAGCCGCCAAATATTTTAAAGCCAAACCGAGAATCGAGGCAAGTGACTTGATAGTCAAAGATGACTATGTTGGACCGGGCTATGGCATAACCGACACGGTTACGTTGGCAGCGGTAAAATATATGGCTCGGCGGGAAGGAATATTTTTAGGTCCCGTTTATACGGGGAAAGCAATGGCAGGCATCTTAGACCTGTTTGCGAGGGGTTTTTTCCGAAAGACCGATCGGGTTCTTTTTATCCATACCGGTGGAGGACCGGAGCTGTTTACCCCGGATCTTATATTAAACTTTGGGAGGCGGCATGAAAATGAAGAATGAAACAGTTGTAGTCATTGATTTCGGTGCCAAATACAGCCAGGCTATCGTAAAGAGTATTCGGGAGGCCAATGTTTATGCTGTGTTGGTGCCTTTTGATACCGTCGAAAAAGAAATTATGGAATATAATCCGAAGGCCGTTGTTCTATCCGGCGGACCGGTCAGCGTTTACTCGCCATTGGCCCCTCGGATCGATCAGCGCATCTTCAATATTGGTGTGCCTATTTTGGGCGTTTGTTATGGCATGCAACTGTTGGCTTATCAGATGGGCGGCAGGGTAGAGCGGGCGGCCAAACCGGCCTATGGTCAAAGCTATTTGGAGACTATACACCCCTCGCCCCTTTTCGAGGGAATTAAAAAAGGCATGGAGGTATGGATGGACCATGGTGATAATGTTTTAGCCATACCGGTTGGTTTTAAAAATTTAGCCAGGACCGATAATACAGCCATAGCTGCCATCGGTGATGAAAATCGTCGTTTGTACGGCGTTCAATTTCATCCTGCCGATGAACTTGTAACCATTTGGGATCAATTTATTAAAAATTTCCTTTATAAGATTGCCGGCTGTCGGGGCGACTGGACTATCGAGGGATTTGTTAACAATATGGTTGAAAAGATTAAGCGGACGGTCGGGGCAAGAAGTGCCATATGTGGCTTATCCGGTGGTGTGGATTCAACTGTGGCCGCCCGATTAATGCACAAGGCAATCGGCAACAATCTTTTCTGCGTATTTGTCGACAATGGTCTTTTGCGTGAAGGCGAGGCTGAGGAAGTGGCCCGGGAATTCAGCCATGAATTTGGGGACAATTTTATCAAAGCTGATGCTGGCGCAAGGTTTTTATCGAAACTAAAGGGCCTAACGGATCCGGAAGAAAAGCGCCGGCAAATCGGCCACGAATTCATAAGAATTTTCGAAGAGGAAGCTGCCAAGCTGCCTGAAATCGATTTTTTGGTGCAAGGAACCCTTTATTCCGATATAATTGAAAGCGGTATGGGCGGGGCAGATAAGATTAAATCTCATCATAATGTGGGCGGTTTGCCGGAAAGGATGCAATTGCAACTTATTGAACCCCTAAAAAGCCTTTTTAAAGATGAGGTTAGACAAGTGGGCTTATATTTGGGTATAGCGGAAAGTTTGATTTGGCGACAACCTTTTCCCGGTCCTGGTCTGGCCGTTCGCATTATTGGAGAAGTAAACAAAGAAACTCTTGAAATTGTGCGAAAAGCCGATTTAATTGTCAGAGAAGAGTTGGCTAAAGCCAATTTGACCGACAGCATTTGGCAAGCTTTTGCTGTCTTGGCAACGACCTTAAAGAGTGTCGGCATGAAAGACGGTGAAAGAACCTATCAATCCCCAATTATTATAAGGGCTGTTACCAGTGAAGATGCTATGACTGCCGAATGGGCAAAGATTCCCACTGAGGTTTTGGCGGTAATGGCCAAAAGGATTGTGACTGAAATCGAATCGGTGAACAGAGTTCTTTATGATATAACATCTAAACCGCCGGGTACGATTGAGTGGGAGTAATAAAGGATTTTGTTGATTAAGAAGGAAAATAATAGATAAAGAAGAATAATTAGAATGAGAGGGATATATGCCGACATTAATTGTTGCAATCTCTTATCTATTAGGTAGTATTCCCTATGCTTACCTGATGGGTTTATCCAAAGGAAAGGATGTTTCTAAAGAAGGAAGCGGGAATGTAGGCACTGCAAACGCCTTGCATGTACTCGGGTTGAAAGCTGCAGCCCTCACTTTGTTTTTGGATATGGGTAAAGGGTTTTTAGCGGCATATATTGGTTCTTTGTTGTTACCCGGGGGTATAGGAAGCTTTTTAGGTGGAGCAGCTGCCGTCTTGGGCCATAACTGGTCAATATTCCTTAAAGGACGTGGTGGAAAAGGATTAGCAACTACTGCCGGTGTTCTGATTTTTATAAAACCGATTCTACTTTTACCCCTGTTGGCTATTCTTCTATTACTTAATGCTGTAACTTCTTATATTGCCATAAGTTCAGTTCTTACTTCATTAATGTTGCCGTTCTTCTTTTTTCTTTTGGATGGTGGACCCGGACTTTTATTTGGTTTATCGGTTATGGTGATGATAGGCATTAAGCACGGGCCGAATTTAAAGGCCACATTCCAAGGTCAGGAAGAAAAAATAAACATACTTGCCGAGCTAATTAAAAGGGGGAAGTGAATGGATGGACAATAAATACAGAAATGAAGCAACAGATCAACTGATCGATGCATTTTTAACTCTTCGTGCAATCGATGAGGTATATGCTTTTTTGGAAGATGTATGCACAATAAATGAAATAGAAGCAATGTCACAGCGCTTGGAAGTTGCGAAAATGTTGCAGAGTGGATTTACCTATGAACAGGTAGCGGATTCCACCGGTGCAAGTACAGCTACAATTAGTAGGGTAAAAAGGTATTTGAAATATGGTGCAGGGGGATATAGGTTGGTATTAAGGCGGCTGGAAGAAAACAAAATATAATATTATTATCCTATGGGAGAGATTATTATGAAGCGTTTTTTATTGGGCCTTAATGAAGGATTTGAGAAAATAAGCCAAACAATCGGTTCCAAAATACGAAATAAGATTATTATTAGTTTTTTGGTTCTCATTTTGCTTTCGATGTTGATTGTGACGCTATTTGCCCGCAATGTAATAACCGATGGCATTTCCCAGCAAGGTATGTTGCAGGTTGAAAGTAGTATCAGTGTCGTCAAGGATTTATACGAACAAATGTATATTGAAGGGGGCGAAGCCTGTCTTTATGCAAGATATCTTGGTGTCTCCAGGGAAGTAAGGAGCTATTTGGCCGACAATGAAGGTGTTTCATTGCGTTTTTTTGTCCAGAACTTTCAGACCAATAATCCCGTTTCCAGCGCAACCATTGCCCGCCAAGACCGATGGAGATTTTCCCATGCAGGTTTTTTCCCAGATGAGGCTATCCCCAACATCACTGATTTAGTTGACGACATCATTGCTGCCGATGATTGGATTTACCTCTCGATGCCCGTAATAACGAAAGAAGGAGTAGTCGTATTTTCGGGTAACCCAATCCAATATTACGACGAAGCGGTGGCTATTGTCAGCTACTATATAAATCATGAGTATCTCAAAAATATCAAGGATCGTATCCAGGCTGACATAACGATCTTGCATGAAGGTAAACTTATTGCTTCGAGTATCGAGAAAAAGTTGATTCTGGAAGGAACTGAAGACTATGTTGTGGAATTGCCTTTAGAAGAATTCACATTGACCAGGAAAGATGAAAATCAACTAAAAAAACTAAAACCCGGTGAAATCTATTATACGGTGAAGAATTTAGATTTGGATGAACGGGAAAAATCCCAGCCCTATTTGGTGGGATTAATGATTTTAGATCCACGGTTGGATGATACCTATTTGGCGGTTTCAATCTCCCGCCAACCTGTTTTGGGTGCTTTGCGACAAGCCAATATGCTTTTAATAGGCTTATTTATTGTCTCCTTGTGTGTGGGTATTATCCTTGCAGTAGTCTTGTCAAATATTATTTCTCGACCGATTATTAACCTATCCCATACCGCTAGTGCTATAGGTGACGGAGATCTAAGGGTCCAATTCAGCTCCATCGCTTCAGATGAGGTCGGTATTCTGCAACGAGGATTTTTAACGATGGTGGAAAATTTGCGGGAGTTGTTGGGCCATATCCAAAGTTCTTCCCAGCGAGTCAGTTATTCCGCCGAACAATTGTCTTCAGCCGCGGAACAGGCCAGCGCGGTAACGGAAGAAGTAACTTCGACCATGGAAAAGATTGCCGTAGGTACTGAAGAACAGGCTGAAAGTGTAGAGCAAACCTCCGCCATTGTTGAAGAAGTCAGTGCATCGGTAGATGAGGTTTCTTCGGGGGCTCAAGTGGTGTCCGAAGCTTCGACAATTGCCAAAGAAAAAGCCGGTTTAGGCAATGAAGCTGTTCGTGAAGTTATCGATAAGATGAGTACAATAAAATCCAGCACCTATCATTCTGCTAACATAATTAGGGGGCTGGAGGTTAAGACGGGAGAAATAAATGAAATAATTGCGACTATAAAAGAAATTATTGATCAAACCAACCTCTTGGCTCTCAATGCGGCCATCGAAGCGGCAAGGGCCGGGGAATACGGGCGGGGTTTTGCCGTCGTTGCTGAACAAATAAAAAGCTTGTCGGATGAAAGTAAAAAAGCGGCCAACCGGATTAATTCGATACTTACCGGGATACGAACCGACACAGAGACAGCCGTTAAGTCGATGGAGTTGAACCAAGAACATGTTGTCATTGGTGAAAAAGTAGTTCAAAGGGCCGGAGAAGCACTGACACAGATTTATGAAGCTATTGAAAGGACCGCTTCGGTGGCTCAAGAGATTGCAGCTGCCACCCAAGAGCAGACCGCTGCCACAGAAGAGATTGTCAAGGCCATGGAAAAGGTATCTGTTATATCTGACCAGACAGCGGAAGGAGCACGAATGACAGCTGCTTCCACCGAAGAACAGCAAGCAACCGTTGAAGACGTGTTCAGAGCAGCGGAACATCTTGCTACTATGGCGGAGGAACTCAGGGAAGCCTTGGCCCGCTTTAAATTCTTAGGTGAATAAAACAAGTTGTCGTTTATTGGGATAATAAGAGAGCACAGCGCTTGGTGCATGTGCTCTCTTTTTGGTTAAATTTAGCGTTGAACATTTATTTTCTTTAATTTTGCCGGGAATAGGTTACGGCAGGAGGGGGGAAGCTAGACTGGATAATAAGTACCGAAAGGAAGAGATTCTCTGCGTTTTCTATTTATTTTCGTCAGTTCCTTACTGCCGGGTATAATTTGGTTCCGGTGGTTTTATCGAAGAGGCTATTGGCAACCCGATACTTTAAAGTTGATCGGTAAGGCCTTTCTTTTTGGAGCAATTGTTGTTTTGCCGAGCATCTTTCTGGAGGTGCCCTTGGTACCGTATTTTTATGCTCGCCGTACATTGCCGGCGGCCTTATTTCTTTCTTTGGGGGTTGGGGTTATTGAAGAAGCAAGCAAGGCTGCTGCCATAATTTTAGCCCGGGGCAGGAAAAGGAACCCCGATGAAGAAATTTATGTTATTGGCTTTTTTATTGTCTCTCTTGCCACAGGTTTAGGTTTCGCATTTTCGGAGTTACTGTTTTACCATTTTTATTTTAATATTCCCGCCGGGATACTACGGGCTGTGACTAACGGTTTTGCTTACTCCGGCTATACAGGTTACTTCGGATATTTCTATTGTTATGCAATGATGTTTTATAAAAATAATACCGCCGGCTTCGGCTTGTTTGGCCTTATTGCGGCGGTTTTGCTCCATTCTATCTTTGATTTTCTTTTGATTGCAGGTTTTGTGGAGCCAAATTCCGGCATTTTTTTATCCCTTGCCTTACATATAGTTTTATTTATTCTAATATTGCCCCTTGTAAAAAAGGTGGTTGGCCGAAATGAGATCTAATAAATAGCCCGGGATTATTAGATTTGCTTTGATTTTCAGGCATGATGAAGACAAATAACTATTATATTTTTCGAGGAGGCGGACCTATTGAACAATTATGATCTAGTGATTGTAGGTGCCGGTCCGGCCGGTATTTTTTGCGGATTGCAACTGGCCGATTCCGGTTTTCGTGTTTTAATTTTGGAAAAAGGCAGACCTTTAGAAAAAAGACAGTGTCCGGCAAAAGATAAGGGGGTTCCCTGTATTAAATGCGAAAACTGTTCCATTGTTTGCGGTTGGGGCGGCGCCGGGGCATTTAGCGATGGCAAATTAACTCTTTCAAGCGATGTAGGCGGCAACTTGCCCTTGTACATCGGCGCAGAAGCCTTGCAGACTGAAATAAAAGCAGTCGATGATGTTTACTTGGATTTCGGAGCACCGGAATATGTTTATGGAACAGCAAAGGACAAGGTGGAAGATCTGCACAGGAAGGCACTGATGGCCGACATGAAATTCGTTGCAGTCAAAATCCGCCATTTGGGTACCGGCCACAGTATTGAAGTTTTGCAAAGGATGTATGACCATTTGGTGGCCGGTGGTATTGAGATAAGAATGGGCGTCCAGGTAAGTAAAATTATCGTGGAAAATAATAAGGTTAAAGGTGTGGCGACAACCAAAGGTGAAGAGTTTACGGCTAAATATGTTATGGTAGCACCGGGCAGGGAGAATGCTGCCTGGTTGGGCGAAGAAGCGCAAAGGCTTAAATTGAACCTGGCTGTGAATCCGGTGGATGTCGGTGTGCGGGTGGAGGTGCCGGCGGCAATAACCAACGATATTACAAAAGATGTTTATGAACCCAAGTTATTATATTATTCGCCGACTTTTGATGATCGGGTTAGGACTTTTTGTATGTGTCCTAATGGCGAAGTGGTGCAAGAAAATAACCAAGGCTTGATAACTGTAAACGGTCATACCCATGGTGATCGAAAGACTGAATTCAGCAATTTTGCTCTCTTGGTCAGCAAAACATTTACTGAACCTTTTAAAGAACCCATAACATACGGGAGATATATTGCCCGTTTGGCCAATCTGCTGGGCGGCGGTGTTATTGTGCAACGTTTGGGCGATCTGTTGGCCGGTCGGCGTTCAACGGAACAACGCCTGTACAGAGGGCAGGTAGAACCGACATTGAAAGAAGCAACACCGGGAGATTTAAGTTTGGTTTTGCCCTATCGCCATCTGTCATCAATCATTGAAATGCTCAAAGCTCTCGATGTTCTTTCTCCCGGAATCTATTCCCGCAATACTTTGTTATACGGAGTGGAGGCAAAATTCTATTCATCGAGAATCAAGGTTAGCAAAGAGCTGGAAACGGAAGTGGAAAATCTGTTCGTAGGTGGCGATGGGGCGGGGATAACTCGTGGTTTGATGCAAGCATCGATTACCGGTCGGATTATCGGTAAGACAATTAAAAAACGGTTGACCGGTTGATGGGCGAATTGCAGTTGCCGGGGTGGGCTTGGAATCGGTATGGCAAGGATGAAGTTAGTTCGGCGAAGTTGAAATGAGCCCGGAAAATAAAAAATCCCCGGCCGAAGGGGGTAAAAATTTGGCTTATTGAGTAAATGGTCGGAGCGCCGGGATTTGAACCCGGGGCCTCTGCCTCCCGAAGGCAGCGCGCTACCAAACTGCGCCACGCTCCGCCACCAATAAATAAAGTATATCATTGAACTTAGGCAATGTAAAGAGTTTATTGTGGTCTTATGCCCGATGTTGGGGCTAAGTTTCGAAGAAAAACCAGGTGTTCGATAGATGGCCTATCGGTTCTTTTTTGAAAAATGGGCTGCAACGATATATAGCGATGTTATAATTAGAGCCAAAGGCCAAAGTAAATCGACCCTTTCCAAATATTCGGCGGGTAGGACATCTTTATCCAATAAGTAAGTGAATATACCCAAGAAATAAAGAATCAATGCAGGTAGTAAGGGCCAGTTGCGTGCTTTTTTTTCCCCGCGGGCCCGGGTATGAATTATATATACCAACAAGAAGGCCGTACCTAAAAGGTAGAAAAAAAGTGTGTGTTCAAAAAATGTCGGTAATGAAACGTAACGGGGTAATAAAGAAGTTCCTGAGATGGCCAGTATTATTAGACCGGGAATTAAATAACTTTGTTTGTAGCCTGAAATAATATAAAATATTATAAAGGTTAAGCCTATCCCGGGTAGAAAAAAATCCGAATCCAAAAGATTCAAGTTGCGCAAAAGCCATGCGATACCGATAATAAACAATAATATACCAACATAAGGTATACGCGTACTTCTTTTTGACATTATTCCATCATCCTTTCTGTTTGAGTATTTATTCCCAAACAATAAGTTATTCAATATTTCCCGATGGATACCGGTGACTAAAGCGAGTGATTTGGAATCGGTTACCACAATTTATCTTTAGTGTACTTTCTTCCTTGGGCAATGTCAAGGAGGGTTAAGGAAAGGAAGTTCTATCAAATGGATATTCTCAAAGACTTGAATTTAGCACAAAGAGAGGCGGTGATTTTCGGCTCGGGACCGCTTCTTGTCCTGGCCGGGGCGGGTAGCGGTAAGACCAGGGTTTTAACTTACCGTATTGTTCATTTAATTAAAAATTTGAATGTATCGCCCTATAATATTTTGGCAGTTACATTTACCAATAAGGCTGCGGAGGAAATGAGAAATAGAATTGAAAAACTGTTGGGGCATGGGGCTGATAGGCTTTGGATGTCAACTTTCCATTCTATATCAGCAAGAATATTACGCCGGGAAATCCATCGCCTTGGCTTTACTGATCGTTTTACAATTTATGATACATATGATCAAGGTGTTTTGATTAAAAGAGTAATGGCCAAATTAAATATTAATCCCAAAGATATTAAAGCTCCAGCGGTTCTCGCTGAGATATCCCGTCAAAAAAGTCTTTTAAAGACCCCCGAAGCATATTCTCACCGAGTAGGAGATTTTTTCCAGGAAGCAGTATTGGATATATATATCGAATATCAAAAAGAATTGTTTAAAGCAAATGCCTTGGATTTTGATGATTTAATTATGAAGACGGTCGAATTATGGGTAAGGTTCCCGGAGACCCTCCATTTTTACAAAGAGCGTTTCCAGTATATCATGGTCGATGAATATCAGGATGTTAATAGGGCCCAGTATCGTTGGATAAATTTGTTGGCGGGACAAGACGGCAATTTGTGTGTCGTTGGCGATCCCGATCAAGGCATCTATGGCTTTAGAGGGGCCGATATCCAAAACATTCTTAGTTTTGAAAGGGATTACCCCAGTGCCCATGTGGTATTTTTGGAAGAAAATTACCGTTCCCGGGAAAATATATTGAAAGGCGCCCAAGCCTTGATAGAGAAAAATGTTGATCGCAAAAAGAAAAAACTGTGGAGTAAACGGGGGCAAGGCGAACCCATAGTTGTAAAGGAGTTGATTGATGAAAAAGAGGAAGCTTCATTTGTTTTACGAGAAGTGCGGTCCCTACTTAGTAACTTTTCCCTACAGGAAATTGCTATTCTATATCGGACCAATGCGCAATCTCGGGCCATAGAAGAGTACCTGGTCAGGTCGGCAATACCCTATAAGATTGTTGGGGGTCTTCGTTTTTATGAACGAAAAGAGATAAAGGATGTATTGGCTTATTTAAGAATTATAGCTAACCCCCAAGATACTGTCAGCCTGCAAAGGATAATTAATGTTCCCAGACGGGGAATCGGTAGAACCAGCTGGGAAACACTCATGCTGAAAGCTCTTGCGGAGGGAAAAGATATCTATTCCGTTTTGGCCCGCCCCGAAGAACTAAATTTGCCTAATCGACAAAAAGGCCAAATTGCCGCCTTTTACAATATGGTGGAAACAATCCGCAGTAAGGTAGAAGAATGCTCCCTAACTCAGCTGGTTGATGAAATTTTGGCCGCAACCGGTTATCTCAAAGAATTGGAGGAAGAGGGGACCGTTGATGCCCAAAGCCGTTTAGAGAATATCCGGGAACTGTTCAACGTTTTAAAGAAGATTGATGAGCCGGGTATGGCGGGTTTGGAATCATTCTTGGAAGAGGTGGCGCTGGTAAGCGATATCGATGGCTTCAATCGTGACGAGAAGGGATTAACCTTAATGACCCTGCATTCAGCCAAAGGTCTTGAGTTCCCGGTAATTTTCCTTGTAGGTATGGAAGAAGGTTTTTGTCCTCATTCACTTTCCGAGACGCCGGAAGAGATAGAGGAGGAAAGGCGCCTTTGTTACGTCGGTATGACCAGGGCACAAGAACGGTTATATATGACATGGGCTTCAAGTCGCCAAATATATGGCCAGCTGATGTTCAGAAAACCTTCCCCATTTTTAGCAAGTATTCCAACGGCGGTTATTGCTGCACCAAAAAACAAAAAGAAGGAAAAATTTATGAAAACCATGGCGATAGCTCTCGACAAAAGTACGCCTGAACGACCTACCGAGATAAGCAGTGACGGATATATTTTAGGCGGGAAAGTAAGGCACCCCCAATGGGGAATTGGTACTATTGTAAGCATAACGGGCCGGGATAAAGATTTAACACTGACACTGGCCTTTGACGGGATTGGTCTCAAGGATATTATTGTTGAGTACGTTGACCTGGAGATTCTTTAATCATTTTTTCTAAAGTAGGTAATGAATAGGAAGGTTGAAAAGACAAATGAAGGATAGATTTGAAAGAGTTTCAGTCGTACCTATCAAGGTGAAAGAACTTGCCGAAGGAAAGATTGGCCAATCGATGTCTTTGGGGGATTATGTGATGACAAATATCGAGTATCAAGGTTTAGACCTCAGAGATAAGGATATAGTAGTCATCACCTCCAAAATTATTTCCGTATTTGAAGGGAGAGTTGTCAGGCTTAAAGAAGTCAAACCTTCCCTATCATCCAAAATTATCGGTGCTATATTCGGTAAAGATGCCAGGAAGGTAGATCTGATAAGGCGGGAGGGTACCGTTGCAGCTGTAATACCCTTTAAAAAGATTGCAAAGACTCCTGCCCTTTGGGAAAGGTTGCTAAGGTTTTCAGCCAACCCCCAAGGAAGCAAGAATGTTATCGAAGAATTTACCTCTGTATTTATGGTAAATAAATATGATACTTTTCTTGACGATGCCGGCTTGGATTTCTCCAACATGCCTGACGGATGTGTGGCTTGTTTACCGGAGTATCCGTTCCAATCAGCCAAGGAGGTTCGCCGCCAAATCAAAGACCGATTAGGGATAAATGTTGCCGTAATAGTTACTGATACTGTTTCAGTGCCGGGCAAACTCGGTTCTTTGGATACTCCTTTGGGTTATGCGGGTATTGAGCCCATCACAAGAAAGCATGGTCACGATGACCTTTATAATAACCCCAAATCGGGAGGTATGGATTTAATTGTTGATGCTTTAGCTGCCATAGCCGGATTGACAATGGGGCAAACCAATGAAGCAAGCCCCATATGCCTGATCAGAGGCTATGATTATGAACCTCCCCTTGAAGAATGCGAAGTGAGTGGCAGGTTTTATCCGACCGGACTTCTTTTTAAGTCTACTGTTTTGACCGTTCTCTCTACCTTGGGCTATTATTTGGTCGCCGCCTTAACCTGGCCTTTTACATTTATCGGCAATTATAAAAGAAAGAAAAAATCGTAAAGCATAACCGGTTAGTGCGGTAGAAGTAAAAAGAGGTATGGTCATCTGATAAACAGTTTAAAATATAAGATAAAAGGAGAGGAGGTCGGCCTATGGCAGATACAGCCAAACTGAGAATCAAACAATTGCGCAGACTTATTGAGGAACACAATTATCATTATTATGTTCTAGATGATCCACGTATATCGGATGTTGAATTTGATGCTTTGATGCGGGAACTGGAAGAACTGGAGAAAGCCAACCCACAACTTATCAGTCCCGATTCCCCCACTAGGCGGGTCGGAGGGGAACCGGCTTCTTTTCTGCAAAAAACAAGCCACCGGATTCCTCTTTTAAGTTTGAGCAACGCCTTCAATGATGGAGAATTAAGGGATTTTCACAATAAAATTCGTCGTTTGTTACCGGAGGAAGAGTTTCAATATGTCGTGGAATATAAAATTGACGGATTGACGGCCGTATTAAATTACCGGGGGGGAGTATTGCAACAGGGGGCGACCAGGGGTGATGGAATCACCGGCGAGGATGTAACCCACAATATCCGGACAATTAAAGCAATTCCTCTCTCATTAGCGGAAGAAACAGATCTGGAAGTACGGGGAGAAGTATACATGCCCCGGGCCGCTTTTTTAAGCCTCAATAAAAACAGATTGGCTCAAGGGGAAAGCCCCTTCGCTAATCCTAGGAATGCTGCCGCCGGATCATTGCGGCAGTTGGATCCCAAGATTGCAGCCTCCCGCCGTTTGGATTATGCTGCCTTTTCTCTTTGGCGGGAGGGAGAGCCTGGTTTTAATTTGCATTCCGAAGCTCTTGAATATTTGCGGAAGCTGGGTTTCCGGGTCAATCGATTTGCCCTTGCCGCCGATATTGAAGAAGTGATCGATCTTTGTCATGAGTTCACCCGTGAACGCCTCAATTTACCTTTTGAAACCGACGGATTGGTAGTTAAAGTGGATCAACTGGACTTGCAGTCGGACTTGGGCGCTACCGCCAAAAGTCCGCGATGGGCTATAGCCTACAAGTTTGCAGGCAGTCAAAAGATAAGCCGGGTGGAAGATATTGTAGTTACCGTGGGGCGCACCGGTGCTTTGACTCCCGTAGCCCATCTGGAGCCGGTTGAAATTGAAGGAGCTGTCATTCAAAGGGCAGTATTGCACAATATTGAAGAAATTCGCCGCAAGGATATCAGGATCGGTGACATGGTGTTAGTGCAAAGGGCCGGAGGAGTGATTCCCGAAATAATTAAATCTTTGCCTGAAATGAGGCAGGGGACGGAAAAGATTTTTGACCTCCCCGATACTTGCCCCGAGTGCGGTGGTCGTGTTGTCAAAGATTACGGAAGCCCTATTGCTCGATGTATAAACCAGGCAAAATGCCCTGCCCAGATACGGGAGGGAATCTTGCACTTTCTTTCGCGCAATGCAATGAATATTGAAGGTGTGGGTCCGCAAATTTTGGACAGGCTTCTGGAAAATAACTTAATTGCTGATGCGGCAGATTTATACTATTTACGAAAGCAGGATCTTTTACAGTTGGAAAGAATGGGGGAAAAATTGGCAGAGAAGATTCTTATGGCAATAGAGAACAGTAAAGACAGGCCTTTCCCACAAATTATAAATGCTTTGGGTATTCGCCATGTGGGTTCGACTACTGCCGGAATATTGGCCGGTAGATTCCCGACTATTGAAGCCTTGGCGCAAGCTGATGAGGAGACATTGGAAAGCATACCCGAGATCGGTCCAAAAATTGCCCTTTCCCTCGTAAATTATTTTAACGAGGCAGGCAACCGGGATCTGATAAAGCGCCTTCAAGCTGCCGGAGTCAAAATGTTTGCCTCGCAGGACGTTGCAAAAGGAAAACAACTGACCGGTGCACGGTTTGCTTTTACCGGTACATTGGAAAACTTACCTCGCAAGGAAGCGGAAGCTTTGGTAATTGAGTACGGGGGCGAGGTTACAACAAGCATTTCGGCCAACCTTTCATTCCTTGTCGTCGGAGAAAAAGCCGGGTCAAAATTGGCAAAAGCGAGAAAATTAGGCATAAGAATCATTGATAAAAATGAGTTTTTGAAGCTTTTAGGAGGTGAGTGAGGGTGATTAACAAAGACTACGTCCTAGCTTTGGCCAGGCAGATGCATCTGGATATCGATGACCTTCAAATGGATGAACTCGTTGCTGCTTTAAAGGACTCCTGTCTGTCCATAAAAAAAATTGCGACCGTGGAAATTGCAGATTTAGTAAGGCCCCATAATATCGTTAAAGAATTTGAAGCTTTGCGATCGGATAGCGAAAGGCCTTCTCTTGAGCAAGCGGAGGCATTATTGAATGCGCCGACAAAAGGGAAGGGCTTTATTATGATACCATAAGTTATCAAAATCGATATAATTATTTAATGTTGAGGACGGAAAGGTGTTGAATTTTATGGCATTATACCAATTAACTGCTACACAAATACCAAAACTGATTGCCAATAAGCATCTGAGAGCCGGTGAAATAGTTGAAGCTTTTGCCCGCCGAATCGACGAAGTGGAAAAAGATGTCGGTGCCCTAATCAATAAAACTTTTAAACAGGCTCTTGCTCAAGCTGATATGATTGATAGGTTGGTAGATACAGGTTCTTCTTTACCCCCTTTGGCGGGTGTGCCGGTTGTTATAAAGGATAACTTAGCCTTGGCCGGCTATCCGATGACCTGCGGATCGAAGATACTAAAAGATTATATTCCCCCTTATAATGCTACCGTTTGTAACAAATTAAGGCAGGCCGGAGCTTTGTTTATCGGAAAGGCTAACATGGATGAATTTGCCATGGGTTCTTCCAATGAAAATTCCGCCTTTTATCCGGCAAAAAATCCTTGGGATATAAGCCGGTCTCCCGGTGGATCGAGCGGGGGGACTGCTGCTGCGGTGGCGATTGGTGAGGCACCCTTGGGGTTGGGCTCTGATACGGGCGGATCGGTGCGACAGCCGGCTTCTTTTTGCGGTATTACAGCAATTAAGCCGACCTATGGGCGTATTTCCCGCTATGGGCTGGCCGGTTTTGCTTCTTCTTTAGACCAGGTTGGGCCTATGGCCCGTACCGTTAAGGATACCGCCTTGCTGTTGGAAGTTTTAGCCGGAGCGGATGAGATGGATATTTTGTGCTCCGCAAGAAATGTTCCTCCTTATGTGAAAAGTTGCGGAACAAATATTGGCGGTATCCGAATTGGTTTACCCCGCCAATTTTTCGGTTCCGATATCGAACCTGAAATCAAAGCCCAAGTTCTTGCTGCGGTATCTTGCTTGGAAAAGGAAGGGGCAATCGTTGAAGATTGTTCTTTACCGTCGGCAACCCATAGTTTGTCCGTCTATCAAATTATTAGCTCAGCGGAGGCTTGTTCCAACTTAGCCAGGGTTGATGGGGTGAGATATGGAAACAGGGAAAAGAGTGGCTCGGATTGGCAGGAAATGATAGCTAAAACCAGGGGGGCCGGGTTGGGATTTGAAGTCAAGCGAAGGCTTTTGCTCGGAGCTTATGTGTTACAACAGGATAATTATGAAAAATATTTTATGTCAGCCCGGCAGATCAGATTTCTTTTAATCGAAGAGTTTATGGGTTTATTTGCTGATTATGATGTACTCATTGCTCCCACGACTTCTACGACCTCCTTCCGGCTGGGGAAAGACAGTGCGGATATGCCCCTTTCGGATGTTTTAACCGTTCCGGCCAGCCTGGCGGGAGTGCCTGCCTTGTCGTTGCCCTGTGGTTTAGATTCTTCCGGTTTACCTATCGGTTTGCAGATTATCGGCAATTACTTCAGCGAGGAAAAGATGTTTAGCTTGGCCCAAAGGATAGAAAATATTGTTGCTTGGCGGGATGAGCCCGTAGAGTTAAATCAGAAGGGGGTATCATAGATGGAAAGATATGAAACGGTCATCGGTTTGGAAATACATGTTCAGTTGAAGACCAAAACAAAAATGTTTTGCAGTTGTTCCACCCTCTATGATGCTGAACCAAACAGCATGACATGTCCCGTTTGTTTGGGCCTTCCCGGTGCTTTGCCCAGTTTAAACCAAAAAGCGGTTGAATTTGCTTTAAGAGTCGGCCTGGCTTTAGGTTGTGAGATTCATAAAAAGAGTTCCTTCGACCGCAAAAATTACTTTTATCCCGATATGCCGAAAGGCTACCAGATAACCCAATTTTATCAGCCAATCTGTACCGGTGGGCAGCTGGAACTGTTGGGTGAAGATGATGAAAGTACCCCGATAACAATAAAGCAGATTCACATGGAAGAAGACGCGGCAAAGCTTACCTATGAAGGGGACAGTATATTAATCGATTTCAACCGGGCCGGTATCCCCCTTTTGGAGATAGTAACAAACCCTTGTATTTCATCTCCCCGGGAGGCGGAGGATTTTTTGATGCAATTGAAGACTCTCTTGGAATATTTAGAAATATCCGACTGCAATATGGAGGAAGGCTCCTTACGATGTGATGCCAATATTTCCTTGCGGGAGGTTGGTGCTTCCCGCTTGGGGACGAAGACCGAGTTGAAAAATATGAATTCTTTCAAAGCCTTGCGAAATGCTTTGGAGTATGAACAGGAAAGGCAGTTGGAATTATTGCGAAACAACAAACCGGTTCGGCAAGAGACCCGTAGCTGGGATGAGACTCGTAAAGAGACTTTCAGCATGCGTAAAAAAGAAGAGACCCATCAGTATCGTTATTTCCCGGAGCCGGATTTGCCGGAGCTCGAAGTGGCGGAAAACATTCTCATGAAAGTAAAATCTGCATTGCCGGAACTTCCCCAGGCCAGATACTTGCGGCTGCAAGAAGACTATGGAATTTCTTCCTATGCGGCCCGGGTGTTGACAAGCGACAAAGATATTGCCGATTTATTTGAAATTGCCGCCCAAAAGGCGCCCCCCTTGGAAGTAAGCAAATGGGTACTGGGTGAATTGCTATATTATCTGAATGAAGAGAAGATATCGCTTCAAAAGGCTAAACTGAAAAGCGATCATTTGGCTGAACTGATCAATCTTATTGAAAAAGGGACCATCAGTAACCGCATGGCGAAAGAAATATTTAGTGAAAGTTTCCATACCGGCCTGGCGCCCGGTAAAATCGTTGCCCAAAAAGGGCTGCAACAGATTGCCAGCCCCGTAGAGCTTTTGGAAATCATTGATAAAGTTATTGGTGAAAATACCAAACAAGTCGAAGATTATTTGCAAGGCAACGAAAGGATCTTTAGGTACCTGGTCGGACAAGTGATGAAATATACCAAAGGAAAGGCCAATCCCCGGGTAACAAGTCAATTGCTTAGCGAAAGGCTCACCTGTCGAAAATGATAGACCAGGGATAGGTTAGGGACCGTAGTTTTAAGCTAATTGACAATGAAAAAAGACCGCCATTTAATTGGCTACTTCGTTTTGGGGTTCGTTAGATTCATGTATTTTAATTCCACCTTTGCAATTTTCTTTTTAATTTCTTCCGCCTTACACGGATCCATACCGTTTTTCTTTTGCCAAGACGTAAAATTGGGTTATGTTTCTCTCGTTGTCTTGTATATTGCCAACTATTAATAGACTCTGTTTAAAAAAATCCGCACAGCTACCTCCTTTTTCCTAACAATTTAGCTTCGCAGGCGATAAAATGTCCTTGGTGGGAATTGCTGGAAAATAGACATAAAAAGGAACTTATGCAAAATATAGGAAGATTAATGGAAGCATTTGTAGATGCGGCTAATATTTTACTATCAAAAAAAAGGAGAATAACTCCTTAATATCGAATATGATACTTAATTATATAATAATGTAAATGATGTAAATACATAAATAAATCGACAATAACGCGCCACAATCATCTAAATTTCCGATTGGAATAATAAAAAAACAGAGGTATGTTTATGAAGGAATTGCTTTTAACCGTAAAAAGTAAAGTGGGATTGCATGCTCGACCGGCAAGTATGCTTGTAAATTTGGCAATGGAATTTGAATCTGAAATAAAGGTTCAAAAAGGTGATAAGGTTGCCAACGCTAAAAGTATAATGGGCATACTCAGTATTGCCGCTCAAAAAGGGGATAAGGTGTTGGTGACGGCAGAAGGATCCGATGAGGAAGCTGCTATTGATGCATTGGAAGATTTATTCAATAATAAGTTTGCGGCTGAGTAGACCCCGCTGAAGGGAAGGAGGTAGGTACTTTGGCTTAATGGCATCTCACGCCATCAAAAGCAGTAATTCAACGGAGGGAGGTCAATATGAAATATTACATCGGAATTGAGGGCGGAGGTACCAAGACGGTTGCCGTATTGGGCAACGAAGGTAAACAAGTTTTAAGCAAGACACTGGTTGGTCCTACGAACTATCATAGTGTGGGCCTTGGTGAAGTCAAAGAAGAGATAAGTCAAATCTTTCGATCCTTCCAAAAAGAACAAAACATAGATATAAGCCAAGTAAAGGGTGTTTGTTTCGGAGGGGCGGGAGTAGACAACAGCGAAGATGAAAGGCAAATAAGAAGTATCTTTCATTCGCTGGGTTATAGGGGCAGGCTCCACGTTTGCAATGATTCGGAAATTGCCCTGGTTGGAGCTACCGGTTCTTATAGAGGTGCAATACTGATAAGCGGAACCGGGTCGATATCTTACGGTATCGACGTTGACGGTAAACCGGTAAGGGTAGGAGGATGGGGGCATTTAATCGATGACGAGGGTTCAGGCTATGCATTGGCTATCGCTTGTTTAAAACAAATCATGAAAAGCTATGATGGTAGGGCGGAGAAAACCTTATTATGGGATAAGGTTAAAAAGAAAATTAATCTCTCCCACCAGGAAGAACTAATATCGTTTATATATGATGCGGATACCTATAAGCAACATATAGCTGAATTAGCTACCTGTGTCCTGGAATTATACGGTAGCGATGATGCAGCCGATAGAATCATCGACGATGCCATAAAGGGCCTAAGCGACATGGTGCTGACATTGGCAAGGAGAATGCAATTGGATGAGTTTCCCCTCAGCTACGGTGGAAGCCTTCTTCTGAAGTCTGATATCTACAGACAGCTTTTCGAGGACAGCTTGAAAGCTCATCTGCCGAAAGTTGAAACACATTTGCCTTATGATGATGCAGTCCATGGGGCACTAAAGCTCGCAACGGGCTGAAGTCCGACGGGTACGGATTGAAAGAAGAAAGTCTATTAAGTAAAGGGGAAGCCGATTATGAAGAATATTATGTTGATATGTTGTGCGGGCATGTCCACTAGCTTGCTGGTGACTAAAATGAATGAAGCAGCAAAGAAATCGGGTGCCGATGTAAATGTATTTGCTGCCTCTCAAGCAGAAGTAAAAAACCATTCCAATGTAGACGTTGTTCTTTTGGGACCTCAGGTAAGATACCTTTTGGGCGGCATACAAAAGGAGATGGAACCCAAAGGGATTCCCGTTGCTGTAATCGATACCATGCATTATGGTATGATGAATGGTGAAGCGGTTTTAAAGCAAGCTCTGGATCTTTTACAATAAAGCTTCATATTTTAAAATGTTGTTTAATCCTCTACCCTTGTATAATTAATTATTATATATTTATAAGGAGGTTTATTAATGAAAGGATTTATTGAGTTTCTTGAGAAGCGCTTTGTTCCTATTGCCGCAAAGATAGGTGCACAAAGACACTTGGTAGCCATCCGTGACGGCTTTGTCGCTATTATGCCTATTATAATTGCAGGCGGCATTGCAACTTTAATCAACAACCTGCCCATCGAAGCATACCAAGATTTTATGCCCCGCATTTTTGGGGAGGGTTGGAAAAATTTTGGTGGCAACATTTGGTGGGGCACCTTCGCGATGATGTCGATATTTATTTCTTTTACCGTTGCATACAGCCTTGCCAAGTCTTATGATGTCAACCCCTTGGCTGCGGGTGTAATGTCTCTTTGCAACTACTTTATTTTTGTCCCGCAAACAAGTGCCGGAGCATGGGGTAATATCAGTGTGGACTATACCGGTGCGGTAGCTCTTTTTGGAGCTTTGCTGGTTGCCCTTGTAACCGGGGAAATTTTCTCCAGATTGTCAATGTCGGAAAAACTGCGAATCAAGATGCCGGAGCAGGTACCGCCTGCTGTAGCAAATTCGTTTTCAATCCTGCTTCCGACAATGATTACAATTACTATTGCTACACTCATTTCTCTTCTGGTAACACGTTTTGATACAAACATCTACACTTTCTTTACCGAAGCCTTGCAAAAACCGCTGATGAAGTTGGGGAATACGCCGGTAGCAGCGGTATTTATTGCTTTTATCAACCACTTCCTCTGGTTCTTCGGCTTGCACGGTTCCAACATCATTGATCCCGTTATGCAGGCTGTATTCGTTCCCACTACAATCCTCAATGCTGAGGCTATCGCAGCCGGCTTGAAGCCCACCTATATTGTAACAAAATCATTTTTTGATGCTTTCGTTTACATGGGCGGATCCGGTACTACCATCAGCTTGATAATCGCAATATTTATCGCTTCTAAAAGAAAGCATCACAGATATATTGCCGGTTTCTCAACTCCAATGGGTTTATTTAATATCAACGAATCCGTTGTGTTTGGTTTACCGATAGTGCTTAATCCTCTCTTCTTCTTCCCCTTCATCCTTGTACCCGTAATATTGACGATTGTGGCCTATATATTTACGGCAATCGGTCTTGTTCCCCATACAAGTGTTATCATTCCTTGGACAACCCCGCCAATTCTTGGTGGCTGGTTTGCAACGGGTGGGCACTTCATGGGGGCAATCATGTCGCTTATTAACCTTGCGCTTGGTACAATAATCTATCTGCCTTTTATCGTTATTGCTGAAAGGATAGAAGATAGAAAAGCAAAAGAAGGAGTAGGGGCCTAGTCTTTTTACAGAAGTTGAATAAGGCAGGTTTAAAGTTATAAATCTGCAAAGCTGCCGCTGTCGGGTTTTAGTGACGGCGGCAGCTATTTTAGTAAGTACCCTTAGGGGAGGTTGGCTATGAAAGGAATCAAGATAGCGGTAATTGGTGGTGGCAGCAGCTACACGCCGGAATTAATTGAAGGTTTCATCAAAAGGTCCGATAAACTACCTCTTGCTGAAATTTGGCTTGTAGATATAGAGGAAGGTCGAGAAAAACTTAATACGATTACTTCTCTGGCTAAACGAATGTTTGCCAGGGTAGGTATGGAGGTAAAGGTGGTAGCTTGTCTGGATAGAAAGGCCGCCTTACAGGCTGCTGATTATGTTATTACCCAATTTCGCGTTGGGGGGTTGGCTGCCAGAGCCTTGGATGAAGAAATCCCACTAAGACATGGGGTTATAGGCCAAGAAACAACAGGACCGGGTGGATTTGCCAAGGCCCTGCGAACTATTCCCGTAATACTGGATATTTGCCGAGATATGAGTAAATATGCTCCCAATGCTTGGCTGATTAACTTTACCAACCCGGCCGGTATAATAACCGAGGCCGTCTACCGCCATACCGGTATTAAAACTCTGGGCCTTTGCAATGTGCCTATCGGCATGGTAAATAACATTGCCCGACTGCTCGGAGTAGCTAGTGCGAGGATAGATATCGATTTTATCGGTTTGAACCATTTGGTATGGGGTCGGGATGTATATCTTGACGGAGAAAAAATTACGGAGAAAGTCATTGAACTCCTTTCAGATGGTAAATCGACGGAAGGCATTGCCGACTTAGAGATGGATCCGGAGATATTCAAGTCATTGGCCATGATCCCTTGCCCTTATTACAGATATTATTACATGGCCCCCGAGTTGTTGGCGACGGCTGAAAAGGACTTTAAAGCCGGCCGGGGGGTAAGGGCAACACAAGTGATGGCAATTGAAGAAGAGCTCTTTTCCATGTATGCTGATGCCAATTTGTCTGTAAAGCCGAAACAATTGGAGAAGAGGGGGGGCGCTTTTTATTCGGATGCGGCCGTTTCCTTGATTGGTTCAATCCATAACAATGATAAGAAAATACACGCCGTAAATGTCCGCAACAATGGTGCAATCAGCAACCTACCATCTGACGTGGTAATCGAAACAAATGCGGTGATAGGCAGTTTTGGTGCTAAACCTTTGGTTGTGGGAAAGCTCGATGACAAGATAAACGGGTTGGTTCAAACAGTTAAATCTTATGAACTTCTTACGGTAGAGGCTGCGGTAACAGGTAATTATCATATTGCTTTGGCAGCTTTGATTTCCAATCCGCTGGTCGATGCCATGGATTCTGCCAAAAAAATTCTTGCCGATATATTGAAAGAAAACAAAAAATATTTGCCCCAGTTTTAAACCGGGATTATAGCAATTTATGTTCTGCCCAGCCAATCTTCTTTTTTTTGATTGCGTTTTGGTAAGGCTTGTAAAATGAAACTTTTTTGATATATAAGGAGAGATAGAATATGGAAATGACCATCGTGAAATTAATTTCTTATGGTGGGGATGCCAGAAGTTCCTGTATGGAAGCAATTCACTATGCCAAAGTCAAGGATTTTAAAAATGCAGAAAAATCAATGGATAATGCAATAAAGCAGTTGGAAGAGGCCCATAAAATTCAGACGAAGATGATTCAAGCCGAAGCGGGCGGAGATAAAACGGAACTTTCGTTGCTCTTGGTCCATGCGCAAGATCATTTGATGACCGCCGGTGTTGTAAAAGATTTGGCATGGGAATTCATTGAACTTTATCAAAAAATATTTAAAGATGGGGAGCATTAAAATGAGGCGCCTCGGTTTATCCGTTTACATCGGCAATGCGGAATTGTCTGAATATAAAGATTACTTGCAACGGGCAGCAAAATACGGGTTCAGCAGAATATTTACTTGCCTGATATCTGTTGACGATATGGATAAGGCTTTGCAAGATTTGCAAGAATTATGCAGTGAGGCAAATTCCTTGTCAATGGATGTGGTGGTGGATGTTACCCCGGCCATCTTCTCCAAATTGGGGGCATCCGTTCACAATCTTAAACCTTTTCATGATTTAGGGCTAAAGGGTATTCGTCTTGACTTGGGATTCACGGGTTTAGAGGAAAGTATTATGAGTTACAATGAGTACGGTTTGAAGATTGAGATTAACATGAGTAACGGTACAAGGTATATCGATACCATATTTAGTTACGAAGCCAACAAAGATAACATTATCGGTTGCCATAATTTTTATCCCCATAGGTATACGGGTTTGTCCCGTCAACATTTTGAAAAATGTTCTCGGCAATTTAAAGAATATGGTTTGACGACAGCGGCATTTGTTTCTTCACCTTCGGCAACCTTTGGAGCTTGGCCGGTAAATGAAGGACTATGCACTTTGGAGGAGCATAGAGAGTTGCCGCCGGATGTCCAAACCAAAGATTTGTTCAACAGTAATTTGATAGACGATGTAATAATAGCCAACTGTTTTGCTACCGAAGAAGAATTAAAACGATTGGGTGAGCTGGACAGGTATTTATTGAGCTTAAAGGTGGAACTTCATGAAAACATACCCCAATTGGCGAAAAAGATTGTCTTGGAAGAGCCCCATTTTTGTCGCGGCGATATGTCGGCCTATATGATCAGGTCGACTCAAAGCAGAGTCAAATATAAAGACTCGGAATTTCCCCTATTTAATGCCCCGCCAATAAAAAAGGGAGATGTTCTTATTGAGAGCTCTCTTTATAAGCGATATGCCGGCGAGCTGCAAATAGCATTGCAGGATATGGAAAACAGTGGCCGCACAAACGTTGTCGGCAGTGTGTGCTCCGAGGAAATATATCTTTTGGACCAAATTCAACCTTGGCAAAAATTTAAATTTGAGCTTTAGTTTTGTCAATATCTTGTCTGTGCTTAAGGGCTGGGGCTGCTAATAAGGCAAAAGTGATTTAGCTGTTTATTCAAAACTTGGCAAGGGATAAATATTATATTAATATTTTTGTCTGCTCACCGATTGGTGTTTTCTCTTGATGTCGATTGGCAGACAAAATTATTTTTTGCTGGGAGGGGAAGACTTTGATTTTAACCGTCACCGCAAATCCTTCCGTTGATAAAAGGTACAATGTCGGGGATTTTCAACCGGGTAAAATCCACCGAACCGCTAACGTTCAATATACAGCCGGCGGCAAGGGATTGAATGTTACAAGAATCATCAAAACCCTTGGTGAACCGGTAACGGCTATAGGTTTTTTAGGCGGCTATGCCGGCAATTATATCCGGGACCAGCTGCTTAAGTTAAAAATAGACCATAGGTTCATAACCATTGAAGGGGAAACAAGAAGTTGTTTGAATATAATAGGCGATGGCGGTAACCAGACCGAAATTTTGGAGGAAGGACCGTCGATTTCTGCGTCAGAGGTAGCTTCCTTTTTAAAATTGTATAAAAAGCTGAGCCAAAATGCCAAGATAGTATGCGCTTCCGGCAGCTTGCCTATCGGCTTACCCGCCGGTTTCTACAAGGATTTAATTTTAATGGCCCGGGAGGGTAATACAAAATTTATTCTAGATACCGGCGGGCGGGCTTTGCAGCGGGCAATCGAAGCGTCACCCTTTTTAATTAAACCCAATAGAAGAGAATTGGAGAACTTGGTCGGACGCAATCTTAGCTCTATATCAGAAATACTTTCGGTCGGCAAAGAATTGTTGGCGCGAGGGATAGAAATTATTGCAGTATCCCTGGGTGCAGAAGGTGCTGTATTTTTTTATGACGGATTTGCTTACCGGGTTCGTATACCGCAGATTACTGCTGTCAATACGGTTGGGGCGGGAGATGCAATGGTTGGCGGTATTGCCGTATCTCTTCATCGGGGGTATCATTTTGAAGAATTGGTTAGGATGGCCGTTGCTTGCGGTACGGCCAGTACGATGATTGGAGAAACCGGTAAAATAAATCTTGCTGATTTAGAGAGGATAAAAGAAAGAATTTTGATTTCAAAATCGCGATTATAGTTTATAATAGAAGCAAGCATAAAAAAATGGAAGTTATAAAAAATGCAAGTTCCGAAGAATTTAAGCTATATAAGGTTCAAATTATGAAGGATGCAAGTTTTGAAGACTTTAGGCTGGAAAGTAGCAGAGTTATTTCATTTGGATTGTAATTTATTGCTAACGGGAATGATGTTGATGCAATTGCAGAAAAGCCGTTGAAAGTATTGCGGTGGTCGGTAATAAGCGTCGAGAGGATGGGTGGTTGAATGAAAGCAATTGTAAATGCATCACTTGTTGTCGGCGATGCTATCCTTAAAGGGCATACCTTGTTTTTTGATGAAAAAATACGACGTATCGAGAAGAAATCTTCATATAATATTGATGGGGCTCAGGAAATAATTGACGGGCAAGGTAAGTACCTATCCGCCGGTTTTATCGACTTACATATCCATGGTTGCCGGGGAGCCGATACCATGGATGACGATGATAAAAGCCTGAGTCGTATATGCAAAAGCCTTCCTTCGACAGGGGTAACATCATTTTTAGCAACGACGATGACTATGGAGTGGTCCAAGATAGCGCAAGCCTTGGCCCGGATTCGGAAAAATATGGCCTTCAGCCATGGCGCCAATTTGTTGGGTTGTTATCTGGAGGGACCCTTTATAAGTGAGCAATATCAGGGTGCCCAGGATGGAAGACATATTCTGGACCCCGATTTTAAGTTAATCGAAGACTTTAAGGATGTTATAAAAGTGGTAGTCTTGGCCCCGGAAAAAAAGGGCACGAAAGAATTTGTAAAGAATTGTAATCAGGAGGGGATCATCGTTGCCATAGGCCACACCGCTGCCGAGTATGAAGAGGCCATGACAGCGATAGGGGACGGGGCAAGCCTAATGACCCATATGTTTAGTGCCATGACCCCCTTGCACCATCGAAAACCCGGTGTTGTCGGTGCTGCAATGGACAGTTCTGTGGCCTGCGAGTTGGTTGCTGATAATATCCACGTGAGCCCTGTTGTCCAAAGGATTCTTTTAAAGGTAAAGGGTATCGATTTGGTGGTCCTTATCACCGATTCAATACGGGCCTGTCTGATGGAGGATGGAGAATATGACTTGGGTGGGCAAAAAGTAATTGTGAAGGGAAAGGAAGCCCGGCTTGCCACGGGGGTTTTGGCGGGTAGTGTTTTAACCCTTAACTTGGCTTTGAAAAATTTTAAAGCCAATACGGGTCTTGGAATTGCCGACGTTCTTAAAACCGTCACAGTAAACCCTGCCCGCATACTTAAAATAGATTCACAAAAAGGCAGCTTGGAAGTAGGAAAAGATGCCGATATGGTTATCTTTGATGAGGACTTTAACGTTCATAAAACATTTGTCAATGGAAGACTTGTTTATCAAAGGGTCTGATATTATTTGATAATGTTTGAATGGTTTATAAATTTGATTCGATATACGCAAAGGGGGCAGTAATATATGAAAAAAGGATTGGCGGTATCTCCGGGTATTGGAATAGCCAAAGCATTTATAATCAACAATCCGGAAATTGTCATCGATGAAAGCATTATCGATAAAAATGGCCTGGCCACGGAATTGGAGAGGTTGAAGGATGCAATTGCAAATTCCGGAAGGCAGATAAAAGAAATTCTAAACTTGGCTTTGGACCGCGGCGAAAAAGAAAAAGCTTCAATCATGGAGGTCCATCTGATGATGTTGGAAGATCCCATGCTTGCCGGACGGGCTGCGGATATTATCAGCCAAAAGACGGTTGGGGCGGAATATGCCATATCGCTGGCCGTCAAGGAACAGGTGGCAATATTTGCCGAAATTGAGGATCAATATATCAGGGAAAGAATAAGTGACATCGAGGATATCGGGCTTCGCATTTTGAAAAATCTCCTGGGCTTGGAAATTCAGGATATTACGGCTTTGACCGAAGAGGTTATTTTGATAGGAAATGATATCGTTCCCTCCCAAATGGCTGCGGCTGATACAAAGCTTGTCAAGGGTATAGTCACTGAAACCGGCGGTACAACATCCCATACTGCCATTATGGCTAAAAATGCAGGTATTCCCGCGGTGATGGGTGTGGAGGGTGTTGTGGATTTGATAAGGGAGGGGCAACTAATCGCTATCGACGGAACTGCAGGGACGGTGGAAATTGAGCCTCCGGTAGGCCGGTTGCAATATTTGCAGGAGAAAATGGCCCGGGCGGAAAAATTGCAAATAGAATTGCAGGCTTTGCGGGATGTGCCTTCCCTTACCCAGGATGGCAAAGTGATAAAGCTGGAGTGTAACGTAGAAGGGTCGGAGGGAATAAAGAGTGCACCGGCAGTAGGAGCTGAGGGTATCGGCCTATACCGGACAGAATTTCTTTTTATGGATAGGAATACACCTCCCGGTGAAGAGGAACAGTTCAAGGCTTACAAAGAGGCCGCAGAAAAGATGGCCGGCTTGCCGGTTACCATAAGAACCCTTGATATAGGCGGTGATAAGAAAATAGGCTATCTGGGTTTAGCCGAAGAAGATAACCCTTTCTTAGGTTTAAGGGCAATCAGATTATGTTTTGATCATGTCGACATATTTAAAACTCAACTTCGGGCAATCTTGCGGGCCAGTGCTTATGGGAAGATTAAAATAATGTTCCCCATGATTGCTACCTTGGCGGAATTGGTCAAAGCAAAAGAAATTTTGGCCGATGTTAAAAAAGATCTTACCGCTGAAAACATAGATTACGACGAAGACATTGAAGTGGGGATAATGATTGAGATCCCTTCGGCTGTTGTTATCGCCGACAGGCTGGCCAAAGAAGCCGATTTTTTCAGTATCGGTACCAATGATTTGATCCAATACACACTGGCAGTCGACAGAACCAATGAAAGGGTCAGTTATTTATATCAAGCCTTTGATCCGGCGGTAATCCGTCTAATCGGTGCGACGGTCAAAGCCGGCCATAAAGAAGGAATAAAAGTTGCCATGTGCGGTGAATTGGCCGGGAACCCCAAGGCGACATTGCTTCTTTTGGGTTTGGGACTCGATGAGTTGAGCATGAATCCCCCCATGGTCCTTCGATTAAGGAAGATAGTACAATCGGTTAAGAAGAGCAAGGGGGAAAATATTGCAAATGAAGTTGCCACAATGGATGACGCCCAACAGATTGAAGGGTATCTCCTTCAACAGTACAAAGAACTGGGCTTGGATTATCTTTTAGAGCTCTAGTCAAAATAGTTGATTATTAGCTGATTCTGCGGGGATATTTTCTTGATCTAAAATGCTTTTAGCAGATAAATAGAAAGAAAAAAAAGATGGACCCATTAACAAGTCCATCTTTTTTTGAATCATAGAATATATTTAATTAAGGGGTTTGGACAGTTTGCAATGAGTTAATTTATTATGTTGGAGGAATTGGTAACCAAGGAAAACAGTTTCCCGATTGAAGGACCTAAGGGGCTGATAACGGCATACCAAGCAATCAATAGAGCCAGAACTATAATCAATACGGCTGCATCGGCGCTGATGCCTGTGAGAACATTGTCACCGGATTTGTCGCCTGCCGGTTGGGTCAATTTAAAAATAACGGAACGCAAAGAGATTTTTATGTTTTTGTAAAAGCGAGGCAGAGCCGATTTGCCCTTTTCAAGCAGGTCGATGGTTCTTTGCCTGAGAAAGGCCAATGCTTGGTAAATTAACTTTCCCCAACCTTCCAAAGTCAGCCAGAAAGGCGGCTGCCAATGGAATATACCGCTTCTAAGTCCGCCCCAACATACCAATATTCCCAAGGCCAAAGTAATCAACATCCCTTTAATATCGTTGAAATTCCAAAAAGACAGATCTATTAGTTGGGAGGCCGCATCTGTCATGCCCAAATTTTCTGCCGCCGGTGCAGCGAAAAATTTGGGAAACAAAGTGGGCCAAAAGCCGATTATAACCATTATTACGGCTAGAATGCCGATAGCCCATTGCATCAGGGAAAATTTGTATTTTTCAATTCTAATATCGGTGGGCTTACTTAAAAATATCAGATAATAAAGTTTACTGAAGGAGGCCGCCGTGCCTACACCGACAATTAAAAATAAACGTTCAACCCACACAAGCCAGGGTATTCCCTTTGTCGCGGCAAGGCTAACTGCATGATGAAGGAGGGTTTTGCTGGCATAGCCGTTCAAGCCCGGCGCACCGGTTATGCCCAAGACAGCCAAAAGCATTAAAAAGGCAGTGACGGGAAAGCGGCGCCAAAGTCCCCCCAGCTTATATAAATCGGTTTCCTTGGTATGGATATAGATGATGCCGACACCGAGAAAGAGGGCAGCTTTGAATAAGGCGTGGTTGACGATGTGGTAAATTGCCCCTAAAAGCCCGAGGCTGCCTTCCGGTCCTAAATAAAGGGCAATACCCAATCCCAAAATGATGTAACCCATCTGGCTGACGCTATGGTAGGCCAGAAGTCTTTTAGCATCACTTTGCAGTAAGGCTGCCAAGACACCGACCAACATCGTACAGGTACCTAAAAGGGTTAGGGCGGTACCCAACCAGCCTATGCTGCCGGTCAGTTTTGTTCCCCAGCCGGCAAATTCACCGACGCGGATAAGGCCGTAGGCACCTATTTTAATGATAAGGCCCGATAAAAGGGCACTCCCCGGTGTGGGAGCAACGGAGTGGGCATGAGGTAGCCAAAGATGGAGGGGAGCCATACCGCCTTTGATTCCGAAGCCGACCATTAAAAGGGCAATGCTCCAGCCGAAGAAGGCGGGGTTTGTAGCCGAAACCGGGCCGCTGCCGATTATAGGTAAAGATTCCGTAGCTGCTCCCATCAGCACAATGCCCAAGGCGATAAAAAGGCCGCCGACAATGCTGAAAAATAAATAGAAGTAGCCGGCTTTTATTGCTTCTTTGTTCCAGCGATGGATTACCCAAAAATAGGAGGCAATAGTCATCAATTCAAAGAATAAAAGCATGGTAACGAGGCTTCCGGCCAAAAAAACGCCTAAAACCGCCGAAAAAGTGAGCATAGTAATAAGTGCAAAATTTTTGGAACCTCCCTCATGGACCATGTATTGAGGGCTGTAGATTGAAACGACGAACCATAGAAAGGAGGCCAGGATGACGAAAATTACAGACAAGGGATCGGCCTGCAAAATCGGCGTAAAAGGGCCGGGTAAATTTATCTTAATGGCTAAGGTATCTCCATCGAAGACTCCCTTCAGCCCGAAGGTCCCCAAGATGAGGACGGTCGTACAAACGATAAAATTGACATTGATACTTTTTTTATAAAACAGATACTTAATTATCACACCGAGTAAAGGTGTTGCGATCAATAGCAAAAGCAACATTTCCCAAGCCTCCTATCCTAAAAGAACCAATTGGTTACAGCTTCTACACCGGGCCAAACGATTCCCGGCCACAAACCGATCAAGAGAGCAATGGCGGCTAAAAGCAAGGTTGGTGCCAACATTAAGGTAGCCCTTAAACCGCCTTCATCGGCGGAGGGTGTATCGGTTTTTCTGAAAGCAGCCACCACAGTAGGAATAAAACAAATGGCATTGATGATACCGCTGATAATCAAGACCAAGGCAAAAGGCCATTTACCGGCAGCTACACTGCCTTTCATCAGGTAGTATTTACTCCAAAATGTATTTAAAGGCAACATCCCGATCATGCCCAAACTGGCGATTCCGAAGGCGGCGAAAGTCTTGGGAAGCGACCAACCGATGCCGCTCATTTTGCTGATATTCACTTCTCCGGTTTGTTCTGCGATGATGCCGGCACAAAAGAAGAGAGTTATTTTAAGGGTGGAATAACTGATCATATGCAAAATAGCTCCGGCCAGACCCCAGGCTTGCAACGTGAAAGCTCCTAAAAGAATGTAGGAAAGCTGGCTG
>CAZMQU010000007.1:0-151396 GCA_964568715.1 uncultured Halanaerobiales bacterium
TTTCGGCTCCGATTTGCCCAATGAATGGGGCGAAATTACGCAGGATAAATTTGATCTGGAGGGCCTTACTAGCGGTATAGCCAACTGCAATGCTGTTTTTTTCAGCCATTATCATGCCGACCATGTAGGCCGAATGGGTAAGATTTTATCTACTATCCCTCTTTATTTTGGTAGGGTAAGTAAGGAAATTTTAAAAATCGCATTGGCCCGCCGGCATTCTGCAGGTCAGAAGGTTTTGGCCAGGGGCAAGACCTTTTTGTCCGGGAACCCTCTTCATATTGGCGATTTAAAGATTAGGCCTTTAGCCGTTGACCATTCTGCTTACGATGCCAACATGTTTTTGGTGGAAAAGGATAATAAAAAGGTTCTTTTCACCGGCGACTTTCGCTTGCACGGCTTCCGCGGTAAGTTTGTTAAAAATACAGTTAAAAGATATGCTCGAGATATTGACCTCTTAATTACTGAGGGAACTCTTTTTTCCCGCCCCAAGAAAGAAATTTATAGTGAGTGGGACTTACAAAAAGAATTTAAGCAATTGGTTGGAAGGAAAAAATATGTTTTTGTGCTTTGCTCATCAACCAACATTGATCGTCTAGGAACTTTTTGTAACAATACACCCCGGGGCCGTTATTTCATTTGTGATGACTACCAGAAAAAGATTCTTGAGCTGGTTGCCGCTATGACATCTTCCCGCTATTATAAATTTGAGAAAGCTAAGACCTATGGAAAGAATTTGCCCTTGAAGAAGCGGGGTTTTGTCATGGCAGTACGCAGCAATAATTATTTTAAAGGAATTTTAGAAGACTATCTTGCAAATCCCGGTGCCTATTTGGTTTATTCCATGTGGCGGGGCTATCTGGATGGACGAAACCCATCTTTGACGGATTTTCTGGCGCCCTTCGAAGAAAGCGGTAGGCTGGTGCATATGCATAGCTCGGGACATGCCGATTTTAAGGATTTGGAAAAACTCATTGCTTGGACCGGGGCAAAAAGAATCCTGCCTATTCACACCGATGCCCCCGAATTCTTGCAAAAACAAAGGCCAGATTTAGAGGTTGTCTTGCCCCAAGAAGGTGAACTTATAACGTTGACATAAAAAGTACTTGGCCGTCATGGCCATTTTTTTTTGCAAAAATAAGGGGGGAAATAATTTAGATAATCAGACCTTTTCTTGCTTCGACCGTTATGTTATTGGAAGGGTGGGTCGGGCTATTGGTTTGCATAGGCCCGGCATAATGTTAAAATTGGGATTTTAAGAGGAGGAGAAAGAATGGAAAGAAAAGCTCTGTTAAGCAATGCCTTATTTGTTGCAATCCTAGTATTTGTTATAAGCATTTTCGGTTCTCAGCAAGCCCTGGCAAATAATGATTATAGCAAGGAAATTACCGGGCGGGGGGATATTACCGAATTCAGGGGGTGTAGCCGGGATGACTCCGGGCCTATCCCTGTCCTTACGTTGGCGGGCGACCCCTATGAGCGGGGCTTGGCCTATGGCGTATTAATGCGGGCTGAAATCGTTGCAGTAAGCCAAACGGCCGAGGAGTATTTCGGTAATACTGCTAAGTATAGGTATCGCAAGTTTATTCACCGGGCCTATTTGGCAATTCAGGAATGGCTCCATAGCGTGAGTTTTAAAAAACGCTCACCCCAACCTTATCTTGAGGAAATTCACGGCTTAGCGGAGGGATCAGGTGTCAGTTTTGCAAAGTTGCTTGATCTTTCTTCAGGCTACCGCCTTTTGATGGCCTGCACTTCTACCCTGACGGCCACAGAAGAGCGGCCGGGTATTTTACATGGTCGCAACTTCGATTTCAAACCCCCTTGGTTGGCCGATTTTCCTATTATAGTTAAATATGTGGGCCAAGGTGCCGGTCCGGACTATTGGAATATCGGTGTAATAGGCTATCTGCCTTTTTTTCACGGGGCCAATGATGCCGGCATATCCGTATCCATCAACATGTCCACTCCTAATGGTCAAAAGCCGGGCGGTACACCCATGGGTTGGCTGCTGCGGGAAATACTGAGCAAGGCCAAAAATCTGGAAGATGTCCGCAAGATTGTTAACTCTAGGCCCAACGATAATATTAACTGGATTCTAACAGTGGGTAGTGCCAATGAGCAAAAAGGCATTGTTTTCGATCTGAAGAATAATGTTAAAGCAGAGACCGTCACCCGGCCGGGGACACCCCAAATTGTGCTTAACCGCCCCTTCGGCGATGGAAGGCACGAGGGGACAGAACTTGCCCGGGAGCATCTTGATTTGCAGGAAAACATAAACTGGTCGAATGTTCGTAGATGGAAGGCCGCGCAAAGATTTTTGAAAACTTCCTCTCTAGCTGAACCGGAGGAAGTATGGCGGCTGTTACGCAATTTCGATAACCCCTATGGCGAGGACGTTTTTTCCTGGAATGCGGCCACCATTGCCAATAGCTACACAATGTATTCTTTGGTTTTTGATTTGGCTGCGGATTCAATTACCCTGGCAAGTAACCGCTCTTATGCTCCTTTGCGGGAGGTTTGGCAATTTGACTTAGGTACCAATCGCTTTGCGGGGATTTATCTGCCGGCTCACCCCTGGACTTTGTCGGAAGAGTTTTTGCGGCGGGAAAAAGTTTGGACCCGGCTGAAAAAAGCTTTTAAAGATGGCAAGTTGACTTTGGAAATGATTGGGGCCGTTGATAAAGAAGACTTTGATCCATTTGTTTTGGACGAATTTGCCCATTTGCTTGACTATTTGGATGTTGAAAACCCCGAGATTGCAACCATGTTGGAGTACTATGTTCAGGAACATGATAAATGCGGCTACTCACTCACTGTCTACGCCTTAAGCATCAAAAATCAAGAGCCGCAAAAAGCCTTGGATCTTCTGGAAGAAGTCTTGGCTCGCCCCGATACCGATCCCTTCTATGAATTGCACCTGTTGGAAATGATGACTGATATTGCTAAAGAAATAAAAAATGATGAAAAAGAAAGAGGATATGCTCAAAGATGGTTGGAAGTACTGCACCGGCTTGAGGAGGAATATGTCGCTAACCCTTCCTCCTATAACTCTACAAAAAAGAAGATGCTCAGGATCGTTAGTAACTAAGTAATTATTAGGATCCAGGGGGGTTCCGGCAGGTGGGCGTGACATATATTGTCCTTCCAAAGGCAAATTTGATACCGTGCCCACCTGCTTGCATTTGTTAATTCTATATTTTGCCAGAGGGCAGGAAAAAGACTTTGGTTGAGAGAAGAGCACAAGTGGAGAAGGTTTAGGATTCAAAAGAGATATCAGATTATCTTAAACAATTTCAGCTCTGGCAAGGCGTGTCATTAGTTGCCCGCATGTCAGGAGGGGTCAAATGCAGCTAGATTATTCTTATATGGAGACAATCTTCAAAGTGATTGAGCAGGGTGCAGATATTGGTGATTTAAAGAATAATGAAGGGTTTCGGACGATCAGCCGTCACGCGCAACTTACAGGCAATGAGTTTTTTATTAAAGATATTGAGAATGCAATAATGGGTGTGGATGACACCGCCTACGGTTTAAGAAACTTAATCACCAACCTGGATAGAATAGAACAACTTTATAAGCTTTTTAGGGAACAGGAAGAAACGTGGTTGGGTGAGGTGGTAAGACATATTGATAACTTGTTTGATAAGGCAAATCGTAAAGTCACCAAGCTGTTTCCCATTATCGGTTATGATATTGGAATAGGCCTTGATAACAGGGTATGTATCAACTTAAATTCAGAGATCTTATTGCAAGACTATAAAGAACTCATTTCAATAATCATTCATGAGACAGCCCATACCCATTATGAGTCAATTCACGGACCCTTTTTAAGATTACTTGAATTAAAGACCGGCACCGATATGATGGCCCTGTTGAATAATGCAATTCAATATGAAGGCGTGGGGGTTTTTTCAGCTGAGGAGTACAGAATGTTTAACAATCTAGCTAAAACAGGCTCGCCCCTACAAGAAGATTATGATATTTCAATGGGTGATGCCTGCTATATGGGGCTTTTTCGAGAATACAAAAGCCTAAAAGAAGCGCTGGAAAGCGGAGCAATAAAAAACAGCGATGAGTTTATCAGTAGGTGTTTTAACGAATCACGGTTAACCCATCGCTTAGGGTACGCTATTTTCTCCGGGATTAATAGAAAAAAGGGCATTGAAGGGGTTAGAGAAGCAATAAGAATGGGTAACGAAGAATTTGCAGAGAGATTTCTTTAACCCTCTGCAGTAAGCAAAAATGATACCGGGTGAAGATGGCAGAAGTGACGGGTTATTCTTTATTGTTGATGTTTTGACTTATGGCACCCTTTAAAAAGGAAAGCCCGAGAATGAGAAGGATAACATATAGACTTTAGGGAATTTATGGCAATATGTATTAGGTTTAGGGGGTCAGTATGAGTCAGAGAAAGAATGATTTTTTACCGCCTGTTCTTAATTTAATGGCCGGGATTGGGGTTTTACTGATTAGTTTCCTAGTGGAAATCAGGATTCCCATATCCGCAAGAATTGCAAAAAGTCTGGGGTTTTTTTGTTGTTTCTGCCAAGCGAAATCTACCGGGCCAAATTGGAAGAGCAGTTTTTGAAGGGCAAGTTCGGAAATGAATGGGAAAATTATGCAGCCTTGACCGGCTTCATGCTGCCGCTTGTGGGGAAACGAGGGCAAAGCAATGTCTAACATTCGGCCACCGGATTATGACTGATGGATAATCTCTTTTAACAAACAAAAAACCGGTTCAAGCAAGGTTAGTCTTTATCTATAGTGTCAAAGGTGATATAAAATGACGTTTGGAGGTACTGATAAATGGAGTACGAAGTTTCCTGTGGAGGAGTAGTCTATACTCGACAAAACAATGAAATTTTATACCTTATCGTTAAATCCTTGGAAGGATATTATGGATTTCCCAAGGGGCATGTGGAAGGAAATGAAACCGAAGAGCAAACAGCCATTCGGGAAATATACGAGGAAACCGGGCTGAAAGTCAAAATAATTCCTGGCTTTAAAACTGTCGATGAACACCCGATTCCCAATAGGGATGGTGTAATAAAAAGGATAATATATTTTATTGCACAATATGACAATCAAGATATAATTTTTCAAGAGGAAGAATTACTTGGTGCTTACTTAATGACATATCAAGAAGCAAGCAATGTTTTTCAATTTGAAAGCTCCAAAAGAATATTGCAGGAAGTAAATGACTTTCTTATTTCGGGGCAATAAATTCGAGCTATATTTAGAGCATAAGTA
This sequence comes from uncultured Halanaerobiales bacterium, assembly GCA_964568715.1. Taxonomy (GTDB): domain Bacteria; phylum Bacillota; class Halanaerobiia; order B1SED10-174; family B1SED10-174; genus CAZMQU01. The sequence goes on from CAZMQU010000007.1 coordinate 5,251, forward strand.
TGCTTAGAAGGCATGACAATAAATCAAACTATGGCATTAGCACACGGTTTTCATTGTTTTTTATTGGCCCGGCATATGAAAACTCTTTTTAACCGCCATTGACAAATCAAGTAATTAAGTATATTGTAAAATCAGAAAGTAGGAAACCTTGAACGAAGGGGTGGTTTTTATGTTGGTTGAACTGCGGAGCCGCTCACAGATAACTATTCCGGTGGAAATAATAAAGCAATTGGACGCTGTTGAAGGTGATATGTTTGAAGTGCTATTGAAGGATGGAGTTTTGATATTTGTTCCGGTTGTTGTTTACCCCAAAAGCGAGATAGAGAGATTAAAAAAAATTGCTAAAAAGGCTGAAAACGAATTGCACGAATTACCCGTCTATGATAATGCAAAAGATATGATAGAAGCTATGGGTTTTTCTCCCGATGACTTATAGGATTGCTTATGCACAGTCATTCCATAAAGCCTTTAAGAAACTTACTAAAATAGAACAAAAAATGGTTGTAAGTAAAGTATTAGAGCTTGCAGAAAATCCTTTTTATCCTTCCTTGCGATCGAAAAAGATTAGGGGAACACCTAATCTCTTTGAGTCTAGTGCCAATATTGATATTCGCATAATCTGGAAGTATAGCCAATTAGAGAAAGGTTTGCTGATAATGCTTGGCATTGGCCATCATTCTATCTTAGATAAGATGTAAAATTCTAAATATACATTGAACTGTTAGTCTTTAGATTATTTGTATAAGATTAACCCCGGTTAAACCGGGATTTTTTTCTCCTTGAGTTATCTTGCCCTTTATGCATGTCAAAGACCCACTGGCATTGTTGGTACAAACGCGCGGTTAAGGGTGAAAAGGATAAAACACCAATCCTGAGAGTAAAATGCTTCGGCTGCAGCAAGACACATGCAGTCTTGCCTGATTTTCTTGCACCCCACAAGCATTACTCCCAGATTACACGAGAAGAAATCCTGGAGAAGGTTGTGGAAAATGACATTAGCGTTAAGCACGTTGATCCATCACCTCATGATAGGGCCAAAAGGCCCTGGTCGGCAATAGAAACCATGCGACTTTGGGTTCGTAGCTATCGAAAAAAAGAAAGGCAATTGATTGGTGCTATTGCTGGTTTTCTTGAGCGTCACGGCCATTCAGTAGGCCCTTGGAAGCGGGGTTTTGCATTTTTTAAACACTTGTTCAGCAACCCCTACAGAACTATTTCTGTTTGCTAGGAATAAGGATTGATTCAGTAGGAAAAAGTTTGCGAAATCCTGCTTATACACAAATAGCGATTACTATATAGGATATTCGACTTTAACCGGCATAGAATCGTTTTAAGGTAATGTTTGAAGTAATAAAGGCAATTCTTTTTCGAACATAATTAAAAAGGGTATTTATGGGTTTTGGCGAATTTATATCTGAATTGTTCATACATGCCTCTACAGTAAGCAATTCAGTAAATAAATGAATAGGGAGTGAGAATATGGCTTATACGGCCGTTTATGAGAAGTTATTACATAGAGCCTTTCTGAAATTATTTTAAATAAAACAAAATACCCCGATTTAAGCGGGGCTAATCTTGTAGGGCGCGAGCTTTGTCCTCACAATGAAAGTTAAAGGGTGTGATCTCGAGATGGCTTTTCAGTCTATTCTGACTGATTTTATTGAACAAAATATCCAAAAGGATTTAAGGGTGCGACAAATTCATCTTTATCTAGAAGATCACAAGCCCATGTATCATGAATTTATGAGGTCCCATCGGGAAAACTTCTTTTCAGCAACCAAGGTCTATACCTCAGTTGCAATTGGTATGGCAATTGATGAAGGCAAGTTTATTATTGATGATTATGTTATGGACTTTTTCCCGGAGTTTCTAACGGTGGCCGATGATGAGGTAAAAAAAATTACAGTAAAGAACCTGCTACAAATGACTTCCGGCAAAGAAGGTTTATTTTTTTACATACATCCTTATAGAACTTACATCGATTATGCTAAAATATTTTTCAGGAGGGTGTTCAACATGAGCCCGGCATAAGATTTTTCTATAACAACCTCAACAGCTATATGCTCAGTAGAATTATTGAAAAAGTATCCGGTCAAAAGCTGAGGGATTATCTTGAGGATCGGCTGTTTAAAAAGTTTGGCTATTTTAATACCCAATGGGAAACTTGTCCCAATGGCCATACAATGGGCTTGGACGGTTTACATCTGAATACCTCTGAGTTTGCTAAAATAGGGCAGCTATTGTTACAAAAAGGCCGGTGGCATGACGAACAATTAGTTTCAGAAGAATATGTAAAGAAAATGGCAGAAGATTTAGTGCCCACTATAGAAGAAGAAAGTGAAGAGGAAACACAAGCAGGCTATGGCTATCAAGTTTGGAAAGGTTCATATGAAGATAGCTTTAGGGCGGAGGGCCTGCATGGGCAGTTTTCTCTGATTTATCCCGGTAAAAAATGTGTTATTACACTAACTGTCAGGCGAGAGTGGAAGCCCTATGAAATTATAAGAAATGTTAATGAACATATAATCAAAAAGCTGGGCTGACAGTTATGTTTTTCATGTAAGGTCCGAAATTTTTGCCTAACGATACCAAACCCAATATTCCATTATTGATAAGGATTACCAATAATGATATGGAAGGAAGTTACAATTTTTTATGGCTTACTGGTTTTTACTTGGTTTTGCAGGGTACTGATAACCTTTCTTACTCCTTGGCCCCTAGAGCCAATTGCTTGGGTTGCTTATGGACAACAGTTGGGGGCGTTATTTATTTTTCTTGCCCTGGCTTTGCCCTTTATATTTTTGCTCCTTGTTGGGCGGGCCGAAGAAAAGTAAGATCAAAAAATGTTCACTATATATATGGCTTTTTTCTTTGTGTTAAAGATAAAATTTTTTGGCTAAGCAGTTTGAAAAATAGGCAAGTTATGATATAATTTGTCTATGAGCTTGGGATGAAAAGAGGTGTTACTATGAAATTTAATGTTAGACCATCAGCAGATCTAAGAAATAAATACAATGAAATTTCAAAACAATGCCGGGAAACTAGAGAAGCAGTTATCATTACTGTAAATGGTCGTGGTGATACCGTTGTTATGGGACTGCAAGATTACAAGCAAATGAAAGCTGAATTAGAGTTACTTCGAACTCTTGCTGAAGCAGAAGATGATGTTAAACATGGAAGAGTGGCTAGTATGCAAAAATCTTTAGATGCACTCCGTGAGTCTTTGCTGGCTCGGAAGAATGAAAATGTATAAGATTTTGAGAACAGATAAGGCTGAAGATCAATTAAGAGATATAATTTATTATATTGCAGATAATTCTGGCAGTATTGATTTGGCCCTTGGCTATTTGTACAAAATAGAAGAATCCATTAATCGGCTAAAAGAATTTCCTAATTCAGGGCACATCCCTAGGTATTCTATTTTGAGAAAACAAGCTTACAGGGTGGTTGTGGTTGAAAAACATCTTATATTCTACAAGGTGAATGAGGAAAAGAAAACAGTTATTATTTATGCTATAGTCGATGGAAGAAGGGAATATAAAAATTTGATTTAATTGGAGAGTTACTGGCAAATAAAGTTCTCTATTTGCATGGCGACCCCGGATGAATTTAACCGCCTGGCCATTTCCCTCAATAAGAAAAAAACCTAGTTTAACCGGGGTTAATTTTAATTGGTGGTGCCGAAGGTGGGATTTGCGCAGAATACTTTTCTTTGTCAATTAGAGTTTGACGATGAAATGGCTGACAAACTCGACGCAATAACCACATTCAACATAAATGCACGATATCCGGATCTCAAACAAGCCTTCTACAAGAAATGCACTGAAGAATTCACATCGAAAAATATCATGAAAATTGAGGAAGTGAGGGCATGGCTCAACGATATTCTGCAGACAATGTCAGAAGAATAACGGTTCAATACGCTACTCTTCTTCGTGACCATATCAAGTTAGACAAAGTGATCTTATATGGTTCCTTCGCAAAAGGCCATCCGCACGCAGATAGCGACATCGATGTTGCAGTTGTGTCTCCGGACTTTACGGGCGACCGCTTGGAAGACCAATTGCTGTTAATGAGACTTCGGCGTCAGATCGACTTGCGTATTGAACCGATACCATTTTTGCCGCAGGACTTTATCGCCACAGATCCTCTCGCGAGGGAAATTATGGACACTGGTCATGTAATTTATTCAGGTTAATATGCTGTAGAACAGCGCATTTTTTCCTGTCAAGAATGCACTTTAATTTCAACGATTTTAACTGGGAAACCGCACTTTCCTAGCAAGACTGCAAAATGTTAATTACATGAGGCAGACCAACAAGGAATAAAGCGAAACAATCGTAGGAATCATAATCTTGATTTATAAGCATTTTTAAATCTCTAAATACTTTTGTATCAAGATATTGGCATTCGTCAATAGCAATCATGACAGTCTTTTTCTTCTTCTTAAGAAGGCCGGGGTAAAGAAAATCAAGTTTCATGGTATGAGACACACCTTTGCAACGCTGGCACTAGAAAACGGGACCCAGCCCCATGTGGTTTAGTAGATGTTAGGACATAAAACAATTGAAATTACTTTAGGCATTTATGGACATGTACTGCCAAATAAGCAGGAGGAGGCCGCGGAAAGAATGGCAGCACTATTTATGCAATAAAAAAAAACGACTCTGATGAGTCGTCCTGTCTTGCCCGACCTCCCATTTCGCCGTGGAGTCGGGCAAAAATTTTGTCTGTGTGATCAAACCGTAATCATTTCGCATCCTTATTTATGAATAACCCTGTAATAATGGGGGTTTAGTAGCATTGGTGCCGAAGGAGGGATTTGAACCCTCACAGGCTATTGCCCACTGCGCCCTGAACGCAGCGCGTCTGCCGTTCCGCCACTTCGGCTAAACTAATAATAAAACATCTGTGAGCGAATGTCAAGATATTAAGGGGATATAAGGTTGGACATAATATTATGAAAATGGTCCAAAAGCTCTTTTCGACGAAAACATGGGAAAAGGAAGGAATCAAATGTTTCTTAGCGAACTTTAATCTTAAGATGCTATAATACCAGATGTTGTTAATTATTTTTACACTTGAGTTTAGCAAATTAAGTGAAACGATTTTCAGAAGGAGGGTTCAAATGGGCAACATTATTGATGGCAAAGGAATAGCGCGACAGATCAGAAAAGAACTGAAAGAAGAGGTTGAACAGCTTAAAGCGAAGGGGAAGGTGCCGGGGCTGGCCGTAATTTTGGTCGGTGACGATCCTGCTTCCCATACCTATGTGAAATCAAAGGAAAGGGCTTGCACCGAAGCCGGGTTTTTTTCGAAGGCTTATCGGTTGGAGGAAACGACAAGCCAGGACGACCTTTTGCATATAATTCATCGTTTGAATAATGATGAAGAAATTCATGGTATCCTTGTCCAATTGCCTGTACCGGGGAATATGGATGAAAAAAAGATTCTCAATGCCATTGATCCCCGCAAAGATGTGGACGGTTTTCACCCTATCAGCGCCGGCCGTCTGATGACCGGTGATCCGACCTTTGTGGCCTGCACCCCCTTGGGGATTATTGAGTTATTGGATCGTAGCGGTGTGGAGATTAAAGGCAAAAAGGCGGTAGTGGTCGGACGGAGCAATATTGTCGGCAAGCCGGCGGCCATGCTGCTTCTGCAAAGGCATGCCACAGTGACGATTTGCCATTCCCGTACAACGGATCTGGCCAAAGAAGTGGGGTCCGCCGATATTTTGGTTGCTGCAGTAGGTCGTCCGGAGATGATCAAGGGCGATTGGATCAAAGAAGGAGCCGTGGTAATCGATGTCGGTATCAACCGGGTCGACGGCAAGTTGGTCGGCGATGTTGAATTTGCAAGTGCCGTCAAGAAGGCTTCGGCCATAACTCCCGTGCCGGGCGGTGTGGGGCCGATGACCATTGCCATGTTATTGCGAAACACTTTGCAGGCCTTTAAAGCAATTGGCTAGGCAAGTATTTTCCGTCAGCCAACTGAATGCCTATCTGAAGATTTACCTGCGCAGTGATGAAACCTTACAGGATATATGGGTGGCCGGCGAAATATCCAACTTTCACCGCCACGCCTCGGGTCATTGCTATTTTACATTAAAGGATGAACGGTCCACCCTGAAGGCTGTTATGTTCAAAGGGCAGGCTCGCTCGGTTAAGTTTGAGCCGGCAAGCGGTTTGCAGGTATTGATTCGTGGTTTCATTGATATTTATGAGGCCCGCGGCGAATACCAAATTTATGTTCAGGCAATGGAACCGGCCGGCCTTGGTGCTTTGCATCTGGCTTTTGAACAACTCAAAGAGAAGTTGGAAAAGGAAGGCCTTTTTGCCGAAGAACATAAAAAATCTTTGCCTTTTTTCCCCCGCCGAATCGGTGTGGTTACGTCACCGACCGGGGCTGTAATCAGAGATATCATAAAGGTTTTGGAGCGAAGATTTAGGGGTTTGAATATCTTTATTGCGCCGGCCAGAGTTCAGGGGGAAGGGGCAAGTGCGGAACTGGCAGCCGGTATCGATCTTTTGGAGACATTCGGGGTTGACGTCATTATTGTGGCTCGCGGCGGCGGGTCTTTGGAGGAGCTTTGGGCTTTCAATGATGAAGAATTGGCTCGCAGAGTCTTTGCTTGTTCCGTTCCTCTTATTTCAGCCGTCGGCCATGAAAGGGATTATACCATAATTGATTTTGTCGCCGATGTGCGAGCCGCTACTCCTTCCGAGGCGGCAGAGATTCTCATTAAACCCCGCCAGGAGATGAAGCGGGAGGTCATCGATTTTTATCTGCGCCTGCAAAAGAGCATGGAAACTATGCTCGCCTCTTATCGGGCGGTCTTGGACGGCTTGTTGGCAAAGCGGGTTTTGACCCACCCCTTGGAAGCCTATTACATTAAGAGGCAAAGAATAGATGAGTTAACTCAAAGGCTGGGCTACAGCATTGGACAGACTGTGGCCCGGCATAAGGAAAAATTCAATACGGAGATTGCCCGTTTGGACGGCTTGAGTCCATTGAAGATCATGTCTTTGGGCTACAGTATTTGCCGGGATCCCCAAAGTCTTGCTATCATTCGCCATAGCGAAGAATTGCAGATAGAAGACGATGTAGAATTGATTTTCGATCAAGGGAAAGCCCGGGCGACCATAAAGGCCATCGAGGTATAAGAGGCAATTATTGCCCATGATAAAGATATTGGCTAGGGAGGGCGGACAATGGGAGATGGAAGCGATAATGATTTGACTTTTGAAGGGGCCATGGAAAAACTGGCTCAAGTTGTTGCGGATCTGGAGACGGGCAATCTGCAATTGGAGGAGTCTTTGCTTCGTTTTGAAGAAGGAATAAAGCTTGCCAAGTTGTGCAGCAAGATGTTGGAAGAGGCTGAAAGTCGCATTGAAATTTTAGGAAAGGATGGCGACGGCAATACCGTTTTGCAACCATATGCCGCAGATGTACTTGGCGATGACGGTTAGAATAGAGTTGGAGCAGTTGAAAAAAACGGTTGAGGGCTATCTTAAGGAAATTGTGCAGGATATTGATATTCCCCCCGGCTTATTGGCCGGCTTGGAATACTCGCTTTTGGCCGGCGGTAAGCGGATTCGCCCCATCCTATGTCTGAAAGCATACCAATTGTTTGGCGGGGACATCCGTCCCTGCCTGCCTTTCGCTTGCGGGATCGAGATGATTCATACTTCCTCTTTGATCCACGACGATTTACCGGTCATGGATGATGACGACTACAGGAGGGGTGTGTTGACCAACCATAAGGTTTTTGGGGAAGCCAATGCTCTTTTGGCCGGTGATGCCCTCTTGATTTGGGGCGGCGAATTGATGGTCAGAGGGGCGGCCGGCTTGGCTTGTGAGAATGTATTGCGAGCCAGTGCCGAAGTTTTAAAGGCGACCGGGCCAATCGGTATGGTCGGCGGCCAGTATTTGGATTTGGCCGGTGAGAATAAAGAGCTTGCCTTGGCCGCCTTGGAAGAGATCCATAGGCGAAAAACCGGGCAATTCATAAAGGCTTCCATTACAGGAGGGGCGATTTTGGGCGGTGCGACGGCGGCCGAGTTAGCTATACTGGATGATTTTGGCCAACTGCTGGGTTTGCTTTTTCAAATTACCGATGACCTTCTGGATGTCCAAGGTGACCCCAAACTGACCGGCAAAGAATGCGGCAGCGATATGGCTCGCGGCAAAGCAACCTATCCCGGCCTTTTGGGCATTGCCCGCAGTGAAGAAATTGCTTTGGCGACGAAGGAGAAGGCTTGGGCAGCCCTTGAACCTTTGGAGATGGATTGCTCTTTTTTTCTTGAACTTACTGATTTAATATACAATCGACAAAGCTAGCAATTGCTAGCTAACCTTCGCTGTGCTATAATATTTATGCATCGGTGGTTGCAGTATTCTAGTCGGCTTAATACCTCTGAAGGCGGGCCTAAAAATCCGCTAAAGGGCACATCGATGAAGTTCCTGGTGTTGGCTTCTGACGCCCAGTCGGGGGTTTGCATTGGGAGTTAAGGAATACGGGGCGATCCACAAAGGCATGTGGGCGTTGACCCTGGTTCCGCGGAGGCCTGCAAAGCTTTGATGCTTTGCGGGGAACCTACAGGTACTGCAAGGTAGTTGTAGCGTAGCCTGCTTTGAGTGGTAGGGGGAGAGGCGATAAGAAGGGCCTAGATTGCAGGGCCCGCAATTTAGGCTTTTTCGGCTGAAACCCATACTGCAAAAGAAGCTAAGGGGATATGAAAGCCGTCAAGGAAATCTTCTAGACTGTCCATTGTGTGGTTGAGACGGGGATTAAAGTGTGGTCTAAGTGGTAATCCAGCCCTATATATGGCGACATTATAGGACTGCCTAAAGGGAAACCGCCAAAATGGTAACGTTTTGGCCGCAGTTTGGGAAAGCCTGCTGGACCTCAAGCCGCAATATTTACTCGTTTCAATGGCCACCGATGCTTTTTTTATATCGGAGGGAAAGCTTTGGTGAAATATGTTCGCAACGGCCTGGGTATGGGCTTGATAACTTTTGTTTTGGCAATTATCGTTGTCAGTCTGACCCGCCTGGCTATAACAGCCCTTAGTACGATTTTCGTACCCCTTGTTCTTTTTATTATTATTTCAATGGGTATAATATTTGATACGATAGGTGTTGCAGCTTTGGCTGCCAATGAAGCGGCATTTAATGCCAAAGCGGCCCGTAAAGTTTTCGGGGCCCGCCATGGCTTGAATTTAGTTCGCAATGCCGATAAGGTAGCAACCTTTTGCAATGATATTGTCGGCGACATCTGCGGAACGGTCAGCGGCTCTTTGGGTGCTCTTCTGGTTCTAAGGTTGGTTGTCGGTAATGACGGCAATGAAGCATTGTTGAATTTATTGATGATAGCGGGTATTGCCGCTTTGACTGTCGGTGGGAAGGGATTTGGCAAAAGTATCGGCATGAGAAATGCCAATAATATTATTGAAAGAGTAGGCGTTTTCTTGGCTCAACTGGAAAGAGTTTTTGGTTTTAAAAGAGCAAAAGGAGGGGTTAACCGCAAATGATAAAGCTCGATGATATAAAAGAACCTTCCGACATAAAAGGGCTGGACAATCAGGGCTTGGAAGAATTGGCCTCGGCAATCAGGGATAAATTGGTCAATGTTGCCGCAAAAATCGGTGGGCACTTGGCTTCAAACCTGGGTGTTGTTGAATTGACACTGGCCCTGCACAGCGTCTTCAATAGCCCCCAAGATAAGATCATTTGGGATGTGGGCCACCAATCCTATACCCATAAGATGTTGACCGGGCGCGTAAAAGAAATCGATACCGTTCGCCAATTAGGCGGTTTGAGCGGCTTTCCCAAAAGAGAAGAAAGCCCGCATGATTCCTTCAATACGGGCCACAGCAGTACATCCCTTTCGGCCGCTTTGGGCATGGCAATTGCCCGCGATGCAGCCTGTGAAGACCATCATGTTATTGCCGTTATCGGTGACGGTTCTTTGTCGGGGGGCATGGCTTTGGAGGCCATGAATAATATCGGCCACTTGCAAAAGAGAGTGATTATAATACTCAATGACAATGAAATGTCCATCGCTCCCAATGTCGGTGCCCTTTCCGGCTACTTGGGCCGGTTGCGGTCTGATCCGACTTATTCCCGCTTGCGCGATGATTTGGAATTGCTCATAAAAAGAATTCCCGCCGTCGGTGACCGGGTGGTTAAAGCGATGGAGCGGGTCAAAGGCAGCCTGAAATACCTTGTTTTACCGGGGATGTTTTTTGAAGAATTGGGTTTGACCTACATGGGTCCCGTCGACGGCCATAACATAGGTGAATTGCGTCAATATATGCAACGGGCTCAGACCATTGATAAGCCGATTTTGATGCACGTTTTGACCAAAAAAGGTAAGGGTTATGTGCCCGCGGAAAATAAACCTGACAGGTTCCACGGTATCGGCCCTTTTGAACCCAATACCGGTTTAGAATTGAAAAAAACCAAGGCTCCAAGCTATACTAAAATTTTCAGTAATAAACTTTGTGAATTGGCGGCAGAAGACAAGAAGGTTGTTGCCATTACGGCAGCAATGCCCAACGGGACAGGTTTGGATAAGTTTGCTGATAAATTTCCCGAGCGCTTCTATGATGTCGGGATTGCTGAGCAGCATGCCGTAACCTTGGGGGCCGGCTTGGCGGCGGGCGGTTTGAAGCCCGTTGTGGCCATATATTCTACTTTTTTGCAGCGGGCTTACGACCAAATTGTCCATGATGTGTGTTTGCAAGATTTACCGGTTATCTTGGCCATTGACAGGGCCGGTATCGTCGGTGATGATGGCGAAACCCATCAAGGCGTTTTTGATATTTCATTTTTACGACCCGTTCCAAATCTTGTTTTTCTGGCTCCCCGCGACGGGGAAACTTTAAGAGAGATGTTAAGTTTTGCTTGCCTCCATAAGGGGCCTTCTGCCCTTCGTTATCCGCGGGGTTCGGTTCCGGCAATTCCCCTTACAAGAGAGGCTCCCCTGGCTTTGGGTGAAAGCGAAGATATTATAAAAGGTGAAGATTTGTGCATATTTGCCGTGGGCAATATGGTATGGCCGGCCTATCATGCGGCAATGGCCTTGCAACAAAAAAATATTGGCTGCCGAGTTGTTGATTTGCGTTTTATCAAGCCTTTGGACTATAAGAAGATAAGAAGCGTGGCCCAAAAAGGGATACCTATCGTCACCGTGGAGGAAAACGTTTTAGCCGGCGGGGTGGGTAGTGCCATCTCCGAATTCTTGGCCCGGGAAAAATTGCTTGTGCCGATCTTAAATATTGGTTTGCCCGATGAATTTATCAGACACGGCGCTGCCGATAAAGTCAGAGAGATTTATGGGTTGACCGCCACAGGTCTGGCCAAGCAAATCTTTGCTTTTAGTCAAAGTTGGCCAAAGAAAGACAAATCGAAGGCGGAGTGGGGCGGCCATGAAAAAAAGATTAGATCTGCTGCTGGTGGACAGGGGTCTTATTTCAACCAGGACTAAGGCAAAAACAATTATTGAGGGCAATTTGGTCCGTGTCGACGGCCGAATTGTCAATAAACCCGGGACCCGGGTTCCTATCGATGCCATCCTCACTTTAGAAGAGGGGCGGAATCCTTATGTCAGCAGGGGCGGCATGAAATTAGCCGGGGCATTGGCCGACTTGGCTTTGGATCCCCAAGGTTTGATCGTTCTCGACGGGGGAGCCTCCACGGGCGGATTTACCGATTGCTTATTGCAAAAGGGGGCAAAAAAAGTCTATGCCGTGGATGTAGGCTATGGCCAATTGGCGGCAAAGATTCGCCAAGATGAGCGGGTCCTGGTTATGGAGCATGTAAATTTAAGGCATTTACCCAAGGACAGCATCGGCGAACCTCTCGATTTGATTGTCCTTGATTTATCATTTATCTCGGCTACTAAAGTACTGGCAAACTTGTACCCCCTTTTAAAAGAAAAGGGCTTAATGTTGATCCTTGTCAAGCCGCAATTTGAAGTGGGTCCCCAAAATGTTGGTAAAGGCGGTATCGTTAAGGACAGCCGTCTTCATCGGTTTGCCCTCCAAAAGGTTCGTCAAGGGGCAGAAGCTTTGAATTTTACCTACAAAGGTTTTGCGCCTTCTCGCTTGGCCGGCAGCAGCGGTAACCAAGAATTCTTTTTGCTTTTGGAAAAAGACGGTGACAGATAAGTTCTTCGGTGGCCTGACTGGGTTTTAAAAGGATTAACGGCTGGACTTATAAATATTAAATATGAGGTGTTGTCGTTGCAAATAGGACTATTTTGCCATCCTCAAAAGGAAAAGGCCTTTGCGGTGGGCAAAAAGATTGCAGTTTGGTTTGCCCAAAAAGAACTCCCTCTGTTTGCAAGTGGGGAAATGGTGAATCGTTTGGGAGAAAATATTGTTCCTTTGGATTACAAACAGATGTTTAAAGAACTCGATGCCGTTATAGTTTTGGGCGGCGATGGAACATTTTTGTCGGTGGCGCGGGCTTTTTTCGGCCAAAATATACCGCTGCTTGGCTTTAATTTGGGCCATTTGGGTTTTTTGATGGAAAACGATGTGGAGATGGTCGATGAGGTTCTGACCAAGCTTTTGGCCGGCGACTATAAAATAGAAGAACGTATGATGCTGGAGGGACGGGTCTTTCGCAACGACAAGCAAATACACAACTTTGTAGGTTTAAATGATATAGTTGTCAATAAAGGCTCCTTCTCCCGCTTGATTGAGATAAATGTTTACATTGAAGAAGAACTCTTTATTGCTTACCCCGGTGACGGGCTGATTGTGGCTACACCCACGGGGTCGACTGCGTACAGCTTGAGTGCCGGTGGACCCATCATCAATCCCGGCATTGAGTCTTTGATTATTACGCCGATTTGCCCCCATATGATTTATTCTCGCTCAATCATTATCGGTGCTGATGAAGAAATCAGTTTGGAGATGGCCCGACCTCAACAAAAAGCGGCTATTACCATCGACGGGCAAGAAGGGGTGGCTTTGGGTAAAAAAGATATTATTAAGATCAGAAAAGCGGCGGAGAAAACAAAGTTGATTAGATTCGCTGATTGGTCTTATTATAGGCTTTTGGCCAATCGGATGCAGCAAATGAAGACACGATAAGCCGGGAAGTCTTTTGGCCGAAAAGGCGCTGTCCAAAATAGGCGGATCTGCCGACAGCAGGTAGTTGATCCAAGCAAGCGTCGGGACAGGAAGAGCCTTTTATGGAAAGGGAAAAGAAGGAGGTGCCTTCGCGTGTTGCAGGAACTTGCCATTAGAAATTTTGCCATTATTGAAGAACTCGACGTCTCTTTTTGTAATGGTTTGAATATTCTAAGCGGGGAAACCGGTGCGGGTAAGTCGATTATTGTCGGGGCCTTGGAAATGCTTTTGGGGTCACGGGCCAGCGTTGATTACATACGGACCGGAGCTGATAAGGCCAGCATCAATGCAATATTTGCTATTGCCAATCGCCAAAAAGTTAAGGATAAGCTTGATGAGTTGGGTATCGGCCATGACGGGAACGAGTTGCTTTTGACCCGGGAAATAAGTCGGACAGGGGCCAACCGGGTGCGGATCAACGGTCAGGTTACGACCCTGTCCCTTTTCAAGAAGATCTCGCCCCTTTTGATCGATATCCATGGCCAACATGAGCACCAGTCGCTCTTTTCGCGGGAGGAACAAAGGGTACTTTTGGATGAATTGGCCGGGGCGGAGTCTTTGAATCTACTGGCCGAGGTTGGCGCTATTTTCCATTCTTGGCAGGAAAAAAAGAACAAACTGGCCGAATTGCTCGCCAATGAAGCCGACAGGAATGCGCGTTTGGAGCTTTTGGCCTATCAGATTGAAGAACTGGAAAAAACCGATTTAAAGCCGTCTGAAGAAGAGGAATTGACAGCGCGTCATTTGGTCTTGAGCAATGCCGAAAGACTTTACAACGGGACCCAAGCCATTTTTCTGGCCTTAAGCGGTGACAATTTGGATGAAAGTGTTCTGCAGAATATTGCTTTGATGATGAAGGAACTGGAAGGCTTCCAAAAAATTGATCCCCAGCTTGCTTCTTGCCATACCCAGATTACCAACGTTTACTATCAGTTGCAGGAGTTGGCCGAAGAGCTGCGGATATATGCCGATAAAATATTTTTTGATGAGGCTGAATTAAAGAAGGTTGAAGATCGCTTGGGTGAAATAAATCGTTTGAAACGAAAATACGGCCCGACGGTGGAAAAGGTTCTCGAATATTATGCCAATATCAAAAAAGAAGTGGCAGGCTTACAAGACAGCAGCCGGGAGCTGGGTGCCCTACAAGAAGATATCGATCGGTTGGCCGGCCTTTACGGCGAAAAAGCGGCCCGCCTTTCCCAAATGCGTCGGCAGATTGCCCTTACTTTTGCAGCTGAATTAAAGAAGCAACTTCATGACTTAGCCATGCCCCAGGTTGAATTCGAGGTTGCTTTTGAAAAAACTTCTTCTGACGAAGGGATTGAGGTCGACGGTAAGATGGTCAGGCCCTACTCTTGGGGTATTGACCGCATCGAGTTTTTGCTTTCCCCCAACCCGGGAGAAAATTTGAAACCCCTCCAAAAAATTGCCTCCGGCGGTGAAATATCCCGGATTATGTTGGCAATAAAATCCATAGTTGCCGATTCTGACCAAGTGGCAACCATGGTATTTGACGAAATCGACAGCGGTATCGGTGGCAATACGGCCCAAAAGGTAGCAGAACGATTGGCCCGCATCGGTAGCAAAAGACAGGTAATTTGCATTACCCATTTGCCGCAGATAGCCAGTATTGCCGATGAACATTTTCTCATTGCTAAAGAAATCGAAGCCGGTTTGACCAAGACCGCCGTAGCGAGCATCAAAGATGAAGCCAGGATAAAAGAAATTGCCCGCATGTTGGGCGGTGAAATGTCCCCGGCAAGCATATTCCATGCCCAAGAAATGATAGAACGAGCTTGGGAACTCAAAGAGATCAAAACTTAGGGCAGGAAGAAGAAGGAACCGCTATTATCGTTTAAGCTTTTTAAAATTCAATATAATAAAGGTATCAGGAAAAGGGCATCTGCAAAAGATGCCCTTTAACTATTAGCTTATTACCTGATCGGCCGGTTTTTATGTAAAAAGGGCGCGGCCCGGGAATCAAAAATTGCTGTTCAATAGCCCGATTACAGTTTCAGTCAAGAAGTAACTTACACCGACAAGGGGGAAAAAATTTGACCAAATCGCGCAAAATATTGTTTTTCATTTCTTTTTTACTGGTAATTTGTACCGGGGCCCAGGTCTTACTCTTGGAGTGCTTCCCCAAAAAAATTTGTCTGATCCAAAACGAAGAATACAATATGGCCTTATATTGGCCTTTTTCTATCGGTATTCGGACCAGTGGGAGCAATGAACTTCTTATTAACGGTAATAAAATAACCGATGAGTTCAAAAGATTCAGCATAAACAAACCGTTGTCTTTGATTTCCCAAAATCAAGGTAAATCAAGCTTGGAATTGCAAATATTGCGCTTACTCCCATTGAAAGAAGTGGTCATCGATGTCCGGCCTCAAGTCCATGTTTATCCGGGCGGTGAGGCCATCGGCGTACTTTTGCAATCGAAGGGGGTCCAAGTCGTTGAAGTATCTTATGTAGTGGATGATGAAAACAGGCGCATATATCCCGCCCGGGAAGCCGGTATAGAGAAGGGCGACATCGTCATGAGCATCAACGGTGAGACAATTGAAAACAAGTTGGACATGGCCAGGATTGTCCGCGATTGCCAAGGCGCGGAACTTCATTTTGATATTCAAAAAGCCGGTAACAAAGATAAGCGTATGACGGCTATTGTCAAGCCTTGCCGGAGTTCGACGGGTATCTATATGGTGGGCCTTTATATCAATGACGGGGTTGCCGGAGTGGGGACTTTAACCTTCTTTGAGCCGGAAACATTATTCTACGGTGCTTTAGGCCATATCATCACCGACAGTTATACCAAATATCCCGTCGATGTCGGTTCGGGCAGAATAGTTAATGCAGCCATATCCGGTGTCAGTAAAGGTGAGAAGGGTATGCCGGGCGAAAAATACGGATCTTTTTTCGAGAGCGATCAAGTCATCGGCAACATTACGCAAAATACACGCTTCGGCATCTTCGGTATTTTGGATCGACCTTTATATAAGAAGCAACATAAAGAACCTATTCCCGTTGCTTCTGTCTTAGAGGTGAAGTGCGGCCCGGCTTTTATATATACCGTAATCAAAGGCAATGAAGTTGAGAGATTCGACATAGAAATTGAAAAAGTCTATAGACAGAATAAGCCGGCCGATAAAGGGATGATTATCAGGGCTGTCGATGAAAGGTTGCTGGCGGCAACCGGCGGTATCATTCAAGGTATGAGCGGCAGCCCCATTATCCAGGAAGGCAAATTGGTTGGAGCCATAACCCATGTATTTATCAATGATCCTACCCGCGGCTACGGAATTATGGCCGAGTGGATGGTTCGGGAAGCCTACGACAAGGAATTGCTACAAAAAAGGAAAATTAGTTAAAATAAGGGAAGGAATTATGGAAATTGTTGTGGAATTATATGTTATGATGCAAAAATTTTCGGAGGAGGAATCGTGAATGGGTAAGATGGTTAAAGTACTTTTGATCGATGATAACAGGGATTTTTGCGAACTGGTCAAGGAATATATCAATTCACAGGAAGATATGGAAGTAATAGGTGTTGCCAACAACGGCATGGAAGGTTTGGATTTAATCGAGAGTAAGGGCCCGGATGTTGTAATATTGGATATTATAATGCCCTACCTTGACGGAATCGGCGTCTTGGAAGAACTTAACAAACGGGGTCGCGATCCGGAGATGAAAATCATCATGCTGACGGCTTTTGGCCACCAAGAGGTTACGCAACGCATCGTCGAATTGGGGGCCGATTATTATATATTGAAGCCCTTTGATTTGGAAAAATTGGTGGATAGAATCGAACAGCTAATCAGCCCCGTCGGCCAAGGCGGCATCGATGGACCTTTGCCTCGCCGTCGTGGCCAGGATATGGATGTCCGGGTAACCGACATCATGCATCAGATAGGTATTCCGGCCCATATTAGGGGTTATATGTATTTAAGAGAAGCCATATTGATGGTCATCGACAAAATTGAACTATTGGGTGCTGTAACCAAGGAATTGTATCCCCAAGTGGCCGAGAAATACAATACCACTCCAAGCCGGGTGGAACGGGCTATTAGGCATGCCATCGAAGTATCTTGGGAGAGGGGTAATATAAAGGCCATCTACAATATTTTTGGCAGCTCGGTGGCTACCGAATCAGGCAAACCGACAAATTCGCAATTTATAGCCAAGATTGCCGATAAATTGCGTTTGGAAATACGGGCCAGCTAGATGGTTATTTTTCCGTTATAATACTTTTATTTCCCTTTTGTCATATTATTCAGCTTGTTAGATTCATTAACGGCTGATTAATATTTTTTACGAGTTTGAAAAGATTTGGTAATGCAACACAAGCATGAATACTAATAATGCAGGTTATAACATACTACAAATATGAAAGGAAAAGTGCGTGTAGGCAAAAAAACAAAAGAATTATTGCCGCGTTTAAAACCGGGCGATTTTATCATGGTCAAACATTGCAACATGGATGAAACGATCTGCCAGGATTTAATCAGGGCGCGTATCAAGGGTGTGCTGAATACCGAACCGATAATGACGGCGGATTACCCCAACAGGGGTCCCCTTCTTTTGGCTCGGGCAGGAATAATTCTGGTTGAAAACATTGAACCCTCGATTTTTGCTACAATTAAAGAAGGCGCCATAATCAAAGTGGTAGGGGGGGAAATATTCCAAAGGGGCCGTTTTTTGGGTTGCGGTCATAAATTGGAGCAGCAAGAAGTTGCCAGAAGATTGCAAGATAGCAGTAGCCGTGTCCATGCTAAGCTGTCACAGTTTTTGGACAACACTTTAATTAGGGCCCGGGCTGAAAAAGATATAATATTCGATATGGCCATACCGCCTTTGGAAGTTTCAATGGCCCAAAAGGCTGCTTTGGTGGTTGTAAGAGGGAAAGATTACCTGGAGGATTTGAGGGTAATCTTTCCTTTTATTAAAGAAGAGAGACCCGTAATAATTGCCGTCGATGGTGGTGCCGACGGCTGTTTGAAGTTAGGAATCAAACCGGATATTATAATCGGAGATATGGACAGCGTCAGTGACGGGGCCCTTAGAAAGGGGAAGGAAATTATCGTTCATGCTTATTCCGACGGTTATTCGCCGGGAGAGGCAAGGATTAAAGGTCTGGGATTGCCCTATAAATTGTTCCCTGCCTTGGGAACCAGCGAAGATATTGCTATGCTGTTGGCCTACGAAGCCGGTGCTGATATGATAGTAGCGGTGGGTACCCACAGCAATTTGACCGATTTTCTGGCCAAAGGACGGCCTGGGATGGCCAGCACTCTCTTGGTTCGACTTAAGCTTGGTTCAATGCTCGTCGATGCCAAGGGGGTGGGCAGATTATACCGCCGCACGATTGAGGGCAAGGATATTGCCTGCCTTGTTTTAGCTATCTTTTTTCCCATCGCTATTGCCCTCTACTTATCACCTCTTTTTCGCCCATTTTTGAATCTGGCATTTATGAAATTAAGACTACTGTTGCATTTTTAGGAGGCCGTTTTGATCGATATTCGTTATTTCTATTTTACAATTTTGGCTATATTTTTGTCATTGGGATTGGGCATGCTCTTAGGGGGCAGCTGGATCAGCAATGAACGCATCCTTGCTGAACAACAACGTTTTGCCACCTTTATCGAAACGGAGTTTTCCCAACTGCGTTTGGAGAATCAACAATTTAAACGGGAAATAAAGGAGATGGAGGCTGGAATTATCGATAATCAGCTGTATTTTGCCGAAAAGTTGCCCGTTTTTTTTGAAAATAATTTTGCAGGTCAAAAGATTGGTTTTCTATTGGCCCCGGAGTTGGTTGGCAAGACAGGGCTGCTCCATAAGGTTTTAAGCAGCGGTGGTGCTGAAGCGGCATTTTTTTTTGACGGTGAAATATTGGACGCAGGTTTATTTTCTTCCCTTATCGTTGTTGGCAGCGAAGCGAGCCCGGCCGATTTGCCGATGGATAATGTGGTAATTTGGGAAGGAAATATTGAAGATCCTCTGCATATTTTTAAGCTATTATGGAACTTAAAAAGCAGCTAGGGAGGTCCGTGTCGGTTATTATTCCGGCTCATAACGAGGCAGAGTGCCTGGGCAAAACTCTGGCGAGTTTACATGGCTATTCACTGCAGGAGATAATCGTTGTCGATGACGGTTCCGTCGATGAGACGGCGGCAATCGCCCGCCGACATGGGGTCGATGTTTTGGTTAATAAAAATTGCCAAGGTAAGGCTCGGGCGGTAGCCAAAGGGGTAGCTGCGGCCACTGAAGACATAATCCTGCTCGTCGATGCAGACCTAGGCGAGACAGCCGGCTTAACGGTTAAACTTTTCGATACGCTCCGACGGGATAATTTGGATATGGTCGTAGCTGTTTTACCGGAAAAAAAAGGCGGATTCGGTATCTTGCGGGGCATGGCCTATTGGGGAATTGTAATTATGGCTAAAACAAAATTGAAACAACCTTTGTCAGGGCAAAGAGCTTTTCGAAAAGAGATCTTTCAAGATTGTTTGGGACCTTGCCGGGGCTTTGGCTTGGAAGTAGCCTTATCCCTCGATGCTTTACGCAAGGGTTACAAGATTCGGGAGGTGGAATTGCCCCTCAGGCATCGCTATAGCGATAAAGATTTGCGGGGTTTTTTGCACCGTGGCAGGCAGACCATTGATATTCTTCATGCTTTCGGCAGGAGGCTATTTGGATGATGTGGTTTTTTCTAGCGGTCCTTGCTACCCTTCTTTCATTTCATATCGGTCTGCCCCTTTTGGCTAAAAAAGGATTCCGGGTAATCAACTATCGGGGCTTGGCTGTAATATACCCGGGGGGTTTGCTTTTATTGCCGCCGATATTTCTTTTGCTGACGCTTTTGTTTTTTTTCCGCGGCCTGACTCGGAGAGAATATTATGCCTTACTTTTTTTGTTGGGAATCGTTTTGGGTGCAGGTCTGCTGGACGATTTTTTCGGTACCGATACCGTCAAGGGTTTCAAAGGTCATTTTGCCAATTTACGCCAGGGCAATTTATCGACGGGGATTCTAAAGATTATGTGTTGCACTTTGGGTGCCTTTTTTTTTATAATAGGTATGGGGATAAAATCGGTTGGTTTAATTATTTTCAATGTGCTCTTAGCCCTTTTATGTATAAATACCTTTAACCTGTTGGACAAAAGACCCGGACGCTGTCTGAAAGGAATTATAGTTGCTGCCTTACCCGTCATGGCCGGCAAGGACTTATTGCTTTTAATCTTAGTCGGCGCAGCGGCGGCTGCTCTTTATTATGATCTCGGCGAAAAAATGATGCTGGGTGATACCGGGGCCAATTTTTTAGGCAGCCTCTTGGCGGCAGCCTTGATTTTAAAGGGTGATCAGCCATTGTCGTTTGTCTATCTGGTAATCTTTATCTTGGCCAACGGCCTAAGTGAATTGATTTCATTCTCAAGCCTTATCGAAAAAAATTATTTTCTGCAGAAAATTGATCTTTGGGGTCGCAAATAAAGGATATCTTTTTATAAAAACGAATAAAATAAGTGGGTGATTATATGGCCAGGCTCGACATATTAACAGGCGATTACGGAAGCGGTAAGACCGAGATAAGTATCAATTATGCACTGCAGTTAGCAGCCGAAGGAGAATTCGATAAGGTGGCCTTGGTTGATCTCGACATTGTTAACCCTTACTTTCGGTCCCGGGAAGCGGCAAGAGAACTTACGGAGGAAGGTATTGAAGTAATTTTCCCCACCGGCGAAGTAGCCCATGCCGACTTGCCTGTCATTACACCCTTGGTCTATAAGGTGCTACAGGATAAGCGATACAAGGCAATCTTTGATGTCGGCGGCGACGAGGTGGGGGCCCGGGTACTGGGCAGCCTCAGGGAGTATTTCAAGGCCGACGGCTACAAGATGGCCTTGGTAGTCAACAACAACCGACCCTTTACCAATACACCGGAGGGAGTCAGGGCCATGAAGGAATCGATTGAGCGGGCTTCTCGCTTGGAAATTACTGCCTTGATTGCCAATCCAAATTTGGGAGGTGCCACCGACGTCCGGATGATACAGGAGGGTCATAAAGAGATTGCCGGTTATGCGGAAGGTTTGGATTTGCCTCTTCTATTTACCGCAGTGGGCCGAGAATTTATCGGCCAAGTCGATATCGGCGGCAAGATATTGCCACTGCAAAGATATATGAAGCAACCTTGGTGAAAGTGGCCGGGTTGCTTCAACAAATTTTAAGAAAAATTAAACGGGGGCTTACTAAGTGACACGAATCTTAATAATTAATCCGGGTTCAACCTCAACCAAGATCGGTATTTGGGAAGAAGATAGGGGCTTGATATTTGAGACCAATGTTATTCACACCAACAACGACTTAGCTGCTTTCCAATCTATCTTGGATCAAAAAGATTATCGCAAGGATGCCATTAGGTCTGCCCTGTTGGAAAAGGGCTTTCAACCGGCCGATTTTACTGCAATTGCCGCCCGTGGCGGTCTCCTTAAGCCTTTGACCGGAGGAACCTACTATCCCAACGGTCAAATGCTTGATGATTTAAAGCGGGAAGCTTACGGAAGGCACGCCTCAAATTTGGGGGCCTTGCTTGCTGCCGATTTAAGTGCTGAAGCCCAAATCCCGGCCTATATCACCGATCCGGTTTCGGTGGATGAATTTATTCCCTTGGCCCGCTATTCCGGTTGGCCGGAAATAAGGCGGCGTTCCCTGCTCCATGCTTTGAATATCAAAGCCGTTTCTCAAAAACTGGCTGCTGAGATGGGGCGTGAAATGAAGGACTTGAATTTTATCGTGGTCCACCTGGGGGGCGGTATATCCATAGCGGCCCTTTACAAAGGCCGGGTAATCGATGTAAATAATGCCAACGAAATGGGACCTTTTTCACCGGAGCGCGCCGGCACGCTGCCTGTCGGTGATTTGGTCGAAATGGCTTTCAGCGGTAAATATTCCCGCCGGGAATTGAAGGATAAAATTACCCGTTCAGGCGGCCTTTTTGCTTACCTGGGCAGCAATGATTGCCGGGAGATTGAAAGGCGCATCGAGGCAGGCGATGAGGAAGCCAAAATAATTTACGATGCTATGATCTACCAAATCAGTAAGGGGGTAGGAGCCAAGGCGGCAGTATTAAAGGGTAAGGTGGAGGCAATCATTCTAACCGGCGGTTTGGCCGGCTCCTCTTATGTGGTGGAGGCCATATCCCGCCGGATCGAGTTTTTAGCCCCGGTAAAAGTTTATCCCGGCACCTGCGAGATGGAAGCATTGGCACTTGGCGCCTACAGGGTATTAATGGGTTGGGAAGAAGCAAAGACATATCAATAATGAGGGGTTGTGGTCTTATTATTACCAGCTTGGATAAGTTGTTGGAAGTTGCAGCATTGACGGGAAAGAAGACTCTTGCAGTAGCGGCTGCCAATGATACAGAGGTTATTGAAGCCGTTAAATCGGCGGAGGAAAAAGGCATTATTGATGCTTTGTTGGTAGGTCCCAAGGCCGAGATTCTCAGAATCAGCGAGGCTGCAAATTATCAGGTCAAGGAAGAACAAATCATTGCTGAAGAAGGTTTGATTCAAATTGCCCATAAAACAATGGAATTGGTTGCTGAAGGCCGGGCCGACTTTTTAATGAAAGGTCTAATCGGTACGGCGGCATTTTTAAGGGCACTTTTGGATAAACAATATAATCTGCGCCGCGATCGCCTTTTGAGCCACGTAAGCGTTTTGGAAGTGGGCTTGGACCGGTTGGTGCTGATGACCGACGGTGCCATGAATATTGC
This sequence comes from uncultured Halanaerobiales bacterium, assembly GCA_964568715.1. Lineage (GTDB taxonomy): Bacteria > Bacillota > Halanaerobiia > B1SED10-174 > B1SED10-174 > CAZMQU01. The sequence goes on from CAZMQU010000007.1 coordinate 28,169, forward strand.
CCCGGATTTGGAAAAAAAGGTGCAGATTGTCAATAATGCCGTGGAGGTTGCCCATAAATTGGGAATCGAAATGCCTCTTTTGGCTCCCATTGCTGCCGTGGAAGTGGTCAATCCAAACATGCCGGCTACCCTTGAAGCCGCCGCTTTGACTAAGATGGCCGATCGGGGTCAGATCTCCGGCGTAATCATCGATGGCCCCTTGGCCTTGGACAATGCCATTAGTGAAGAAGCTGCCAGACACAAAGGCATTAAAAGCCCGGTTGCCGGTAAGGCCGATATCCTGTTGATGCCCAACATTGAAGCCGGCAATGTCTTTTATAAAGCTTTGAGTTACTTGGCAGGTGTCCGGGCAGCCAGCCTGGTGGTCGGTGCCAAGGTTCCCGTCATCGTAACCTCACGGGCCGATGATGCCTATACGAAGTTGGTTTCTATTGCCTTGGGCAAAGTGGTGGCATAAGGACGGTCAATAAGATATAATAAAGTGTAGGACTTTTATAAAAAGGTTGATAAGATGCAATGAGTCGACCGGCTTAATTAATTGTCCTTCTGTAAAAGCTGTTTTATAAGGCTGTTTGCATGGCTCTTTTATAGAACTCTTTTGAGATAAATAATACTTAATTTAGGTTCATACTACTTTCAGACAGGTGGGATAAACATGCCTAAGAAGATACTTGTAATAAATCCGGGTTCGACATCCACTAAGATTGCCTATTTTGTCGGTGAGACGGAGAAATTTTCCCGCAACATCAGCCATCCTACCGAAATAATTCAGCAATATGATCAGATTATTGACCAAGTGGATTTTCGACGCCAGGTTATCCTGGAAATATTAAAAGAAGAAAACTTGAACGGCGACAGTTTGGATGCCATCTCGGCTCGGGGTGGTCTTTTGCGGCCCATTCCGGGCGGTACTTATCTGGTCAATGATGACATGCTCAAAGATTTAAGAAAGGGCATTCAAGGCGAGCATGCCAGCAATTTGGGAGGTATAATTGCTGCGGAATTGGCCCGAGAGTTCGATTGCCCCGCTTATATAGTTGATCCGGTAATCGTCGATGAGCTAAGTGACCTAGCCCGCATTTCCGGCTTGCCGGAGATTGAACGACGCAGCATCTTCCATGCCCTCAATCATAAAGCCGTTGCCGACGAAGTTGCCCGGGAACAGGGATTAAACAGTAAAAACTTGAATATAATCGTTGCTCATATGGGAGGGGGTGTATCCGTAGGGCTGCATTACAAGGGCCGGGTTATCGATGTAAATAATGCTCTTGATGGAGAAGGGCCCTTTAGCCCTGAAAGATCGGGCAGTTTACCGGTCGGTGATTTGGTGGAGATGTGTTTTTCCGGCAAATACAGCTTGGCGGAGATAAAAAAGAAGATAAAGGGTGAGGGGGGATTGGTTGCTTATCTTGCCAGCAGTGACCTGCGGGAGATTGAAAAGAAAATTGCTGCGGGGGACGAATTTGCGCAAGAGGTTTTTGCAGCCATGGCTTATCAGATAAGTAAAGAGATTGGCAGCTTGGCGCCAATTGTAAATGGCAAGATCGATCTTATTATTTTGACCGGAGGCATGGCCAACTCAGCGGCTTTGGTTGAATTGGTCAGGGAGCGGGTTTCTTTTATTGCCCCTGTGAAGGTCAAAGCCGGCGAGATGGAGATGATAGCCTTGATGAGAGGAGCCGGGCGTGTTTTAAAGGGAGAGGAAGAACCTGTTATCTACAAAGCGATGTGATTGCTAAAGGAGGTTTGTTGATGGAAAAGGTAGTATTTGACGCAGACAGGTGTAAAGGGTGCGGCCTTTGTGTCGTTGTTTGCCCGAAAAAAATAATCAAGATGGATGAGGGCATCAATAAAAAAGGTTACCATCCCGCATTTGTTCCCAAGGAGGATATGGACAAGTGCATCAGTTGTGCATTTTGTTATGAGATTTGCCCCGATACCGTCATAGAGGTGTATAAATAGAAAGGAGGGTTCCAATGGCAGAAAAGATTTTGATGAGAGGCAATGAAGCCATTGCCGAAGCAGCGATAAAAGCAGGTTGTCGTTATTTTTTCGGTTATCCGATTACTCCCCAAAATGAATTGCCCGCCTACATGGCGCGTCGTTTACCCCAGGAGGGCGGAGTATTTCTCCAGGCTGAAAGCGAAGTTGCAGCAATAAACATGGTCTACGGTGCCGCCGGTGCCGGTGCCCGTGTAATGACTTCTTCTTCCAGCCCGGGTATCAGCCTCAAGCAGGAGGGAATTTCCTATATCGCCGGGGCGGAGTTGCCCTGCGTTGTTGTCAATATAGTAAGGGGCGGTCCGGGCTTGGGAGGCATCCAGCCGGCCCAGTCGGACTATTTCCAAGCTACCAAAGGCGGCGGCCACGGAGATTACAAAATACTTGTTTTGGCTCCTCAATCGGTTCAGGAAGCAGTTGATTTGACCATCGATGCCTTTGAATTGGCTGATAAGTACCGCAATCCCGTCATGGTTTTAGGGGACGGTATGATTGGTCAAATGATGGAGCCGGTCGATTTTAAAGTTGAAATTGATCCGAAAGACTTACCCCAAAAAGAATGGGCTACGGTTGGTGCCAAAGGAAGACCCGCCAATGTTATCAACTCCCTCTTTTTGCAACCTGAAAAGCTGGAGGAACATAACTGGAAGTTGGCGGAAAAATATAAGAAGATGGCCGACGAAGTGCGAGTAGAGACAGATGGAATTGAAGATGCCGATTATATATTGGTGGCTTACGGGACCACGGCCCGCATTGCCAAGAGTGCTATAACCATGGCTCGTCGGGAGGGTTTGAAGGTCGGTTTGATCAGACCTATAACCCTGTGGCCGTTCCCCTCTTCCGTTATCGGTGCCGCCAGTGAAAGAGCCCATTTTATATTGTCGGTGGAGATGAGCTGCGGACAAATGGTAGAAGATGTTCGTCTTAGTGCCAACGGCCGTTGCCCGGTTTACTTTTTCGGCAGAACCGGTGGTATTGTGCCCACACCGAAAGAAGTCTTGAACAAATTGCATGAATTAATTGGGGGTGAAGTATAATGAAATTGATTGCCACAAGACCAAAATCATTGACGGACAAGAACACTCATTATTGCCCCGGTTGTACCCACGGTATAGTGCATCGCATCATCGGTGAAATCATCGATGAACTGGATCTGCGCGAAGAAACCATCGGTGTCTGTCCGGTCGGTTGTGCGGTGTTGGCTTATGAATATTTTAATCTCGATATGCAGGAAGCCGCCCACGGTCGGGCCCCCGCTGTTGCAACAGCCATCAAACGCGTTCATCCCGAAGCTACGGTCTTTACCTACCAAGGTGACGGGGATTTGGCTTCCATCGGTATCGCCGAAATAGTACATGCAGCCATGCGTGGTGAAAAATTCACTACAATATTTATTAATAATGCCATCTACGGAATGACGGGAGGCCAAATGGCTCCCACGACCATGATCGGGCAAAAAACGACCACCTCTCCATACGGTCGGGAGGCCGGTCATGCCGGTTATCCCATCAAGGTTGCCGAAATGCTGGCCACTTTGCAAGGGGCAGTCTATATTGCCCGTTGCGCCCTCTTCAACAACAGGGAAATCAAAAAGGCCAAACGGGCCATCAAGAAGGCTTTTGAAGTCCAACAAGCCGGCCTGGGTTTTGCTCTGGTCGAAGTACTTTCAACTTGTCCGACCAACTGGGGAATGGATCCTTATGAAGCCCTTAAATGGGTGGAAAGCGAAATGGTTCCCTATTATCCCCTGGGAGAATTTAAAACTCCGGAAGGAGTGAATGAATAATGAAACAAGAAATGATTATTGCCGGATTCGGCGGTCAAGGTGTCATGTTGATGGGGCAATTGATAGCCTATGCCGGTATGATGCAAGGTATGGAGGTATCTTGGCTACCTTCTTACGGACCTGAAATGCGGGGCGGCACTGCCAACTGCCACGTTATCGTCTCCGATGAGCCGATTGCTTCCCCCTTCGTTACGGAACCCGATACGGTGATAGCTATGAACCTTCCTTCCATGGAAAAATTTGCGCCATCTTTGAAGGCCGGTGGAACACTGATTTTCAACAGTTCTTTGATCTCGGAAAAACCGACCGCCAAAGATGCTGACATTTTGGAAGTTCCGGCCAACGATATTGCCGGGCAAATTGGGGAAGGCCGGGTGGCCAACATGGTCGTCTTGGGTGCTTTTTTAGCCAAGTCGGGTATCCTGCCGCCCGAATCGATTAAATTAGCTTTGAAAAATGTTTTGCCCGAAAGGCATCATAGGCTAATTCCAATTAACGAAGAAGCTTTGGCACAAGGTTCTAAACTGGTCAAGGCTTAGGGGAGGTATTGAATGTTTTCAACTAAAAGACTGCAAAGATACTTTTGCGAAATGGTTTCCATCGATAGCCCCTCCTTCAACGAAAGAAAATTAGCAGATTATATTTTAAGGAAACTGAATGTGTTGGGATTGGAAGTAAAGGAAGACGATGCCGGTGAAAAAATCGGCGGCACTGCCGGAAACATCATCGGCTATCTGCCGGGACGCGGTATGGATGGGCCAACAATTTTTCTTGCTGCCCACTTGGACCGGGTCGAACCGGGGGAAGGAATCAGGCCGGTACTGCAAGATGGGATTTACCGCTCGGAAGGCAATACAATTTTGGCCGCCGATGATGTATCGGGAATTGCTGCCATCTTAGAGGCCTTGACCGTCCTGAAAGAAAAAGAATTGGACCATTGTCCCCTCAAGGTAATTTTCACCGTGGCCGAAGAAGTGGGGCTCTTGGGGGCCAAAGCACTTGATTCTGCTGAGCTTGAAGTCGACTATGGCTATGCTTACGACTGTACGGGCGAGGTTGGTGACATGGTGGTTGAAGCACCGACCCAAAATGAAATCAACATCATCGTACGGGGTAAGGCCAGCCACGCCGGTGTCAGCCCTGAAGAAGGAGTCAATGCAATCAAAGCGGCCGCTGAAGCCATTGCTGCTTTGGATTTGGGACGCATCGATGCGGAAACAACGGCCAACATCGGCATCATCAAGGGAGGACAGGCGACTAATATCGTTCCCGATGAAGTTATTTTAGAGGGCGAGGTTCGCAGCAGAAGCAAAGAGCGTCTCGACGAATACTCAGCCCACATTGAAAAAGTGTTCAAGGAAAAAGCCGCTGAATTCGGTGCCCGGGTGGAATTTAAATGCGAAAATGCCTATCCGCTTTATAAACTGGACAGCGAAGCACCCGTAGTCAAACGAGGCCTTGCGGCGGTTGAAGCTATCGGCAAAGAGTACCGATTATTGCCAACGGGCGGTGGCAGCGATGCCAACGTCTTCAACGGCAAAGGTGTGCCGACGGTAAACTTGGCCACCGGTATGGAGAAAGTTCATTCCACCGAAGAATATCTGCCCTTGGCTCAACTGGAAGACCTGGTTGCCTTGACTCTTAAACTGGTTACTTTACCGAAATAGACGTAAAGTCCCTTTCTTTGGAGATAGCCCTATAAGTCGAACAACGGTTTGATACAATTTAATCAGGCTTCGGTTTGATTGAATCCCCCCTTGTGCATACTAATGGCAAGGGGGGATCTTTATTTTTCAGTTGGAATGGGCTCGGATCAAGCGAATACTAACCAAAACAAAAGAACGTTGGATTTTAGAGGTCGAAATCGACGGTCAACGGTCAAAAGCCATCCTTTATCCGCTTTTAAGCGGTGAAGCGGCAGTAGGCGAGCGGGTCCTGCTCAATACGACCGCTGTGGAGCTGAAACTCGGTACCGGCGGTTATCATTTTGTTTTGAGCATCGCCGGCAAGGAAGAAAAAGAGTTGCCGGGTGCCGGCCACATTATGAAACTGCGCTATACGCCCTATCAAGTGAAGGTCCATTGCCGGGAAGAGCAAGGACCCTTTACCGGCGGGAAACTGCCTACGGCTTTTGCCCTTTCCCTCCACAGCATGTTGGCTCCTTTGGCCATTGTACTAAAGCATTTCAATCAGGCAAAAATCGCCTACATTATGACCGATGCCGGCGCCTTGCCCATTTGGTTCAGCGATAGTGTCCGTCTTTTAAAGGAGAAGCAATTATTGGATTTGACTATTACTGCCGGCCATGCTTTCGGCGGGGATTTGGAGACGGTCAATGTTTATACGGCAATCTTGGCTGCTGCTGAGGCAGGATGCACCTTTGCCATAATCGGCCCCGGGCCGGGCCATGTCGGCACCGCCAGCCAGTGGGGTTTCAGCGGCATCGAGCAGGGGGAGGTGCTCAACGCTGCTGCCTTGTTGGGTTGTCGCACCATCGGTATTCCCCGCCTGAGCTTCAAGGATAAGCGGGTGAGGCATCGGGGAATCAGCCATCATTCTTTGACTGCTTTGGGAGTCGTTTGTCGGGTTAAAGCGGAAATATTCTTACCTCAACTGGGGGGGAAAAAAGGCCGTATTATCGAAGAGCAAATTCGCCGGCTGGAACAAAGAGACGTCAAATTTTTAAATCCCCGCCCGGTCAAAAGGTTGTTGCAAGCCAAAGGAGAATACTTAAATATGATGGGCCGCTCTTTTTATCAAGATCCCCTTTATTTTATTACCTGTGCTTTGGGAGGCTGGGGGGCCGGTCATTACCGCTGATATTTATTTTGTTTCTTATCAGCCGGCCGGGGCGGAATATGCCGAAAGAAGGCAAAACCGGCTTTATTACCGCTTGCCCATTAAAAGAGGGGCATTGTCAGTTACGCTGAAAGGAGCGAATTGTATTGGCCGATAAAAAAGACGGGATGGAAGGTTGTCTGGGCGGTAGGGCTATAAACAAGGCGGGCGGCGGGACAAATGGCGGAATCGTTGCCAGAAAAGAAATATTCCAAGGTCGTTTATTGCGTTTGGTCAAGCTGGAACTGACAAGTGCCGGCGGCAAAAGACCGCAGCGGGAATGCATCGAACACCCGGGTGCTGTCGTCGTCTTACCCGTATTGCCTGACGGCAGCATTTTATTTGTTGAGCAATACCGACCGGCCGTCGACGAATTTGTGTTGGAATTGCCGGCCGGCTTGCGGGAAGAAGGGGAAGCAGCAATCGATACGGGTATAAGGGAATTAGCGGAAGAAACGGGTTATAAGGCTGCAAAGGTGACAGAAATTGGCGCATTTTATACCAGTGCCGGTTATTCCAATGAAAAAATAATCCTTTTAGAAGCCCGCGGACTTTGCAAGGAAACCGAAACGACTGAAGAAGGTATCACGGCAATTATCCATAGCAAAGAAGAAATTGCGGCCATGTTGCAGGAAAGGGCTTTTATCGATGCTAAAACCATCATCGGCCTGCTTTACTACTTTTTGCAAGGGGATTGAAACATGTGAAAAGCAGCAGCTAATTATTTCTTTATCAAATTTTGCAATAAGCGGCCAAATGTTTACATAATCAATTTAGCAAGAACCGGCTGCCAATTTTTATTTAAGAGCGATTGTAAATTGGGGTTCCGGGTAACATGTTCCCGGGGCTTTTTTTGTCCTTTATTTTTCGGTAATTCTGATCCGGGCCAAGTTTTTTAAGGACACATTTTAGAAAATCCTGGTATCAATCGGACGGGCAATGAATAGATATAAGAATAAGATTAGCACTGTAATGGTAAGTAAAAAACATGGAAAAAAGATAAAGTTAATATGATTAGTAAAGGCTTGGAAAGGGGACAAGGATTTGGGCTTGCTCGATGATCTGCGATATACCAGGCATGTTGTTTTGAAGGAGAATCTTCCGGTATTGATATTTCTGGTGGTGGTACTGGTTGCCGGTGTAACCTATGGAACAATTGCCATTAAAACTCTCGATTATTCCATGAAGGCCGATTTGGCGGATCATTTGGTTGCCTTTTTGGACGGCTTCGACGAAGAGTTGAGTCTGCGGGGCCAAAGCAGCTTTTTCTCTTTATTGGTATACCAGATTAAAATTATCCTTTTAATCTGGATATTGGGTTTGTCGGTCATCGGTTTGCCTTTCATACCGGTAATCCTTTTTTTACGTGGTTTTGTAATCGGTTTTACCATGGGCTTTTTGATTGAAGAATTGGCAGCGGCCGGTTTTCTTTTTGCCTTGGCTTCCTTGTTGCCCCAAAATTTTTTGTTGATCCCCCTCTATATTTTTTCAGGGCTTATCTCCATTGCTTTTGCTTGGAATCTTCTGACTGCCTTACTTAGTCGGCGAGTGGTTGATTTTTGGCAACAGTTTACCGGCTATAGTATTTTAATGAGTATCTGTGGGACAGGGTTCATATTTGCTGCTCTGGTTGAATTTTTTATTTCGCCTTTCTTAATGAATTTGGCCGCCGGTCTCCTGCTGAAGAATTAAGGTTTTCCAAGGAGCGACATGAGGTTTTTTGCTTCATTGGCCGGTTTAAAGAGTTAAATAAGCTAAAAGGATTAGGCCTTAAAGGGGAGAAATATACTACAAGGAGGCGAGAATATTGAAACGGGCACTTATTATAGTATTGGATGGTGTGGGTGTTGGGGCCATGCCTGATGCAGCAGCTTACGGCGATGAAGGCAGCAATACCCTGGGCGGTATATTGAAAGTTTATCCTGATTTATCTTTACCCAATCTTCGTTCATTGGGGCTTTTGAATTTGGTTTCCGGGCCGATGAAAAATAATCAGGTCAAAGGTGCCTATGGAAAGATGGCATTGGGTTCGCCCAATAAGGATACCATCAGTGGCCATTGGGAATTGGCCGGTATCGTTTTGGACAAGCCCTTTTTGACCTTCCCGAACGGATTTCCCGCTGATTTGATGGCTAAATTCGAAGAAACAACCGGCTACGGTTATTTGGGCAATAAAAAAGCCTCCGGGACCGAGATTATCGAGGAACTGGCGGCGGAACATATAAAAACAAAAGACCCTATCGTTTACACCTCAGCGGACAGCGTCTTTCAGGTTGCTGCCCACGAAGAGATAATTCCCCTGCCTGATCTTTATGAGATCTGTCGAAAGGCTCGGCAGATATTGGTGGACACCTGGCTAGTGGCCCGGGTTATTGCCCGGCCCTTTAATGGAAAGCCGGGAAGTCTTTATAGAACAGACGGCCGCAAGGATTTCAGCATCCTGCCCCCTGCCGAGACTATGCTGGAGAAGATTTCCCGGGCCGGGTATCAGACCTGCACAATAGGCAAAATAGATAATATCTTTAACGGGCTGGGAATTGATATTACCATACCCACCGCCGGTAATCGCGAGGGCATGGCTCAGATAATCTCTTGTTTAAAGGCCGGCCGGGCCCAATTTATAATGGCGAATCTGGTTGATTTTGATATGCTCTACGGCCATCGCAACGATGTTGAGGGTTTCGCCCGGGCCCTGGCGGAATTTGATGACTTTATTCCGAAACTTTTGGCAACCATGTCGGAAGAGGATCTATTGATTATTACGGCGGACCACGGTTGCGATCCCACCTTTAGCGGTACCGATCATACCAGGGAATATGTTCCGCTTTTGGTTTGGGGCAAGAGGGTCAAGCCTAATATTTTTTTGGGCCGGCGGGATACTTTGGCTGACGTCGGTGCCACTATGGCGGATTATTTCGGCATCAAAGGAACCGGTGAAGGGCAAAGTTTTTATGCCGACCTTTTTTAGGGGAAGGAAAGGCCTTACCGTGTCAAATTGTCGATGTCAGCGGCTCGCAAATGATTTAAACGGCCGGGCGGTAGGTACAATAACATAAATAATGTTGGGGAGGGATCCGGTGATGGAATTGGTAAAGATAGAAGAAGGTGTTCGTTATCTGGAGAAAAAGATTGCTGGTAAGCCCTTAGTTGGCATGATATTGGGTTCGGGTTTGGGAGGATTGGCTGAAGAAGTTGAGGAAGGCGTTGCAGTACCGTACGGTGAAGTTCCTAACTTGTCGCCCTCCACTGCCCCGGGCCATGCAGGTCGTTTTGTTTTTGGGATTCTGCAGGGTATACCGGTGGCTGTAATGCAGGGCCGCTTTCACTATTATGAAGGTTGCAATCCGCAGGAACTGGCCCGCCCCGTTCGCATGATGGCCAAACTGGGGATAAAGACCTTGCTGGTAACAAATGCTTCCGGTGCAATCAATAAGAATTTTGCTCCAGGCGATTTTATGTTTATTGAAGATCACATCAACATGATGGGTTTCAACCCTTTGCGGGGCCCCAATTATCCATTGGGTCCCAGATTTCAGGATATGACCTATACTTATGATCAAAAATTGATCGATATGGCCGAAAAAGCTGCTCAGGCTGTGGGCAAGAAGGTTCACCGGGGGGTCTATGCCGGTGTAGCCGGTCCCAATTTCGAAACCCCGGCAGAAATTGAAATGCTGCGGCGTTTAGGGGCCGATGCCGTTGGTATGTCTACTGTACCTGAGGTGTTGACCGCCCGACACTTGGGGATAAAAGTTTTGGGTATTTCCGTGGCTTCCAATATGGCAGCCGGTATTTTACCGGAAACCCTAGATCATGAAGAGGTGTTGGCAATCGGCAACCGGGTCAAACCGCAATTCATCGAATTGATTTTAAAACTGTTTTCCAGCAAGGAATTCTACTATGAATGCGGTTGACTTGATTATCAAAAAACGTGATGGGCATAGGCTTAGTAAAGAAGAAATCGATTTTTTAATTGCTGCCTATACAAAGGATGAGATCCCCGATTATCAAATGGCGGCCCTGGCCATGGCCATTTATTTTAAAGGAATGGATCCCGATGAGACCCTGGCCTTGGTTCAAGCCATGACTGACTCAGGCGAGGTAATGGACTTTAGTGATGTTGAAGGAATCAAAGTTGATAAGCACAGTACCGGCGGTGTCGGTGATAAAGTCACCTTGATTTTGGTTCCCCTCTTGATGGCTTTGGATTATAAAGTTCCGAAAATGTCGGGGCGAGGCTTGGGTCATACCGGCGGTACGGTGGATAAATTGGAGGGAATTCCAGGCTTTCGTTGCGAGCTTTCCATGGCGACGTTCAAAAAGCAAGTGCAGAAGATAGGTGGTGCAATCATCGGTCAAACGGCCAACTTGGCACCTGCCGATAAAAAGCTTTATGCCTTGCGGGATGTGACGGGCACCGTCGAGTCAATTCCTCTCATAGCCGGAAGCATCATGAGCAAAAAATTGGCCGGCGGTTCCGATGCCATCATATTGGATGTCAAGGTCGGCAAAGGCGCTTTTGTCAAAGACATTGAAAGGGGTTTGCTTTTGGGCAGGACCATGGTGGATATAGGCCGGCTGGCCGGCAGGAAGACTATGGTTGTTCTCTCCGACATGGACCAGCCCCTGGGGCTGGCTGTAGGCAACAATTTGGAGGTTTTGGAAGCCTTGCAGGTCTTGGCCGGCAAGGGGCCTAAAGATGTCTATGAACTGACTGTGACCCTGGCGACCATAATCCACCAATGTTGCGGCAATATCTCCGAGTCGGCAGCAAGGGCAGCCGTAGAAGGGGCTCTCGCTTCCGGTGCCGCCTTGGAGAAATTCCAAGCTCTTGTTACGGCGCAGGGAGGGGATATTGAAAGTAATTTGCCTTTGGCTTCCTGCTATGAGTTTTTATCTCCCGCCGAGGGCTATGTTCGGACCGTCCATGCCTTGACCATCGGGCAAGCAGTATCGGCCTTAGGGGCCGGTCGCTTGGAAAAGACACAAAAAATTGATCACAAAGTCGGTCTAATATTGCAAAAAAAGGCCGGTCACAGGGTTAAAAAAGGAGAAGTCTTAGCCAAAGTTTATGCCCGAACCGCCACCGACTATGAGAAGATTTTACCCTTGTTGAACCGGGCCTTTACCTATTGCCAATCGAAGCCGGACACACCGACCCTTATCCACGGCAAGATTTTAGCAGAGGAAGCATAAAGCCCCCCTTTATGTCATAAATATCTTCTAGGAAGTTCTTGGACTACCTAAGAAGATTTTTTCTTTTCCAAAGGGGGAACCAAAATGATTAGGTTTAAAGGTTGCTTGGTGCCTACCGTTTTGCTTCTTTTGCTATTTTTGCTAACAAGTCCCGCCCAGGCGGCAGGACCCGACATAACGGCACCGGCGGCAATATTGATGGAGGTGCAAACCGGTGAAATTATATTCGCTAAAAACGAACATGATACCCACTACCCGGCCAGTATTACCAAGATAATGACCATGCTTTTAATCATGGAAGCCATCTACGATAAAAAAGTCTCTTTGCAGGATGATGTTACGGTCAGTCAATGGGCTGCTCATATGGGCGGTTCCCAAATTTGGCTGGAAACAGGGGAAAAGATGAAATTCATTGATATGCTCAAGGCTGTTGCCATTGCATCGGCCAATGATGCTTCCGTTGCCTTGGCAGAGTATATTTACGGATCCGAGCAGTCTTTTGTCAAAGCTATGAACGAAAAAGCCAAGGAGTTGGGTTTAAAAAATACAATCTACTACAATTGTACCGGCCTGCCGGGCACAAGTGAAAAGGACAGCAATATTACTACTGCCTATGATATTGCCCTAGTATCGCGAGCCTTGTTGCAATACCCGGAGATACTTAAATTGACATCGATTTGGATTGACCATGTTCGCGATGGGAAGAATGTTTTAAATAATACCAATCGGCTCGTCAGGCATTTTCCCGGTGTGGACGGGATCAAGACCGGCTTTACCAATGAAGCAAAGTTTTGTCTTTCAGCCACCGGGGTTCGTGACAATGTAAGGCTGATTGCCGTGGTAATGAAAGCCCCTACATCGGCCACTCGTTTCGATGAGATTTCGACTCTTCTTACCTATGGGTTTGGCCGGTACAAGGGGGTACCTATTGTCAAAAAAGGCGAACACATCAAGGATATACCATTGGAGAAAGGCCGTCGGGAATATGTTGCCGCCGTTGTTGGCAAAGATTTGATTATACCGGTCAAGCGGGGCAGTGAAGAAAACTTTAAAAGAACCATCCAATGGAATACCGGCTTGGCAGCGCCTCTCAAAAAAGGTGATCCGGTCGGGTTAATGATTATTGAAAAGGATGATAAGGAAGTGGGCCGAGTCAATTTGGTGGCGGGCGAAGACATGCCCAAGGGCAGTTACGGCAATTTAATGAAGCAACTGATGAAGGGTTTTTTCCGGAATCTTTACAATGTCGGTGAAAAGGAGGCCGGGGAACTTAGCAGTTGTGATTATAATTTTGATTTGAATAAGTTAGTTGGAATTGCCGGATTCGATCTATACAAGCAAGTCGTAGGTTGCCGTATCTAATCTAAATAAGCAAGCCGCGGATTGCCGGATTTGACTTAAGCAAGTAAGCGGTAAGGATATGATTTTTGGATTTGGCAGCGGGGATAAAATTGCTTGCCAAAAGCCCGTTTTTGCTGTTCTTGACAGGCTCTTGGCCGGCGGGGCAGCACAGCCGCATGGACTAATAGAAAAAAACTTAATGAATTTAAAGGAAAAAGTAGGCAGATAGCGAACTATATTGGTAATAAATGGCAAGGGCGGGAGGCCCGAATGGAACTCCAACTGGAAAAGAAAAAAGAAGTATTAATAGCAAAGCCCTTTGGTGAGCTGGATTTGCATACCGTCCCTTTTGTAAAGGGAAGATTGGAATGGGAATTAAGCAGTAATCCCCATATCAATACCTTGATTTTGGATTTTCAAAGGCTCAACTTCATCGACAGTACCGGTATTGGTTTAATCTTAGGCAGAATAAGAAAACTCAAAGGAAGAGGGGGAAAGATGGTGGTTACCGGGCTTACCGGTCACATGCGGAAGGTATTGACCATGGCAGGTGTTTTGGGCTTGGTGACTGAAAGAACTACCATCGGCAAAGCCTTGCAAGATGAAAATATTTCCCCCGATGGGAGGTAAGTTTATGGTAGCCAGAAACAAAGCAGAGTTGATAATATTGAGCAAAGCGGAGAACATTGGTTTGGCCCGGCTGGCGGCGGCGGCATTTGCAGCCCAGTTGGATTTTACATTGACAGAAATAGAAGAGATTAAAATGGCTGTCTCTGAAGCTGTGACCAACTCCATCGTGCACGGCTACGGGGAAGCGGAAGGAATAATCAAAGTCATAATGGTCAAGGAAGGCGATGATTTAACCATAGAAGTCGTCGATGAAGGTGCCGGTATGATTTCCGCGGGGCTTGCAGATCCGGAAAAAGAGGGCGGCGAAGGTCTCGGCTTAATTTTTATTGAAAACTTTATGGACCAAGTCCAAATTAATTCCATCCCCGGGGAAGGAACGACTATACGCATGACGATACAGGCCGGGAAGGAGGGATTTGAGCAAGAAGGGAACGACAATAATGGTTGATACTTTTCGGCTTATCGAATTGGCCCAAGCCGGCGATGAAGAAGCTCTTGAGCTCTTGGTAAAAAATAATATGGGCTTGGTGGTCAAGGTTGTCAGCCGGTTTTTTTCGCATGGAATGGGTTATGATCGCGAAGACTTGTTGCAAGTGGGAGCTATGGGCTTATTAAAAGCAATCAGAAATTTTGATTTAAGCCGGGGTTTGCAATTTTCAACCTACGCTTATCCTTGTATTATCGGTGAAGTAAGGCGTTATCTGCAAAAACAAGCCCCCTTAAAGATCAGCAGCGATCTTTATTCTTTGGGTTTGGCTCTGCGAAGGGATATCCGGGAGCATAAGGCAGCAACCGGCCAGGAGCCCAAGTTGAGTGAAGTGAGTGCCCGTCTGAATGTCAGTTCTGAAAAAGCTCTTCTGGCTATGGAATCACTTCGTCATCCTCTTTCCATGGAGGCTGATTTTCTTGTTGAAGAAAATGTTACTCTCCACGACCTTGTCGGCCGGGAAGAATTGGATCTGGATACGATTTTTGTTCGCCAAGCTCTCAATACCCTCGATAACCGATCCCGTTACCTGATATACTTGCGCTATTATCGGGGTTTGACCCAAGAGCAGACGGCGGAGCGATTAGGGCTTTCCCAAGTCCATGTCTCCCGTTTGGAGCGACAAATAATGACGGAGATTAAGGGTTGCTTACAGGAATAGCAAATTACAGTGTAAAGCAAGCGACAGTCTTCATTTTATTTCGTAGCTGACTTTGCTTTAACCAAGGTTGATTTTCTTATAAATACCAACACAGGATAATAGCGGTACCTTTCGACCTTACAACGCCAAAAGAGAATGTTCTTTCTCATGTGGTTTTTTTCATTTTTAGGCTGAATTGAAGAAGAAGCAACCGGATAGCAGTGGTCCGGCGGCTTTTTTATTTTCCCTGATTTTGCAAGGACGGATAAATATTCAGTATTAAAAT
Source organism: uncultured Halanaerobiales bacterium (assembly GCA_964568715.1). GTDB lineage: Bacteria > Bacillota > Halanaerobiia > B1SED10-174 > B1SED10-174 > CAZMQU01. The sequence continues at coordinate 43,374 of CAZMQU010000007.1, forward strand.
ATTGTCCAAATGGAATAATAACAAAAGGATACCGGGAGATCTTTGGTATACACTTGCAGAAAGCCCGGAGGGATTGCTTATACAGGTGAAGACGCGCAGATTGAAAGCAATTGCATATACGGTTCTTTTTATGATTTTTGTATTGGCAATTGTTATTGTGGTATATGGCGTTAAGGTAGGTGAAAAAAAGGAAATACCCCGGAATGCTATCAAAGTACAAAGCAATGGGCAAAAATATAGCCTAAGCTTGCAAAAGGGGGGATGGCCAAGCAATAATCAGGCTAAAATTTTCTGAATACAGAGCTTCACAAGGCAAATTCGGGTGGCAGGGAGGAGAAGAAAAGGACAGAAGCGTCCAAAACAACTATTAAAACATAGGAGGAAAAACGATGGCAACAGTAAAAGTTATCGAACTTATCGGTGAATCCAGTGTTAGCTGGGAGGATGCAATTTCCAGTGCCGTAGGTGAGGCGGCAAAGACCATCGATGGACTCAGTGGTGTTGAGGTGCTCAACATGACGGCGAACATTGAAGACGGTAAGATCATCGGCTACAAGGTTAACCTAAATGCTGCTTTTCCGGTAAAAGAAAAAAGATAATGTCCGGCAATTTGACGGAAAATCGGTGGGAGTATAATAATGACGGCATTTAAAAAGATCAGTCGGGATTTGGCGGAAAACTTGGCCTATTTAGAAGAGAAGACCGGAGGAGATTTGACCTTCGATTTTCTTACCAGGCGATTCCAAATTGGCGGCCGCGATGCCGCCCTTATTTATATTGACGGATTTGCCAACGGCGAGTTGATGAGCAAGGTTCTGGAGGGCCTCTTTAAAATAGAGCGGCAGGATATTTGTGTCGATGCCCCGGCCAAGATTATTGCCGGCCATTTGAATGCCTTGGAGATTGAGACAACGGAGGATTTGAATGAAGGGCTTTTGGAAGTTCTTAGCGGACCCCAACTTCTTTTAATCGACGGGGAAGAGGTTGCCATTGTAATAGATGCCAGGGAATGGCCGGCCCGTTCGCCGGAGGAGCCGGAGCTGGAAAAAGCAACCCGCGGCCCTGCCGACGGCTTAGGGGAGACCCTGATATTTAACCTGGCTGCCGTGCGGCGTAGATTGCGCGATCCTCAACTGCGGGTCGAGGGGTTCAAGGTCGGCTCCCGCTCCCAGACCGATGTGGCCCTTTTGTACCTTGCTGATGTGGCCAATAGTGATTTGGTCGAGTCCATTCGGGAAAAACTGCAGAAGATTGATACCGCCGGTTTGCCTTTGGCCGATAAGACCATCGAAGAGTTTTTAACAGGCAATCGGTGGAACCCTTTTCCTTTGGTCAGATTTACCGAAAGGCCAGATACATTGGCTGCACACCTTTTGGAGGGACATTTAATCGTCATGATCGATACCTCGCCAACGGCTTTGATTTTGCCGGCACCGTTTTTATCCCACACGCAAAGCCTGGAGGAATATAGGCAGGGTACGGTTATCGGTACCTACTTGACTTTTCTGCGCTTTCTGGCGATCTTTATCAGCGTCATCTTGCCGCCCCTTTGGTTGGTACTGGCTAAAAACAGCCAACTTTTGCCCCCTTGGTTAGCTTTCATCGGGCCTAAGAGTAAGGCGGTTATTCCTTTGGAATTACAGTTTATCATGGCCAGTTTCGGTATCGACCTTATCCGGATGGCCTCGATAAGTACCCCCGATGCTTTAGCAACTTCTTTAGGCTTAATCGGTGCCTTATTTTTAGGGGAATTTGCCGTCAAAGTCGGCCTGTTCGTGCCGGAGGTAATTCTCTATATTGCTACGGCAGCCGTAGGAACCTTCTCGATACCCGGCTTTGAATTATCTCTCCTTTTGCAGTTGTTGCGCTTGTTTTTGTTAGTGGCCGTAGCCTTCTTTAATTGGCAGGGGCTTCTGGGCGGATCATTGCTGATATTTTTGGTCATGGCCTTGACAAAATCCTTTGGGGTTCCCTATCTGTGGCCCCTCTTTCCTTTGAATGTACCGATTTTAAAGACCTTCATTTTGCGCCAATCAGCCTTGTCTTTAGCGAGAATTCCCCTCCAAATACCAAAAACAAGGAAATGAAGGAGGTATGCCTTTGCCTGTTGTCGGAATTCCCCGTTGTTTACTCTATTTTTATTATTACCCGGCCTGGGAAACATTTTTTCGAGAGATAGGTGCCCATGTTAAGGTATCGCCGCCCAGCGACGAAGGTTTAATGGAGGAAGCACTGATAAACTCCAACAACGATTTGTGTTTTCCTTTTAAGATGCTTTACGGCCACGTAATCAACTTGGCTTCCCGGGTGGATTATTTGTTTTTACCGCGGGTGATGAGCGTGGCTTCCAAAGAATATCTTTGCCCCAAGTTTTTGGGTTTGCCGGACTTGATACGCAATTCAGAGTTGAAATTGCCACCTATAATCGAGCCCACCGTAAATTTTTTTCACGGAAAGACTTCTTTGCAAAGGGTCCTGTGGCAAAGCGCCCGTCCTTTGACCAAAAAACCGGCGACTATATACAGAGCTTTTCGCCGGTCCCGGGCCAAGATGGTTGACCATTACAATAGCCGGTTGCAGGGGAAAATTACCGTGGATGGTCAGAAGGAGTTGATCAATAAAAAAGAAAAAGAGATTACCGTCGGGGTCTTAGGCCATGCCTATTTGATCTTGGATTCTTTCATCAGCAAAGGAATTCTTTCTTTTTTGCATCAAAAAGGTGTCAATATCATGACGGCCGATAATGTTGAAGGGGCTGATATTGCCGAAGGTCTTTCCAGCTGCCCAAAGGAGATATTTTGGACTTACAATAAAAAGCTGTGGGGGGCAGGGGTAGGATTGGCCAATAGCGGCAAGGTCGACGGGATAATCCAAATAAGTTCCTTCGGTTGCGGCCCCGATTCGATTCTGACCTCCTTGCTGCAGAAGAGAATCAGAGTTCCCACCTTAACATTGAATATCGACGAACATACCGGGCAAGCCGGACTGCAAACCCGTATCGAGGCTTTCTTGGATTTGGTAAGGAGGTGGCATTCAAGCAATGAAAAAAGTGACCTTTCCCCATTTAGGCAACCTCTATATAGGGATGGAAGCTCTGATTGAGTCTTTAGGCTTGGAACCGGTATCTCCTCCGCCCACCAACAAACGTACCTTGGAAATCGGCAGCCGCTATGTGGATGACGAGGCTTGTCTGCCCTTAAAAATTACCGTCGGCAATATTATGGAAGCAGAAGATTTAGGGGCGGAGGGGGTGTTGATGGGGGGTGGTAAAGGTCCTTGCCGTTTCGGTTATTACGGAGAAGTTCAAAAAGATATCATCGGTTCTTTAGGTAGCAAATTGGAATTTATCATCTTTGAACCGAATGTAAAGGATGTACTGGCAAAGATCAAATACCTGACCGGCGGCTTTCCTTTAAAGAAATTGTTGCGGGGCTTTCAAATGGCTTTAAAAAAGATAGAGGCTTTGGATTCCTTCGATAAACATATTATCAGGATTCGGCCTTGGGAGAAGGAAAAAGGCCAAATGAATGTGATTGAAAGAAAATTCTATCGCCAAATGCGCAAGGCCGCTTCTTTTCAAACAGTCAATAAGGTTTACAAGGAGGCTTTGCGGGAACTGGAAGAAGCCCGGGGAGGTGCTGAGGAAATAATAAAGATCGCCTTGGTCGGCGAATTTTATATGATTTTGGAACGCTATGCCAATGCGAACTTGGAAAGAATCATCAATGATATGGGGGCCAAGGTTGTCCGGAGTGTCTGTTTGTCCGATTGGATAAAAACGAACCTTCTGGGCTTGAATTCCAATAAAAGAATATTGAAGATGGCCCGCCCTTACATTAAAACCCTTGTTGGCGGTCATGGCCGGGAAACCGTTGGCGAAGCTGTATTATCTTTTCAAGAGGGGATCGACGGCATAATCCACCTGGCGCCCCTTACATGCATGCCGGAGATCATTGCCGAATCGGTTCTGCAGGATTTAAGCCGCCGTTTCAACATGCCCGTCCTCTTTTTGTTTCTGGATGAGCACTCCGGTGAGGTGGGTCTGCGAACTCGCGTGGAAGCATTTATCGATACTTTAAAATTTCGTAAGGAAAGGAAGAAACATTTTGAGCAAGAAAGGCTTTATCGGGGTTGACCTAGGGTCTGTTAGCACCAATATCGTCTGGATTACCCCCAAAGGTGAACCGGAGGCCAAAGTGTATTTGCGGACTCAGGGTAAACCAATCAATATTTTGCAAAAAGGTTTGGAATTATTGGTTCGGGAAATAGGTAATGCTGAAGTCTTGGGTTTGGGAACCACCGGAAGCGGAAGGGTTTTGGCCGGCAAGATATTGGGGGCTGACACCATAACCAATGAGATTACCTGCCACGGCTTGGCAGCGGAATTTCTCCATCCCGGGGTGCGAACCGTCGTGGAGATAGGCGGGCAGGATTCCAAGATTATATTTTTGCGGGAAGGGCTGGTTTGGGATTTTGCCATGAACACGGTCTGTGCGGCCGGTACGGGTTCCTTCTTGGAGCAACAAGCCGCCCGGTTGGGTATTACGGTCAGTGAACTGGGGGAGATGGCCTTGGCCAGCACCGAAGATATCCGCATTGCCGGTCGTTGCGCCGTCTTTGCCGAATCGGATATGATCCATAAACAGCAATTGGGTTATCCTCTGGAAGATATTGTGGCCGGCCTTTGTCGGGCCTTGGTCAGAAATTATCTGAACAATTTGGCCAAGGGCAAAAAGATAAGGGGGCCGGTCCTCTTTCAAGGTGGCGTTGCCGCCAACCCCGGCATGCACAAAGCCTTGGAAGAAGCCTTGGCCATGGAGGTTACCATCCCGGCTTATTTTGATGCTATGGGGGCCATCGGTGCCGGTTTGATTGCCCGGGAAAGACAGGTCGAACACAGCCTTTTTCGGGGTTTTGATATTAGCGGTAAGGACTACCGGGTGGAAAGTAAAATTTGCGGCCGCTGCTCCAACCAATGCGAGATATTGATGATTATGGAAGGTAAAGAACCCATTGCCCTTTGGGGGGCTCAATGTCCCCGCGGTGAAGTCATTGAAGAAGATTTGGATTTATCTTTATCTTACGACTAGGTAATTTTGCTGCAATTTTGGGCCTACGAATTTGTTGACAGGGTCAAGGCTTTGTGTTATCATTAGCTTAATTAAATCAAACCTATCTTGTTCTTAAAGTAGATAGAGGAGCAGCCCGGAGGTAACGGCGCGGAGAAACAGGTTCAGTGATTCGCCGCCAGGGCCCGGCTGCCGAAGCAATTACCAACCTGTAATTGGTCATTGCTGGGCCTGTGTCGGATAGATACAGGACTGTCACTGTAACGCCAGGTACAGTGGAGAGCTATTCTGCGATCCGGTCCATTGAATATACGGATGTGGAATACCGTATATTTTTGTTTGAAGGTATAATGGATTGTCATGTAAGGCAAATATGCTCTCAAGGTGGGGAAGCAATAAGGCTGATGGCCGTTCTTTATCTTTAGGAATTGCTTCTTCCGACTCACTTACATGGCAGTATACCTTCTTATTTATTTTAGGGCAGAGGGAAAGAGGAGTGGGGAATTGAAATGCAATTGCATGGAACAATGATGTTTAAGGACGGGTCTTTGCATATCGGGGGTTGCGATATAAATAGCTTGGCCGTTGAATACGGTACACCTTTACTGGTCATCGATGAAAAGGCTTTGCGGGAGAATTGTCGCAAATTTCATCGCGGTCTCGAAAAATATGTACCCCGCTATAAATTGTTCTATGCCGCTAAAGCATTTTTGTCTATGGGTATTTGCAAGATTGTCGCCGAGGAAGGATTCGGCTTGGATGTGGTATCAGGCGGTGAATTATATCAAGCCCTGTCAGCCGGTTTCCCGGCGAAAAATATTGCCATGCACGGCAATAATAAGCCAAGCAATGATATACGCCGGGGTATCGATTGCGGTATCGGTTCTTTCGTTGTCGATAACTTAGAAGAGCTGGATGAATTGGAGTACTTGGCCGGCAAATTCAACAAAAAGATTCCCGTTTTATTGCGGGTGGTCCCGTCTTTAAAAGCCGATACCCATCCTTATTTGGATACCGGCAAAGGATCGAAGTTCGGTTTGCCTATGGAGGACGGCCAGGCTGATCGGGCCATTGAGAAGATTAAAGAGTCGAAATTCTTACTGGCGCAGGGCTTGCACAGCCATTTGGGTTCCCAGATTACCGATATCGATATTTACTTATTGGCCGCTCGGGAAAATCTGGCTTTTGCAGAAAAGCATCGGGAGGTCTGGGAAGGGTCGAGTTTTGCTTTGAATTTAGGGGGCGGTTTTGCCATTGCCTATCGGCGAGGTGAGCAGGTATTTCCCCTCGATACTTTTGCCCGCAGTATCGGTACTTTGATTAAAGAGGCGGAGGCTAGGGGTTTTTTACCACCTATAGTTCTTGAATTAGAACCGGGCCGCAGCATTATCGGTCCGGCGGGTACAACGATCTATTCGGTGGGCTGGCCCAAGAAGCTTGGGGAAGGTAACTTAATCGTGCCCGTAAACGGCGGTATGTCCGATAATATTCGTCCCGCTTTATATGATGCCCGTTATGAGTGTTGTTTGGTAAACAGGTCCGATGGGACGAGGGCTCCGGTTAATTCGACGGTGGTAGGCAGATTGTGCGAGTCCGGCGACATTTTAATTGAAGATATTGTCCTGCCTGAACCCCGCCGAGGTGATCTTTTGGCCATTAGCTGTACCGGTGCCTATACTTATGCCATGGCCAGCAATTACAATGGCTTGCCGCGTCCGGCCGTGGTCTTGGTCGGCGATGGTTTGAATTACCCTTTGATTAACCGGGAGACCTATAAGGATTTGATTTGCAATCAAGTGATACCGGAGCATCTGCAAAGAATTGAAGTTAAAAATATGGCCCTTTAAAGGGCCATTAATTTTTGCTGTCGTGGCAGGAATGCCCGCCGGTGTGACGAAGTTCTAAAAAGTATAACAATAATGAAGGCAATAGAATATACAAAATGAAAAGGACTTGATTTGAGGGAGGCCAATAATGATGAAACCGCTGATTGGAGTAACTTCATCCCAGGATAAAGGTGACTGTCCCGATACTTATTTTAGTGGTAAGATGTATTCCAAGGCAGTAATTGCCGCCGGTGGGATCCCGGTTATTTTACCCATCACCGACGACCGAGAATTAATAGCAGAACTGGCAGCAAGAATTGACGGACTCCTTTTGATAGGGGGTGTCGACATAGATCCTCGTTTGTATGGCGAAGAGCCCCATCCTAAATTGGGCCGCATCGACTCCCAAAGGGATTATTTTGAATTGGAATTGGTTAAATTAATGTTTGAATATAAGAAAGCCATTTTCGGGATATGCCGCGGTTCCCAGATTTTAAATATTGCTTTTGGCGGTACCCTGTACCAGGATATAGCCGGTCAATTTAAAAATGAAATAAAACATACCCAGGACGGAGCCCGCTGGTATCCCACCCATACAGTAGAAATTAAAGGTGGCGGGACCTTGGCTCAAGCTTTTCCGGCCGGCAAAGCCGAGGTCAACTCTTACCACCATCAATCGATTAAAGAAATTGCCCCCGGCTTTATGGTGGCGGCTCTGGCGCCCGACGGGGTGGTGGAGGCCCTTGAATGCATCGAGCATCCGCATATTTTCGGTGTCCAATGGCATCCGGAACATCTTTGGCAGCGGGATCAAGGTATTTTTAAACTATTTCAGTATTTTGTCGCTCAAGCCCGCCCGTATCACAAGTAATTATTTTCGATTCTATCGATAAAGGAGGTTTATATGGCCGAGTTTATTTTACTTATCCCGATACTTTTACTCTCCCTATCAGTCCATGAGTATTCCCATGCCAAGGCGGCTGATTATTTGGGTGATCCGACTGCCCGCATGCTGGGGCGATTGACCATAAACCCCATAAACCATTTAGATCCAATCGGTGCACTCGTTTTATTGTTGACCCGCCGTTTCGGTTGGGCCAAACCCGTTCCCGTCAATCCGGTTAACTTTGAGAATCCCAAACGGGATATGATGATTGTCAGCTTTGCTGGGCCTTTCTCTAACTTAGTCCTGGCTTTTATATTTTCCTTGCTTTTCCGCTTGGCCTTATATTTGGCTCGAATGAGGATTTTGCCCAGTGCTATCGGCAGTCCGGTTTTCTATCTGGTTCAGATGATTTACGTGGGAATCTTTTTGAACGTAGGTTTGGCAGTATTCAATTTGCTGCCTATCCCGCCTTTGGACGGCTCTAAAATTTTGCGGGGCTTGGCACCGGCCGGTTGGTATAAATATTTCCAAATGGTCGAGGGCCCATACGGGATGCTTATCTTGATTCTCTTAGTTTCTACCGGTATTTTGGGTAAGGTGGCTTCACCGGTAATAAATTTTATCACCAATCTCTTGTTGGTCGGCGTTTGACAGTCAATAGGGACTTTTAACCCCTGTTTTGTGGGGCAGAAAAGTGAAAGTATTTTTTATAGTTTTCTCCGGCTTCTTAGTGGTGGCCGGTGAACTGAGTTTATTTTATCTCTATTACGCAATGTCTTTGGGTGAAGTGGGAGGTTGCTTATGGAATATCGCATCCGCCTCGATTCTTTTGAGGGGCCTTTTGACCTCTTATTTTATTTAATTGAAGAAAACCGGCTGGATATAAGCACCATCTCGCTGCACAAGGTTGCCAAACAATACTTGGCTTATTTAAATCAAATGCAAGAGATGGATCTTGATATTGCCAGTGAATTTCTTCTTATGGCGGCCGAACTTTTGCAATTGAAGACGAAGGTACTTTTGCCCGGTTCCAAAAGGCGCAGAACACAACAGGCGCCGGAGCCGGACTTAGTCAAAAGATTGATATTTTACAAAAAGGTACGGGAGACGACCAAGATCTTGCGTATCAGGGAAGAAAAAGGAATTGACGGTCTTTTTCGAACCTCCGATCATCTGGTAAGTTTATTGGATCGCTTGGAGGATAGAAAGCAATTCGACGAAGATCCCCTGAAAGGAATAGAGTTGGAACAGCTGGAGGAAGCTTTTAAGCGGGCCATGCTTGCGGCCGGTCTGCAAAAGAAGATTGGGGTTCTCCAAAGCAAAAGCAAAGAAATGAAGTGGCATGAAATTGAACAGGACGCTTATACGGTCAGTGAAAAGATGGAAGACATATTGAACCTTTGCCGGAAATATCCTGCCGGATATGACTTCATGAATATTATCAATGATACCGAAAGCCGTTATGAAAAAGTGGCTTCGTTTTTGGCTCTCTTGGAGTTGGCCAAATTGCAGAAGATTAAAATATTGCAAGAAGGATTCTTTGCCAAAATAACCATCATGGGAGAGGAGGAAGCCCATGGAAAACCCAATTAAAATAAAGGCTGCTTTGGAAGCCATCATCTTCTATGCGGTTGATCCGATGGAGACAGAGGAGTTGGCCCAAGCCTTAGCTATTGATGAGGATACTGTCAAACTTTTGCTCGAAGAGTTGGCCAACGAATATAAGTATGATGATAATCGCGGTATTCAAATCGAATATATCGCCGGCGGGGTAATGGTTTCCCCTAAGGATATTTATGTTGACATAATTAAGGATCTGTATCAACCCAAGGTTCAACAGCGGATAACCCAAGCTTCTCTTGAGACCTTGGCAATAATTGCTTATCGGCAACCTATAACCCGCAGCGAAATTGAAGAGATTCGCGGTGTCAAAGCTGAAAAAGCCCTCCTTACCCTGGTCAGAAAGGGGTTGATTGAAGAGGTGGGGCGGGTAGAAAAAACAGGGACTCCTATTCTTTACGGGACGACCGATCTTTTTTTAAGATCTTTTCGGCTCGACAGCATTGCAGATTTGCCCGATCCGGAAAAAATCAAAGGAAGCGGCGGGCCCCTTTTGCACAAAGAAGATACCGACCTGGAAAGAGCGGATTCGGAAGGCCCTGCCTAAAGCGGGGTCTTTTATTTAGGTTGGGCTTGGTATCATTTGCTAAAAGAGGGGGAAAATAAGAACCGAGGAGGAGTTTGATGCTTGCGGTTCTTTTTCTGTTTCTGGCCTTTCTTTTCTTGCCCTTCGGTGTTGAAGGGGCAATCTTTTACGTGGAGGGAAATTACGAAGTTATGCTACTGGTGTGGTTTTTTACTCCGGCCGTGTCGGTACGCATAATGTTAGGGCCTCCCGCTGCTATCCCGACCTCTCCAAAGCCGGTTTACCGAGAAATATTCGAAAATAGCCGTCTTCTTTTGGAGAACATAGATTTGTTAAAACGATTGGTAGACTTGGTTTCCTTGGTTAATCTAAAATTTTTGGAAATCGAGGCCGATATTGGTTTACCCAATCCTGCCCTGACCGGTATCTTTATTGGCGGTCTTTGGTCGACTTTGGCACCGCTGATGCTTTATTTGCAGGAAAAGGATTGGCCGATCGACGCAATCTCTTGGCAGATAAATCCTGTCTTTGAACGGGAAAGCGTCAATATTTTCCTCAGATGCATATTTACTTTCTCTCTGGGGAAAATACTTATTGGCTATTTACTCTTAATTTTGAAGAATAAGGGGAGGACCGATTATGGAAGAGCATCCTATTAAAAGTTTGATGAATATTGCCATGGAAAACATAAAAGGGATGGTCGATGTCCATACCATCGTAGGCAAGCCGGTGGAGACGGTGGATGGTCATGTTATTATACCCGTTTCCCGTGTATCCTTCGGTTTTGCCGCCGGCGGGGCCAAGTACAATGCCCAGAAGGCCAATGATAACGGTAAAAAGATTCCTTTTGCCGGTGGAAGCGGAGCGGGGATTACCTTATCACCGGTGGCCTTTTTAATTGTTGGCGGCGGGCAGGTCCGCCTCTTAACGGTAAAAGACAATAACGCCTTGGATAAATTAATCAACAGCGCACCTGAATTGCTCCAACAGTTACAAAATACCATTTCTCAGATAATAAATAAAAAGCCCGACCAGTAAAAAAGTGAGGAATCCGATATGAGAAAAAAGACGCTATTATGGGCCTTGCTTTTTGTTTTGCTTCTTTCACCGCAAGCGAGGGCAATCAATGTAAGCGCTGATGCGGCTATTTTAATGGATGGGGCCACCGGTAAAATTATCTTTGCGAAAAACATCCATAAACAAAGACCGCCGGCCAGCATAACAAAAATCATAACAGCCTACTTGGCTATATCGAACGGAGATTTGAATTCTTTGGTCACAGTCAGCAAAATGGCTGCCTCCGAGGGCGGATCCTCCCTTTATTTAAGAGAAGGGGAAAAACTGCCCCTTTTGGATTTACTTTACGGTGTCATGCTCTGTTCGGGCAATGACGGGGCCACGGCTATTGCGGAACACATCGGTGGTTCCGTAGACGAATTTGCTCAAATGATGAATGAGATGGCCCGCCAGGCCGGGGCCTTAAACAGTAATTTCACCAATCCTCATGGCTTGCCTGATGAGGAACACTACACCACTGCCTATGATATGGCGCTGATCACCAAAAAAGCTATGGAGCTTCCTTTATTTAAAAAAATAGTGTCAGCCAAGGATTATACGCTCACCCACCCGGGCTTGAGTTGGAGCCGGGGAGTGCACAATTTTAATCGGCTTTTGTGGTCTTTTGAAGGTGCCGATGGGGTCAAAACCGGCTACACCGCCAAGGCCGGCCGCTGTTTGGTGGCTTCCGCTACCAGGCAAGGGCGACAAGTGATTGCAGTTCTTTTAAACAGCGGCGACCGGTGGGGGGATGCGGTACGACTTTTGGAGTACGGTTTGGAAAAATTTCGACTCTATACGGTTGTCGAGCGGGGAGAACCGGTCGGTAAAATAAATGTAAAGGGCCAGGAGCCGGTGCCGATTTATGCGGCTAAAAAATTGGAAATTTTAATTCCTAAGCAGGAAAGTATTGTCCTGGTAAGGAAAATTATAGTACCCCTGGAATTAAAAGGCCATATACCGAAAGATGCGCCCATCGGCAAGATGGAAATCTCCTATGACGAGGAAAAGTTCTCCATTCAGCTTTTGCTTGGCGAAGAAGTTCAAAAGAAAAGTCTTTTGCAGCGATTGGCCCGATTTTTAAGGGAAAAATGGTTTTTTCGAGGATGATTGAAATGGCTTTGCGTTTGCAGAAATATATGGCACTATGCGGGGTGGCTTCTCGTCGCAAAAGTGAAGAACTGATAAAAGCGGGCCGGGTAAAGGTAAACGATATAACGATAAGGGAGTTGGGAACAAAGATAAAGGAAGATGAAGATGTGGTCACCGTTGACGGTAAAATTATTCGGCCCCGCCGGCTGGCTTATATTATTCTCCACAAGCCCCCCCTTTACATTACCAGCCGTAGCGATCCTCAAGGGCGCCCGACGGTATTGGATCTACTGCCTGAACATTTTCAGCACCTTTATCCGGTGGGGCGCTTGGATTGGGACAGCCAAGGCTTGGTTTTTTTAACCAACGACGGCGGGCTGGCTTATCGAATTGCTCATCCCCGCTTTGAAATTGAAAAGAGTTACTTGGTAAAAACCGCTGCCCGGGTTGATGAAGAGGGCTTAAAAAGGTTGCGGCAAGGAATAATGTTGGCCGACGGCTTGACGGCACCGGCAAAAATAGGCGGCGTAAAAAGGCAAGGAGAGTTCTGCCGGGTGGAGATTACCATCCATGAAGGACGTAATCGGCAAATCAGAAGAATGTTTGCTGCCTTGGATTGGCCGGTTCTCGGTTTGAAACGGATTAGGATTGGCCCCCTTAAGCTAAGCGGGCTGGCGGAGGGTCAATATCGGCACTTGGAAAATTGGGAGATAAAGGCGCTACAGGAAATATAGGCGGGCCAAAAAGAGGTTTTTACCTTTTTTTGTGGAATTGAAGATTAAAAATCACCAAGATATTTTCTTTTTAATATACTAAAGATGAAGGAACAAACACCCCAAAATTAGGAGGAGGGCTGAAGGTATGGAAGTACTAAAAGTTTCAGCAAATTCACACCCAAAAGCTGTTGCAGGTGCCTTGGCTGCGGTTTTACGAGAAAAAGGAAAAGCAGAAATGCAGGCCGTGGGGGCGGGGGCGGTCAATCAAGCTATAAAAGCGGCTGCCATTTGTCGAGGATATGTAGCGCCCAACGGTATTGATTTAGTATTTATTCCTGCATTTGCCGAAATTGAGATTGACGGAGAAGAAAGGACGGCCATAAAGTTCTTTATTGAGCCGCGCTAGTGATAAAGCGGAATGGTTACTGCGTAAAACCTGTCCTTTCCGGATGGGTTTTACTTTGTTGCGATATTATAAGAAGATACAATCAGTTAATATGGTACAGGGAAGCGGGGTGTGGGAAGCTTGTTTTTGAAAGAAGTAGCTTTGCGAGGCTTTAAATCTTTCCCGAATAAAACGATTTTGCAATTCAACGAAAATTTGACGGCAATTGTCGGTCCCAACGGCAGTGGCAAAAGCAATATCGTCGATGCCATTCAGTGGGTCTTAGGGGAACATAGTGCCAAATCTTTGCGGGGCAGTAAGATGGTCGATCTGATTTTTTCCGGCAGTTCCAAACGCAGCGGTTCCAATTCGGCAGAAGTAACCCTGACTTTCGACAATACCGACGGCGCTTTTCCCTTGGAGGAAAAATTAGTCACCGTCACGCGTAGAATTAATCGGGAAGGGGAAAGTGCCTTTTTTATCAACGAAGAACCGTGTCGGCTCAAAGATATCCAAGATCTTTTAATTGACGGTGGCATCCACAAGGATTCTTCCTCTATTTTGGGACAAGGCAAGATCGAAACTTTGTTGATGAGTAAACCCACCGATCGACGGGAACTCTTTGAAGAAGCGGCGGGAATTATTAAGTACAAAATCAGAAAAAAGGAAGCCTTGACGAAGATTGCCAATACAGATCAACAAATCCGCCGAATTCGCGACATAATTCATGAGATTAACAGACAAGCCCGCCCTTTGCGTCAACAGGTCCGTTTGGCCAAAGAGTATATCGAATTACAAAAAAGCCTGGCCGATTTGGAAGTAAATCTTTTGATGAATAAGTATAAAGAGATGGAAAGCCAACGCCTCAACCTGCAAGCGGCTCTGGCGGAAAAAGAAGCAGAGTTGTCGGCAAACAAAAATAAGCAAGGGAAAATTGAGGCAATCACACGGCAGATTGTTGGCGAGGTCAAAAAATTGACCGAGGTCATTGATACCAACCGTGATCTATTGTATAAAAAACAAAGCAAAGTCGAGATGCTTCACAATAAGATTGAGATGGGCCAAGAGCGGTTGGTTGAAATAGAAGAACAAAGGAAAGAAAGAATTGAAGATATAAAACAATTGGGTGGCTATCTGGCCGGCAAGGAAGAAGAAAAGGCACAGATTGATCAAGACTTGGCAGCCGGCCAAACTGTTTTAGAAGAATATGAAGGCCGTCTGGCTTCATTTTCCCGGGGGGAAAAAGAAAACCTGGCTTATTGGGATGATTTGCTTAAGAAAAAAGAGTTATATAGGGAAAGCATCAGGGAAATACTGAATGAAAGCTCCCGGCAGCGCCATATGCTCCAAGAAAACGAGGGGCAAGCAGCCCGCTTGGAGACAAGAATCCAAGAAGTGGAAAGTATGCAGGAAGAGGCCGAAAAGAATCTTGAATCCTTCCGCGTAAAAAAGGCTGCCGTCGAAGAGCAACTCAAAGAAAAAAAGCAGTATCATGCCAAGTTGCAGGAGAAACAGATGGGTTTGGAAAGTCTTCTGGCAGTGCAAAGGAAGGAATTGCAGGAGCTGGAGGGGGAACAAAAGCTACTCCAAATTGAGTACGATTCACTGCAGGGAAAATTGGCACTCCTTAAGGAATTTAAAGAGACCGACTATGAATTTTCCCAAGGGGTAAAAGCAATTTTACAAGAAAGTAATGCCGGGCGTTTAACGGGAATTATCGGTGTCGTTGCGGAGCTTTATCGGGCGGATGCAAAATACAGTGAAGCAATTGCCGCCGCTTTGGGGGGGCGCAATCAAAATATAATTGTCCGCTCCGCAGCAGAGGGAGAAAAAGCCATAGATTTTTTGAAGCGCAAAGGAGCGGGGCGCGTTACCCTTTTACCCCTCAATCTGGTTAGCGTCAGAGGCCTCCACCACAATGAGAAGCAAGTTTTAAATCTGCCCGGTGTTTGCGGTACAGTCTTGGATTTAATCGAATATCCGCCCGAATATCATAATGCCTTTGCTCATCTTTTGGGCAATGTTCTTGTTACAAGCACTCTGAAAGAAGCCGTTGCAGTAAGTAGGAACCTTAAAAACCGACTGCGGGTTGTCACTCTGGAGGGTGATGTTATAAATCCCGGCGGGGCTATGACCGGCGGGGCTCGTTTGAGCCGGCCGGCCACCGGCAAAAAGAGCAATGTGGTGGCCATGGAAAAACAGATTGCTGCTTGCAAGGCAAGGTTAACAGAAGTAGACCGGCGGCTTTTGGAAGCAGAAAACAAATATGTGACGACCCAAAAGCAACAAAAATACTATCAGGAAGAGTTGACCGGCAGCGAAATCGGTCTACGGACCTGCGAAAAAGATTTGGAAATAATTCTGGAGAATGAAGAAAAACAAAGGGCTAATGTCAATCAGTTCGAGCAGCGTTGCTTGGAATTGGAAAAAGAACTGGCCAAGGTTATCAGCAGTATTGATGCTAAACAGGCAATATTTTTTGAGCATCAAAAGAAATACCAGGAGGAAAGACGCAAATCGCAAGAAGTCGAGGCTGCAATGGAAAAGCTTCGCTTGGAGATAGGTGATACGCAGGGGCAGTTGATGGATATACGAGTTGAAATTACCGGTAAACGCCATGAATGCAACCATCTCCGCCAGATGAGCAACCAGCTGCAGCAAACAATTGTCAAGATCCAAAATGAAAGCAAAGATAAGGAAAAACAGATTACCGATTTGGCCAATTCTATTTTAAGCTTGCAAGGAGATCTGGCAACATATGCCCGAGATATAATATCAATAAATGAAATCAAGACCGTCAAGGAGGATGAGCTGGCCAAAAACAGACAACAGAAAAAGCAACTGCAGGAAATTTTAATCAGCAAAGAGAATGAATTGGCCCAAATAAATGAACAAGTCGTGGCGTTGGAAGGCCAAATCAGCAATTTGCAGTTGCGCCTTGGGAATATCAACGACGCCCGGGAGCGGATCAGTGAAAATTTGCGGTCTGAATATGATTTAACGATAGAAGAAGCTGAAGGAATGATTGATGATTGTTTCTCCTTGGCCAATGCCGATGAAGAGATAAAAAAACTCAAAGAGCGGCGCAGGATGCTGGGCCCTGTCAATCTAGGGGCCATAGAGGAATATAAAGAATTGGAGACCCGCCTGAATTTTATGCGGGAGCAACACAAAGATCTTCGGGATGCCCAAAAAACCCTCAAGCAAATTATCGCCAGTATCGATAAGACCATGGAAGCAAAATTTTTGGCGACATTTAAAAATGTTGCAAAAGAATTTGAAGGTATCTTCAAACATCTTTTCCAAGGCGGGCGGGCCGAATTATATCTATCCAATGAGGAAAATCTTCTGGAGACGGGTGTGGAAGTTGTTGCTCAGCCGCCGGGCAAAAAACTGCAAAAACTCTCTTTGATGTCGGGCGGCGAAAAAGCTTTGGCGGCCATTGCTCTTTTGTTTGCCGTCTTGCGGGTCAAGCCGAGTCCTTTCTATATTCTCGATGAGATTGATGCGCCTTTGGATGAGGCTAATGTTGACCGATTCAACTTATTTTTACGGGAGTATTCTGATCTGTCCCAATTCATAGTCATTACCCACCGGAAGAGATCGATTGCTGAAGCAGATACCATATATGGTATAACCATGGAAGAAGCAGGTGTATCGACCATAGTATCTTACCGACTAAAAGAAAAAGCAAGTTAGGAGATTGTCAATGACACTGTGGCAAAAATTCATCAATGGATTGCAGAAAACGCGAAGCGACATTTGGAACGGTGTAAAAGCACTGTTTAAGGGTGACATCAACGACGATTTTTTTGACGAATTGGAAGAAATACTGATTCGCGGAGATGTAGGTGTTAGTACGACCATGGCCGTCGTGGAAGATTTACGGGAAGCCGTAAAGAAGGAAAAGCTGACCGCCGATGAACTGCTGGATTATTTTAAGGGAATGTTGGTAGAAATGTTGCCCCAAGGGCAATTGGCAACCGGAGAGGAAGGGTTGAAGACACTTTTGTTTGTAGGGGTCAATGGGTCCGGCAAGACTACTTCTTTGGCCAAAGTGGGGCATCGTTTGAAAGAAGAAGGTAAAAATGTGATTATAGCGGCGGCCGATACTTATCGGGCCGCTGCCATTGATCAACTGCAGATTTGGGGGGAACGCTTGACCATACCGGTAATAGCCCAAAGTCCCGGTGCTGATCCGGCCGCCGTCGTTTTTGATGCAAAAAAAGCCGCTTTGGCTCGCGGCGCCGACTACCTTTTGGTGGATACAGCCGGCCGCCTGCACACCGAAAAGAATCTGATGGCGGAACTGGGTAAGATAAAGCGTGTATTGGCCGGAGCGGATAATTTCTTGCAGATTATATTGGTAATCGATGCCACCAACGGCCAAAACGCCCTGGAACAGGGTCGGGCTTTCAACGGCGCTTTGGAGGTTGACGGTGTCATTGTGACCAAATTGGACGGCACGGCCAAAGGCGGTATCGTCTTTGCTTTGGCTAAAGAACTCAGCCTGCCTGTATTTCTTATCGGTCTGGGGGAAAGCCGCGAAGATCTAAAGCCTTTCGAGCGGAACTTGTTTGTGGAAAGCTTGCTTTCCTAGAAAAACAAAAAATTGCCGGCTTAAGAAAAGGATTTGGTCTGCTTTTCGGCGTAATATTAGAAGCAAAAGGGGGATTTAAGCCCATCGTTAATTTTTAGCGATGCCGGTCGATAAATATATATAAGTCGCAATAATAAAACCTAATAATATCCAAAACCTTTATCTCTCAAATATAACAGCTATACCCGGGACAATTTGCTCACCGGGTATTTTTTATGAAGAAATATATCAATATTTAAGGGAAACCGGTACCCCCTTTATGGGCGGGGAAATCGTTAATCCTCCGGCTTTTATTCAAAAGATTAAAGAGATCAGCTAGAAGGAATTTGTTTTATTGTGGAGAAGTTTTGGCTATATTAAGAGAAAGGAGAATAAAAAGCTGTTTAATTATTCGATAATGAGGGAGGAGTAAAATGTCTGGCAATAATGGTTTTTTAGAAAGACAATTTAAATTGCAAGCCAACAAAACTAATGTAAGAACTGAAATCGTGGCCGGAATAACCACCTTTATGACCATGGCCTACATCCTGATCGTCAACCCCTTGATTTTGTCCGATGCAGGTATGAACTTGGGTGGTGTATTTACCGCAACAGCTATATCGGCAATTATTGCCACCATTGCCATGGCCCTTTTGGCCAACTATCCTTTTGCCTTGGCATCCGGTATGGGGCTCAACGCTTTCTTTGCTTACACGGTTGTAATCGGAATGGGCAAATCATGGCAATTTGCCTTGACTGCCGTTCTTATTGAAGGTATTATTTTTATCATCCTTTCTTTATTTAAAGTTAGGGAGGCAATTTTTGATGCGATTCCAATGAATCTAAAACGGGCAGTGGCCGTTGGAATCGGGCTTTTTATTGCTTTAATAGGTTTTGCCAATGCCGGTATAATTGAGACCGGGGACGGCACAATCTTGGGTTTAGGAACCCTTTCGAGCAAGGGCGTCCTTTTGGCCTTAATCGGTATCGTAATTACCGGGGCACTATTGG
Source organism: uncultured Halanaerobiales bacterium (assembly GCA_964568715.1). Taxonomy (GTDB): domain Bacteria; phylum Bacillota; class Halanaerobiia; order B1SED10-174; family B1SED10-174; genus CAZMQU01. Next base: position 62,140 of record CAZMQU010000007.1, read on the forward strand.
CCTGGAAGGTGCGGGGGGCTCTCTTAATCGGTATCCTAGCCACCACCGTTATCGGTATACCGATGGGGGTCACTGTTTTGCCCCAGGCAATATTCCAGATGCCGCCTTCCTTGAAGGGTTTGGCTTTCCAATTTGAGTGGAGCCAAATATTCACCTGGGATATGCTTTTGGTAGTATTCACTTTTCTCTTCGTCGACATATTCGATACTGTGGGAACCCTCACCGGTGTTGCAGCCAAGGCGGATATGCTTGATAAGGAAAATAAATTGCCCAGGGCCAACCGGGCTTTGCTGGCCGATGCTATCGGTACCGTAGCCGGTGCCTGCTTGGGTACCAGCACCGTAACAACCTACGTGGAATCTGCTTCGGGAGTGGCCGATGGAGGTAGAACCGGTCTTACTGCCCTGTCCACGGCGGGTATGTTTTTATTGGCCCTCTTTCTATCACCGCTCTTTCTCATGATTCCGGGAGAAGCCACTGCACCGGCTTTGATCTTGGTCGGCTTATTTATGATGACCCCGATCTTGCAGATTGACCTGGAAGATTTTACAGAGGCCATACCGGCATTTTTGACCATCGTCATGATGCCTTTTGCTTACAGCATTGCTGAAGGTATCGTATTTGGTATGGTTTCTTTTGTGATATTGAAAGTGCTGTCCGGGAAACACAAAGATGTTTCAATCATTATGTATGTATTGGCAGCATTATTTGTTTTACGCCATATTTTTCTCTAACCGGCCGCTTGAAAAGGCTGCTTCCCCAGGGAGGCAGCCTCTTTTAAAATCCGCCCTAATTATTAATGGGTCCGATTTAAATAGGCGCCGACAGACGGCTGGAAGATTGCCGGCAAAATTAGCCGCTAAGCGGCACGAAGAAAGGCGATTAAAATGGAAGAAATTATTAAGATAGCTAAGGGTGAAAAGAAGGCGGCTTTGGTCTTGAAAAATGCCAATATCGTCAACGTATTCACCAATGAGATCAACAGGGGTGATGTGGCCATAGAAAAGGGCCGCATAGTTGCTTTGGGTAGCTACGAGGGCCGGAAAGAAATAGATTTGACGGGCCGCTACTTGGCACCGGGTTTCATCGATTCTCATATCCATATCGAATCATCCATGGTTACGCCAGGCCAATTTGCCAAGGCGGTTTTGCCCCACGGTGTGACGAGCGTTATTGCCGATCCCCATGAGATAGCCAATGTCAAGGGCTTGGAAGGAATAAGGTATATGTTGGCGGCCGGTAAGGATTTGCCCCTTGATATTTATATCATGTTGCCCAGTTGTGTTCCGTCTACTCCCTTTGAGAACGCCGGAGCCCTTTTGGAAGCGGCGGATTTGGCGGAACTGATGGACGAAGAGGGAGTCCTGGGTTTGGGGGAGATGATGAATTATCCGGGAGTTATCGGCGGGGACGAGAAGGTCTTGGCTAAGCTTCGCCTTTTTGCTGATAAGATAATCGACGGTCACGGTCCCCTGCTTGTTGGCAAAGATCTGAATGCTTATGTAGCGGGGGGCATCCAAACGGAACACGAATGTTCGACCGGCGAGGAAATGTTGGACCGCTTGAGATTGGGTCTGTATATCCATATCCGGGAAGGGTCTGCAGCCAAGAATTTAAAGACCCTGCTGCCGGTGGTTAGTAAAGACAATTTGAGCCGCTGTTTATTTTGTACCGATGACAAAAATCCCCGCGACTTGTTACGGCAGGGTAGCATTGATCATAATATAAGGTTGGCTGTAAAAGAAGGCTTTGATCCTATCGATGCCATTAAGATGGCAAGCTGGAATACGGCCCAAGCCTATAAATTGGCCGATAAAGGGGCTGTTGCGCCGGGTTACCGGGCCGATTTGGTTGTCTTGGACAATCTACATGATTTTAATGTGGTCAAAGTTTTTAAAGCGGGCCTCTTGGTCGCTGAAAATAACCGCCCCTTCTTCCGAATTGATGTCCCGGCAAGCGATTCCCTGCGTTATACTGTAAATATAAAAGATGTCAGCGCGGCGGATCTGGCCATTCCTGTCGTCGGGGAAAAAGTCAATGTTATAAAGCTTGTGCCGCATAGCATAATAACGGAGAAATCGATCCGCTCGGTCAAGGATGGTCTGGTGGTCGAGGCAGGCAACTTCCTGCGGGGAGATGATTTGCTCAAGGTAGCCGTAATCGAAAGGCATAGGAAAACCGGCAATATCGGTCTTGCCCTGGTGGAGGGTTTCGGCTTGACAAAGGGGGCCATCGCTTCCACCGTTGCCCATGATTCTCATAACCTGATAGTAATCGGTGCCAATGATGAGGATATGCTCCTAGCCATTAAGGAACTGAAACGGGTCGGCGGTGGGTTGGCCATCGCCGCCGGGGGCAAAATCTTGGCAACTTTGGAATTACCTATAGGTGGTTTGATGTCGGAGCAAGCGCTGGAGGAAGTAGTGGAAAAACTCGATGAGATGCTGGCTATTGCCTACGACCAACTGCAGGTAAAGCGGGATTTTGATCCCTTTATGACTCTGGCCTTCATCGCCTTGCCTGTCATTCCGGAGCTGAAGGTAACCGATATGGGTCTTTTTGACGTAAACCAATTTAAATTTATTGATTTAGTGGAATAAGCAAAACGGTGCAATTTGACAGAGCCCGATTAAAAAAGTAAATATTTATTGACAAAAGAAATTAACTGGGGTATACTAACACCTGTAAAGTGTTTGACCTTTACACCTTGCAGGTGATTTTATGTTGAAGAAAACCGTTAAAATTGGGGTTCTATTTGATTATTACGGCCATTTGCTGACTGAAAGACAAGGAAAGATCGTTGCCGACTATTATTTAAACAATTTTTCTTTGGGTGAAATAAGTGACCGTTTCGGAATTAGCAGACAGGCCGTCTATGACCATTTACAGCGGGCCGAAAAATTACTGGTTGAATTTGAAGCCAAGCTGCATTTGGCGGAAAAAGATAAAGTTATCAAGGCCGGTTTGGAGGATTTGCGGACTTTGGTTGAAAGTTTGCCCTCGGCCGCCGATGCCGATAAGGTACGGCTGATCAAAGCAATCATTGCTTTGGAAGATAATTATGAAGGAGTTCAATAGCCATGGTTTTTTCCAGTTTAGCCGGAAAGTTGCAAGATGTAATGAACCGTTTAAAATCACGGGGTAAGCTGACACCTAAAGATATAAAGGTGGCCATGCGGGAGATACGGATTGCTCTTTTGGAGGCCGATGTTAATTTTAAGGTAGTCAAAGACTTCATCGCCGATGTAGAGGAAAAAGCCGTCGGTGAAGCTGTTTTAAAGAGTTTGACGCCGGGCCAGCAGATTGTGAAGATTGTTCACGGTGAGTTGACCGCCCTAATGGGCGAAAATCAAGCGGATTTAAATTTGGGCGGTGATCCGACGGTTCTCATGCTTGTTGGCTTGCAAGGTTCCGGTAAGACCACCACAGCGGCCAAATTGGCCCAAATGCTGAAGAGTAGGGGGCACAATCCCTTGCTCGTTGCCGCCGATATATATCGGCCGGCGGCAATAGACCAATTGGAGACTTTGGGCAAAAGTATCGATGTTGAGGTATTTTCCATGGGTACCGGTACCAAGCCCTTGAATGTTTGCAAGGCAGCCTTGACCTATGCCCGCAAAAACGGCCACGGACTTCTGCTCATTGATACCGCCGGCCGCCTCCATATTGATACGGAGATGATGGGTGAGTTGGCCGATTTGCAAAAACTGCTGAAGCCGCAGGAAATTTTATTGGTAGCCGATGCCATGACCGGGCAGGATGCAGTTGGCTTGGCCACCAACTTCAATGATACTTTGGGCTTGACCGGCGTTGTTTTAACCAAGATGGATGGAGATGCCAGGGGTGGCGCCGCCTTATCCATCAAGGCTGTGACCGGTGTTCCGATAAAATATATCGGTATGGGAGAAAAGATCGGTGAACTGGAGGTTTTTCATCCCGATCGTTTAGCCTCGAGGATTTTGGGTATGGGCGATATCCTTAGCTTGATAGAGAAAGTTGAAGCGGAATACGACATGGAAAAAGCCGCTGCCCTGGATCGCAAGCTCAAGGAAGACGGTCTGACCCTTGATGATTTTCTTGATCAGCTTCAACAATTAAAGAAGATGGGTCCCTTGGATCAATTGTTGGGCATGATTCCCGGTTTGGGCTCTCACAAGGCCTTGAAGAACTTAAAAGTAGACGACAAAAGATTGGTTAAAATCGAAGCGATCATTCGCTCAATGACCCGACGGGAAAAGATGCGCCCCGATATCATCGACGGGAGCCGTCGCCAAAGGATAGCCAAAGGGAGCGGCACTTCCACTCAAGAGGTCAACCAACTTTTAAAGCAATATAAGGCGACACAAAAGATGTTTAAAAGTATGCACAAAGGAAAGAATCCGTTACTGTCAGGTAAATTCCCCTTTTAAAATCGCTTGGGGACAGTAACTTATTTAGATAAATACTAAGGCAACAGATCGGAAGGGAGGGTGGATGAGTGTCGGTAAGAATAAGATTGAAGAGAATGGGTTCCAAAAGAAATGCATTCTATCGATTTGTAGTGGCTGATTCAAGACGGTCCCGGGATGGCAGTGTCATCGATAACTTGGGTTATTACGACCCCTTGACCGAACCGGAAAACGTAAAAATTGAAGAAGAAAAAGCTTTGGAATGGCTGGCCAAGGGTGCCAAACCTTCCAATACCGTCAAGTCATTGTTTCAAAAGGCCGGTATTATGGAGAAGTTTAACAATGCTCGCCAATAAGGGGGAAGATTTGCATGAAAGAAATCGTCGAATACATCGTAAAATCTTTGGTCGAAAGTCCCGATGATGCCGTTATTACCAGTGAAGAAGAAGACAATAACGTCAAAATTCTGGTAAATGTTGCACCGGAGGATATGGGTCGCATAATAGGTAAGCAAGGGCGAATCGCCCGGGCTATCCGTGTCATTGCCCAAACGGCAGCGGCCCGTCGGGGAAAAAAGTGTTATATTGAAATTCGGGAATAAACAGGTGAAACCGGATGAGGAGAATCATTGTTGGGCGGGTGTTGCGACCCCGGGGTATCAAAGGAGAGTTAAAAGTTGAGCCTTTGACCCATGACCCGCAACGCTTTGCAGATTTGCAAACCTTATACTATGAAGATACTGAAACCGGTACCATTGAAGCATTGACTCCGGTGGAGTGTAAATTTTTTAAAGGGTGTGTCTACCTGAGATTTGACGGTGTAGACAGTAAAGACAAGGCTGAAAAATTGCGCAATCTCTATTTGGAGATACCGATTGAAGAGCGTTTGCAATTGCCGCCTGACCACTATTATATATATGAGCTGGAAGGCTTGCAGGTTTTTACCAAAGAAAAGCGCCGCTTGGGTATACTAAAGGAAGTTATGTTGTTACCGGCCAATGACGTTTACAGGGTCGTCGCCGGCTCCAAAGAGTACTTGATACCGGCTACAAAAGAAGTGGTAAGGGAAGTTAATTTAGCGGAGAAAACCATGTTAATCGATCCTATACCCGGTTTGTTGGGAGATAATGATGATGCGCATTGACTTGCTTTCAATCTTTCCGGAAATATTTACCGGACCTTTGCAATACAGCATAATTTCCCGAGCCCAGGAAAAAGGTCTTTTAAAAATAAATAATCACGATATAAGGGATTATGCTTTTGACAAACATCGCATGGTGGACGACCGGCCCTACGGTGGCGGTCCGGGCATGATAATGAAGGTTGAACCGATTTGGCAGGCTTTGATCGATATTAAAGAAAAAGAGCCCGCCGATAAGGAAGCCCGTGTCATTTTACTAACGCCCAAAGGTATCCCGTACAATCAGAAACTGGCCTTGGAGTTGGCGGAGGAAGATTGGTTGATCTTAATTTGCGGCCGTTACAAAGGAGTGGACGAACGAGTTCGCCAAAGCTTGGTGACCGATGAAATCTCGATTGGTGATTATGTCTTAACCGGTGGCGAGATACCTGCCCTGGTTGTATTGGATTCCGTAATCAGACTTTTACCGGGGGCTTTAGGTGATGAAGATTCGGCTGTGGGCGATTCCTTTTACCGGGGAATTTTGGACCATCCCCACTATACCAGGCCCTATGAATTTGCCGGCATGCTTGTCCCCGACATCCTACTCAGCGGCGATCACCAAAAGATAGAAGAGTGGCGACAGAAAGAAAGCTTACGGCAAACCTTGCGTTTGCGGCCCGACTTGTTGGATCATATCGAACTCGATGCAAACCTTAAGGAACTTTTGCAGCAAGTAAAGAATGAAGAAAATTGCAAGTAAGTAAACGGATTGGAAAGGAGGAATTCCTTTGAAGATAATTAATCGTTTAGAGAACAAGCAGAAAAAAGATGATTTGCCCCAATTTGTCCCTGGCGATACCTTGAAGGTCCATGTTAAAGTTATCGAGGGTGGCAAAGAGCGTATTCAAATATTTGAAGGTCTTGTTTTAAGAAAGCAAGGCGGCGGTATACGAGAAACTTTTACTGTGCGCAAGATTTCCCATGGTGTCGGTGTCGAGAGAACGTTTCCTCTCCACTCGCCCAACCTGGCCAAGATAGAAATATTGCGGCGCGGGGATGTTAACAGGGCCAAGCTGTACTATCTACGCAAGAAAGTCGGCAGGGCCGCCCGAGTAAAAGAAAAAAGGTTTTAATTGCAGCAAAGAGGGACCACAATCCCTCTTTATTTTTTGTGTTTGATATTAACAGATGATATTATGGTAACATAGGTATCGCTTTTTGAAGTTTTAAAAGAAGGTGACCAATAAAGCCAATTAGATTTTGTTTAAATTTAAAAACCTTTACCAAAGGGGGACAGAGGATGGCTAACTGGTATCCGGGCGTAATGGCCAAGACCAAAAATGAGTTGCGGCGCGAAATTGAACTAATTGATCTGGTCATCGATATCAGGGATGCCCGGCTACCCTTAACCGGGCGAGCTCCCTTCTTGGAAGAGTTGGCGCCGCCGGAAAAGACCCTGCTTATCGGTTCCAAAGCTGACTTGGCGGATCCTGTTCTTACAGCCGGCTGGGCGGATTATTTTGCCCGGCGGGGCAAAAGATTCTTTGCTTTGAACTTTTTGGAGCGGAAAAGCTATTTACCTTTACAAAAAAGCTTGCAAGAGCGGGGTGAAGAGTTCAATCAAGAGCGTTTTCGTAGGGGGCGGGGTAAAAGAGATTTTCGGGTTTTGCTTGCCGGTATTCCCAATGTGGGCAAATCGACCCTAATCAACAGTCTGGGCGATCGAAGGCGGGCTAAGGCCAGCGACAAAGCGGGGATTACCCGAGGTATCCAATGGGTACAGGCCCAAAAGGGGTTGGCCCTCCTTGATTCGCCGGGAATCTTGACACCGAAGTTGGACAAAGAAACGGGTTTGCTCCTGGCCGCCATCGGTTCCATTAAGGAAGGAATTTTTGACCCCTTGGAAGTAGCTTGTGACCTCTTGGGCCGGTTGATCGACTTGTATCCCCAATTATTGCTGGAGCGTTACAAATTTTCGCCCCATGGCATAATTCCATACGAGGCTCTGGAGCTGATAGGTCGGCAAAGGGGTTGTCTGCAAAAAGGAGGCTCGGTGAATATGGGAAATGCGGCCATGGCCTTTTTAAAAGATTTTCGCAGCGGCCTTATCGGGAGGATTACTTTGGAAAAGCCCGGGAGTGAAAATTATGTTCAGTGATTATACGGTGGAAGCACTGCAACGTGCCGTAAGTAAAAAGACCATCTATTCGCCGACTTTGGCACAAATACTGGATAAGGATGCCCGCTCCGGTGTAAAAAAACTCGGCCAAAAGGTAGGGCGCATGGCAAAGGACATTGAAAAATATTTGCTCAAGGCCCAAGAGATGAGGGAATTTGATGATCAATATCGCCGCCAATGGGGATTAATGGTGGCGGGAGTGGACGAGGCCGGCAGAGGGCCTTTGGCCGGACCGGTCGTAGCCGCCAGCGTCATATTTCCCCCCAATACTTTTCTGGCCGGCATACGCGATTCCAAACAATTATCCGAGCAGTTGCGGGAAAAATATTTTTGCCTGATCCACAAATATGCTCTCAGTGTCGGTGTTGGTATGGTTTTACCGGCAAGAATAGATGCGATTAATATAAATAATGCCACCATGGAAGCCATGGCCGCAGCGCTGGTGAGGGCACCGGGCCGGCCCAACTTGATTTTGATTGACGGACAGACAGTTCCGCCTGCCTTGGCAGTCCCTCAAATACCCGTCATCAAAGGCGACAATTTATCCCAATCCATTGCAGCCGCATCAATTGTCGCCAAGGTAACTCGGGATTGGTTGATGAATTCCTTGGACGAACAATATCCCCAATATAAATTTAAAGATAATAAGGGTTACGGTACCAAGTTCCACCTTGAAGCGATAAAGAAGTACGGTCCCTGTCCCTTGCATCGAATGACCTTTCTGGGTTAAAAGGAGGCCCGACAATGACCAAAAAAATAACAAGAGCAGGTTTGATTGCCGCTCTTTATGTTGCCATTACATTCATTTTACAGCCAATCAGTTTTGGCCCTTTCCAATTGAGGGTTGCCGAAGCATTATCAGTTTTGCCCATATTATATGTCGAAGCAATCCCCGCTCTCTTCATCGGTGTTTTAGCGGCCAATATCATCGGTGGTTTGGGGCTTGTGGACATAATCTGCGGAAGCTTGATCTCGCTTTTGGCAGCATATTTGACCTATCGCAGCCGGAAAAGTTTTGCTGCCTACCTGTGTCCCATCTTCTTAAACGGCTTTTTAGTCAGTCTGTATCTACACTGGTTGTTTAATCTTCCCTATTGGTTGACGGCCTTGAGCATCAATATCAGCCAAGGGATAGTGGTGTTGGCCTTGGGATACCCTTTGATTAAATTGCTGCCCCGCCTCCATTGGGATATACTTCGGAAAAGCTAAGACAAAACCCGGCAAGGTATTGAATTTGCCGGATCTTTAAAAAAGAAAAATTAACGGTTGCCGATAAAGTTGGCAACACCTCAATCGCCTTCAGTTATTTGAATCTTTTCGATGGTTCCCAGCTCCAGTTTAAAGAGATCACCGGGTTGTACGGTAAACATGAGTTGTATCTCCCGGTCTTTACCGGTAAATTTGTTTGTAACGAAGATGGTGGCCGGTACTTTATTCCTCTCCGTAACAAAACCTATTTTATATTTATCTATTTCAAAGAGAGTAAGGGTTCCCAATTGGGCTATGAAGGCTTCAAATGTTGCATCTTTGGTGACCAGTGAGGATATTTTTTCATCATCCGATTCCTGCAAAGCCTTTAAGAAGAAGTAAGGAGGAAGCATGTAGACGACCACATTGGTCAAAACAAAATAAAGGGCCAAAAGTAATACCAGTGTCGATAATAAAGATTTTATACGCACAGTTTTCACCTCCAGGGTATTAATTCCACCCTGGTTTTTTATTTCCTTTATAACGGAGCATATTATTTCAAAAAGAAAGGCATTTCCTAAAGGAGAATAGTGGCTGGATAAAGAATATATTGGTAAATAGTGGGGGTAATGTAAATGAAAGCCAGCAAGGTTTTAGTGGGCCGCTGGGGAGAGAATATTGCCCAAGCATTCCTGCAAGTCAAAGGCTATAGGATCCTTCGTACCAATTACCAAACACCGCGGGGTGAAATTGATATCATAGCAGCTCATGGCGAGTTTTTGGTCTTCGTTGAAGTAAAGTTGCGCACGACAAAAAATTTCGGCCGGTCACGGGAGGCGGTCGGGGCGGATAAAATTAAAAGACTCTTGCATACTAGCCGATACTACATAATGGAAACGGGATACAGCGGGTCAATGCGCTTTGATTTGGTGGCCATTGATATAGAGGCGGATATACTGCGGGCTGAAATCATCAAAGATGTAATAGCGACCGGTTTTTAAAATGTTTGCCAGAATATTCAGCGGTGCAGTTATCGGTGTTCGGGGTTTTTTGGTGGAGGTAGAGGTGGCTATTTCCCGTGGACTGCCCGGCTTCGAAATTGTCGGCTTACCCGGTAGTTCAGTTCGGGAAGCCCGGGAAAGGGTAAGGGCCGCCATACGCAACTCCGGCCTCGATTTTCCGGTCAAAAAGATAGTCGTCAACTTGGCACCGGCTGATCTAAAAAAAGTCGGTACTTCCTTTGATTTGCCGATTGCAGTTGCCATCCTGGTGGCTACCCAAAAGGCTTTGCTCGATACTGACCGTTACCTCTTCTTGGGTGAACTTTCCTTAGACGGAAGGATTAAGCCAATCAACGGTGTCTTGCCCATTGCCATGGCAACCGAAGGTAGCAATGTTACCAATATTGTATTGCCTCGGGAAAACTTTTGTGAAGTGGCGCCGCTTAAAGGCCTTCGTTCTGTACCGGTCACAAGATTGGAAGATGTCTCAAATTTGCTGCGGGGCCAGGCCCCGCCGTCTGGAATAACCGTTGATTCGACGCAGCAAAATACAGCTTACCGAGCCAAGGTTTTGGATTTGGGACAAATTAAAGGTCAGCAAATAGGTAAAAGAGGCCTGGAGATTGCTGCTGCGGGCAAACATAATCTTCTTTTGATCGGGCCGCCGGGTACCGGTAAGACCATGTTGGCTCGCCGCATCCAAACTATTTTACCTCCTTTGAATAAAAAAGAACAGTTGGAGGTGGCTGCAATATACAGTGCGGCCGGCCTCTTGGTGGCAGAAAAAGGCTTGCCCCAGGAACGGCCTTTCCGGACCCCCCATCATTCAGCGACCACTGCAGGCCTGGTGGGTGGTGGACAGATACCGCGGCCGGGCGAAATTACCTTGGCCCACCACGGCGTCCTTTTTTTGGACGAACTGCCCGAATACCAAAGGGGGAGCCTTGATGCTTTGCGCCAACCACTGGAAGACCAAGAAATTGTTTTGACCCGAGCCTTGTTGAGCGTTTCCTTTCCCTGTTCCTTTCAACTGATTGCCAGTATGAATCCTTGCCCTTGCGGCTATTTCGGCAGCTTAACAAGGGTATGTCGTTGCACTCCGCGGGAGATAATGCGTTATCAAAGTCGTATTTCGGGGCCTTTACTCGATCGGATTGATCTTCATGTCGATGTTCCCCAAATTGATACTGCGACAATATTGGCAGGATCTGCCGGGCAAAAAGAATCGCCATCGATACGGCAAAAAGTCATAAGGGCTTGGGAGATTCAGGCTTGTCGCTTTGCCGCTTTGCCCATATCATTTAATAGCGCCATGGGAACTGAGGAAGTAGAAAAGTATTGCCCCCTCAGTGCCGCCGGTAAAAACCTTTTGGCAAAAGCATTTTCAACCTTGAACATCAGCCCGCGGGCCTACTATCGCATCTTGAAGGTGGCCAGGACCATCGCTGATTTGGACGAAAGCGATGATATCGAGCCGGCCCATCTGGCCGAAGCCATCCAATACAGGAGTCTGGATCGCAAATATTTTGCCTAGTATAATATTTTACTTACTTCATCGGCTCACTAGCTTTATCGATTCACGGCATTTATCGGTTGGTAAAATTTTTTTCTTATAACATTTATTAATCGGTCAAATGATTGTAAGCAGGGAGTCGTATTGTAACTTGGAACAAGCAATCGAATAGTTACCTTCCCGCCAGAGGAAGAAAGATAATGAAGGAGGAAGTAATGAAAGGTAGAAAGCATTTGTTTATTTTGTTTTGGTTGTTTTTATCGTTCTTTAAAGTAAAAAAGAAAGCCTAAGGCCAGAAAAACTGTCCGCCGGGGACGAATTTCTTTTAAGGGAGGAGGTGCCATGGAAGATAAAATTTACATGGTGGGATTGAGCCTCATGCCCGGTATCGGACCTGTCAGGGGCCAAAAATTGTTGGATATTTTCGGTGGCCCCCGCGCGGCTTGGTCTGCCGATGCCGAAGCATGGCGAGACAAGGGAGGCCTTGCCCCTGCTTTGCTGGGTCCCATGGAGGAATTTCGTCGCCGGACTGATGTCTTTGCTTTATATAAATCGATTAAAAAGAGCGGCACGCTTGTCCTCACATTGAAGTGTGATGATTACCCGCCCCAATTAAAAGCCATTGCCAATCCGCCTTTGGTCCTTTATATTAAAGGTTCCGGGTCGGCTTTGGCGGGCAATCTTTTAGCGGTTGTAGGGACAAGAAAGCCCTCTGCCTACGGTATGCGGGTCAGCCACAATATAGTGGGGGAATTGGCTCAAGCCGGTTGGACCATCGTCAGCGGTTTGGCTTTGGGGATTGACGCTCAAGCCCACAAGAGAGCTTTGGAGGTTGGTGGGTTTACCGTTGGGGTTTTGGGGGCCGGTTTTGAAAATATTTATCCGCGGGAAAATAAAATGTTGGCGGAAAAAATATTGGCGCAAGGGGCCTTGGTCTCCGAGTATCCGCCCTGGGCTAAGCCTTATCAAGGTCGCTTCCCTGCTCGAAATAGGATTATCAGCGGTTTGAGCAGCGCTCTTTTGGTTATAGAAGCACCCTCCCGCAGCGGTGCATTGATAACAGCCCGGCAAGCCTTTGCCCAGGGACGCAAGGTATTCGTTGTGCCGGGTGATATTTATCGACCGCAAAGTGCAGGTACCAATGATTTGTTGAATGAAGGGGCGCAAGCCCTTCTTTCTTCCCGAACCTTGGCGGAACATTTGGCCTCGCCATCAAGCAACCATAATCCCCTTGTGACAGACAAGGTTACCCCCCTGCGTTTAAGCTTTAATGAAGGATTACTCTTAAAAGCCTTGGAGGAGGGAGAAAGTGATATTGAGTCTTTGTTGGAGAAGACCCATTTGCCGCCGGCTGTCATTCAGACCACTCTCTTGGAATTGGAACTGAAAAAATTGGTGAATAAGCAAGCCGGTCAAATCTATTATAAATTGTAGCTTTACAAAAATGTAATGAAGCCCTATAATATAGTAGAATATAAGGAGGGGGTCTTCTTGAGCAACAACATAGTAGAAATTCTAAGCATAATAGTCAAAAAAATTCTCGATAACGATGTATTGTATGAACCTGATGAAGAATTGATTCAATTTCTTTTAGATCAAGGCTATCCGTCGGAGGACATTGATATTGTTTTGAAGATTATAAGCGGCGTTTACAGTGATTCGTACATTGACCTGTCTTCCCTGGGCGATATTGAATTGTCAAATATGCACCCCCGGATTATAACCAGAGGTGAAAAAAACAAGTTGACTGCCGATGCACTGGGTATATTGGAAAAAATTCAAGGCATCGGTTTTTTAGATTTGCAGAAGATTGAATATTTGTTTTTGGTGCTTTTTAATACTTTCGAGCTTCCCATTGATGCAGACGGTCTTTGGGATGGGCTCAAGCAAATATTTGAAGACTGTGAATTGGAAGTATTATCGCGCATAATTCCCGAGTTTAACGATTATAATGTTTTTTACAAGCATCATTTAAATTGAGGTGACAATTGTAAATGGCAGACAAGTTGATTATTGTTGAATCCCCCGCCAAGGCCAAAACTTTGAAAAAGTTTTTAGGTAGAAAGTATGCCGTGGAAGCAACCATGGGGCACTTAATTGATCTTCCTAAAAGCAAGCTTGGTGTTGAAATCGAAGATAACTTTGCCCCCCGCTATATAACTATTCGGGGCAAAGGTAAGATATTGGCCAACCTCAAGAAAAAAGCCAAATCAAGCCAAGAAGTATACCTGGCAACCGACCCCGACAGAGAAGGAGAAGCCATTTCTTGGCATTTGTCCAATGCTTTGGCTATCCCCAACGAGAATTGTCGCGTTGCATTCAATGAGATTACCAAGGAAGCGGTTTTGGGTGCCTTGAAAAACCCCCGGCCCGTCGATTTGGACTTGGTCAACGCTCAACAGGCCAGGCGGATTCTTGACCGTTTGGTGGGTTATCAAATTAGCCCTATCCTTTGGCAAAAAGTGCGCAAAGGCTTGAGTGCCGGACGAGTCCAAACCGTAGCGGTCAGAATTATTTGTGAACGAGAAGAAGAGATTGAGGCCTTTGTGCCGGAAGAATATTGGAGCCTGGAGGGTATATTCAAAGGGAAAGAGGGTACTTTTACCGCCCAATTGCATCGGATTGACAGCAAGAAAGCAAGAATCGCCAATGAGGCAGAGGCCCAAAAGCATTATGATTTGATTAAGGCAACGAACTTTTTGATTGAAAAAATCAAGCAGCGCAAGAGAAAAAGAAACCCTGCTCCCCCTTTTACGACAAGCACCTTGCAACAGGAAGCTATTCGGCAATTGGGCTATACCGCCCGCAAGACCATGTTCATCGCCCAACAACTTTATGAAGGGATCGATGTAGGCAGTTCCGGGTCAACCGGTTTGATTACCTATATGCGAACCGATTCAGTTCGGGTTGCGGCCAGCGCTTTGGAGGCCGTTCGGGATTATATTCAAGGAGAATTCGGCAACAAATACCTGCCGGACCAAGCCCGCTACTTCAAGAAAAAGGGTCGCAGTCAAGATGCTCATGAGGCCATCAGGCCGACCAATCCGAGCTTGACGCCCCAGGAATTGACCAAACATTTAAATAAAGACCAGCTGTCCCTCTATCGGTTGATATGGCAAAGATTTGTCGCCAGTCAAATGGCAGCGGCGGAATACGATGGCTTGACCGTTGATATTGCAGGGGATCGTTATCTGTTCCGGACGGCTGGTTCCCGGCTGACTTTTCCCGGTTTTTTAAAGGTTTTAAGCCACAAGCCGGAGGATAATATCTTGCCCCGGTTGACGGAAAAAGAGGCAGTGAGTCTGGAGGAACTGAAAAAAGAACAACATTTTACCAAGGCACCGCCGCGCTATACGGAGGGAACCTTGGTGAAGACTTTAGAGGAAAAAGGTATTGGGCGTCCTTCAACCTATGCCCCCATCGTTGCTACCATCCAGCAGCGTGGTTATGTTATCATGGAAGAAGGACGTTTTAAGCCGACCGAATTGGGTCTAATCGTAAACGAACTGTTGATTGAGCATTTCCCCGAGATAGCTGAAATAGAATTTACCGCCTTGGTAGAAAGCGGCTTGGACAGGGTGGAAGAAGGGGAGCTCGATTGGGTAATGCTCCTTGGCGAGTTTTATGAATCCTTTGCCCGGCGCTTGGAAGAAGCTAAGAAGAACATGAAGACAGTTGAGCTTAAGGAAGAAGAAACTGATATTGAATGTGCCAAGTGTGGTCGGAAGATGGTTGTCAAATATGGGCGCTTCGGAAAATTTTTGGCTTGTCCCGGATACCCTGATTGCAAATATACGTTATCTTATTCCCTCATCAATGATATCGATTGTATCAAGTGTGATGATGGTAAAATAGTGGAAAGGCGAACCAAGAAGGGGCGCGTATTTTATGGCTGTACCAATTTCCCGGCCTGCGATTTTATGATTTGGCAGAAGCCAACAAAAGAAAAATGCCCCATTTGCGGCGCCTTTCTTGTGGAAAAGAGGTCC
Organism: uncultured Halanaerobiales bacterium; assembly: GCA_964568715.1. Lineage (GTDB taxonomy): Bacteria > Bacillota > Halanaerobiia > B1SED10-174 > B1SED10-174 > CAZMQU01. The sequence goes on from CAZMQU010000007.1 coordinate 77,520, forward strand.
AAGGCCGGTGTTGTAAAGTCTTGTGCGCGGGAGGATTGTCCTTTTGAGCCCGTGAAGGCTAACCGATAATTTAAGCGGACCGGGCTATAGAACGATATCGGAGCATATATAATAATGGAATAAGGGCCGGTGGTACTTCCCGGTTCTCGATTGGAAGGGGGCAAAGCGTTGATTTTAAAGAGCACAACCGTATTGGCGGTAAAAAAAGACAAGAAGGTTGCCATTGCCGCAGACGGCCAGGTGACCTTGGGTGAAACCGTGTTAAAGCAAAGTGCTACCAAAGTAAGGCGCTTATTTGCCAATAAAGTGTTGGCCGGTTTTGCCGGTGCAACCGCCGACGCCTTTACTTTATTTGAAAAATTCGAAGCCAAATTGGAATCTTATCACGGCAATTTGAAAAGGGCTGCGGTGGAGTTGGCCAAAGAATGGCGGACCGACCGTTTGCTGAGGCGTTTGGAGGCCCTTTTGATTGTTGCCGATAATAGTGAAGTTTTAATTATATCCGGCAACGGCGATGTTGTCGAACCGGATGACGGAATTGCTGCCATTGGTTCCGGCGGGCCCTATGCTTTGGCTGCCGCCAGAGCCTTGGCTGATCATACGGAGATGGAAGCCGCTGAGATTTGCCGAGTCGCTCTTGGCATTGCCGGCGATATTTGTATTTATACTAATAAAGAAATAACCATTGAAGTTTTGGATGAATGAAGTTTTGATTTGAAAAAATTCGGGATTTGAACAGCCTCGTATTTACAAAGCCTAGTTTTGTTGATTTTAAAGTCATTGACGGAGGGATTGGCGTGGAAAATTTAACCCCCAGGGAAATTGTCGAGGAATTGGATCGGTACATAATCGGGCAAGAGGAAGCCAAAAAGGCAGTAGCCATTGCCATGCGCAACAGATACAGAAGAAAACTTTTAAGTCGGGACTTGCAAGAGGAGATTGTTCCTAAAAATATTCTTTTAATCGGGCCGACCGGAGTCGGCAAGACAGAAATTGCCCGGCGTTTGGCCCGTTTGTCCCAAGCACCTTTTTTGAAGATTGAAGTAAGCAAGTTTACCGAAGTCGGGTATGTGGGACGCGATGTTGAATCTATGATCAGGGACCTGATGGAGATATCCATCCGTATTTTGCGCAGCGAAAGGCTGGCCGAGGTGGAGGACAGGGCACGTTTATTGGTGGAGGAGCGCATCATGGAATATATGATGCCGACCCGCAAGCGGAGCAAGAACCCCCTCAACGCCTTATTGGGCGGCTTTAGCGAAACAAAGGAAGAGGAAGACACGGAAGTCAGTGAAAGAATTGAGGAAAGAAGGGCCCGACTTCAAGAAAAGTTGAGAAACGGTGAGCTGGAGGAGCATACCATTGAGATAGAAGTTGAGATCAACCAGTCACCCATGATCGAGATATTTTCCGGTGCAGGGGTCGAAGAGCTCGGTTTTAATTTTCAAGACATTTTTGGCGGCATGTTTCCTAAAAAGAAAAAGAAAAAGAAGGTGACCATCGGCCAGGCACGGGAGATACTGGAGCAGGAAGAAGCCCAAAAGTTGATTGACATTGATGAGCTGGCGGAAGAGGCTCGCAACAGGGTTGAGGAGATGGGCATTATATTTTTAGACGAAATCGATAAGGTTGCCGGTCGTGAATCCGGCCATGGACCCGACGTTTCTCGGGAAGGAGTCCAAAGGGATATCCTGCCCATAGTGGAAGGGTCTACGGTAATGACAAAATACGGACCAATCAAGACCGATCATATTCTCTTTATTGCCGCCGGAGCTTTCCATGTCAGCAAACCGGCCGATTTGATTCCCGAATTGCAGGGCCGCTTTCCCATCCGGGTGGAGATGAAGAGCTTGACGGAGGATGATTTCCGGCAAATATTGACTGAGCCGGAAAACGCCCTCACCAAACAATATTTAGCTTTATTGAATACGGAAGATATTGAGATTGAATTTACCGACGAAGGCATTTGGGAAATTGCCAATGTGGCCTGTATTATCAATGAACAGATGGAGAATATCGGGGCGCGCCGTTTACATACGGTCATGGAAAAATTGCTGGAGGATATATCTTTCCGGGGTCCCGAGTTGGCCGGCAAAAAAATTGTAATCGACAAGGCTTTCGTGGCAGAAAAGTTGGGCGACATCCTTGAGGATAAAGATTTAAGCCGCTACATTCTTTAAAATGCCATACCCTTGTGAGATGAAACAGTAATTGTAGAGGGTTCGGATTGCCAAGCCGCTACATTCTTTAAGATGCCATGCCCTTGTGAGCCTGTTGTTCCGGCAGATTCTATTGTTCTGGAATCTTTTCTTCTTAAACCGATACATTTTTTAAAACGATACACTCTCTAAAAGGTGATGATTTATAGGAATAAATGCCCGGTTTCGGAAATACGAGGGTTTGCCATGAGTTGTCGCCGGTTTACTCTTACCGGGACCACCGTCAGCAAGCCCGAACCCCCGGAAGCGGGCGTTAATAATTAATTCGTTTCTGCTGTTCCAAACAATCACATATTCAAGGGCCGCTTGCAAAAAACTTTTGGAAAAACGCTACTTTTCAGCCAATAATAATATTATTGGTTAAGATTGATTACTTTAATTTATTTTATGCAGGAAAATGGGGTAAAAATGTAGAAAAAGAAGATACAACTATATTAAGAAAGAACAGGAATGAAAGTGAGGAAGGAGGGTTCCTTTTGGGTAGGCGTGTCCTCATCGTCGATGATGCTGCATTTATGCGTATGATGATAAGAAATATTCTAGTAAGCGGTGGTTATGAGGTTGTCGGTAATGCTGAAAATGGTGTTGAGGCCGTCGAGCTTTATGAACGATTAAAACCTGACCTTGTAACCATGGATATCACCATGCCGGAAAAGGACGGAATTACTGCTGTCAAAGAAATCATTGCTTTAGATAGTGAAGCCAAGATTGTAATGTGTAGTGCTATGGGGCAACAGGCTTTGGTTATCGAGGCAATCCAGTCCGGAGCAAAGGATTTTATCGTCAAACCTTTCCGACCGGACAGGGTCTTGGAGGCCATCAACAAAGTTATGGCAAATTCTTTTACAAGGAGAGATTAAAATGGATATCTCTCAGTATATAACTATGTTTTTAGATGAAGCCGGTGAATACTTACAATCGGTCAGCGAAGACTTGCTCATACTTGAAAAAGAACCTAAAAATGAAGAAGTATTGAACAGAATATTTCGCGCAATCCATTCATTGAAAGGAATGGCAGCGACGATGGGGTTCGAAGTGTTTTCGGGAATTACTCACGAAGTCGAGAATCTCCTTTCGCGCATCAGAGAAGGGCAGTTGAGTATTGAGTCCCATATTATCGATTTGCTTTTTGAGTCCCATGATGCCCTTTCACGTCTATTGCGGGAAATAAGTGAGCAAGGGTCCGAGCTGATGAAATCGGGCAATTTATTGGAACGAATAAAGGAACAGTATTCTGCACTGCCGGCTACAACGACTGAAAAGGGCATGGAAAAGAAAGAGCTGGCTTTTGACAGCGCTGAAAAAAACTATATTCTAAAAGAGCTCGAAACGGGAAAAATATTTTACCATATAAAAGTGATTTTGGAACCCGACTGTTTATTAAAATCTGTGCGGGCCTTTATGGTTTTGAGGGCATTAAAGGAAAAAGGCAATATTATTAAGACTGTGCCTGTTCTCTCCGATATTGAAGATGAAAACTTTGAAGATTCCTTTGAATTAATGCTGATTTCAGAAAGCGAAAAGGGCTTAATTAAAGAAGAGTTGTTGAACATTATCGATATCAAAGAGGTTGAAATCGGTACCGTCGATGAGGAAATATTCCATGTAACCGAGACGATTACCAAGGCTCCGACTCCCCTATATGAGTTTAAAGCCTCCCAAACCGTTCGGGTCGACATAGAGAAGCTGGATGTTCTTTTAAACATGGTTGGTGAATTATTGATTATTAAAAATCGCTTCGAAGGGATGATTGAAAGGTACAGTGCCGACAGCGAATTAAAGGGGATTTTGAATCAACTCAATAATCTCACCGACGACATGCATTTTTCGGTCATGCAAGTTCGTATGGTGCCCGTCAGTAGAATATTTAATGCCCTGCCTCGGATGATTCGCGACTTGTCTAAAGAGCTGGATAAGAATGTCAACTTCGACATGGCCGGAGCGGAAACAGAGTTGGACCGTTCCATTATAGATGCTTTGGGCGATCCCTTAATCCATATATTGCGAAATGCACTTTCGCACGGAATTGAAGAAGAAAAAATACGGATAAGCAGTGGTAAGTCGCCGGTCGGCAACATTAGTGTCCGGGCTTATCAAAAGGGCAACGAAGTTGTCATCGAAGTTGAGGATGACGGGCAGGGTATCGATGTGGACAAAATTGCTAATGAAGCAATCAAAAAAGGCATTATAAGGTTCGATGAAGTTGATAGTTTGAGCAAGAGCGATATAATAAATTTAATTTTCCACCCTGGTTTCAGTACTGCTACAATCACCTCTGCCGTATCGGGCCGGGGCGTTGGGATGGATGCAGTGCGGGAAGTTATCAATTCCCTGGAGGGAACAGTGGAAGTCTTATCGGAAAAAGGGCAAGGGACAATCGTTAGGCTTATTTTGCCTTTGACCCTTTCCATCACCTTGTCGCTCTTGATGAGGGTGGGAAAGGAAATCTATGCTCTGCCCTTGACTTTGGTGGAAGAGATTGAAATTCGCCAGTTGCATGAATTGCAAAGGCTTAGGGAGCAAAATGTTTTGATGCTGGATGGACGCCTTGTCCCCTTGATTTGGGGTGCCAATCTCCTCAAAACGCCTAACTATGACTTCAATACAAATCGGGAAGTATTCATCCTTATTATCAAGCAGACCGGGAGGTCGGTCGGTCTGATAGTCGATGAGGTAATAACGGAAAGAGAGATAGTGGTCAAGCCCTTGCAAGGTTTTATGAAAGAAATACCTTTATTTACCGGTGCAACGATACTTGGCGACGGGAACATAGTTTTAATTTTGGATGTACGAAATATTGCTTAAATCTTCCGGAGGGGTTTGAATGGAAAAAACAAATTTAAAGAGTTACCGTGAAGGAGAAAAGCAGTTTGTTGTGTTCAAAATTGCTGACGAACATTTTGGTGTTGAAATCTTCCAAGCCCGCGAAATAGTCCGCCCGCAGGCGATAACGAGGGTCCCCAATGCACCATCTTTTGTATTGGGTGTTTGCAACATTCGGGGCCAGATTGTTCCCATTGTTGATTTGCGGGAGAGATTTAATTTGGGTGGCGAGGCTTTGGAGGATGAAAGGAAGATTATTACCGTTGATGTAGAAGGTAATGACATCGGTATTCTGGTCGACGAAGTTACCGAGGTAATTTGGATGCCTGAAGACGATATCGAGCCGCCTCCATCCATTGCCGGCGGCATTGACAGAGAGTACCTCAAGGGTATTGGTAAAGCTCATGGCAAGTTGTTGGTCATTTTGGATTTAGAAAAAATTCTATCTCCCAAAGAAATACAGGAAATGGAATCGACCGACTTCAGGGGTGAGGGTAGTGGTTATTAAATTGACTCCGGTTCAAGAAGATGCCCTCCGTGAAGTGGGCAACATTGGATCGGGCAATGCAGCAACGGCTTTGGCGCAATTTCTTAACAAAAAGATTAACATGGACGTACCCAGTGTATCAATCCTGCCCATCGAGAAGATTCCTGAAATCTTGGGAGAACCTGAAGATCTCATTGCTTCGGTATTTCTCAAAGTCTTGGGGGAAGCGCCCGGCAATATTATTCTTTTAACTACAGAAGAATCTATGTATCATTTTCTTACCCTGGTCTTCGATGGCAGACAAATCAAGAAAATTGGCCATTTGGAGCGCTCCGCATTGCAGGAGATGGGGAATATAATTGCCGGTTCTTTTCTTTGTGCATTAAACAAGTTGACCTCCTTTAATTGTGTTCAATCTCTACCGGGCTTTGCCTTGGATATGGCGGGGGCAATCTTGAATTCGATTGCTGCCTTGCAAGGCCAGTATGGTGAAGATGCTTTATTTCTTGAAACCAGATTTACAGAAGGCAAAAAAGAAATTTTAAGCAAGTTTTTTTTGGTACCCGACCCGGGTAGTCTGGAAAAAATACTAATGGCTATTGGAGTTGAAAGCGATGGACAAGGCAATACATGTAGGAATGGGGGAACTGGAAATATCCTCCCACCCGGGTAAACTGAGAACGACAGGCCTGGGTTCTTGTATTGCACTTATAATATATGATTATAATTTGAAAATAGGCGGATTGGCCCATATCATGTTGCCCAGTGATCCGGGGAAAAGCAACGGCGGTACCGGTAAATTTGGTAAATATGCCGATGTGGCTATCCCTTATTTGTATAACAAACTAATAGGTAACGGTAGCAAAAATCACAACCTTTGGGCCAAAATGGCCGGGGGTGCACAAATGTTCGCGTTTGAATCGACCGACTATACCATTAGGATTGGTGAAAGAAATATTAAAGAAGTAAAAAAAATCTTGAAAGAATTACAAATACCCCTCAGGGGTACGGATATCGGGGGTAATAAGGGAAGAACCATCGAGTTTGATTTGAGTACCGGCGAGTTAAAGATAAAGTCCTTTCAAAATGAAGAAAAAATAATTTGATTGGCGTCCCACCGGCGGTCTTTAATCGATGGCCACCGCTTAATTGACGGTTGGTCACATTTTCTTCAAAGGACAGGCAAAGTGATATTCCCTTTGTCTGCAAGAAACCGACTAAAGGAGGTTTCTTTTTTGTTGTCCTTTGATCTAAAGATCAGATTGAGCATTACATTGCTTCCTTTAATACCCTGCAATGGCTTTGTAGCCGTGGTAATAATACGAACCGACGGGGACAAATTTTTTCCGGAAACCTACAGGGACAAATTTTCTTGCCACCATTGATAAATATGGATTTCTGTGGTATACTACCTAAGGACTATAACACATGGTTTGTAACTGCAAGAATGGTGCCGCAAGGTTTTCTTGCCGAATGAACAAACCAGAGGAAAAACCAAAGGAGGAAAGTTTGTTATGTCAATTGTAACGATGAAACAATTATTGGAATCGGGGGTCCATTTCGGCCATCAAACCAGGCGGTGGAATCCCAAAATGAAACCCTATATTTTTACGGAGCGCAACGGTATTTATATCGTCGATTTGCAACAAACCGTGAAACTCATTGAGAAGGCATACCATTTTGTCAAAGGCTTGGCTGCCGATGATAAGGTGGTATTGTTCGTTGGAACCAAAAGGCAAGCCCAAGAGACCATCGAAAAGGAAGCGATCCGCTGTGGCATGCCTTATGTAAATCAGCGTTGGCTGGGTGGCATGTTGACCAACTTCTTTACCATCAATAAGAGGGTCAAGCGCCTGGAAGAGCTTGAAAAGATGGAACAAGAGGGTGTCTTTGAATTACTACCCAAAAAAGAAGTCATTATGTTGGAAAAAGAGAAGGAAAGGCTTAATCGCTTTTTAGGCGGTATCCGGGAGATGAAAAAATTGCCCGATGCATTGTTTGTCGTCGATCCGCGCAGTGAACGCATTGCCGTAAGTGAAGCCAACAAATGCAACATTCCCGTAATTGCCATTGTTGATACCAACTGCGATCCCGATGTAATTGACTATGTAATTCCCGGCAACGATGATGCCATCAGGGCCGTCAAGCTCATAACCGGTATAATCGGCAATGCCATCATCGAAGGTAAGCAGGGTACGGAGATGGTAGATACTTCTGAGGATGCCGACGATGCAGAAGTACCCGCTGCAGAAGATGGCCAAGAGTCGGCAGAAAGCCGTCAAGCGGTTGCGACTAAAGCCCAAGAAACAACAGAAATCATAGAAAAGTCAGCTGCTGAAGAAAAGGCAGCGGCAGAAACAGAACCGGCTGAAGCCAAAACAAAGGAAGAATCTGCTATGGTTGAAAAAGAAGTTCCGGCGGAACCGGAAGCGGTTGAAGAGGAAACCGCGGAAGAGCCTGTCGCGGTCGAAGAATCTGTGGCAGAAGAAGGCGAAGCGGTTGAAGAGTCGAAGGAAAAAGTAAAGTCAGAGGACTAGCTTTCTCTAATGATAGATGAACCTGAAGCCGAGGCAGCAGAAAAAGTAATTGAGGCTTAGGAAGAACAAAGCGAAAAGATTGAAAAGAAAAATCCGCTAAGGAAGATCCTGCGGAATAGTCAGATAAAGCAGAAATAACTTAATAAGCGGAAGGAGGAATTAAACTTGGAAATTACTATGGAACAGGTCCGCAAACTTCGCGAATTGACCGGTGCCGGTGTAATGGATTGCAAAAGAGCTTTGCAAGAGAAAAACGGTGATATCGAAACCGCAGCGAAATATTTGCGGGAGAAGGGTATAGCCGCAGCAGTGAAAAAAACAACCAGGTCGGCAAAAGAAGGTCTGGTCAGCTCCTATATTCACATGGGGGGCAAAATAGGTGTGTTGATTGAAGTCAACTGTGAAACCGATTTCGTTGCCAAGACGGACAATTTTAAAGAACTGGTCCACAATTTAGCCTTGCAGGTTGCAGCAGCAAAGCCTCTCTACATAAGCAGGGAGGACGTTGAAGCCGAAGTTATTGAAAACGAAAGAAGCATCCTACGGGCCCAGGCATTGAACGAAAAAAAGCCGGAAAATATCGTCGATAAAATCGTCGACGGGCGCATCGAGAAATATTTTGCCGAGAATTGTTTGATGGAGCAAAACTATATAAGGGATACCGATTTAGTAATAAAAGATTTGATAATGGAATCCATTGCTCAATTGGGCGAAAATATTGTTGTAAGTCGTTTTACCCGCTACGAAGTGGGTGAAGGAATCGAAGGGGAATGCTAAATTCCAGGGAACACCTGCCGGTGTTCCCTTTTTTGTGCAGGAATTTAGGAAGTCATGCAGAAAAAACATAAAACGGGGGTATTTTATAAATGATAAAACCGGCTTACGGTAGAATAGTTTTAAAACTTAGCGGCGAAGCCTTGGTTGGCGACCAGGAATTTGGTATCGATGCCCGTTTTATTGCCTTGATTGCCCAAGAGCTCAGCAATGTAATTAAAGAAACGAAGATAGAGGTTGCAATTGTGGTCGGTGGCGGCAATATATTCCGGGGGCTTTCAGGCAGTGCCCGGGGCATGGATCGGGGAACTGCCGATTATATGGGTATGCTGGCCACTGTTATCAATGCTTTGGCTTTGCAGGATGCCTTGGAAAAAACCGGTTTGCAAACCCGCGTCCAGGCGGCCCTGGAAATGCGACAAGTTGCCGAACCCTATATTCGCCGCAGGGCCATTAGGCATTTGGAAAAAGGCCGCGTCGTCATCTTGGCCGGCGGTACCGGTAATCCATTCTTTTCCACCGATACCACTGCTGCTTTGCGAGCTGCTGAGATCGGAGCTGATGTGATTTTAAAGGCAACTAAAGTCGACGGAGTTTACGATTCCGATCCGGTTTTGAATCCCAAAGCCCAAAAGATAGGTGAGATAAAATATATTGATGTATTGCAACGGTCCCTGGCGGTAATGGATTCAACGGCCATCTCTCTTTGCATGGACAACAAAATCCCCATTGTTGTATTCGGTTTAAAGGATTTGAACAACTTACGTAAAGCCATTTTAGGCGAAAAGATAGGCACCCTGGTGTTTTAAAGGAGGTAATATTTTGTTGGATATGGTGTTGAAGGAATCAAAAGCAAAGATGGAAAAAGTTGTGGAACTCTGCAAGAAAGAATTTTCCGTAATCAGGACCGGCCGGGCCTCCCCGGCAATATTGGATAATGTCAGGGCTGACTATTACGGTACGCCTACCCCCATCAACCAAATGGCCAAAATTTCGGTACCCGAACCCCGCTTGATTGTCATCCAACCCTGGGACAAGGAAGGGATAAAGAGTATCGAAAGGGCCATATTAAAATCGGATTTAGGTTTAAATCCTGCCGTCGATGGGGAAATAATCAGACTGTCCATCCCGCAGTTGACCGAAGAAAGAAGAAAAGAACTGGTCAAGGTTGTCCGCAACAAGACGGAAGAACAGCGAATCAACGTTCGCAATATTCGCCGCGAAGCCAATGAAGAATTGAAAGTTATGGAGAATGACGGCGATATTTCCGAAGATAACTATCACAGGACCCTGGACAAAATTCAAGAATTAACTGACGAATATATTGAAAAAATTGATGATCTTTTAAAAGAAAAAGAAGAAGAAATAATGGAGGTTTAGATGCTTACTCTGTTGGGCTTAACCCGGGAGGAAATAAGGGCCCTTTTCCCCCAAGAGCAGGAAATTATATTTCTGTTCACCGGCCCGCTTGGCGAACCCTCCTGCGCTTCAATACCAAGGGCTGTATGCCTTCGTTCACGCCAGGATAAACTGGAATGTATATTGGCTTATTCGAACGTTATTAATACCAACACTGCCCCCTCTGGGTGAGGGGGTCTATTTCTAAAGGGGGTTGAGTATAATAACCACCGCAAATTGGGAAAATATTAAAGTACAGCTTAAAAAAATGGTGTTACCCAAACACATAGCTATTATTATGGACGGCAACGGCCGCTGGGCCAAAAGCAGAGGTTTGGCAAGGACCAAAGGCCATGAAGCCGGTGTCAAACAACTCAAAGAAACCGCCCGCCAATGTGCCGAATTGGAGGTACCTTACCTTACCGTATATGCTTTCTCGACGGAAAACTGGGATCGACCGCACAAAGAAGTCAATTTTATAATGAAATTATTTCAAGATTCCCTCTTGGATTATAAGGAGCAATTGGTTGAAAATCGAACGCGGGTAAAATTTATCGGTGGCCGAGTCAAATTGCCTACTTCTTTACAGGAATTGATGGCGGATATTGAAGAGACGACCAAAAATTTTGATATGCTCAATTTGATCGTCGCTTTTAATTACGGGAGCAGAAAAGAGATTGTCGAAGCTGTTGAAACGATATTGATGGCCCAAGAAAACCTCAGGGGGCGAATGAGCGAAGAATTGTTTTCCCGCTTTCTCACAACCCATAATATGCCCGATGTTGATTTGCTGATTCGACCCGGTGGCGAACTTCGTTTAAGTAATTTTCTCTTGTGGCAAAGTGCCTATGCGGAACTGTATTTTACCGATGTGTTCTGGCCTGATTTTAACGGCGAAGAATTGGCCAAGGCTCTGATTGAATTCAATAAAAGGCAAAGACGTTTCGGCGGCTTGCGGGGAGAGGGTAGTTGACATGTTGCGGAAAAGAGTTTTGACGGGGATTATCGGTATTATCATTCTTTTTATTATTTTCCTGGAAGGTCGCTTTGCTGTTGGCGCAGCTGTGTTATTATTGGGTTTTCTGGGGACAAAAGAGTATCTCGCAATGCATAAAAAAGAAGGAGATTACAAGCCTTTATCCACCCTTTACCCTTTGGCGATTATGGTTGTTATGACAGCCTTTTTTGGTGTCGAAGTTTTACAATGCAACCTTCTTAACGGGGTACTTTTTACAGCCTTTTTGGTTTTGGCCGTTCATGCTTTATTCAGCAGGCCGAACAAATATTTAAACCACTTTAAAACTGAATTTTCAGCTATCTTTTATGTTTCTTTTTTGCTGTCCCATATACTGTTATTTAAGTTGCCCTCCTTTGCCGAATTGAAACCTTTCAGTATCGTTTGGTTCATCCTGATTACCACTTGGGCAACGGATATCGGTGCATTTTTTATCGGTACATACCTGGGCAAGACCAAGTTAGCGCCTCGGATAAGCCCCAATAAAACCATTGAAGGAGCGGTGGGAGGACTCCTATGCGGTTTTTTGGCTGCGGCAATCTTTGCTTACTTGGTCAAATTGCCGGTGGCAATGTTCTTACCCCTGGGCTTTGTGCTCCCTATAACCGGGCAACTTGGCGACTTGTACGAGTCGGGGTTGAAACGAAACTTGGCTTGTAAAGACAGCGGTACTTTTTTCCCCGGCCACGGTGGTGTTCTTGATCGCATCGACAGCCTTCTTTTCAATATCCCTTTGGCATATTATTATTTGAGTATCTATATAACGATTGGAGGCATCTTGCAATGAAAGACAATAAAGTCTTAAAGATTGTACTAATTAGCCTTGCCGTTATTGCCATTATTATAGTTTTATACTTACTCATTAAATATGTCATAGTCTATTTTCTGCCCTTTATTATTGCTTTGCTTTTAGCGGCGCTGATTGAGCCCTTTGTGTCTTTTCTGGAAAGAAAATTGAAATTCAAGCGAGGCTTGGCCGTTGCCCTGGCCTTGGGCTTGATTTTAGCATCTTTCTTTGTTTTAATCTTTTTTGGAGCAACCCGTCTCTTTTTTGAACTGGATCGGCTTATAAGAAATTTACCCGACTTCCAGGAGATGTCCCGGTCGGTTCACGAGTACTGGAGCCAAGGGCACATGGTTGAATTTTTTGAAAATTGGGTCTTTTCTCCCCAGCTCCAGGGGGCCCTGGAAGAGGGCTTGGAAACCCTTTACAAAGCGCTTGAAACCAGCTTGAAGGGTGTTTTTTTCGCCTTACAGGATGGAGCCCGCTTGATCGTCAATATATTTTTAACCCTCTTAATCAGTTTGATAGCAACATTTTTTATGAGTAAGGATAAAGAGGCATTGGCTGCTTCTTTGAATAGGTTTATACCCGAAAAGTTGCGGGAAAATGTTCAATATTTTAAAAATGAGTTGGCCGCCGGCACGGTTGGCTACATCAGGGCCCGCTTCACCTTGATTGCCATAACCACCTTTATAACAATCGTCGCCCTCGAGGCTTTTGGCAGCAACTATTCTCTCTTGCTGGGGCTATTGTGCGGTCTTTTGGATTTGATTCCCATCGTTGGTCCGGGAGCCATGTTCGTTCCTTGGGCCATATATTCGTTTTTTGTCGGTAGTAAAATATTGGCCCTCCAACTTATAATCCTTTATGTGTCCATTTCGGTTTTTCGAACCCTCTTGGAACCAAAGATTATCGGCCAGAATATCGGTGTCCATCCTTTGGCCACCCTTATTTCCGTATATTTAGGATTAAAGATTTTTGGGGCCGGCGGGGTTTTCATCGGCCCGGCTCTCTTGATAACCTTTCGGGCTTTTTTCAGGACGGGTTTTTTGCCAAAATGGAAATTCTTTGACTAGGAGGAATGGCAGTGTTGGGTCTAGTAATATTAGGTGCCACCGGTTCCATCGGCCAACAGACCTTGGAGGTCTTGGATTATTTAAATAAAAAAGGCGAGAAATATAAATTAATCGGTGTATCCTGCCATCGCAGGACCGAACTTTTGACAGCGATAATCGAACGTTACCGGCCTGCTTTAGCCGTGGTAACCGATGAAGAGGCCGGTCGACAACTGCAAAAATCATCCTTGACGGGTGCAACAGAGATAATAACAGGTCCGCTGGGCCTTAAAGATTTGATTGAGGCGCCGGATGTTGATATAGTCGTCAATGCTTTGGTGGGGATAGCGGGCCTGGAACCGAGCATTGCTGCTCTAAAAGCAAATAAAAAGTTGGCCTTGGCCAATAAGGAAAGCCTAGTTACCGGTGGGGCATTGCTAAAGAAGATTCTCGCCGAAAAAAAGGGAGTCCTCTTGCCCGTTGACAGCGAACACAGTGCCTTATGGCAACTTTTGCAGGCTGAGAATAGGCAAGCGGTAAAAAAATTGATTCTAACTGCTTCCGGTGGTCCTTTTCGGCAGCTGGCCCGAGAAGAATTTGCGTCAATTACACCGACCAAGGCTCTTCGCCATCCGACTTGGGATATGGGGGGGAAGATTTCCATCGATTCGGCGACCTTGATGAATAAAGCCTTGGAAGTTATCGAAGCCCATTGGCTTTTTGATTTTCCCTATGATAAAATTGATGTTATAGTCCATCCGGAAAGCATTGTCCATTCTTTCATTGAATTAGCTGACAACTCCTTATTGGCCCATTTGGGTACCGCCGATATGAAGATGCCCATTCTTTATGCTTTGACTTATCCGCAGAGGCAAGAGGGTACCTGCAAAGCCTTGAGTTTGAGCGAACAAGCCTGCTTGACTTTCGAGGCGCCCCGCTGGGATGACTTTCCTGCCTTGCGTCTGGGTTTTGAAGCGGGACGGGCGGGCGGTACTATGCCGGTTGTTTTAAACGGGGTCAACGAAGTGGCCGTAGCTGCCTTTTTAAAAGGGCAAATTTCTTTCACAGACATTACCCTTTATGTGGAGAAGATTATGGCTCGGCATGATAAAAAAGAAGGTGAAGATTTAGAAACAATTTTGGCCGCAGATTTGTGGGCCCGTCAGGAGTTTTACAAGGAGGTAGGGTAGAATGATTTGTTTATTGACGATTGCCGGCGTTTTGTCCTTTTTAAAGACCGCCGTTATCTTCATAGTAATATTGGGTGCTTTGATTTTCTTTCACGAATTGGGCCACTATCTGGCAGCCAAACGCTTTGATATTTATGTTCAGGAATTTGCTTTAGGTTTCGGCCCCAAGATATGGTCCAGGCAAAAAGGTGAAACTCTTCATTCTTTGCGGGCCTTTCCCTTGGGAGGTTTTTGCAAGATGGCCGGTGAAAATCCCGGTGAGGACTTTGCCGAAGAGGACGTTCTTGTGAAAGAAGCTTTTGCCCGGGGACGTTGTTTTTATCAAAAGTCTCCTTACAAAAGATTTTTGGTTATAGCTATGGGTCCGATAATGAATATATTTTTAGCCCTTCTGATTTTTATCTTGGTCTTTGCCTTTTGGGGTATCCCTATAGGTGCAGCTCAATCGACTTTGATCGGTGATGTAGCACCCGGTTTTCCCGCTGCCGAAGCGGGGATGCGTCCCGGTGACACTGTAGTGGCCATAAACGGCGTGGGGGTCGACGGCTGGGAGGAAATGTCCGCCTTAATCAGAGCCAATGCCGACCGGGAAATTGAATTGAAAGTACAAAGGAGGGGCCGGCTTTTGACATTGATCATGACTCCCCAAGCCAACGAAAAAGGCAATGGTGAGATTGGCATATATCCTGCCCCGGTTTATGAAAAGATTCGCCTGGGCGAAGCCCTTAAGTATGGTGTCCTGCAAACCTGGGGTGTCAGTGTGGCCATCGTCAAAGGCTATTATCAAATAATTACCCGCCAAGCACCGGCAGAAATAGGCGGTGTGGTGAAGATTGCTCAGATGGTCGGCGATGCAGCCCAGGTCGGTGCAGCTTATTTAATGAGCTTTGCTGCCTTTATCAGCATCAACCTGGCCATCATAAACTTGTTGCCTATTCCGGCCTTGGATGGCGGCAGATTGTTCTTCCTTTTGGCGGAGATAGTTACCGGCAAGGCGATCGATCCCGAAAAGGAAGGCTTGGTTCATTTTATCGGTTTTATAGTATTACTGGTCTTAATTGGTATTGTACTGATCAATGATATCAGACAAATTTTTTAGAGTTGGCCTGTCGATCCTATATATCAGACAAATATTTTAGAATTGATCTTTTGATCTTAGATATCAAGCAAATATTTTAGAACCGGCCTGTCGTTCCTATCGGTCTGCCATGGTGGTTTTTTTCGAAGCACCAGCAAGCACCCACCGGGTACCAGCGGGTCTACAGGTATTTCTCCTCAGTCTTTTATCGGAGGCGGATAAAAGACTGAAAAATTATCCGTCAATAGTTGTGAGGTGAGATGATGAAAGGTAAAACAAGGGCCGTCAAAGTCGGCAATTTGGTGGTCGGCGGCGGAGCACCGGTTGTAATTCAATCGATGACCAATACAAAAACCCAGGACGTGCAGGGGACTTTGCGACAAATAAATGAGTTGCACGCCGTTGGTTGCGAACTTATCAGAATTGCCGTACCTGATCAGGAAGCTGTGGAAGCTTTGACCGCCATTGTCCCTGCCAGCCCCATGCCCGTCATTGCCGACATCCATTTTGACTATCGCCTGGCCTTGGGGGCCCTGGAAAAAGGCGTCGCCGGTTTGCGCATCAACCCGGGTAATATCGGGGATTTCAAAAAGGTAAGAAAGATTATTGACCTCGCTAAAGAGAGGGAAGTGGCTATAAGAGTCGGTGTTAACGGCGGTTCCTTACCCAAAAATAAGATTGAGGAATATGGCGGGCCCAATGCTCAAGCGATGTTGGCAACGATTTTGGAGTATATTGAGTTCTTTCGGGCCGCCGATTTTGATAATTTGGTCTTATCCCTGAAAGCCACCGACGTTCTGACAACTATTGAAGCCAACCGGGCCATCAGCCGGGCGGTTGATTTTCCTCTCCATATCGGTCTTACCGAAGCCGGCCCTTTCCGGCAAGGCATAATCAGGTCCACTGCGGCTTTGGCACCTTTGCTTTTAGAGGGTATCGGCGATACAATTCGCATCTCTTTGACCGAGGACCCGGTTCAGGAAATTCTCGTAGCTTGGGATTTATTGAGTGCTTTAAACTTGCGCCAAAGGGGAATCAAGCTTATATCTTGTCCCACCTGCGGCCGTTGTGAGATTGATCTGCAAGCTTTGGTTGCCCAAGTGGAGAAATTGACCGGAAAGATTGAAAAGCCCTTGACTGTGGCGGTCATGGGTTGTGCGGTCAACGGACCCGGGGAAGCCCGGGAAGCCGACTTGGGGGTTGCCGGCGGTAAAGACTACGGTGTCCTATTTGTGCGGGGCAAGGTGGTAGGCAATTATCCTTATGAAGAACTGGAGGAGGTTTTGCTGAAGGCCATCGAAGACTTTTAGCTTTTGGGGGGCCTGGTCGGCCAAATATTAAAAAATCTGAATCGGCCCTAGCCGGCCGTTTCTTGACAAGGCAGGCTCCTCCTGATAGAATTGTTTTAAAAATTGGGTAGGCAGGAATATTAGGCCTTTATTATATCAGAGAGCAAACCCCTTCCGGGATCCTTTAGTATTAACTTAAAAGGAGTCCGCCCCGGCAGATAAATTATAGCGGAACAAAAGAAGGGCTGTAAGGTTTGCCCCAAGGCTCAACCCGCCTGCATTAGTTACCCGAGCTTGACCCCCTTTAGCGGGTTGAAAAAGTGTCCCTTGTGGAAAATAGGGTGGTACCGCGGGAATTATCTTCTCGTCCCTTGTCGGATGAGAAGTTATTTTATTTTTAAGGAGGCATATGCAATGCAAATGAGTAAGCTTTACTGTCCGACGGTCAAAGAAACGCCGGCCGAAGCGGAAGTTATCAGTCACAAGTTAATGTTACGGGCGGCTTTGATGCGGCGGGTGGCAGCAGGAATTTATTCATTTTTGCCCTTAGGGTACAAAGTAATCCGCAGAATCGAGACCATTATCAGAGAGGAACTCGAAAAGGCCGGTGCGCAGGAGGTTCATTTGCCCATCTTGCATCCGGGGGAGTTGTGGCAGGAATCCGGCCGCTGGGGTGAATACGGCCCGGAATTGGTTAAATTCAAGGACAGAAAAAAAAGGGATTTTTGCCTGGGGCCGACCCACGAAGAGATTATAACCGATTTGGTTCGCCACGAATTGCGCTCTTATAAAGATTTACCGGTCAACTTGTTCCAAATTCAGACCAAGATACGCGATGAGATTAGGCCCCGTTTCGGGGTTATGAGGGCCCGGGAATTCAGTATGAAGGACGCCTATAGCTTTCATGCCGATGAAGCATCCTTGGAAGAAGGCTATCAAAAGATGTATCAAGCCTATAAAGCCATCTTCGACCGTTGCGGGCTGAAATATCGGGTGGTTGAAGCGGATTCCGGCGCCATCGGCGGCGATTCTTCCCACGAATTTATGGTCTTGGCTGAATCCGGCGAAGATGAAATATTGGTTTGCAATACCTGTGACTATGCGGCCAACGTCGAGCGGGCTACTAGCAGGCTCAGCTATGAAGACAGCCTGCCCCGGCCGGAGCAGGAAAAGGTTTCCACGCCTAACCTCAAATCCATCAATGCCGTGGCGAAATATTTACAAGTCCCCCCCCAATACTTGATCAAAGCCCTACTTTTCAAAAGTGACCGGGGTCCTATCATGGCCCTAAGTCGCGGCAATCAGGCTGTCAATATAATAAAGTTGAAAAATGCCACCGGTGCTGTCAGCCTGGAATTGATAGAAGAAAGCTATGACGGCTTGCCGGTTGGGTTCTTAGGCCCGCAGGGTGTCGATTCAATGACCATTGTCGCTGATTTGGAGGTGATGAAGATGGATTGGGCTGTCATCGGCGCCAACGAGACGGATTACCATATCAGGGGAATCGTACCCGGCTCAGACTTTCAGGCCGATATTGTTGCCGATATCCGCTTGGCTGCTGACGGTGAAAGGTGTCCTCGTTGTGACGGAATCTTAGAGTCAATCAGAGGAATTGAAGTTGGCCACATCTTTAAATTGGGAACCAAGTACAGCCATGCCATGCAGGCAACATTTTTGGACGAAGAAGGCCTTGAGAAACCTTTGATTATGGGCTGTTACGGTATTGGGGTAACCAGAACCGTAGCGGCGGCTATCGAGCAAAACCATGATGAAAAGGGCATCAAGTGGCCTTTGCCCTTGGCCCCTTATCAGGTAATCTTATTGAACCTCGGGCGCGATGAAGCCATAATTGAGGCTTCCCGGCAGCTTTATCAGAAGCTGCAAAAGGAAGGCGTGGAAGTACTTTGGGACGACAGGGATGAAAGGGCCGGTGTAAAGTTCAACGAAGCCGACCTCTTGGGAATCCCTCTGCGGGTTATTGTCGGTCGGAGCCTGGAAAAAGAAGGGACCATTGAAGTAAAAGAACGCAACGGCGGCAAGGAGTACAACATTCCTTGGCGGGGCGCTTGTGAGCGATTAAAAGACATTCTCGCCGATATTTAAGGGTTTATTGTCTTGCAAATAGTTGGAGAGATATTTACCCTAAAAAAGATTGACGGTGTAAAAAAAATAATTTATCTAAAAAAGCGGCTACCGGGATAATTATTGGGGATTAAAGGTAAAAAATAATCTCACCGGAAGCGGTAAATACGCCATAATCACGGCTTGCCGTCTCAAGTTCAAGAGGAGGACAGATGATTATGGCGTAATTTATTTTATAAAACTTGTTGACCTGTACTTCTTTTGTAAATTGAGGGATGTGGCGTAATTTCTTTTACCAAAAGGTCATTTTACCAATTTATAGGAAGGTGTCCTTGGCTCGATGCCGAATAACATTAATTAAATAACAAGAGGACCGATTTATGTAAAAACATAAAATAGAAAGGAGAGCAAAGGGTGAAAAGAAATATTTATCTTGTTATTATCGCGCTGTGCATGATTATGTCCTTGGTTGGCTGTATAGGAAGAACGATTGAATTTACAATTACCTTATCGGCTCAACCGGAGGAGGGCGGCCTGGTACGCGGTGGGGGCGAGTTTAAGAGGAATGAGATGATTACCGTCAGTGCTTATGCAGAAGAGGGCTATGTTTTTAAAAATTGGACGGAAGAAGGAAATGTAGTAAGCGAGAAAGAAGATTACAAGTTTCCGGTGACAAAGGACAGAAACTTGGTGGCAAATTTTGAAGAGGGCTATGTCCCGGAGGGCTATAACGCTCATGACTATAGGAAATTGGTAGCTTTTTTGGGGATAAGTGATGATGAAGGAGTAAGAAACGGAAAGAAGTTGAGCGAGGACTATGATCCCCGAGATCCGGAAACTTGGGGTGACCTTGAGTGGAGCAGTTATGGGGAGAAAAAAATTGAGGAGCTAGAATGGGGCGATAAAAATTATAGCATTGGTCTGCACGGACACCTCGACGTCAGCGGCTGCGATGCTTTGGAAACGCTGCACTGCTATGACAACAAATTAACCGGAATCGATGTCAGCGGCTGCGATGCTTTGCGGGAGCTATGGTGTCACAAGAATGAAATGACCAAACTCGATGTCAGCGGGCTTACTTCCTTAGCCTATATATTATGTCATGTAAACCAATTAACGGAACTTGACGTCGGGGGCTGTACTGCTTTAATTCGACTGTGGTGTGACTATAATGAGTTGGAAGAACTCGATGTCGCTGGCTGCAATAATTTGCAATACCTTCGTTGTGATATCAATTATTTGCGTTTCTCAAGCTTACCCTTGTTATCTTCAGATACCATGGAAGAGTATCGGTACGAGCCGCAAAAAAGAGTTATCATTGGCAGGGATGGTAAGGTGGCGGTCGGTGAAGAGATCGATCTTTCTTCGGAAGCAGAAATTGACGGATTTGAAACTGAATATATTTGGATGGAGCTGGATGATCAAACGGGTGACTATCAGGAGGTTAATCTCAGCACCGAAGAAGACGGGAAGTTTGCCTTCGATCAATCCTTTGTCAGAAAAACCGTCTACTGCCAGATGACCAATGAAAGATTTCCGGAATTAACTTTACGCACCATCGATATTGAAATTGTGGAAAACTAACTTTACAAGCTTTTTTAACCCGTCATTATGTTCAAGGTTATTATCCAAAAGAAAAGCTTTTTCAGATTTTAAGATAGGTTTCTTTTTCCCAAGGGATAATCGTCGTTTTTCCACGACCGGGGGGAAAAATCCCTGGTAAATCATTGAAAACAATTGATGGGTATGATATACTTTTTTTAGGTTTATAATATTTGGTCAGTGTTGTGAGGAGAGTGGGTTTTAACCCACTCTCCGCTTATAATTGTCTAAAAAAAGGAAAAGAGGAATAATATGAACAAATTGCAAGCTTTACAAGCCCTTATTGAACCGATTGTCCAAGAGCAAGGTCTGGAGCTTGTGGATATGCAATATCAAAAAGAAGGTAAGAATTGGTTTTTGCGCATATTCATCGATAATGCCGACGGAATTTCCCATAAGGAATGCACCCGGGTGAGTCAAGCCTTGGATCCGGTTTTAGAGGAGCAGGAAATAATTACGGAGTCCTACATCCTGGAAGTTTCTTCGCCGGGTTTGAATCGGCCCCTAAAGAAAGAAAAAGACTTTGTGCGTTTTGCCGGTAAGAAAATAGTAGTGAAAACGGAAGAAGCCGTTGCCAATCAAAAGACATTTACCGGCATCTTGTTGGGAATTGAAGATGGAGAGGTGCAGATGGAATTGGCAGACGGCAGCCCGGTCGGTATATCTTTGGATAATATTAAAAAGGCAAATTTAACGGTGGAGCTCTAAAGGAGGGCAAATAATGAATATAGAATTTCTGCAAGCCCTAAAGGAGATTGAAAAAGAAAAAAATATACCCAAGGATTTGTTGCTGGAAGCAATTGAGGCGGCCATGATATCCGCTTATAAAAAAAATTTCGGTGTCTCCCACAATGTCCGGGCAACTATAGATCGGGCAACAGGCAATGTGCAGGTTTTAGCCAATAAAACCGTTGTAGCCGAAGTTGAAAATCCCCAGCTGGAGATTTCATTGGAGGAAGGCAGGGAATTTGATCCAGATTGTCAAATTGATGATTTGGTGGAAATTGAAGTAACGCCGGCCAATTTCGGCCGCATTGCTGCCCAGACGGCCAAACAGGTGGTTGTCCAGAAAATAAAAGAAGCGGAAAGGGAAATAATATTCGAAGAGTTCAGCAGCCGGGTTGGAGATATCGTTACCGGTGTAGTTCAACGGCTCAGCAATCAAAATGTTATGATTGATCTAGGGAAAGCGGAAGCCATATTGATCCCTCCCGAACAAATGAGAACCGATAACTACAAACCCGGTGCCCGCATAAAAATATATATAGTCGAGGTCAAACAAACGACCAAAGGACCTCGCATTATGGTTTCCCGTACCCATCCAAGCCTTTTGAAGCGCTTGTTTGAGCTGGAGGTCCCCGAAATTTATGAGGGGGTTGTGGAAATTAAAGCAATTGCCCGAGAGGCCGGTTCCCGTTCCAAAATTGCCGTTTATTCGGCCGATGAAAATATCGACCCGGTCGGTGCTTGCGTCGGTCAAAAAGGCATGCGCGTCAAGGCCATCGTCGATGAGATTAACGGCGAAAAGATTGATATAATCGAGTGGAGTCCGGAACGCACAACCTTTATTGCCAATTCGCTCAGCCCGGCCAAAGTGGTCCATGTTGAGGTCAATCAGGACGAAAAGATGGCCAGGGTCGTTGTACCGGATTATCAACTGTCTTTGGGTATTGGCAAAGAAGGGCAAAATGCCCGTCTGGCCGCCAAATTAACCGGTTGGCGCATCGATATAAAGAGTGAAAGTCAAATGGCGGAGCTGGCTAAGCAAGAAGATTCAAAGACATGGGACTCGATTGTTGCGGCTGAAGAGGAACAAGTTGTTTCCATAGAACAAGATGCCGGGGAATCAGCCGATAGTGAAGTCGGGTCTGATTTGGAGGACGAGGTGGAATCAACAGAAGAAGATCGGGTTGAAGAAGCTGTTCAAGATGTGAGCCATGTTGATGAAACCGACGCCAAAATTATCAGTGTCGATGCTGACGAGCCTGCCGGTGAAGATGACGATGAACCTTCCGGTGACAATATAGAAGAGGAAGCCGATAAGGATGCCGGAGAGGCTGCTAAGGAAGATTTTTTAAGTGAAGATGAAATTGATACAGATGAGGCAGAAGAAAACAAGGATTAGGAGGGCGAAGGAAAATGGCCGCTAAAAGGAAGATCCCGCTTCGTAAATGTATTGCGTGCCAGGAACGTAGGGATAAAAGGGAGCTCTTGCGCATCGTCCGTACCCCCGCCGGTGATGTTGAAATCGATGAAACCGGCAAAAAGGCGGGGCGCGGTTCCTACATTTGTTTTTCCGAGGCTTGTCTGCAAAAAGCCCTTAAAGATAAAAGTTTTGAACGTGCTTTGCAGGTGAAGATCAAAGAAGATTTATGCGATAAGCTGACCGAAATTATCAGGATAAAAAATGAAGAACAATAAACTTTATGGAATATTGGGCTTGGCCAGAAAAGCCGGTTCTTTGGAGGCAGGACTTTATTCCATAAAAAGAAGTCTGGAAAAAAAATCGGGCTACTTACTTCTTTTGGCACAGGACGCCGGTCAGAATGCCCATAAAAAAATTATCGATCTTTCTGCAAACCAAAGAGTACCCTTATTGATATGGGGAAAAAAGGAGGAGTTTTCTAAAATATTTAATCGACCCGTTGCTGCCCTATTGATAACGAATAAAGATTTTGTTCATCCTTTTTGCCAAGAAGGAGGGAATTTAAAATCATGAGAATTTAAACGGAGGTGTTCAAATGAGTAAAGTGAGAGTATATCTCCTGGCCAGGGAGTTGGGAATAAATAATGCCGATTTAATTAAGACTTTGAATGATTTGGGAGTTGAAGTTACTTCCCATATGAGCTCTATAGATAAGGAAATAGCAGCAATGGTCAAAGAAATGTTGGCGCCCACCGAGGCTGATAAAGGCAAAGAAGCCCCCGTTAAGAAAGAGGTGGCTGCGACCCCGGCCGAAGAAGAAAAAAATATAAAAAGTGAAAGGAAGGCCCCCAAGACGGCCAAGCAAGAAACCCGATCCGCCTCGATTAAAGTTGAGGGTCCCTTGACGATTAAAAATATAGCTGCTGCAGCCGGTCAAAATCCCAATGCAATCATGCAAAAGTTGATTAACGACGGGGTTATGATCGCCCTGACCCAGGCCATCGATGAAAAGGCCAAAGGGCAAATCGAATCCAGCCTGGGCTTTAAAATTGAAGCTGCGGGGGGCGAACCGCTTGCCGAAAAGATAAAACATCCTAAAGTCACTAAGGCTTCCAAAAATCTGAAAAAAAGGCCGCCGGTGGTAACGATCATGGGACACGTCGACCATGGCAAAACCAAGCTCTTAGATACAATCAGAGAGACAAATGTAATCTCCACTGAAGCCGGTGGCATCACACAGCATATTGGTGCCTATCAGGTCAGGGTGGATAATAGCAAGATTACTTTTTTGGATACACCGGGCCATGAGGCATTCACGGCCATGCGGGCCCGCGGTGCGCAAGTTACCGACCTGGCCATTTTAGTGGTGGCTGCCGATGACGGGGTAATGCCCCAGACCATCGAGGCCATCAACCATGCCAAAGATGCCAAAATTCCCATTATCGTCGCTGTCAACAAGATTGACAAGCCGACCGCCAATGCCGAAAGAGTTAAACAACAGTTGAGCGAACACAATCTGGTCCCTGAAGAGTGGGGCGGCGATACGGTATTTGTTGAGGTATCGGCTTTGCATAACCAAAATATCGATGAGCTTTTGGAGATGATTATCCTTATTACCGATATGGAAGAACTTGTCGCTGATCCGACGGGCTACGCCGAGGGCATCATAATCGAAAGCAAGTTGGATAAAGGACGGGGCGCCGTTGCTACTGTTTTGGTCAATAGTGGCACTTTGCATGTCGGTGATGTAATAATTGCCGGTTTGTCCTGCGGACGGGTGCGGGCCATGTTCACCGATGCAGGGAAGCGTGTAACCAAAGCAGGTCCCTCAACCCCCGTCGAAGTTCTCGGTTTTTCAGCCGTGCCGACCGCCGGGGACAAATTAAGGGTTCTCAAGGACGAAAAGGAGGCCCGTGCTTTGGTTGCTCAAAGGCAAGAGGAGAAGCGGGCCGGAGAATTGCATGTCCAGCGGGCTGTAAACTTGGAGCAATTTTATCAGCAGATTCAGGAGGGTCAAATCAAAGACCTTAAAATAATTATCAAGGGTGATGTTGACGGTACCGTCGGTGCTTTGAAAGATTCTTTAATGCGCATAGAAAGCGATGAAGTCAATCTGGAAATCATCCACAGCGGTGTGGGTGCCATAACCGAAAGCGACGTCATCTTGGCTGCCGCCTCCAATGCCATCATTATCGGTTTCAACGTCCGCCCCGATAACAATGCCCAACGGGCGGCGGAAAAAGAAAAAGTAGATATTCGTACTTATCGGATAATCTACCAGATTATTGACGATGTCAAAAAGGCTTTGGAAGGTCTTTTGGAACCGGAAATAAAAGAGAGAGTTATCGGTCAGGCTGAAGTAAGGCAAACATTTAAAGTGCCGAAGATCGGCATTGTAGCCGGTCTATATGTCAATACAGGGCGGATCACGAGAAATTCATTGGTCAGATTGATTAGAGACGGTGTTGTGATCCATGAAGGGAAGATCGATTCCTTAAGGCGTTTCCAGGATGATGTCAGGGAAGTAGAGGAAAACTACGAATGCGGTTTGGGTATCGAAGGTTTCCATGATATCAAAGAGGGGGATACTATAGAGGCCTATGTTCTCGACGTTATAAAACGCCAACTAAATTAAGAATGGGTGATGGCACATGAGGCTTAGAGCAATTCGGATGGGTGAATTTATCAAAAAAGAGCTAAGTGAACTGTTTCAAAAGGAAACCAAGGATCCCCGCCTGAATTTTTTGACGATTATGGATGTTAAGGTCAGCGGCGATTTGCAGGTAGCCAAAGTCTATGTAAGCACCTTGGAAGGACAAAATACACCGGAGCAGTTGATGGAAGGATTGGAGCAAGCCACCGGCTTTTTAAGAAAAGAATTGAGCAAGAAGCTTAATACTCGCTACACGCCGGAATTGCGTTTTATCTATGATACTTCCGTCGAAAGAAGTAACAGAATATTTTCCCTGCTGAAGAAGATAAAGGAAGACGACGATGGTTGATAAGTTCTTGGATTTAATCGGTTCAACTGAAAAAGCGATCATAACCGGCCACAAAAACCCCGATGGCGATTGTTTGGGCGCTATTATCGGCCTTCAAGCGATAATGGCGGCTTTGGGTAAAGAAATTGAATGCTTAATCGACGGCCCCTTACCCGACCGGTTGTCCTTTATCGATTCGGAGGGCATTATAATCGATGTTAACGAGCCTGCTTCTTTGATTGCTGGCGATGCTGATTTGGCCATCGTCTGCGACTGTGCTTCTCGGCAACGGCTGGGTGCCGGCCAAGATTATATTGAGGGCAAAACAATAATCAATATTGACCATCATATCGACAATGATTTATTCGGAACCCACAATTATGTTTTTGCCGACCGCTCCTCGGCCTGCGAGGTCATTGCTGAAATGACTTTGGGGCGAATATTCGTTCCACACAAAGCCGCCATGGCATTGGCAGCGGGTATCCTTTATGATACGGGCGGCTTGCGCCATCAAAATACGACCCCGAACACTCTAATGATTTTAGCGAACTTGCAAATTATGGGTGCCGATATTGCCGCTTTGCAAGATAATCTTTTCGGCAGCATCAGCCGGGAGGATTTCCAAAGGTTGAACGGTTATTTGCAGAATATGAATTTTGCGGCGGCGGGTAAAATAGCTTGGACGGCAATACCCGATAGTTTTCGTAGCAAGGAGATCAGCCAAAGGGTCATCGATGAATTAAGAAATATTAATGGTGTTGAGGTGGCCTTGCTTTTTACGGCAATGGAGGATAGGAAGACCAAGCTTAGCTTGCGCAGTAAGTCCGGTTTTCCGGTCAATACTTTTGCGGCTCTTTGGGGCGGCGGCGGCCACGTGAGGGCAGCCGGTGCCGAATTGGCTATGTCTTTGCAGGAAGCTTTAGAAACCGTTATCCCGCAATTGGTGGTAAAAATCGATGAATGGAATAATTAATCTGCTCAAGCCGCCCGGGATAACCTCCTTTAAGGCATTAAATTTGGTTAAAAGGCATAGTCCTCGCCTGAAAATAGGTCATACGGGTACTTTGGATCCTGCCGCAACCGGTGTCTTGCCCCTTTGTTTGGGTAAAGCCACCAAGATTGCCGACATGCTTCTGGCAGCTGATAAGGCCTATTGGTGTGAAGTGGTTTTGGGGCTGGAGACCGATACCTTGGACGGGGAGGGGACCATCACGGCCCAAAGGCCGGTGAATGTAACTCCCAGTGAAGTCGAGGCGGCCCTGGAGAGCTTTTTAGGTGTAACAGAACAAGTCCCCCCGGTTTATTCGGCTTTGAAGATTGCCGGTCGACCGGCTTATCAGCGGCAGAGGGAGGGAGAAATAGTTGAGCTCCCGCCTCGCCCTGTTGAAGTGTACACTTTAACCCTGCTCAAAATTGATTTACCCCTTGTTAGATTCAGCCTTACCTGTTCAAAAGGTACCTATATCCGCTCCCTGGCTCGCGATTTAGGCGACAAGCTGGCTACCGGTGCCTATTTGAATTTTTTAATTAGAACACAAGCAGGCCCCTACTTATTAGAGGACTGTTGTACCATAGAAGAGATTGCCGAAAAGGGCCCGGCCCCTTATTTAAAACCTATCGATTCTGCTTTGGAGCATTTGCCCAAGGTTGAATTGAAGGAACCTCTTCGGCCGGCAATAAAGGCCGGTCGCCGGATTCACCGCTCTAAGAGCAAAAAGCAAGGATCATTTGCAGACGATGCGCTCTACCGACTTTATTTACCCGATGGCGAATTTGCTGCTTTGGGCAAGTACGGTAATGAATCCTTCCATCCTTTTAAGGTATTTATTTAAGAATACAGAGATAAATCACATAGTTAAGGTGGCAGTGACATGGAAATTTATCGCTTTACAAGTCCCCCCCTACCGGTTAAGAACACCTTTATCGCCCTAGGGACCTTCGATGGCCTCCACTTGGGTCATCAGCAAATAATCAGGCGCACCGTCGAAGAAGCGGCCAAGTTGGGTGTGAAGGCCGGTGTGTTAACCTTCAATCCCCACCCCAGAGATGTAGTCGGCGGAACAAAGCCACCCCGTCTTATTACCGGCTATCGGGAGAAGGAAGAATTGATGGCGGCAATGGGTCTCGACTACTATTTTGTCCAAAACTTTACGCCGGATTTTGCCGAACTGTCGGCGGCTGATTTTATTAAAACTTACTTACTGGCCGGTCTGCAAATAAAAGGTTTGGTAATCGGTGAAGATTTCCGCTTCGGCGCCGGTGGCGAAGGTAACTGGCAGTCTCTGCAGGAAGCCCAAGGAGCCGAAGGCTTTCGGACCATCGTTATGGAGACTTTGAAAAAATGCAGTATCGATATCAGCAGTACCCATATCCGCCAATTGATCAGGGCGGGTGATGTCGATAAGGTGCCGGCATTTTTAGGCCGCCCCTTTTCGATTACCGGTATCGTCAAGAAGGGGGACGGGCGCGGCAAGATTTTGAACTATCCGACGGCCAACCTCGATTTTCCCTCGAAAATCATTAGGCCTAAGGCGGGCGTTTATGCGGCAATTGCTTCTTTGGCAGGTTCTGATTATCCGGCTGTGGCCAATTACGGTTGCCGGCCGACCTTCAATAAGGAAAATTTCCAGTTGGAAGTTCATTTCTTGGATTATGCAGGGGATTTGTATGACAGAGAAGTCAAAGTGTCTTTTCTTAAGTATCTTCGTCGGGAACATAACTTCAAAGACTCGGAAGAGCTGAAGCAGCAAATAAGCTTAGATGTTTGTGCTGTGCAAAAGTTATTGGCCGGTCTTTTTCTTTACAAATAGGCGTCTTTTGTGTTAAAATAAGAAAGCATTATACCCTTTTCTAGGAAAGAAGATCCTCCGACTTTTTTCTTGGAAGGGGGGACAATGAAAAACAGGAGGTAAGGAAATGATCGATTCAACTCTCAAGCAAGAAATTATTAAAGAATTTCAACGTCAGGAAGGGGATACAGGGTCACCGGAAGTGCAGATTGCAATTTTAACGAAAAGAATCAATCTGTTGACCGAGCACTTGAAGATACATTCCAAAGATCATCATTCCCGGCGTGGCTTATTGAAAATGGTAGGTAAGCGGAAGAGACTTTTGCGGTATTTAAAGAAAACCGACATGGAGAGTTACAGCAATCTTATTAAGAAATTGAAAATACGCGGTTAGTGAAGTTTTCGGAGCGGGTTTTGCCCGCTCTTAATTCTAAGTATTACCTTAGGAACTTATTGAGGAGGATATAATAAATGGAGTATAGTTGGGACTTACAGATTGGTGATGAAACAATAACAATTCAGACCGGCCGTTATGCTAAACAGGCCAACGGCTCGGTAACCGTCCGGTGCGGTGATACCATCGTGCTGGTTACAGCCACGATGTCTGATCCGCGACCGGGGATTGATTTTTTACCCTTGATGGTCAACTTCGAGGAACGGGTCTATGCCATCGGGCGCATCCCCGGCAGCTGGAACAGGCGGGAGGGGCGCCCCCGCGATTTGGCCACCCTTTATGCCCGCCTGATAGACAGGCCCCTACGGCCGCTCTTTCCCGAGGGTTTTTCCCACGATGTGCAAATCGTGGCGACGGTTTTGTCAGTCGACAATGACCACGATCCGGAACTTTTGGCCCTTTTGGGAGCATCAGCTGCCTTGATAATCTCTGATATTCCTTTCACCACCCCGGTGGGGATGGTAAAGGTCGGCCTAATCGATGGGCAGTATGTGGTTAATCCCACGGAAAGTCAAAAAGAAGAAAGTATATTGGATTTGACCGTGGCCGGGACGAAAGAGGCGGTTACCATGGTAGAGGCCGGGGCCCATGAAATCGATGAAGAGACCATACTCGCTGCCATAGAATTCGGTCATGGCTTCATCGTCCAACAAACAGCTTGCCAAGAGAAGATGGCTGCCGAAGTCGGTAGAGAGAAGGTTGAATTCGTTCCCCGGGTTATCGATGAGGATATTGTCAAAGAAGTACGTTCTTACAAGGGTGATATCCAAAAAGCCATGCGGGTTAAAGATAAATTAACCCGGGAGGCGGGCCTTGATTCCTTGCGGGAACAGATCATTGAAATAACAGTACCCAAGCTCATCGACGGTGAAGGCGGCGAAGAAGAAGAAATCGAAAAAGCTGTCAAGAAGATTTATGAAAGCCTCACGGAAGAAGTCGTCCGCGAAATGATCGTAAAGGAAGGGTTGCGGCCCGATGGTCGCAAAAGCGATGAAATACGCCCTATCTGGTGTGAGGCGGGTCTCCTGCCCCGGGTTCACGGTTCTGCGGTTTTTACCCGCGGCCAGACTCAGGCTCTGTCGGCCCTGACTTTGGGTGCTGTCGGCGACGAACAGATTATGTTTGATTTGGGTGAGTACGAGACCAAGAGATTTCTTTTCCACTACAATTTCCCGCCTTTTTCGGTTGGCGAGACTTCACCTTTGCGGTCGCCCGGCCGGCGGGAGATAGGCCATGGCGCCTTGGGGGAAAAGGCCATTTTACCTATCTTGCCTTCCCACGAAGAATTCCCTTACACAATCCGCCTGGTTTCAGAAATTCTTGAATCCAACGGATCCTCTTCCCAAGCCAGTATTTGTGCCGGTTCTTTGGCCTTGATGGACGGCGGGGTACCTTTAAAGGGTCATGTGGCCGGTATTGCTATGGGTCTTATGAAAGAAGAAGAC
Source organism: uncultured Halanaerobiales bacterium (assembly GCA_964568715.1). Taxonomy (GTDB): domain Bacteria; phylum Bacillota; class Halanaerobiia; order B1SED10-174; family B1SED10-174; genus CAZMQU01. The sequence continues at coordinate 107,668 of CAZMQU010000007.1, forward strand.
AGTTTTACCATCCTTTCCGATATACAGGGTTTGGAAGACTTTTACGGTGATATGGACTTTAAAGTTGCCGGAACCGAGAAAGGTATTACCGCCCTGCAGATGGATATCAAAATAAGCGGCATCAGCAAAGAAATCCTAACTGAAGCTTTGGCTCAGGCACGCATCGGCCGTTTGCATATCCTAGCTGAAATGAACAAGACTTTGGCTGAACCGCGCCCCGAATTGTCACCCTATGCACCGGTAATGATTACGGTGCAAATCGATCCGGAACAGATTCGCGACATTATCGGGCCCCAGGGCAAAACTATTCGCAAGCTTACCGAAGAAACCAATACCAAGATCGATGTGGACGATGACGGCACAGTATTCATCTTGGCTTACTCACCGGCCGACGGTGAGAAAGCCCGGGCTATGATTGAAGAATTGACCCGCCAGGTGGAGATTGGCGAAACCTATCTGGGCAAGGTCAAGCGGATTATGAATTTCGGGGCCTTCGTTGAAGTCTTGCCCGGCCAGGAGGGCTTGGTCCATATCTCGCGTTTGGCAAACTACCACGTGAAAAAGGTAGAAGATCTGGTCAGCGTCGGCGATACAATCTGGGTCAAGGTAACGGAAATCGATGATAAGGACCGCATTAACCTTTCCCGGGAAGCCGTAATCAAAGAGAAGGGCGAAGAGATCCTGAAGGATGAAATTCGCACTCCTTCAGTTTCCGCTCCCTCTAATAATAAAAGGCGGGAATACAGGCCCCGCCGCGATCAAAGATCCTAACTCCGGGCTTGCGGACAGTGAAAGCTGCCGTTTCCGAAGCAGGAGGAGGCAATATTATGCGTTTGGGTCTTCATCTGTCCATGAGCCGCGGTTTGAAAAAGACCCTGCAAGAAGCCCTGGATTTAAATTGCAACACCCTGCAGATATTTTCCAAAAATCCTCGCAGCTGGCGAGTCAGTGCTTTTGATGAAGAGGGAGCCGCCTATGTAAAAGCTAATAAAGGGGCGATGGGAGTGGCTCCCTGGGTCGTTCATGTGACTTACCTAATCAATCCCGCCACTCCGGATCCCCTTCTCTATGAAAAATCCTTGCAAAGTCTTTTTGTCGAGTTGGAACGATCTCTGGCTATGGGGGCGGATTACTTCGTTATCCATGCCGGCAACCGCAAGGACAGCTCGGTTGATTCTGCCATTGCCCGCCTGCAGAAGACCTTGGGACTTGCAACGGAAAGATTTGGCGATCAGATCAAGATTCTGCTGGAGAACTCCACGGGAAAAGGAAGCGAACTGGGTGCCGATTTTGCCGAGCTGGCTGAAATCGTTAAGCCTTTTTCCCCTGCTTCGGTGGGAATCTGTTTTGATACCTGCCATGCCTTTGCCGCCGGCTACGATATGCGCGATGAAGCAAGTTGGCGCAATACCGGTCGACGTCTATTTGATACCATCGATGCGGATCGCCTTGCTTTGCTACATGTAAACGACTCCCAGGGCGAATTGGGGAGTCGCATCGATCGGCATACCCATTTGGGGGAAGGGCAGATCGGCCCGGCCGGTTTTCGGGCCATCTTCAGCGATAAAAGAATGAGAGCGTTGCCCTGTATTTTGGAGACACCGGGTCAACCGGCGGTCGAAGGGCTTAAAAATTTAAATTTCCTAAGGAAGATGGAGTGGAACAATGATTGACAGAAGCGGAAAATTACTTATAGAAGAAATATTTTCCCGCGACGGCATTTTGGAACAAAAGATAGATAATTATGAAATTCGCCCGGCCCAAAAGAGGCTGGCTTTGGAAGTCGACAAGGCATTGACTACAAAACGCTTCTTGGTTGCAGAAGCCGGAACAGGCATTGGAAAAACGTTTTCATACTTGATTCCGGCTTTGTTATATGTCCAAAAACGCCAAAAGAAGATTGTCATCTCAACTTATACCAAGAATTTGCAATTGCAACTGTTTGCCCAGGATTTGCCACGCATCATGGATATTCTTGATTTGAATTGTCAAATTGCCCTCCTGATGGGCAAGGGCAACTACTTTTGCCATTCGCGCTTGGCCCGCATTAATTTTAAAGAAGCCAATATTCCCATGGAGCTTTTAAGCAGGATCCATGTCTGGGCCGATGAGACTGAAAAGGGGACTTTCGAAGATTGGCCTTTCGGTGAACATGCTTATCTGTGGCAGCATTTTGCCGCCGACAATGATAGCTGTCGCCATCATTTTTGCCCTTATCAGAACAAGTGTTTTTCTCAAAAGGCTCGCCGGGAAGCTCAGGATGCTGATATCATTGTAGTCAACCACCATCTATTCTTCAGCGACCTTTTGGTAAAAAGCAACGGCGAAGGGGGGGTATTGCCCGCCTTCAGCAATATCATCTTCGATGAAGCCCATCGCCTGGAGGAGGCCGGGGTGAATTTTTTGGGTATCCGCTTTGCTCCCGATGTACTCGAGCCTTTGTTGAAGGATATCGAGGTTCTTTTGCCCCTTTTGGCGGCAGAGAAGGCCGATGCCAACATATTGGGCACCATTGCGGTCAATGTCAAGGATATCAAGGATTTGAGCAAAACCTTTTTCTTTAGCTTGAGCAATTTTCTGGGTCAGGCGGAGAACCAACTTTTAGCCGAAGAGTGGATTAACCATTTTGAAGAACAACCCCAGAGGATCCTTGCTGCCCTGCATCGGCTCTATTTGGCAGCGGAAAGCCTGGGGACTTTGCCCAGCGATGACCTGCAAAATTCCCTTTGGGAGATCAAGGTGACCCTGAAAAAGATCCATGCCGATTTGCAGCATTTTATCTTGGCCGACTTGGAAGATTATGTGTTCTGGGCAGGCCGGGAGGGTAAAAGCGTCGGCCTTAACGGCCTTCCCTTGGGGATAGATGAATTTTTGGCCAATGCTTTTTTCCCGGAACTGGAAAGTGCTTTGTTTACTTCGGCAACTTTGGCCGTCAACGGCGAAATGTCTTTTTTCATTTCCTCTTTAGGTATTCCTGCCGAGCGGACTGACCGTTTGGCTATTGCTTCTCCTTTCGATTATTCTTACCAGGCTCAAGTCATGATACCCGACAGCCTGCCCAGTCCCACCGATCCGACTTTTACAAAAGAATCCCTGGCCTTGATCAAAGAATGGTTGCCGATTTTAGGTCCCCGTTCACTCTTTTTATTTACTTCATACAAGATGCTCAACGATGTAAAAAAGCAGCTTTTCCCCCTGGCAAAGGCCGCCGATATCAATATATTGGCCCAAGGCGAACAGGGGCCGCATAATTTGCTCAAGACTTTTAAGTCCACCGACAAGGCCATCCTTTTGGGAACCAGCCGCTTTTGGGAGGGGGTTGATTTGCCCGGCGAGTTTTTGACCTCTTTGGTTATTTTCCGCCTACCATTCCCGGTTCCCAACGACCCTTGGATTCAAGGCAAGTCCCAACAGATGCAGGAGATGGGGATGAATCCCTTTACCAATTTGATGTTGCCCATGGCCATAATCAAGTTCAAACAAGGTTTGGGTCGTCTCATTCGCAGCTTCAATGACCGAGGTTTATTCTTCGTTTTGGATCGCCGCGTTTATGCCGCCAACTACAGTCGTTTTTTCATGAATACCTTTCCCGACAGGATACCGATTCACAAGGGAGACGGTGCTTTACTTTTGACTGAGGGTAAGAAATTTTGGCAATCTGAAGGAGGAGTTCTCTTTGAGGGTGGCGAAAAATAGTTTGTATAGGATTTATTAGGGGGATACGACGATGAAACAGGGCTCTTTTCCTCTTATTTTTTTACCTTTAGTCTTATTATTTATTTTTACATACCCCGTTTTGGCTATGGAAACCGCCTATTCCAGTTGCCAACCGAATTTCTATATGGTTTATGAGATTGTCGAAGGAGACAATTTAATTAGTATTGCCGAAAAATTTGCTGTGACTGTCGACGGTATCCGTTGGGCCAACGGCTTGATTGGCACTGATTTGATTAAGGCCGGCGACGAGCTGATCATTCCTCCGAGAATATATAATGACATTCCGGCTTTAAACGGTCAGGTGGACCCGACGAGGTCGCCGGAATTGCGGCTGGAATTGGGTCTTTATCCCGTTTATTTTTATTATGATCTGCCGGAAGTTGATTTACCCCCCGACAAGGTTATTTTGTATCAGGTCCGCCATGGCGACACTCTTTATGATTTGGCCCGGGAGTTCAATACGCAAGTTACATACTTGCAGGCCCTCAATAAGTTGCCTGTGGCGCAGATTAGGCAAGGGCAAAGAATCTATTTGCCTATTAATAACCTGACCCCTCGCCAGGCCTTGCGGAAGACCATCAGTCCCGAGGAATTGGATCTTTTGGCCCGGACTATCCACGCGGAAGCCCGCGGCGAACCCTATATCGGTCAGGTGGCGGTGGGGGCGGTAATCTTGAATCGGGTTCTCAGCAACCGCTATCCCAATACCATCCACGGTGTCGTATATCAGCCGGTTCAGTTCAGCTGTGTCAGCGACGGGCAGTTGCGCTTACAGGCCAATGAAACTGCCTTTCGGGCTGCCCGGGAAGCCTTAGATGGGGTGGATCCGACCCGCGGCGCCTTGTATTATTATAATCCCAATATTGCTACCGCAACCTGGTGGCTGGAGACCAGGGAGGTTACCGTAATTATCGGTAATCATCTTTTCGCCCATTGATAATCGCACCCCGCCTGTCCCGGCCGGAGAAAACCAGTCTCTGCCGGCAATTTGCACATAGGCAACCGAACCCCCGCCTGTCCCGGCCGGAGGTTTTTTTGTAGTCTGCAAAAGTACTTATTTTCCCCGGCAGCATTTTTTCGGCCATAGCCGACGTAAAAAGTTTGACTGTAAATAAGCGGACCGGTGAAGAATCGGCCTAGCGGATCATGATGTGGTGGCCCAGCCCCTGCCAGTCATCATCTTCGTTGATGATCACGACATTTTTAACCAGGGAGAAGGAAGACAAGGTTTTTTCCAGGGCTTCGTAAGCCAGAAGCTCGATGGTCGAACCGCTGTAATAATCGTCCTGATTGAAAGACAGATAAACTAGTAAATTGCCGTTGAGTAAGCGGCAACGGTAAACGGTTGAAGGCGGCAAAGGCGAGACGTAAGGAGTGGCGTTTTCCACCAAGGTTTGCAGGGCAAGATTGATCAGTTTTTCTTGCAAGCTGCCCCCGGGCAATTCAGCCATGACCTGATAATAATCGACGGGATGTTGCAACTTTACCAAAGGAGTTTGCCCTCCTTGAGTGATAAAATAAAGGGGTATAAACCCTTCTTTGCCCAAAAGAACCTCAGTACCGTAAGGAGCTTTCCGACCGCCGCCGGTTATGTCCAAACCATTGTAATTTTTGCTGAAATACCTTTTGACGCCGCGGGTGATGGCCCGGGCAATTTCTTTTTTCTCTTCTTTGTTCTGTAAACGTAAGCGGTCCTGGGCATTGGACAAAAAGGCGACTTCGATGATGACACCGGGCATGGTCGTCTCCCGTAGAACGAAGAAATCGCCGCTTTTAATGGATCGGTAGCTGTCCGGTTGTAGTTTTAAAAGTTCCTTTTGGATGCAGTGGGCCAAGATCTTGCCTGCCTCAGATTTGGGGTGATAAAAGGCTTCCCCGCCGAAGGGTTGGGCGCTAGGGTATTTGTTGACATGGATGCTTAAAAAGAGATCGGCCTTGTTGTCTTCGGCAATCTTAACCCTTCTTTCCAAGTCTTGACGACGATGGTTGTTGAAGAGGACGTCTTCGGTCCGGGTCATGATCACCGTATATTTTTCCTCCTCCAAATATTCCTTTAAGTATTGGGCAATCTCCAAGTTCAAATCTTTTTCGCGGAGATTGCCGTAACTGGCCCCGGTATCCATACCGCCGTGGCCGGCATCGATTATGATGGTAATTTTCTTTTTTAAAAAGACTGTCTGGCGGCGCCAAGGACGCCATAAAAATATAGCGGCAAGCAGGACCAAAAGGATGCCCCCCAAGATTAGGGCCACTCTTTGACGATTCAAAAGGATTATCATTTTTTTCCCCCCTATACAATATACTTTGGACCTTTTGGTATATATAACTAAGCGGGAGGAATTTTTACGAAAATAACTGCATAATAGATAAGAAGGGAGGGGAGAACAATGGGCAAAAAACAAATTGTGTCGGGCTTAATTGTACTTGTAATCTTTGCTTTGGCGATGGCGGCCGGTCTTTTTTTGGGTGTCCGTAGCTTCGTTTTACCGGTATCAGCCGAAAGGCTTGTGCCGATTTACAAGGTTGATACCGAAGAAAAGAAGATTGCCATAACCATCGACGGGGTTTGGGGGGCTGAATATACACCGGGAATCTTGGAGTTATTGGCGGACCATAACATCAATATCACTTTTTTCTTCGGCGGTTATTGGTTGGAAAAATATCCGGATATGGTACGACTCATTGCTGCCGGTAACCATGAAATCGGTAATCATTCTTTTACCCATCCCCATTGTTCCCAGCTTTCCCGAGAAAAGTTCCGGGAGGAGTTGCGGAAAACTTCCGATTTAGTTTTTGCTTTGACTCAGACTCGGCCTATTTATTTCCGACCGCCTTTTGGCGATTACAGCAATATGGTAATTGAGGTATCGGAAGAGGAAGGTATGCAGGTAATCCAGTGGAGCATCGATTCCCTCGATTGGAAGAATCCCGGCGTCGACTTTATCGTCCGGCGAATAATGAGCCAGGTCAGCCCCGGCGATATAATATTGATGCACAATAACGGCGAGCATACTTTGGAGGCCTTGACTATTTTGATACCAAAACTTTTAGAAGCCAATTACAAGATTGTGCCCCTGTCTCAATTGGTCTATCGGGATAACTATTACATAGAGAAGCATTCAGGTCTGCAGCGGCCTCTGCAAAGCAATTGACCCACCCGGACTCTTCTCCGCCCATCACTGAAAAAAGTTAAGGAGGGGATGGCAATCTTCGGTAGGTTTTTTTTGGTCATCAATAAAAAAGTCATTTATTTTTGTGTTTTTTTGCTCCTGCTTACTTGGGCAATTGTCGCCGAATACAAACAGTACAGCGTGATACCTGCCAGTGCGCACCAACCGATTTATCAGGGTTCCAAAGAGGGCAAGCGTCTGGCTTTGGCCATCAATATCGATTGGGGCGAAGAATTTTTACCGGCCATGTTGGAGGATTTGGCGGCCAAGGAGGTTAGGGTCACTTTCTTTGTTACCGGCGCCTGGGTGCGTAAAAATCCTCTTCTTTTGCAGGATATCATTGCCCGGGGCCACGAAGTAGGCAATCACGGTTTCAGCCACAAAGATCCAACCCATTTAAGCGATGGCGATCTGGTCAAATTGATAGAGGATACCGGTACCCTTTTAAAGAATTTATGTAATATCGAGATGAAACTTTTTGCACCGCCTTCCGGTGCCGTTAACGAGCGAGTGGCCAAGATTGCTGCTTCTTTGGGTTATGAGACGATCATGTGGACCATCGATACCATTGACTGGCAAAGGCCTGCTCCGGAGATAATCATCGAACGGGTCATCGGCAAATTGGAGCCGGGAGCCATCATCTTGGCCCATCCGACTGCCCCGACCCGGGTTGCCTTGCCCAAGATAATCGAGATGAGTCGGGCGCGGGGTTATGAATTCGTAACGGTCGGCGAGATAATCAAATGAATCGGAGTTGATTTAATGGAAGTAAAGATTAAACTACTGGACAAAGGCTTGCCCTTGCCCTGCTATCAACATCCCCGCGAGGATGCCGGCCTGGATTTGACGGCCCGAATCGATTTAAAAATTGAACCGGGGGAGCGCAAGCTAGTGCCTACGGGTATCGCTTTGGCCATTCCTGCCGGTTTTGTAGGTTACGTAAATCCCCGCAGCGGCCTGGCCCTCAAGCACGGCGTTACGGTTTTGAATGCCGACGGGGTCATCGATCCGGGCTATCGGGGCGAGGTCGGTGTCATTTTAATCAACCACGGTTCGCAAACTTTTTCCGTCAAAAGAGGCGAGCGTATCGCCCAACTGATTATCCACAGTTACTCTCCTGTCAGCTGGCAGGAGGTGGAGGAGTTACCCCCTTCTTGTCGGGAGGAAAAAGGTTTTGGCCATACGGGCAAATAAAAGAATATTTATCCTCCAAAGCGGTTATAATATCTCTTGCATAGAAAAGGGATAAGGAGGGCAAACGTGGAAACAATTGTCGGAGTTTTTTATGATCGCAGTGATGCAGAGGAAGCAGTAGAGGAAATCAGGAATCGTGGCTATACGGAAGACGAAATATCGATAGTCGCCAGGGAAGAGACCCTGACGGATGACGTTGAAACCGATGACGATGATGGCACCAGCATGTTTGATCACGATTTGACGACCGGGACAAGTACCGGCGGTGCCATAGGCGGTTTGGCCGGTCTTTTGGTCGGTGCCGGCGCCTTGGCCATTCCGGGTCTCGGACCCATCTTGGCCGTCGGACCCATTGCAGCCGGTTTGACCGGTCTGGTGGCCGGCGGTTTGGTGGGCGGTTTGGTCGATTTGGGTATCCCCCAAGATCGTAGCGAGCGATTGGAAGATGAGGTTCGCCGGGGCGGTATCTTGGCCATCATCGAAGCCGAAGATGAAGAAAGCGATGAAATAAGCGATACTCTCAGGGACTTCGGCGCTAAAGACGTAGAGATTCACTAGACCCGTTGAGTGCTTTATAAGCAAAAAACCTTGGCTCTTTGCCGGGGTTTTTTATTTGCTTTAATTATAGACAAAGATAAATCGGAGAATTATTTGCTCCAAACCCTGCTTGCCGCCAAAAGTCGGCAATAATTTCCAGGCCGATTTTAAATTTTGCCGTTCCAATTCCTTTAAAATATGATATAATAAACCTAAGACGAACAGGTGTTCGGATAAAAGGGCAAGGCAAAGGAGCAATGGTTATGAATTTACAATTTTACAGCCCGGAGAAGTTTTCCCCGGCCGGTGCCTACTTTGTCGGCAAAATCGAGGCCGGTTTTCCTTCCCCGGCCACCGATTACCTGGAGGAATGTCTGGATTTAAATGAATTGGTGGTAAAGAATAAGGCTGCTACATTCTATGCCCGGGTCAGCGGGGTTTCCATGCAGGAGGCCGGGGTCGATGACGGCGATATTCTGGTAATTGACAAGTCTTTGGAATACCGACCCAATGCCCTGGCGGTTTGTTGCCTGGACGGCAATTTTACCTTAAAACGGATCAAAAAAGAGCAGGGCAAGCTTTATCTCGTTGCGGCCAATGAGGATTATGAGCCGATTGCCGTCCATGAAGAGGCGGAGTTTTCCGTTTGGGGCATCGTCACCTATATATTGAAGAAGGCCTTTTAATCATGTTGGCCTTGGTCGATTGCAACAGTTTCTATGCTTCCTGTGAGCGGGTCTTCGATCCTTCCTTGGCTAAAAAACCCGTCGTCGTCTTATCCAATAATGACGGGTGTATCGTTGCTCGCTCCGATGAGGCTAAAAGGCTGGGTATCAAGATGGGAGAGCCGGCCTTCAAGATTGCCTCCTTTCTAAAGAAAAACCAAGTGGCCGTCTTTTCTTCCAACTACACCCTCTATGGCGATATGTCCCGGCGGGTTATGGCTACCTTGACTCAATTTACGCCGGAACTCGAAATCTATTCCATCGATGAGGCCTTTTTGAATTTAAAGGGCATCCCAGAGGATTTGACCTCCTACGGCCAAAGAATCAAGGCCAAGGTTTATAAGGATACGGGAATGCCCGTCAGTGTCGGTATTGCCCCGACCAAGGCTTTGGCTAAAATTGCTAACCGTCAGGCGAAAAAGAAGCCGGCCAACCGAGGTGTCTTGGTTCTCGACAACCAAGAAAAAATCAAAAGGGCTCTTCAAACTACCCTAGTGGAAGAGGTATGGGGAATCGGTCGCCAATACGGTAAGATGCTTCGTTCCCGCAATATTCAAACGGCTTGGGACTTTGTCAATCAACCCGCTTCTTGGGTCAAAAAGAAGATGACCATTGTCGGCTGGCGTCTTCAAAAAGAATTGGCAGGAGAAGCCCACCTGGAGCTGGAATTAGAAGAAAAGGCCAAAAAAACCATTTGCACTTCCCGTTCTTTTGGCAATATGCTTACCGATTATGCCCCTTTAAGGGAGGCCGTGGCCAATTATGCCAATGCCTGCGCCTTAAAATTGCGTCGTCAAAGGACCTGCGCCGGTGAGATCATGGTCTTTATCAATACCAACACTTTTAACCCCAAGGATGCCCAGTATGCCAAAAATGCCCTTTTAAAGCTGCCCATGGCCACCAATGACAGCATCGAGCTGGTCAAATATGCTCTGACCTTACTCCGAATGATTTACCGGCCCGGTTATCGGTACAAGAAAGCCGGTGTCATCGTCAGCGCCATAGTACCCGCCGATGAAGTGCAAGTCTCCCTTTTTGATGATATCGATCGGGCCGGACACAAGCAACTGATGGCGACCATGGACAGTATAAATGATCGCTTCGGCGACAATACGGTTAAGCTGGCGGCCTTGGGGAACGGTAAAGAATGGCGGCTCCGCCAAGAGAGGCTTTCCCCTTTATATACGACCCGTTGGAGCGATATAATTAAAGTAAAGGTGTGATTAAAAGATGTGTTTTTTCTATGCCCTGGCTAAAGAGGCCCAGGAATTAAAAAACCGCTACAAGGCAACCATGGATTATAATTTCGAGCCGGTATTTTATGCGGCGGGCTTCGGTTACCCGGCCATGCCGGTAGTGACCAATACGGAACCCGACCGTATCCAACCTCTCCATTGGGGGCTCATACCGCCCTGGACTAAAACGGAAAATATCGCCAAGATGCGCTCCTATACCCTCAACGCCCGTAGCGATTCTCTCTTTGTCAAGCCTTCATTTAAAAACACGACGGGCAAAAAACGTTGCCTGATTCCGGCAACGGGCTTCTTTGAATGGCGGGATTGGCGAGGCAAAAAGTATCCCTATTATATCTATCTAAAGGACCATGGAATATTTTCCCTGGCCGGCATTTGGGAGGAATGGTCAGATCCAAATAATAACGAATCAATTAAAACCTACAGCATAATTACCACCGATGCCAACCCCTTAATGAGCCAAATACACAATGTAAAGAAAAGGATGCCGGTCATCTTGCCCCCTGACAAAGAAGGCAATTGGCTGCAAGCCAACCTGAGCGAAGATGAGATACTGGCTATGACCAAACCAATCGATGATAAATTGATGGCAGCCTATTCCATCAGCAAACTGATCACCTCCAAAACCCAAGAACGCAATGTCCCGGCTATTCTAACTAGGTACCGCTACCCGGGCTTGCCGGAGGTTTAGAGAATAAGAAGAGGTAAGGGTAGCGGCATTGATTGGGTGATAAAAGAGATATGGAGTTCGAAGAAGAAGATATATGAGATAAAGAAAAGCCTGCGGGCTTTTTTTATTTGGGCCATTTAAATCAGCAAGAATAAAAATATCTAAATTCAGCCAACAAATACTGACACGATATGTCAGTGCGGTATGTTATGATAAGATAAATAGATAAAAATAGGCACATAAACGAAGAAGTAAAAGTAATATTGGCAGGGTTTGAAATTTTTATGTCGAAGATTACCAATTAATGCAAGTCCTTTTACCGGATATGCGTATTATTTATGAAATGGTTGTTAGGATTGACGTTAATTAAATTCACAGAAAAAGGTTTAAAATAAATGGGCTTGTTATTCTTTTAAAGTTGTGCGGAGGCGAAAATTATTTAATAAGTTTTCTAGCTAGACAAAAATATTTAATGGCTACACAAGTTGTCTTAATATTCGTTCTTATCTTGGCTCTCAATGTTTAAAAGTATAACCGGATGGAATTTACACATAAATATGGACTTGACTAAAAAAAGAAGGGATTGATAGGAATGATAGATAAAATGAAAGGTCTGGGTGTAATTTTATGTCTTTTTATTTTTGTTGCAACGACGATGGCCTCTGATCAGTGGCACGTTACCTCTTCGAAAGATCAGATGACCGGGGAGGAAACATGGTCTGCTTTTTCGCCAATGGTAGGCCCTTTAGCAAAGATGGGTTTTCCTTATGGGGATACAAGTGCCCGATTAACCGTTTCTAACAACGGTAAAAACGAATGGGCTTATTTCTGGTTTAGTAATCCCCCCAACTTATTGAATACGGAGATTAAAAGCAATTATAATCTGATTAAAACGCGGATTAAATGGGATGATGAATTGGAGGATATTGCTTTAAAACAGGAATGGGGTTCGAAGTTTATTCATTTTATCGATTATAAAGGTGCAATAGATAAAATGCTCAAAAGCAATTCAGTACTCCTTGAATTGAACTGGTTTGGTGAAGGAAAAGTATATTTCGAAATACCTCTCATGGATTCAACAAAGGCCATTCAAGAAATACGGGCAGCCTTTAAGGAATAGGAAAAACCAAATCTGCAAATATCAGTGATATAAGTAAAAAGTATATTTCTTAAAGGTATATGATAAAATATCTTTATAATCAAGGTAACCCTAAAATCGTTTAAATCAGTAAAGATTTAAGTCCAAATGAGAAGTTTTATAGTAAAGTAGCTAGATACAAGGCGTATTTTAGGAATTGGGGATGTCTTCTAACATATAAGGTGAACGGTTTTGGCAAAGCATTACGATATGACTTGGATAGAACGAAGATTGCCTGGTTTATCCGGGAAAATTCAATGTTTGTTTTTTGAAAGTGTTAAATCCCCGCTTTTGCAAACAAAATTCCCCAGCCTAGGGTGGGGAATTTTGAGTCACTCCAAGCACTATTAAAAACCAAATCAGATATATGTTTTGACAATCATTTTACAAAAGACCTAATCCTATCATTCTGTTACTGGGGCCAGGAAACAATAGCAGATGAGAATGATGAAGAACTCTGTCAAGGATTAGACTGTACTGGATTTGCCGGACACTTAAAAAGAATCTATAATTAATTCAGAAGGGACGTGTCTGGTAAAATGAAAACAAATAAGTATAGTAAAAGATTTGAAAAAGAATTTAAACAAGAAATTGTCCGTTTGGTAGAGGAATTAGGTAAATCTCCAACTTCGTTAGCAAAAGACATCGGTGTTACTCCCCAAACAGTACGTCGCTGGATTAGAGAGTTTGGTCAAGGCAGTTCAGATGCGTTTCCGGGTAAAGGTAATCTTCACCCCGAAGACAAAGAAAAGCGTGATATGAAAAGAAGAATTAAAGACCTTGAAGAGGAATATTTGATCTTAAAAAAGGCTATGGCCATCTTCAGCAGAGACGGGAAATAAGATATTTGTTTATTCAAAAACACCGCTCCGAATTTTCCGTTATGAAGATGTGCCAAGTGCTAAAAGTAAGCTGGAGCGCATTTTATGACTGGACAAGCCGCCCTAAGACTCAACGTCAGACCGAAGACAGCAACCTGCGGGGCAAAATCTTAAAGATCTTCCTTAAGTCCAATAAAACTTATGGACATCGCAGGATTAAAAAGCAATTTAGAAAAGATAAGATTAAATGTAGCAATCAACGAGTTAGACGCCTTATGGCTGAGCTTCACCTAGTGCCAATTCAAACTAAAAATTCAAGGCTACAACTGACTCAAAACACTCTTTGCCGGTAGCACCGAATCTCTTAGATAAAGATTTTACAGCAGACAAACCCGGTTTAAAATTAGTAGGCGACATTACCTATATCCCCACCGAGGAAGGTTGGCTCTACCTGGCAACAGTCATGGATTTGTTCTCAAGAAAAGTTATTGGTTGGGCGCTTTCCAAGCGCATGGCAAAACAATTGGTTATTAATGCGATGAAAGTGGCTATTACGAATGAGGGTATTCATAACGGTACTATTTTCCATTCTGACAGAGGCTCACAATATGCCTCATATGCCTTCCAAGAGCTACTAAGAGAGCACGGGATATTGCAAAGTATGGGTGCAAAGGGTGATTGTTATGATAATGCATGTGCAGAGTCTTTCTTTGCCACAATTAAAAAGGAATTAATTCATCGTAATCGATTTCCAACCCGTTCCAAAGCTACTTTGGCAGTTGTTGACTATATTGTTTCCTGGTATAACCCAGAAAGAATTCACAGTACATTAGGGGATCTAAGCCCTATGGAATTTGAATAGGAATACTATGCCAGGTTATTTGTTGTAGCCTAAGCTTCTGACATTTTAAGTAATACTGAAGATGGTTGAATTATTTAAGCTTCATTGTGTCCGATTAATCTATAGCACTCCAGTATACAGGAATACGCAAGGTTTACTGATGGCAAGGAAAGCAATAATACAAAAAGGGCCAAAGAACTTATTGAAAACGGCTTCCATATTGAAATCATTGATGAAGCCGGGTTTTTGAAACTTTTACATATTTGTGAGGAAGATCAAGTTTTTGAAATCTAATTCTAAATCATGCGAGAGGTTTAATCGATCTCTCTACATTGGGAGGTTATTTTCGTGTATATGATGCATTTAAATTCCGATGAGTTTGCCAAGATTGTCGAAAGAATCGATATGGTTATTATTCCTATAGGCATGACCGAAGCCCATGGTCATCATTGCCCTTTGGGAACCGATATGCTGATTCCCAGAAAGTTCTTGGAGCTACTGGAAGAAAGGATGGGTAGTGAAATCCTTATTGCTCCGGAGATACCCTATGGTCATTCCTGGCACCTGGCTCCCTTCCCCGGTACCATCAATATCTCCCCTGCCGTATTTGAAGAATATGTTTCCCAGGTTGCTTCCGAACTGGTCAGATGGGGTTTGAAAAAGATTGTCTTTTTCAATGGCCACGGCGGCAACACGCCCATGCTCCTGCAGATTATGGAGAAACTGACCGACCGGGGTGTAACAAGTTTACTGATCAATTGGTGGCAAGATTTTTACCAAGAAATCTTGTCGGTCTGTGAAGGCCAAGGGCACGCCGGCGAAGATGAAACATCAGCCGTCTTAGCCATTGACGAATCTTTGGTCGATATGAGCAAGGCTAAAATTAATTGGAATAGAGCCACTGCCAACGTCCGCTTTCCGGGCATGCAGATGCAAACCATGATGCATGCTCAGACCGGGGATGCTACCTTAGCCAGCAAAGAAAAAGGTAAAGCAATCTTAAGGCTCTGTACTGAAAAAATAGTTGATGTTTTGCATGATTTTCAAAGGGGTAACCTGGTCATTGAAGATCGCTAAAGAAATTGGAGTTTAATTATCTGACATTAGCCGGTTCGGGGTGACGGTTTGCAGACACGTTCTTGCAAGAATCCTATTGAATTTCTTTGGAGCTGCTAGCATACAGTCTGCCGACCTTTAAGGATTGCCTGAGATTCGACTTCAAAGGACGGACCGGATAAATTATTGAAAGGAGGCAGGAATGGCAAGCAATTCATTGCAAGATATAAAAATCTTTGGTCTCTTCGCCGGTGTCGATAGCAACCGTTGGGAGTATCTTCGGGGTTGCCCGGTGAAACATAAAAGTTTTTCTTGGGGAAAGATAAAGGATATAAGTCAAGATGCAGCCGATAAAGGCATCCACTTGATAATTGAATTTCGGCTGGCAAGTAAAGGTGGGAAAATAAAGACTTTAAAGGCTTCTTCTTTTGCTGACGGCCTATTTGTCGCCATTGATTATGATCTATCCTCAATACCCGGCTTTATTCAATTCAAAGAAGAAATAATTGAAGATATCAGAAAAAAAGAAATCCTTGCTGTATTGCGGGCGAAAAAGAAAGAAGAAAAGGAAAAGCGCAAGGCAAAAGAAAAGGAGCAATTGAAAAAGCTTAATGTGCTCAATAATAAATATGAAATCAGAAGAAAACCTTTTAGCAAGTTTAACTTGCCCTTGTATGAGAAAATTTTGAAAGTGGAAGCCGAAGAAGAATTGACGGAAGAAGAGATCGAGTGGTTGGCGGCGCATAAATTTTATCCCCTCCTGGCATTTTATTTTACATGGCTATTCGATCAAACCGACGATTTGTGGAATGTGGTCAAGGCGGCAAGTTATTTGAGAAAGGCTGATTATCCCATAAGGGCCTTTGAACTGTTGAAGGATAAGTCGACGGAGGACAAAAAATTGATGGCGGCAATCCATACTTGTAAGGCAGCTGCCCTCAAAGATATGGGTAGCATTAAAAAAGCAATGGAGGTTATAGAAAAGGCCATTAAACTCGACCCTTACAGTTATCATGCCTATAGTACGCTAGGCGGAATATGCTATCTAAGCGGTTTTCCCGAAGATGGCTTCAAAGCTTTTCAGAGAGCCATCGCGTTGGGAGCAAACCCCGAAATAATTAAGCGCGAAAAAAGGCGATACCTTATGAAAAGAAATTGGACTAGAAGATAGCTTGATTTCTTACCAAATGGCTTTACCGGGGCAACTTTCCCGGCGATATTTCCCTCCTGCTATTTGCTATATTACTAGCGATACATTTTCAAAACCTCGATGTCGCAACAAATGGCAATTTAAATAAAAGAGATATGAAAAAAGCTGACAACTTTAATTGACAGCACTTCTTCTTTTTGCTAAAATGAAAACAATATAAAACAAATACGATGAAGAGATGAGTATTTAAGGGTCACTTTTAAAGCGAATCGGGGCCGGTGGAAGCCCGATAAAGAGCCTTTAAGGAAAGACACCTTGGAGTTGCTACCTGATCAAAGGGTATGCCGGTTACCGCCGTTATGGGGAATTAAGATAACTCTGTTGGAGTTGAAATTGGGTGGCACCGCGGATCTCGTCCCATGGGGACAGAGGTCTTTTTATTTTATACAGAGTTAACTAGGGTGGCAACGCGTCCACTGCGCCCCTAGCCTTTTTAAGGCCGGGGGCATTACTATTTGAGGGGAGAAAAAGTATGAAAAGAGTGCTGGCGGAAGAACTGAAAAATCATCAAGGGCAAAAAGTACTATTACAAGGTTGGGCTTATCGGATCCGTAGATTGAGCAAGGTAAGCTTCATAATTTTGCGGGATAGGACGGGAGAAGTCCAGGTATCGCTAGATCCCAAGGCATTAGATGATAAGAATGTTACCGTAGAAAGCGTTTTGGCCATAAAAGGGGAGGTGAAGGCTGATTCGCGGGCCCCCGGCGGCTATGAACTGGTTGCCGACTGTATTGAAGTATTATCAGCCAGTAACAATTTACCCATTAACATTAACGGCGCCGGCTTTAAGGTCGGTTTGGATACCGCTCTGGATTATCGGGTCTTAAGTCTTCGCCACCGGTTTATCAATCCCATCTTTAAGATCCAAGCTACCTTGGCAGGAGGCTTTGAAAAATTCCTGGAGGCCAATGGTTTTACCCGCATCTTTACTCCCAAGATTGTTGCCGAAGGGACGGAAGGGGGAAGCGAACTGTTTTCCCTGGACTATTTTGACCAAAAGGCCTACCTGGCCCAGAGCCCCCAGTTCTACAAGCAAATGATGGTAGGCGCCGGCTATGAGCGGGTCTATGAAGTAGGCCACGTTTACAGGGCAGAAAAGCATGATACCTCCCGCCATTTAAATGAGTATATCAGCATGGACTTGGAGATGGGCTTCATCGAAGATGAACATGATGTAATGGATTTACAAAATGATTTATTGGCCTATATGTTTGCCTATGTGAAAGAAAACTGCTCCAAGGAACTTACCGACCTTAACGTTAAGTTACCCGATGTTAAAACCATACCCAAGATTACCCTAAAGGAGGCCTTGCTGCTTCTGGAGAAAGAATACAGCAAAATACATCATCAAGCTGACCTGGACCCGGAAGGCGAGGTGCTTCTAAGTCGTCATTTCCTTGAAAAAGAGGGAACAGACTTTGTCTTTGTAACCGATTATCCCCAATCAAAACGGCCTATGTATACAATGCCCAAAGGAGACGGTTTGACCGGTAGCTTTGACCTGCTCTTCAGAGGCTTGGAGATAACCACCGGCGGCCAACGCATCCATAATTATGATCTTTTGGTCGACAGTATGCGTCGCAAGGGTCTTAACCCGTATGACTTTAGCGCCTACTTGGATAACTTTACCTGGGGTATGCCTCCCCATGGGGGCTTAGCTATTGGTTTGGAAAGGCTTACTGCTCAATTATTGGGCTTAAGCAATGTAAGGGAGGCTTGTCTTTTCCCCCGCGATCGCCATCGGTTGAAGCCCTAAGAAGTAACAAATAAATATCCCTGGCACTTACAAGTAAAAACCCTTGGATTACAAAAAAAAGCAAAGATATGTAGTAAAGTATGATATATTGACAAAAAAGTCGGAAATAATTAGCCAAATAGATGCAATTCTTGATATAATATAAATGGGTGTTGTGATTATGGGTTATTAAATTTACTTGCAGAAGGAAATAAGAAAATTTAATATAATAAAGTTATGTACCGGTACCATTCCCCTGCTGAACCGTTTTCCGAATTTATAGCTAGAAAATGCCTGCGGGTTAAACATAAAAAATCCATTTGCAATTGATTCCCAAGAATAGTTTGTAATCATTTATATTAATTAAAACCATGGCCTAATTTTATTTGTTAGTTACAGTAATGAATTTCTATTTTGGGGGGTGCATCTTATGCGAACGGAAAAAGAAATATTGGATTTAATTTTGACTATTGCCAAAGGAGATCAACGAATCAGGGCAGTGTACATGAACGGTTCAAGGGTAAACTCTGCTATAGAAAAGGACATTTATCAGGATTACGATATCGTTTATGTCGTAACAGAAACCGAATCCTTTTTGGCCGATCGGGATTGGCTGGCAAATTTTGGCGAGCCGGCAATGGTCCAGGAACCTGATTCAAAAGATTTCGGTTGGGGGCAAGATGCTGATTACAGCCGCTCATATAGCTGGTTGATGCTCTTTAAAGATGGCAGCCGTATAGATTTAAAGATACAAACAATCCGGACAATGCAAGAAGAGTATCCGCAAAGCACACTGACGGAGCCACTCTTGGATAAGGATAATATACTACCTGTAAGCCCCCCCTCCAGCGATAGTGGGTATTTAGTAAAGGAGCCGGAAAAGTCACAATACTATGGCTGTTGCAATGAATTTTGGTGGTGCCTTAACGGTGTTGCCAAAGGGATTGTCCGCGATCAAATCCCTTACGCCATGCGAATGTATTATGAAACGGTCCATTGTGAACTGGATAAAATGTTGACTTGGTATATTGGTATCGAGACGAATTTCTCCGTCAACGTCGGCAAGTGGGGAAGGTACTTTAAAAAGTATTTGTCAGCGGAATTATATGGATTATACACGCGAACCTATGCTAATTACGGTGACCTTTGGCGAGCAATATTCGCTACGACTGCCCTTTTTAGAACCGTTGCCGACAGAGTCGGCAAACATTTCGGTTACGAGTATAACATAAATGATGATGCAAACATGATGCAGTACCTTTTTAAAATGAAAGGCGCTGACGATCAAATAAGTATAGCTAATTAAAACCCGTATAGAAAAAGTTTATATACCGGAATAATTTAAAAGCTTCAATTGATTTGTACTAATATGGACCCGGGAAAGGATATAGAATAAAAAAGGATAAGGTCGGGAAAGAATCGACAGCCCGACCTTAATACATTCCATAGTGTAAAAAGCTATATCCCATAAAAAAGCCTTTCGAATAAAAGATTCCGGTAGAAGAATAAAATATAAAAAAATAACAAGAGAAGTTCAAGACCGATTATTAAGGGAGAGTTTTTTAAAGATGAAAGAACTAAATCCGGCTGAAAGAAAAAAAATTGCAAAGGAGGCAATAAGTGACCATTTCCCTTCCTCTGGAGAATTGGTAACCATCAATGAAGGCTCCTATTGCAGCGTGTATTGCCATAAAGGGTCCGGCAAGGTATTGAAGGTGGCTGCAAAGCATCGCCTGGACTTGGAATCATTCTTTTATCGGACCCTGCAAAAACACAATGTACCCTCCATTGCTAGTCAAAGACTGAACGACTTTACCCTGCTTTTGGAGGATTTGCATGTATCAGATAGGTGGCGGCTCGCCACTAAAGAAGATGTCCACACCAGGGAGATAGGAGAAGCCTGTGCCAACTGGTACAAGGCCTTCCACATTGCCGGCCGAAAAGAACTGGCCAATAATCCTGCCGCCAAAAACAAATTAAGTTGGGAGTATGACTCAATTAACCAAGAGTCTTTACACTATACCGCTGAATACTTTTCACTGACATCCACACAAGGCTGGCTAAAAGCTTGTGAGATAGCATTCCCTATGATTGAATTCCTTGCCCCAAAGGCCGATACATTGACTTACGATGATTTCTACTATGGCAATATGGCCGTCTCAGCCCGGGGAGAACCCCAAATTACCATGATTGATTTTGATCATTCCGGCCGAGGCTTTGCAGAGAGTGACTATCGAAATGTGTCCTCCGGCCTGCAAGGAGAAGCTTTGGAAAGCTTTCAGATGAATTTCCCTATTGATGCAGACCTTTTAGCCTTTGATAATATTTTATCAAATTTATATTCATTGATCTTTGCTGCAGAGAAAAAAAGAGAAGCGCCTTGGGTTCAAGAAGTAGTGGAGGCTGTTAAAGGAACAGATTTTTTAGACAGCATTGAAAAAGCTCAAAAGTTATTGAGGACATAATGGTACAGTTGCATTCGACGAGACCTGCAGTATGTACGAAAGGATTATTTGATTAATATTGAAAAAGAAATTATTTCATACTGACATGATCTGTCAGTTGTGTATGGTAAAATAGTGATGAACCTCTATAAATCGGTTCAAAGGAAGGCCCTATAACTGTCAATCAGTTGCATTAGGCCTTTTCCATATGCCGGAACAAAATGATGGGACACTTTGAAAAAAGAGAAGGCCGTATTGTACCTGGAGTATCGAATATCGGGAGGGTTTTACCCAGTTTTTGTCGAATATAAATATAAATTATTAGGATTTTATCTATCCTTTCGACATATTGTCCTAGGATTATATTATAATAACTACTGCTTATATTTATTGACGGGGGTAAAGCCTTTGCCAGGAAAAGAACTGAGAGAAAAAATCGATTAGAAAACCAATAAGGCATGGAATACATAATGAATGCCTTGAATATCGCAGGAAGAATATTTTCAAGGAGCCCACTCTTTGTTTATGTTTTGTTTCTGCAAAGATTAGTTTATGAAAAGGAACATTTGTTGATTGCCGAAATTCAGAATAACAGTTAACAATTGCTAGCTCGCTTAAACGACCGATCCGTTTAAGATTTTAGGCTAAACGAAACTACAAATATGAATAGTGTAGTTTGGGAAACAATCCAAATGAGCAAATAATGATTAAGCTATGCTAGGTAACTTTTATGTTTGTCCGCAGTTTATTATGTTGCACAAAAAGGAGAATGGTTGGGAGTGCAAAAAGATTTTAACACCTATGAGGATTATATTAAAAAAGGCAGTTTAGGTAGGCATGAGACATTTACACCGAGATATGGATGGCTGAAAAAAGGATATGATGCAGTAATACAAAATGGTGAAATATTTAAGTCCGATGATGCAATCGAACAATTGGGTGTCGGAAAGAACATGGTTCGATCCATTCGTTTCTGGTGCACAGCTTTTAAAATAATTAGTACAGTAGAGAAAAACACGAGCAAAGTAGAAAAAACTGAGTTTGGTGAAAAGTTACTTGATGACGTTGGTTGGGATCCTTTCTTGGAAGATATTGGTTCAATTTGGTTATTGCACTGGCAACTATTTGTTCCTCCTTTGGAAGGTGTAAGCTGGTCTTTTGCTTTTAACAGATCTTCCTTGTGGGGATTTGATATTCAACAGCTTTCACGTAACTTGATCATTGCTGCACAGAAATATTCGGCTTTTGCTAATATTTCTGAAAAGACTTTTGAAAAGGATGCCTCTTGTTTAATTCGGATGTATTCAGAGGAAACGTCAAGACGGGATAGTGAAATTGAATGTCCTTTTAGAGAATTGGGTTTGTTAAGAAGGACCGGCGAGAAGAATGAAGTTTTGTTCAATAATTCAGAGAAACCCTCTTTGCCACCCTTAATTTTTGCTGCCGCATGTTTTTCATATATGGATAATTATGTTTCGGAAAGGCAAAGGACAATACCATTAAGGCAACTTACATATGGTAACAATTCTCCTGGTGTTGTTTTTAGAATACCGGAGACATCTGTTGGCTCCTATTTGTATGCAGTTCTTGATGTTTTACCCGGGGTTAGTTTGCAAGATATAATGGGCAGTTTCCAACTTCATCTGAATAATAAACCTGGGGATCTATATTGGATGGCTTTAAAGAAGTATTATGAAGGGGAATGCAAATAGTATGAAATTAAATCAATTTATTAAACCAAGTATTAATGCTCCCCGCTCAATAAATTTGGAGCGAGATTATTTAAGTCCCGAACTACTGGATGGTTACCAAATTACGGCAAAAACTCTCGAAATTTTAAATAGATTTGCGGATTCATTGGAGGGCGAAAAAGTTACTGCATGGTCACTGACGGGTCCTTATGGTATGGGCAAATCTGCCTTTGTCAATTTTTTGATGACTGTTTCGGGGCCTGCTAGTGAGGAAATAACCATTGCTGCTCGTGAAAAAATCAAAGCCACAAATAGCGGTTTTTATTCCCGATTGTTTGATGTTATGGAAAACCGTTATGGAGAAGATGGTTTTGTAAGAATACCCATAACCGCCTCTTACGAACCTTTGGCGAATTCTTTGACCAGGGGGTTGCTAGAGACAATAAATAAATTAAAATTTTATAACAAACAAAAAATCAAAATTTCTTTGCAAAATCTATTAGACGCTAAATTCGTTGAGCCTAGCGAGTTGTTCAATCTTTTCGAACTTTTTAAAAAAATTATCAAACGACCAATTATTCTTGTAGTTGATGAATTCGGTAAAAACCTTGACTATATGTCAAATCATCCCGAACATGGAGATATATTTATACTGCAACAACTTGCTGAAATGGATCATGTTTTTCTTTGGGTTTGTCTGCATCAAGCTTTTGATGGATATGCTTCTGGCCTTTCCACATTGCAAAAACAGGAGTGGAGCAAGGTGCAGGGCCGTTTTGAGGACGTATCATTTGTTGAAACCACAAACCAAATGCTTTATTTAATGAGAAAAAGTTTAGAACAGAATTATTCTCAAGAACTCAATATTGCCGTGACTAATTGGGCAAAAAAAATAGCAAGCTGGCTGAATAAATCAAATAGCCTAGGTTTTGCAGACTTTTCTTTAGATAGGATTAAAGAGCTTTACCCGATACATCCCATAACAGCGATAGCACTGATAGAATTGAGTACAACTTTTGGACAAAATGATAGGACTCTTTTATCCTTTATGAACAACAACGAACTTTCCTCCTTACGTGCATTTTTAGAAATTTCTGAGATAAATGATTTAAATAGGCTTCCTATTGTAGGATTAGATTATTTATATGACTACTTTTTTAAAATGAGTACCACAGCATATATTAACAGAATAGAAACTCAACGTTGGTTTGAAATACATGACATTATTAATAACAAATCTGATGTTTCTAAATTGGAGCAAACGATTTTAAAGACAATTGGTGTTTTGAATCTATTGTCAGGCTCAGCCGGGCTAAGTCCAAATGAAGAGTTGGTTCTTTCTATTTTAAATCAGACTACACATACGCCTCTAGTAGAAATTCGTGATGCTTTAAATAATTTGGTTGAAAATAATGTTATTTTGTATCGAAGGTATGCGGATGAATATAGGCTATGGGAAGGATCAGATTTCAATATTGAACAAGCGATTGTTAATAAGAGGGAAAAGCTTGAAGTTGGAAACTTGGAAGATATATTGCAAAACTTTTTACCTCTAAGGCCTATTGTAGCAGCAAGGCATTCTTACAGGACCGGAACCATCAGAAGATTCGAGAAAAGGTGGATTGATGAAGAAGAGCTTACAGATAGCCTCGTACCTGCTGAAGGTTATGATGGTCTACTAGCATATTGTTTTGGTACATCAAAATCAATGTCCAAGGTACCCGTTAGATGTTCGGATGGTCGACCCCTAGTAATTGCATATGTAGCTAACCGTGTTCGGTTAAAGGAATTGGCATTGGAAGTAGCTGCGACACAATCTGTCTTACACGAATCCAATGAGCTAAAACATGACAGCATTGCTCGCAAAGAGGTTAAGTTAAGAATTGATGCTGCTAACGAAACATTTCGCCTCTATCTTGACCGATTATATTCCCCTGGGTCAGACGATGTGATTTGGTATAAGGAGGGCAAACTAGTAGAGATAAATTCTTTCAAAGGCTTATCTTCGTTAATATCGGACCTTTCCGATTCGTGTTATAAACATTGCCCTCCGGTAAATAATGAAATGGTAAGCTATGAGAAAATATCAAGTGCAACTTCACGTGCTAGAAGGGTATTGGTAGAAGCAATGGTTGCCAGTGAAAATCAAAAGAACTTGGGTCTTAAAGGCTTTGGCCCTGAGGTAGCAATATACCGTTCTATGTTGCTCAGCGAAGGCTTGCATGTAAAAGACGAAACAAAAGATAGCTGGAAGTTTTCCCTTAAAACGACGAAGGATTATAAGGAACTTTGGCTCTTAATAGATCAGGAATTACATGATAATCCTGAAGGTACAAGTGCCGAAAAACTTATTGAGAAAATGAAAAACCCACCGTTTGGTTTACGGGAAGGGCCCGCCCCGATATTTTTAATATTATATTTAATCGTCAATTCCGATACAGTCGCTGTTTTTCAGGAAGGGACTTATAAACCCATATTGAGCGAAGCAGATGCTGCTCTGTTGTTAAAACGACCTGATCTTTTTGTGTTTAAGAAATATGTTTTTGATAGTACAGAGCAAACAGTTTTTAAAATATATCAGGATTTACTTAGGACAGCAGATGTTAAAGAGATGCCCGGGTTACGTAACAAAAACCTTGTTGGCACAGTAGGCCCGCTTATATCTCTCATTGAATCTTTACCCGAATACACAAAAAATACAAAAAATATTTCACTGGAAGCAAAAAAAGTACGGTTTGAAGTCCAAAACTCGACCGATCCAACAAAGCTTATTTTCGCTGATTTACCCAAAGCTATTGGTATGGATGTTTTTGACCTGAATTTTCCGAATAAACTTCACGAAATATTAAATGAACTAACAGAAGCTTTTAACAGATTATATTCCACAGTTCAGAATGTTGTTTTGTCAATATTTAAAGAGCCAAAACTTGAATTAATGGCGAAAAACCAAAGCGAGAGAGTAGCGCCTCTTTTAGAGCTGTGTGATAATCCCGAAATAATAGGACTTATAAAAGCAATGAATCGAAAAGTTGATAACCCAAAAGATTGGGTTACAGGTATTGCAGGAATAGTAATCGGTAAACCTTTGGAATCTTGGGATGATCGAGATAAAGCTGTCTTTGAAGCGAAATTATCCGATTATGCAGATAGATTAGAGGATCTTGAGAAATTATCTTCGCAAACCAATAAACATCTTCGTGATAATGCCATAGTAGTTAGCATTACTGCTCCAAATGGTAATACAGAGCGGTTGGTTATTTCAGCAAATCAAAAAGATGTAAATTCAAAAATCAAAAAAATAATTGATGACCCAATAGAGGCTAGGGCAATTTTGCAAGCCTTAGCAGAAAAACTACTGGGAGGTCGTTAAAATGGGGAAGAAAAAACCTGTACGTCATATTTTAGCACTTTCCGGTGGAAAGGACAGCGCTGCACTAGCAGTTTATATGAGGGAAAAGTATCCGGATTTAGATTTAGAGTATGTTTTTACAGATAGTGGTTGTGAATTGCCGGAGACATATGAATATTTAGATAGAATAAGGGCTATTTTGAATATTGATATTGTAGTGATAAAGCCTAAACGTGATTTTGATTATTGGCTGAAATATTTCAACGGAGTTTTACCTTCACCGCAAAACAGATGGTGTACACGTTTATTGAAACTTAAGCCCTATGAAGAGTATATTGGTTCAGATAAAGTATGTAGCTATGTTGGTATTCGCGCCGATGAAGAACGTGAAGGCTATATTAATCGTAAAGGAAATATTGTACAATATCATCCCTTCATCGAAGATGGAATTGTATTTAATGATGTAATAAATATTTTAGAAAATAGTGGCTTAGGTCTACCCAAGTATAACAATTGGCGTTCTCGCTCAGGATGTTATTTTTGTTTTTATCAAACTAAAAATGAATGGCAGGCACTAAAACAATATCATCCAGAAGAATTTGAAAAAGCATGCCAGTATGAAGAAAACCATGCTGACGGAAGAGTATATACGTGGCTTGGCAAAATAGCGAATAGCCCACTCTATTTGCGTGATATTGACAAACATGTTGTGCCTATCATTACTAGGCTTGATAATTCAAAAAACAATGATAACCGTTTAATTTCTGTTTTTATGGAGAAAGATTTGTTTTCTTCTACAGATGATGTTTTAAAGTGAGGTGGATCTATGGTATTTGAAGAGCAGATAGAACAAATCATACAAAATATTAGAACCGGCAAAAAAGCAGGAAAAACTAGCCCCCATAAGTATATTTTGTTGCTATCAATATTAAGTTTTTTCGAAAATAATGAAAAAAGAACTAACAGGTTTAAATATGAAGAATTGGAGCCTGTATATATTGAAAATTTTGAAAAATATTTTGATTTTTTTCCGGATTATCAAAAAGTAATGGATTTGCCATTCTATCATTTGCAAAGTGATGGGTTTTGGACATTGCATGCGAAACCCGGCAAAGAAAACCTGTACAAACATTATCAATCAAAACGGCTCACAAGAAAAAGGCTTATAGAGACAGTAGAATATGGTTTTTTAAATGATGAATTGATAGATTTATTTAAAAATTCAAGTAAGCGTCATATTTTAAAAGCTAAACTTGAGGAATTTCTGTTAGAAATACGAGAAGACTACAGGAATGCCTCAGAGAATGATATGAAGGAGAAAAGGATGTCTGGTGTAAAAACAAGCCTGTTCAGTCACGAACAAAATGCCTTGGACCGAATTGCTGCTCTTCTATCAAAAAATAACCTTGGTAACATAATAAGTAATATCCTAATATATGATAGATCTTCTAATAATTATTTTGAAATAGATGCTTTACTTGTTTCCAATTATGGAATGTTTGTAATTGAATTAAAGCATTGGACAGGTCTAATTGAGATTGAATCTTACAATTGGGTCGTAAATCAACATAGTTATAGGGAAGATCCTCACAAAACCAACTCCTTCAAGGCTAAGTTAGTTAAAGGAGCTTACCAACATCATTTTAAAACATATCCCAATGTGTGGGTTCAATCAGTTGTTGTGTTAACAAATCCTGATGCTGACGTAGATGGAGCAAGTTCTCCTACTACAACTACTATTAATAAGACCAAGAATGTAACATTTTCAGCCATTGATGATCTGATAACTTATTTAATGAAGCAAAGGGCTCAATCGCCTTCATTGTTAAGCAATATGCAGGTCAGAGCTGTTACAAATTATTTTCAAACATTAGAGCGTCCTGCACAAACTTTTCATTATAATGTAACGGGCCATGAAACAGTGGAATACCTTTCACAAACGCCTCATTGTATTGAATTATTGGCACGGCCATATAAGGGGATTGGAAAGGGTTTGGAAAGGTTTAGAGTATTTCGTACGCCTCATGATATTTCTGAATCTGAAAAGAAAAGAATGATTCAAAGGGCATATAATACAATCAAGTCTGTTTCTCAAATAGGAGATCATCTGAATATACAAAAGGTATGGATTCATGAAACAGAGACAGGCGACATTATTGAGTGTTCTGATTGGTCAGAAACCGGTACATTGCGCGATTTAATATTAAAAAATGATGGAGTGTTTTCCATAGAACAGACAATGGAAATATGTTATGGTATTGCTTCCGCTTTAAAAACCGCTCATGAGAATGATGTTATTCATAGAGCTGTTAAGCCGGAAAATATTTTAATGGCAAACGGGATACCAAAATTAATGAACTTTGATTTAGCATTTCAAGTTGAAGATGAAAGAATAACCGTAATTGAGGATGTTTCGCAATTGAAAGATGATGGTTATATTGCACCGGAAGTATTGCTAGGGAAAGATATCGATGAGACCACGGATTATTACAGTTTGGCAGTTATTGCATACGAATTATTAACCAGAAAAAAGCCGGCCCCTGCAACTAAGAGTTTTATTGCTTCAGGAGGCAAATTAAATAGTGAAAAGTTAAGCAACCTAAAAAGTCTGAAAATAAATGAAACTACAATAGAAACAATTAGAAAATTACTATTAGAAGACCGATCTTCTCGCATTAACGATGCTAATCAAATACTTCAGTCTTTTATGTCGGACAAGCATATAGATAGTGCCAAAGAGCGAAAAGATTTGAATCCCAACTATGAGCTTAAGCCGGGTGAAACTCATGATGTTTACAAAATTGTGAAAAGGTTGAGCAAGGGCAATGAATCTCAGACATATAGGGCCAAAACGTTACGCGGAAATGATGTTACAATAAAATTATTTAATAGGGAAGTCCCACGTGAAAAAATATTTGTGGAAGAGGAAATAATGAGTAAAATCGATTCCCCTTATGTTGTGAGATCTTTAAGGCACACTGGCTATTGGCAAAAAGAAAGGTACTTCATAACCATGGAGTATCTACCTGGTATGACCTTAAGAGAAATTATTGACAAAAATGAAAAACCAGACTTAAGTAAATTTAATAAAATAGCTCTTGGGCTTATGGAAGCCCTTATTGCATTTCACTATAACAAAGATGAGGATGGCAAACACCAACCAATTCTACATAACGATGTTAAACCTGACAATATAATAATTACAAAGGATGAACGTGGAGTATTAATTGATTGTGGAATTTCTTGTGAGCCACAAATAGGTACCTTTAAAGGGACTTTTGGCTATGTCCCCCCTGATGCCCTGGAAGGTTCTGATATGAGCTTTACAGAAAGTGGCGATATATTTGCTTTGGGGGTTACTCTTTGGGAGTGGTTATTTGGTGAAAAGCCTTATGAACATCCGAGTATTGGACTGCAAGCAACTATCCCTAAAGGTATATATGATGAGTTGCCAGAATATTTAAAACTTTGGCTCCTAAAAGCAGTGGATACAAAATCTGAGCAAAGATTCTTAAACGTTAAAGAAATGAAAGAAATATTTGTGACAAAAAAACTATTAAAAAACGTAGATGAAGAATTGGATAATGATGATACAAAACAAATTCAAAATGGGCTTGATACTCCGTTTAAGAAATTTGATAATCGTATCAATAATTTTGTTTCTTATTTAAATACATTTATCAATAATTCTGCAAAAAATGAAGCAGCCACAGCTGAATTACAAATTATCAACGAGAATTTTAAGCGTATAAAAGTAGACAATCCCATAACAGCATTTATTTATGAAAAGCTAAGGCAAGGGCAAAATGTTATTTTGACTGGCAATGCAGGGGATGGTAAAACTACAATAGCTGCTGAGATATTTTACAAGCTTACGGGGAAATATCGGGCCTTAAAACAAAAGGAAGAAATAAGTAAACATGGGATATCTATTGTGAAAGACATGAGTGAGATAGAAGATAAGGCGGGGTTATTGCAAGAAGCCATAGATTCCCATAATACGTTTCTGATTGTTTCAAATACAGGGGCAATATTGGAAAACTTCCGAAAACTAAAGCATTTTGGTTCTAAGGTTACAGATAGCAAGATTTTGGAAGCTTTGCAAGCCGATGCCCCATGCGATCTTTATGAAGATAAATTTTTAGTTGTAAATATTGGACGTTTAGATAATATTAAGACAGCTTGCAATGTGTTGAAACGTATCCTTGAGGAATCCAACTGGTCTATATGTGCAAAATGTGAAGCTCAAAAAGATTGTCCGATTTATACAAATGTGACTATATTACAAGAGTCTTGTAATACAGTTATAGAACGTATTTTATTGTTGTATAGAAGGCTTTTTGAGTACAACATCTATTTAACAATTAGACACATGACAGGCCATTTAGCTTATTCTGTAACAGGTGGTTTGGATTGTAAAGAAATACAACAAATGTCGGTTACTGGACGCGAGATAAATTTACAAAAATATTTGTTTTACAACAGGTTTTTTGGTGATGATGGTTATTCTGTTGATCTCTTAGCCCAACAATCGGAGGCTATAAAAGAGGTGCAGAAAGCCAATTTTGGAGTAGGTCTTGATCCTTATTTTGAGCGTAAAGTTTGGCTAGAAAAAAAATTGCCATTTCAAAAATCAAAACTTTTGAAACTCATTAAGGACTTTGGTGGCATTGAAAATTTCTGTTGCAAATCCGATTTGCGAAAGCAATTTAGACGCCTTGTTTATTTTTTCGGTGATCTAAAAGGGAATCCTAAGAAAAGTTTCATTAGCTCTTATCTTGGCTCACCGATGTTGCTAGAATATGATGAAATTTTATCGAATAAAAACAATATGTCATCAATTTCTGCAAATAATCTTCGGAACAAAATTATTCATGTAATGCAAGAACATTTTATTGGACTCAAGCTATCTGATCTAAGAGGTAGTTTCAATGATTTGTTTATTACTCTTAGACAAGGGAATGCGCCCACTGGTGCCCAGCTTGTTTTGGCAGAACTTCGGATAATGGATTTCAGTCTAGTCACAAAAATTAGATATGAAATTGGTCTAGAACAGCGCAAAGAGCTTTTAATACAATATAAAAATAATAAAGCGACTTTAAAACTGGACTTGCCTTTCTTGGATTATGTTGCAAGGAGCTATAAAGGTGAGATCACACAGGAATTGTCGCCATTTTATTCGGATAGATTAGAGCGATTTAAGGTGGCCCTTGTAGAATCATTCAACACAGAAAGAAGCTTAAATGAAGACGATTTGTATTTAATAACAATTGATCCAAATAGAAAATTTAAATTTATGCGGATTACAATTAGTGATGATCAGCTAGAGGTGATGTTATGATTGAAAAAATGTTACCTACACCATTTCCGGAAATTGATGTGTCTGATGATTATAATCCAGCTATCCGACTTTTTGGTAAACGCTTCTTTGCCGACCAAACCGTATTGGAATATTTAACAGAGTTTATGGCAATCATATATTCCAAAAAGTGGATTAATGGTCTAGTTATAAAAAATCCTTTACCCACACGAGAAGAATTGAAGGCTTGGCCCAAAAACAAATTGTTGCATTACAAGGTACCTGTAAGGCTCAACTTGAAGCTATTTGCCTTTTTAAGTAGTTCACCTATAGATAAGAGAGATAAAGCTCATAAAGAACATTATATAAAGCTTTTTGAAGAACTAGACAAAAAAATTGTTAGTAGCCAAAAAGATAAGGAAAATATAAAGCAGTGGATTGAACAGTTTTTAAGTGGTTATTATGGCGTCGGTTCAGAAAGGTCATGGTCTGCAAGAACATTTTACCCTATCAGTACTGCACTTTTAACAAGAGAAACTGTCTTGAATACTAAAAAAAGGATTACAGCTAAAACATGGGATGAGACCATCAGAAAATTTAAAACCTATTTTACTATTTCAGGAAGACTGTTTACGGCTAGAGGTGGAGAAATATTATATTTACAACTTTGTAACCTATTTACTCATGAAAACAAAGAAATAAAGGAATTTGCTCAAATGCTTGGTTTACCTGAAAAAGAATATAATCTAGATACCTTGCATGAATCTCTTCAGAGTGGATTTGAAAAAATAAGTCAAGCAAATTCAAAATCTCTTGATAAGTTAATTAATCTTATTGACTCACTGGATGAAGATACCCAAAAGTTTACAAACGACTTAGATGAAAATAAAGATCAAATTCCGTGTGGTTGGTGTCCACGCGCTAGTTGGCAAGAGGCTTATTTGTTTGCTATTGAAATAAATAGGATATTACAGGCTGGTTTTGATCCAGTTGAACGCTTGGAGTTACTCATG
Organism: uncultured Halanaerobiales bacterium; assembly: GCA_964568715.1. Lineage (GTDB taxonomy): Bacteria > Bacillota > Halanaerobiia > B1SED10-174 > B1SED10-174 > CAZMQU01. Next base: position 139,531 of record CAZMQU010000007.1, read on the forward strand.
ACAGGCTGCATTTTGCAGGTTTTAAGGAGTTTATGTGCCCAAAGCAGTCGTTATTCAATATATCATGAAAAAGATAACGGTGGATTGTTGGGCTACGCATGGATTTTTTCGGACCCTTACTCTTCTAATTTACCAACTAAATTAGCGGCGCAACGAAATCTGGAAGTTGTCCAGGCTCTTATTCAGCAATCTCTGCGAGATGAAATTTTTGTAGAAAATGCTGAAAAAGATCCTGCAAAAGCAAAGGATATACTGTATATGAAAAAATTATATAATAAAGCTGATGACAAATACGGGCATAAATTATTTGTATCACTAGCAAAGAAACTTGGGATAGTTGCACCATATAAGGGGCCAGGAGCTCGCTTTATAATGACCGATAAGCTACTACGGTTTTTAGTAGCTGCTTTATTGGAGCCAGGAGAAAGCTGTACCATTGATGAGTTTTTAGATAAATTGTATTTGCATTACGGAATTGCCGTTACAGGAAAATATATTGAAAATGCACTTAAATGGAGCAAGTTGCCATCCATTAACTATGATGACAAAAGAGAAGGTTCTTGGATTGATCAATTGTTATATGCAGGGGGTTTTCTCACAAAGTTGTCTGACAGCTGCTCTGTGGTAAAAAATACTTTTCCGAGGATGTGATTAACTTGAGAATTATGGCAGAAACTATTTCTTCATACATAATAAAGAAATTTTCGGAGGATAAAGGTATTTTTAGATTTGTATTTCCATCGTACTCCCCTGAATTACTGTTGGCTATTGGGAAAGAAGTTGAAGATGCTATATTAGGTATGAACGATAGAAAAATTGAATTTGAATACGGTATTGCTTATGGACTTGGGAAAGAGTGGTTGGAATCAGGTAATCCGGAAAAACAAAATGCATTCAAAAGGATATGTGATAAAAATTGGTACAATGAAGGTGATAATCTTACTAGTTTAAGGAACAAGTTGAAATCTGAAGGCTATGATTCTTTAGTGATATTATTAGCAGGCTATGATCATATTGATGATAAGTCCAGTCTTCAAGATTTTTTCCATCTAAATCAAGTCTCTGTGTGGCAAAATTGCCTTGGGAAATCTTTTGAAACATGGATTGTAAAGGCAGTAAAGGAATATTGCAATCCCGATGGCTCTGATTCTAGTATAGCTAAAATAAATGATGTGTTGAAGTCTTTATTTGAATATGGGTTGTCTGACTTGGTTGGTATTAGTACTTATCTTGAAAATATTGACTTTTCAACTGACTTGACTGTTGGAAAAGCATACCGGACTATATTAAAAAATTTGCAACCGTTTATTTTACCCAATATGATTGGTTTAGCTGGTAGGTTTACAAAAAAACTTTTTCATAGGTACATTACACCATCCCAGGCATTCTTTAATTACAGTATGTTCCTGGATAGGAGGAAAAAGAGTAGCTGCCTTAAAAATCTTGATAAATATGCAAAAGAAATATCGGAAGAGGAATTATCGTCAGATGCTCTAGGGGAATACGAATCCATAAAAGCACTTTTGGTTGACCTTGAAAAGTACATTGAAAATTATAGTGAAGAGTTGTTGGAAAAGTTGAGCAAGGCAGATTTTATCTATATACACGATCGGATTTTAAATTTTAAAAGTAAAAAGCGAGGTCCTGTGTCAACCCAAAAATCAATCAAAAAGCTTCGTGGAATACCACCGGAAGTATTTTTAAGGGCAATTTGGCTTTCCATTGGGGACTATAGAAAAAAACTAAAAAAGGATATGAACCTTATTCTTGGCGATATAGAAAGAATATCATTAATTGGCTTAGAATTTAAATATAGTTTAGAAGCCGAAGATGACAAAGAAGAACATATTCTGGATGAAAATCAGCTAGCCCAAACGTTTCTTTACAAAGTATTGGGTGGTCTGGATAATTTCTTGGAGGAGAAAATTGGTGGCCAAATATTTACCGAAGGAGTAAAGGGAGATACTGTTGATCTTGTATCAAAATTGCTTCCAAATGTTAAAGGTGAGAATTTTTCTTATAAAAAAGCGGGAAAATCAGAGCCTGCTTTTATGTTTAAAGTAGTTTTGGAAACAAAGACATATGGGTCTTTATGGCGAAAATACACATGGCAACTGCCGGAAAATCATCAAACCCGTTTACTTACAAGTTTGTATGATTGGGTTTTAGAAAAGTTTGCAGAATCAGCAAATGCCTTGCCCGTATTTCTAATGCCTTACTTGCCTGAAATATTTATGGCTAAAGATCTTGAAGAAGTTAATCGACTTATGTCTTTATCACTGAAAAAAGATGAATCGGATATGCTTGACTTACTAAAATATCTTAGACCTCAGGAGAGAAAAAAAATAAATGATATATATATTAGCGATCTTTCTATCGGTTACCAAAAGTTTTTAAGCGAGTTTAAGGTTAAAGGTTTCTTTTTTGCTATGAATAACTATGCAGATTTAAAAAAGCATGTGCAAGCTACATTCCGCAAGTTTACGGAAAACAATGCAAATCAAATGTTTGGCCGGTTATTACTTAAGTCATTTTTGATTGTGCCATTACAAAAGGATATGGATTCAGAATCTTGGATATGGCAAGATAATTTAGAAAATGCAATAGTATCCCCTTTGCATCCAAGTGTTCTTGAAATGCTATATTTTCAACATGCATACTTATGTGAAAGTTTCTGTTACCTTGTTAATCTAGGAATAAAAACAGGAGACGATAGAAGTTTTCATTTAAGACGATGGGATAGAGTAGTTGATCACTCGACAATCAAATGGCCAATTCCTGGGATCTTGACAAAAGGGAATATACTGAACACCAATGTACGTAGCTTCAACTATTTTCATTTAATTGGAGATGGGGGTAGAAGTTCAGATTTTTTAACCCAAAGATTACTTTTTGAATATGACGAAACTGATGAGGAGGATATTGCAGATTCTGACCTATTTAGAGAAACGCAAACTTCACTTTTAATACATCAAGTGTTAGATGATTACCGAGAGCTGTATCCTTTTGCCAAAGATGGAGTGAGTGTTGGTGCTTTTTGTGGGAAAGAAATTCAACCAATAATAGCTGGAATTGACTCTTATTTGAAGAAATATTTAGATAGCAAAGATTATGAGGGCCAGAATTATGCATTGCATTTAACTGTATTTTCTGATAGTAGCGATGATTCTTCAATGCTGCCTTGGATAAATGCTTGGAAAGACTTATGGCAGGCAGCTGAATTACCAGGGGGGAAAAAACACTATAAACAATGTGATATTGTTGTTTCACATAAAATAATTTCATTTTCTGAGGGTTATGACAAATTTGAAACTCTTTTAAAAAAAATGGATTTAGATATTATGATATTTTCTGAATTTATGGCATCATCCGAGAGTGATTTTAGAGCAATGAAAACCAAACGGAAATTTCAAAGTGACTATGCTAACAGCTTTCCAATTTCAGAAAAAATTTGTTGCAGTATAACCGGAGGTGGCAGAGATCAAAAAAGAGAAAGAGTGCTTAGTAATCCACGATTTAATTTAGGCAGTCTTTATACAGAAATAATGGCTAGGGTTAGGTTGGGTTCAAGGGGAGCAAAAGATCGGCATATTGTTATTAGCCAAAGCGATTTTTCTCCCTGGTTATCCTTAGTTGATATTGCACATAAAAACAGTTCATGGGTTGTTTGTATTGATCCGTCTATTGACAAAAAGCAGTTGGAGAGAGTTGTCGATGGGGTAAAAAAGCGTGAAATCATCAGCGTTGGTACAGGCGTAGGTCCCCATGGAGAAAACAACTATACTATCTCAACTGAAAAGTTTTCATTGGGAGATATTAAAAAGAGGGTAAGTGCTTATATATCGAGCATTTTAGGGCCCTGGCCGAAGGAAGATTGTGAGCGAGTTGCCGAAGAGCTGATGAAGGGTGCGAACGATATAGCAGGAGGACTATCGTTAGTAAAAGCAACAGGCCCCGAGAGACATATCAGAGAATTGATTGCAAATTCATTGGTGCGAAAATTGTTACCAAAAGATGAATCATTATTTTGTGATGTGTTAATTTCATTGGACGGTTTTCTGCATTGGTTTGAAAGTGGGAATAAACGGCCTGATTTGCTTAGATTAAAAGCAAGGATTGAGAATGAAACGTTAAATATTAATGCCCAGTTAATTGAATGCAAACTTGCCCAAGAGTCAGAAGGATATTTAGAAGAAGCACGTATGCAGTTGGAAAGTGGATTACGTCAACTAGTTAAAGTTTTTAAACCAGGTGATTTATCAAGACCTTATGGTGTCGACTATAGGGACAGCCCCGATCAACGATATTGGTGGTTGCAGCTGCATCGGTTAATTGCAAGTAAAGCTGAAACAAGCATAACAAATTATGATTATGCTCTGGATGCTTTGGAAAAGCTCAGTGACGGGCATTTTAAGATAAGCTGGGAAGCAGCTGTTGTAGCTATTTGGACAGATAGCAGTGAAGCAGAGTTAACTTCTGAACCTATTTGGGATTTTGCTTTTGAAGATGGCCAACAAATGAATATTTCAGTAGCAAATGCCGGAAAAGAATTTATCCGTTCTGTCTGTTTGGAAGGTTGTAGCGGGGATATTTTTAATCAAGAGGCAAGCACCTTGGTTTTTGGTGAAGAACATTTAAACAAAACCCAAGATATAGGGCTTGTTATAGAAGAAGAAAAAGAGCAGGAGACAGGGGAACTTAAAATAGATGTAGAGCTTAAAACCAGTAATATTGAAAATAATAAACCTGAAATAGTTATTCCCGAACCAATAGCTTATGAATCAAAAAGAATCTTTTTGGGACGAGGAACTGGTGGAGGTCGTGATGTTTATTGGGAATTTAGCCATCCCGATCTAAATAACAGACACATGTTAGTTTTTGGTGCATCGGGTACAGGAAAGACCTACACCATTCAGGCTCTCATTTTGGAATTAAGTAAAATGAAACAAAATAGCCTGATTGTTGATTATACAAGTGGGTTTGCCAGTCAGCAGCTCGAGGAAGTAACAAAAACAATTTTAAACCCAAAACAACATGTTATTTTAAGAGAACCACTTAAAATTAATCCATTTAGAAGGCGGATGGAACATATTGAAGGGGTAGATATGCTGGAGAGATCAGCGACAACTGCCCAAAGAGTTGCCGGCGTATTTGCAGAGACCTATCAATTTGGAGACCAACAGAAGGCAACACTATATAATGCAATAAAAAATGGTATCGAAATGCATGGTGATGGTCTTAATCTTACCCGTTTAATTAATATATTAGAGGAGAAAAAAGACGAAGGCGGGCGCGAAGGAACACACGCTTCATCGGTAATTAGCAAGATCCAACCTTTTGTAGACATGAAACCTTTTGATGTAGAAGAAGATGCCAGCTGGGAAAATATTTTTAGCGATACTTCATCAAGGTGTCATATTATACAGCTGCTAGGCTTTGCTAAAGATATGGGCCAATTGATTACAGAATTTTCATTATACGATTTATACAGATATTATAGAGGGGCCGGTAGCAAAGAAAATCCAAAAGTAATTGTGCTAGATGAGATTCAAAATCTTGATCACAGCTTAGAAAGCCCAATAGCCCAATTTTTAACGGAGGGACGTAAATTCGGAATATCTTTGATTCTTGCTACTCAAACCTTGAGTAACCTTAGCAAAGATGAAAGAGATCGCTTGTTTCAGGCCAGTCATAAATTATTTTTCAAGCCTGCGGCTACTGAAATTAGGTCTTTTGCAAAGATTTTAGCAGATTCAACCAATGATAATGAAAATGAATGGGTAGGCAGGCTTAACTCCTTAAAGAAGGGCCAGTGTTATTCTTTGGGTCCGGCATATAACCCTGTAACAAAAACATTGGAACCGACCTTGGCATTCAAAATTAAAATTTCCAGCCTGGAAGAACGGGTTGATTAATGAGGGATCAATTATGCTACCATTAAACTTTCATAAAACCTTTATTCCTGAAAGAAGATTGATTGGTGCAATCTTGGAATATGCGGCTAGAGGCAAGGATGGAAACTATCAGCAAATTGCTGATGAAACCGGAATTCCCATGGGCAAGTCGACCGGTAAAGTGCCCGCTATTTTAGATTATGCAAGAGGGATGGGCCTGGTTCAATTGGAGACGGAAAATACTGCCATAAAAGAGCCTAGATTAACACCCTTTGGTGTAGCAGTTTATAAACACGATAAATATTTAGGTGATGATATTATACAGTGGTTGGTTCACATGAATTTATGTCGTGGTGATATTGGGGCCAAGGTTTGGCATGAAGTATTTGCCAAAGGTAGAAGCGTGATTGGCTCCTCTTTTTCTACAGAGCAATTAGAAAATTATTTGTGTGGCTTGTTTGGTATGGGCAGAAATAGAACTGGCCCGTTAGTATCAGCATATTTGCAAGACGCTGCCCTTCAAAGAGCGGGAGTATTGACTGTGAATAATAAAATTGTTATTCGGCACAAGGCCCCTATTGCTGAATCCTTCGCCCTAGCATATTCGGCTCATATCCTAGCGCTTTTAGAAGCCTATTTCACAGATGAAGGGCAAATAACATTTACTCAGTTCAATGATGTAACGAAATGGTTTGATATTTGTTTGTGGTCTGATTCCGATCTTGAGTTAGTTTTTAGTTTTATCGAACAAATAGGTTATATTTCCGTGGATCGACAGATGCGCCCTTGGCTAATTGAGCCAATGGCTAAATCTACTGAAATTTGGCATCTAATATGGGAATGAACTTATAGGGGTGTGATTTATGAACTATAATGACATTGTAACTTTTCGGAAAGACCTTTTATTTGATGGGGCTGTCCAAATAGGTTGGTTTGAAACAAATAGAGACTTAGCCAATAGAGCTGCAGAACATTATGTCTTTCATGGTCCTGCTTATCACGGTGCCAAACAAAGGGAAAAAGACGGAAACGGTACATTTCTAGTTGACACAGCTAGTTTTACCCTTGATTTATTACAGAGAATTTCCGGTAATATGGCAGATGATCCTTTTACTTTGGCAGTTGCGGGTTATGGTACTGGTAAATCACATTTTGGAGTAATGCTTTCCTGTCTCCTAGCAGACCCTCATTCTCCTGTTGCAGAAACGATATTGAAAAATTTAAAATTAGCTGATCAAGAGGTTGGAGAAAAGGGAGCGGCCTTAATTTCAAAGATGCAATCACCGTATCTAATTGTTGCACTAAACGGAATGAAGGATTTCTATCTGCCAGGTGAAATCATGAAACAAATATTGAATCGAATTGAAAAGGCGGGCTATGATGGAACACCATTAAAAAACTTGAGACCTCGATTTAATCTAGCAATAAAATTTGTTGAATCATTTTATACTGCTATCAAGGCTGAATTTGATAATTCTTTTGATGATAATTTTGGCAAGGAAGAGATCATTAAAGCTTTAAATTTTCAAGATGATGAAATATTTAAAAAAGTGAACCATATTTATGAAAAACACATGGGAAGTTCTGTCCCTGCTATGGGCGAAGAAGCCTTACACGAATTCTTAACAGTAGCTAGGAGCAATTTTTGTGGACCAGGAAAACCATTTGCCGGTATAGTAATTTTATTCGATGAATTTGGTAGATATTTGGAGTTTTCAGTTCAATCCCCGCACATTGCGGGTTCCGGTTCATTGCAACAACTTTTTGAAGCAGTGCAAGAGAATGCCGATGGTATTTACTTCTTGGGTTTTATACAATATGAACTCAAAGCATATATCTCTAGGATGGCACCCGAGTTGCGGGATGATTTAACAAGGTATGTCAGTAGGTATGATATAGTTCGTAAAGTTAGATTGTCAACAAATTTGGAAACATTAATTGCAAATCTTTTAGAAAAAAAAGATTACGATGAACTTAAAAGACAAGTTGATTCAAGCCCTGAAAGTCCGGGTGAAATTCACCAGCAGTTAAAAAATTGGTTACCGGATATTGCTAGCCACGCTTTGTGGGCGGATAAAGATTTGTTTGAAAAAGTTGTAGTAGAAGGATGTTGGCCCCTACACCCACTTTCTACTTGGAGTTTGTATAGGCTTTCTTCAATTGGCAAATCTTTGCAACAGCGTTCTGCTTTTTCATTTCTAATAGACGTATTTGAAATATACGGTAATGTGGAATACAAGCTTGGTAAATTAATTACTCCGGTAGAATTGTGTACAGAAAATATGATAAATGAATTTTTATCCTCAGAAGAACAGGGCTCTCTTGGTGCTACTGCCCATGCCTATTCCAGCGCAATTGAAAAATATCAGTATGAATTTACCGACAATCAAGTATTGATTTTAAAAGCAGTACTTATGGCTTCAAAAATTGGTTTTAAAGTTAATTCCAAAGATAACGTTATGGAAGTTTTGTCATCTTTTAGTGGTCTACCTATGGAAAAAACCAAACAAGGAATTGAGCAGTTAGAAAAAGAGTTTGCAGTGTTGGAGTGGAACGATACTCTTAACAGGTTCGAAATTGAAGGAGATTCAGTTCCTAAAAAAGCATTTTTAGCTGATTTAAGTCGCGAAGCAAATAAAATAGATTATCAAGCTAGGGCAGAAAAGTTTTCTGGAAATTTCATGAAATGGACACAGATAAATTCACTAAAAACCGATTTTGGTCTTGAAAATGATATAGCAACAGAGGAGTGGCACTATAATGTTTTGTTTTCCTCTATATCTATATTAAAAGAGCAAATTGATTACGCCTTTAGGCTGTGGTTAAGTACTATTGGTGTCGATGAGGCTAAGGGTCAACTTATCTATTGCTATGTAGGCAGAGAGAGCAATCTTGAAACAGTTAAGGAAAAAATAAAACAAACATTCAAAGAAGTTTCTAATAAACACAAAATCGATTTATCTATAGGGGCTCCCATTGCAATATCGTTATTGTACGATAGGAACGGCGACTTGGGACAAAAAGTTGCTGAACAATGGGTTCTTACAGAAGAATTTACTGAAGAACAAAAAGACAGATATAAGAATTTCATACCAGGCCGGGAGGAAAGCCTTATCCAAGAAATGAATCACATATTTACCCGGTTACGAGAGGAAAACCACTTATTTTTTGCAACAGAACAAAAAGTTAGGGGAAACAGGCTTGGCAATACTTTGAAATGTCTTTTTGATGTCGTATACCCTGACCGCATTCCTTTTCCTTTTGATGGTTTTCACACAGCAAGGGGGAATGCAGCTAAAGATGCCCAACAATTTACAAAAGATATACTAATGGGCAGGCTCGATAAGGATACAATGAGGGCCTTGACTGCTCAGCAGCGCAACCGTGCATATACCGTTTTCGAACAGTCCTGGGAAATTTTTGGTGATGATGGCTTAATCCGTATTAAACCTAAAAACGCAAAGGTTAGAGCTATTATTGAATATATTGAGCAAAGTCTTCCTATAATGGATGCAGTTAATGATTACGAGGATGGCCTAAATCTAGGTCAAATGATGAGAACATTGTGTTTGCCACCCTACGGTTGTAATAATGTATCTGCCGGATTATTGTTAGCATTATTTATAGGGAAACGTAAAAACGAAATAGCTGTAACGATGAACAAAAACGTGGTCAGCCCGGATAAATGGTTACAAGAGGCCTTAAAAAACAGGTTTTTTGATTTAGCAATACTGGATAAGACTTTTCTAATACCGATTGATGAAGAAGAAGTATCTGAGTGGGAACGTTTTTTAGAAGAATGGGAAGAGGAACCCCTTTATTCAAGAAAAGTTGACCTTCTATTTGAAGCTAAAAAGTTGGAAAAAAAGATTACTAGACCTCACGACCTACATTATAGATATGTGGTTGCAGAGAAAGCAGCCATAAAAGCACTGGAAAAACTTGATGCCTTTGATGAAAAATATGAAGCAGCCTTAAAGAAAATTGAAAAGGGGAAAAGAAGTTCTGATGTAGGCCAAAGTTCTTGGGGGGGAGCTGATCTAGTTGAATTATTGCAAGAGATACAGAAGGGAAAAGAGTATTGGGATGAAAAAATATTTTTAGATCTGGAAAACCATATCAATGCAGAAAAAGAACATATAAAAAAAATATTCCAGTCTTGGGTTAATAGATTGACTGTTAAGCGGGCGGAAGATATGGGAAGTTTTCAACATATCAACTTTAAAGTATCGCAAAATCTTGCAAAACTCGGACTCAATGAGGAGAAAAAAATATTGGAAGAACAAGTAGATAAAATTAAAAGCAACATTGAACATATCACAAAGATCAATAACATTAAGACTAATATTTCTGATATGGTTATAAAAAACAAGGTTACTCATATAACACCTGTTTCAGTATTAAATACTTGGTTGAAACAAGCTGAAGGATATAAAGATATTTTGGATGCAGTAGAACAAAATGTCCTATGGAGAGAAGGTATTGACGAAGCAATCCAATCCTTGCAAAAATTCGAAAAGCAAGTAAACGAACAAATATTAAAGCACCGGGAACGTATGACAAAGGTGTTTGATATTCAGCACATAAAAGATAAAAAAGAACTAGTTTATTGGCAGCAAGAGTGCAATTCTTTGTTATTGATCTACTTCGGTGAAGAAAGGGACGTTTCAGATCTGGAAGAAGTTTTGCAACAATTGTCTTTAATTGAATCTCACATTGATAAATTGGAAAATTACGCTCTTAGTGATGATGAATTTTTAAATGTTTATGACGAGTGTATAGCAGAAACAGAAGAACAATTTCAAGAAGATGTACCGCCACTAGATTATGAGATAATATACCCGGCACTAAAGGATATAATTAAAAATAAAAGGCATATTTTAGCTGCAGAGTGGTTAAAACAAAATGTGCCTGATGTAGAAAAAATATCTCATCTTGATGCTTCTCAAGCTGTAACTCTTAGGAATAACTTATTGGACAGGCCGAGGTTATTATCAGAGGGGCAGAATTCAAAAGTGGATTTAGCAATAAAGACTTGTAACAATCGATTAGATGAACTTGAGATAGAAGGCCTGTTAGTAAGATATAAGGAACTGAACACTTCCAAAAAACGCTTGTTTTTGGAACACGCCTTAAAGATTTTTGAAATAGAAAATACTGAGGGTTTTAAATATAAATTACTGGATTAGGCTAGTGTTAAATATTGTAATTAAATAATTCAAATGGGGTGATTGGATAAATGGCCAAAGAAAAGCAAAAAAAACATGCTTGGGAAAAGGCAAAGACAGTTAGAGGTAAAAATCCAAAAACTTGGCGGCGGGATGCTGAGGGGAATCTAATCCGCCTAGGATCTTATGGAACCTTCGGTGAGTATGGATGGGAAATAGACCATAAGAACCCTGTAAGCAAAGGAGGTTCTGAACACCTGAGAAATATCCAGGCACTACACTGGAAAGCAAATCGGTCTAAGGGAAACAAAGCTTATTAAGTATTAAGCTTTTCGAAAAATAAATTTTAAAGAAGTAGATGAATAGTGGGTATTATTTCAGGAAATGATTGGAGTTATTTGGAAAAAAAGTTAATTAAGCAGACAACAAAAAAAGAATGTGAATTAATTTACGCATCAGGTAGAGAGAAAGAACCTAATAAAGAAATAATTATGTTGAAACCAGGCGGGCTCAATATGTAAGAGTATGTAGGAACAAAGACTACTCCTTTTATGAATATAGAAGACAAAATATTTGCCGTAGCATATACTGAGGCACTTAATTCATTGGAGAAAAAAAGTTATGCAAAGCACATCGGACATAGCAGATATGATTTGGCTGCTAGTGGATATGAATTATTCGAAAAATTCAAAATATAATTTATACAATTGAAAAATAACAAGTATTTTGGCTGTTTTTTGCAAGACCATTTTCCCTAGAGTTGCAAACCGTTTTTCCCGATTATTGCAAAGGGAATTTCCCGGT
>CAZMQU010000008.1:0-129765 GCA_964568715.1 uncultured Halanaerobiales bacterium
AACCTCCGACACCCTGATTAAAAGTCAGGTGCTCTGCCGCCTGAGCTAATGGCCCCCGTGGCTGGGGTGGGAGGATTCGAACCTCCGAATCAAGGATCCAAAGTCCTTTGCCTTACCGCTTGGCCACACCCCAAAAAACCATAGTGTGCGTTTTATATTATACCTTCTTGCGTTCACATTGTCAATGCTTAAGAAAAAAAGAATGCTAAAAATATGAAACGCAATAATCTGAATCTGCCTTAAATAATACACAAAACAAAAGTTTCTGTCAAGGGCCTATTTAGGACATTGTCTAGGGTTTTTGTTCCTTTTCTTCTTTAAGCATTTCTTCCTGCAACTCTTCTACGGAACGAATATCGGCATTATCTGACTCAGTTTCGGCTTCCTTTGCCGGCTCTTGCAAATCACGAATATTGGAGTTTGTCGCCTTTTTTGTTTTGCTTTTCGCACCCTCATTCTTTTGGGTTTCAACAGCTTTAATCTTTTCAGCAAAGACTTCCCGGACTTGTTCTTTTTCTTCCTCTATAGCAAAGATTTGCGATTCTTTATCTTTAATAAATTCACAAATTTCATCGAGAGCAGGGGCTTTCAATTCCTTTTGAGACCATTTGGCATAAGCCTCCTCACCCAACTTCTTAATCCCTTCATCTTTCTCGTTGCGTAAAGTCCTCAAGCGCTGATTAAGCTGCGTTATTTGTAGGGCCTCTTCAGTGCGGACTTTTGATTTATTAAATAGATTGCGAACAGAGCCCTTAAAATTATCCCATCCGGTATTTTCCACCCTATTTCCCCCTTTAAAAATATGATAGTTTATACTTCGACAAGTGGTCTTTTTTCCCTTTATTTACTCACAAATAACCGCTTTATATGGGATATAAAGTTCCAAAACGGTTGCATTTTTTGCTACTTATAAATTTTTTTAATTTTTATATTACGAAAAAAATAACGCACTATATCCTGCGGTGAATTACCGCGCCTTGCCATGGCCTGGGCCCCGTATTGACTCATCCCCACACCGTGGCCGTAGCCTGTTCCGCAAAAAATAAAATTATCGCCCGCCTTGTCGATGCTTACAAAATGGGTTGATTTTATTTCTTCCGACCCCAACTCCATACGCAAAGCAGGGGCCGAAACCAGATATTCATTTGCTGCCGTCTTAACCTGCAGCTCTTTAGCCCTACCGCATATTGCAACATCCCTCGGTTTTATCTCACTGATTAAATCAATCTCCTTTGCCAGCATATTGGCGATTGCTTGTCTGACAACTTTTTCAGGGAATTCCACCTGCCAATTTAAGATGCTGGCATCGGCAAAATTGTCCGGTGAGGTTACACTATGAATATAGGGAGGATCTTCATCAAAATATTGCATGCCCACGGAAGGCAAAGTAGTTCGTCCCCCGGCATTGGAATGAAAAAAACCTTTGACATAGTCGTCACCATAAACAGCTACTTGACCCCTTGTCTTCCTTACCGCCTTCTCAATGACCGGATTAACATTTTCCGGTTTATAAGCTTGAGTTTCCTTAAAATCAGTACTCAAAATATTTGTATTGTTTTCCTTCATATAGGAAAGGGCAAATGTTCTGGCAATAATCGCTTGGGCACCATAAGCGTTTTGATGCCAACCGGGAGCCATTTCAGCAGCCACAACACCGGTTATATATTCTTCCAATGGCATCGTTTTCGGCCCCCCTTCTGTATCAATTACCACCTTTGGTTCATTGATTAAAGGAGGATTATCTTGGGGACCGGCCATCTCAATACCGGAACAACCGGAAAAAAGCAAAAGAACAATCAGCACATTGGACAACAATTTAACCATATATTTCATTACTTTGCCTCCCTTTTTTAATTATTGTACCAAACCTGCGACAACCTTATTCCACTCCTGTCGGAGGCAAAGTTTTTTTGATATTGTCGCTGATCAGCTTAATGCAGTTTGCAGAGGCTACCTCGACAAGTGACTCGGCCGCAAGCAACAATCGGTTGCTCTTGCAACCTTTAATAATCGAATTAAAAAATAGCCTGCCGGAGCAGGTTATTTTTTAATTATATTTCGCATTCATATTGCGGTTATTTTTATTAAGTTCTTTTATTTTTTAAACAAGTTCGTCAAAAAGAGAATGAATCGTCGCCAGAGAACGACCAGAGCATTGGCGCGAGCCACATCTTCACCGACAACTATGTCGACTTCACCTAAAATCATGTCTCCTTGATAAACCTTTAAAATCCCCGCTTTTTGCCCTTTTTCCAAGGGGGCATCCAAATCCCAATATTCTCTTTCGATCCGTATAGATTCAGTTTCACCCCTTCGAATGTAAGGGGCTAAAGTGGAAGCCGCTACCAAATCAACTTCTTGCTTGCGGGCTGAAAAAATCTTTTGCTGTTTGATAAAATCATGCTGCTTTATGATAATGTCCCGCTGGAAGGCACGAAAAGCAAAATCCAACAACCGACTAGCTTCTTCATTTCTTGTTTCTTCCGATTCCGAATTCATTATTACCACAATGAAGCGACGTTCATCTCTTTGGGCCGTAACGGATATGCAATAGCCAGCGCTGCTGGTATGGCCTGTTTTTATACCGTCCACACCGGGATAATCGTTGACCAGCCTATTAAAGTTCACCATCATAGCCTGACGGCCGGGCAGATCCAAGTACTCCAACCAAACCTTTGAATACTCCAAGAGTTGCGGATGCCGTAGGAATTCCCGGCTCATTAATGAAATATCGTAGGCTGTGGAATAGTGATCCCCTGCTTCCGGTGGCAACCCGGTGGAATTTATAAATTGCGTATTTTCCATACCCAGTTCTTTAGCTCTTTTGTTCATCTGGCGAACGAATGCATCTTCCGTACCCGCCAAATATTCTGCCAAGGCAACAGTAGCATCATTGGCTGAACTGATGGCGATACCCTTTAAAAGACCCTGAACACTTACTTTTTCGCCGGCAGCAAGATAAATTTGCGATCCATACATTGATTGAGCATATCTGCTTATCGTTACAAGGTCCTCCGTGGAGACTTCACCCTTTTCAATGGCCTCTTGGCATAAAATCATGGCCATAATTTTGGTAATACTGGCCGGCTCCACTCTTTTATGCGCGTTTTTTTCAAAAAGAACCTGACCGGTTTCAGCATCCACCAGCAAAGCAATATCACCGACTACATCAAATGCTCCGGCTCCGGCAACGCCGAAAAATAAAATAATAATTGATAAAGATAAACCCAATAGAAATCTTTTCAATCTTCCCCCCCCTTTTTAGTGGCCTCCCATATATCGTTCATCTCGTCGAGGGATGCATCTTCAACTTTTAAATCCCGCTTTGCCAATTCTTTTTCAATTTGAGCAAAACGGTGACGAAATTTTCTGTTTGCCTTATTCAATGCAATTTCCCCATCGAATTGGAAAAAACGGGCTACATTGACAACGGCAAAGAGCAGATCACCAATTTCTTCTTCGATGTTTCCTCTCCTGCCTGCCAACGCTTCTTTTAGTTCGCCAATTTCCTCTTCAACCTTAGCCAGCGCACCGCCGACGTCCTCCCAATCAAATCCGACGGCCGCCGCTCTTTTTTGCAGTTCTCCCGCCTCCAACAAGGCCGGTTGACAAGAAGAGACTCCCTCTAAGATACCGGTCCCTTTTTTCTTGCCGGCCCGTTTTATAATCTCCCAATTTTTTTTAACTTCATCGGCATCGGCAACTTTCCTATCGCCAAAGACATGGGGATGCCTTCTGACCATCTTTTCCTTAATACCGCGACAAATATCACCAACGTCAAAAGACCCTCTCTCCCGGGCGATTTGCCCATGAAGCATTATCTGCAAAAGCACATCGCCCAATTCTTCACAAAGATGCTCATCATTATTTTCTTCGACGGCCTCTATCAATTCGTATGATTCTTGGATTAAAAAAGGCAGAAGAGTTTGATGTGTTTGACTGATATCCCAGGGGCAACCGTCGGGTTGCCGCAAAGCCGCAACGACTTGTACCAAATCCAAAAATTCTTGGCAAATCTTGCTATTAAAACCCATTTCCGTCAATTATCCCACCCCATCACTCTCTGATTAGACGTAGCTTTTTGAATACTTTTATCAACCTTTCACCATAGCGGGGAACAATTCTTAAGTCTGCCTCTTTTATCCCCCCGGTCAAAAAGAGCAAAAAGATAAATATTACAATACCGGCAAAAACCGCCAGTAATACCGCCGTTATATAAGAGATATCGACCGGCCCGCCGGGTTTTATTTTAAAAATTCGCTGTAAGAAATTAAAGAAGGGTCCCGTGGTCAAAAACATGCCTAGGGAAGATGTCACTATCGGCACAAAAGAGGACAATGAAATTTTGGGTCTTATCTTAATCTGTAAAGCAATCAAATTCAACACTGCCACCAAAGCAAAACCCAAGGCAGTCCCCAATGCGGCACCTTTTATTCCCCATTTGGGATTGGCCACCAGGATAAAATTGATTACTCCGTTAAGCAAGGCCCCCCAAAAAAGGTTTTTTACCGGCGCTTTGACCTGCCCGGCTCCTTGCAAAATTCCGGCGGATGTTTGCTGGAGAGCAGTGAAAAAGACCCCCCAACATACAAACCTTAAGGGAATGGCAGCCTCCGGTAAGGAAAAAAGCAAGACGGTTAGGGGCTTTGCCAAGGCATACATTCCCAAGGAAGCAGGTAGTCCAACAATGATTGCTAAACGCAAAGCGGTCTGCACTCTATTATCCAAAACCTCCCTTTGACGTAAAGTAATTGCTTCAGAAATCGACGGAACGAGGCTGGAGGCCAAAGAAACCGTAATCAGGGTTGGAAAATTGACCAAGACCATCGCCGTAGCCAGGGTACCATAAAGGGCCGTTGATTCAGCCACCGTCAAACCGGCAACTTGAAGTCGGGCAGGAATGATGGTGGCATCAACCAAGCTCATCAAAGGAAGAACCAGGGAGCCAAAGGAGATCGGTATACTTATTTTAAGGAAAGCCATGCCCTGTTTCTTCAGCTCTTCTTTGCTAGGGAAACCCAAGCCCGCCGGGGCATGTCCACTTTTTTTGAAAAAGTAAATCATCGCTCCTAAACCGGCTAAAGCACCGGCCACCGCGCCAAAAGTTGCTCCGGCAGCTGAATACATAACCCCTTTGGGCAAGAAGGCATAAACAAGAACAAACATGGTTATTATACGAGCCGACTGCTCAACGACTTGCGATATTCCCGTCGGCCCCATTCTTTGAAATCCTTGAAAATAGCCGCGGTAAGCTGCCATTATCGAAACCAAGAATATGGCAGGGGCAATGGCCAATATTGATGGTAGAACGCGGGGATCCCAGCCGAGCGTATTTACAAGCAAACGGCTCCCCAAAAGCAACAATAACGTAAAAGACAGACCGATTATCAAGCTATAAAAACGTGCCGCCCTGAATATAGATAAGGATTCTTCCCTGTTGCCTTTGGCCTCAGCTTTTGCTACCAGTTGGGCCAGGGCTATCGGCACGCCTGACTGGGATAAGGTTAAAAGAGTAATATATATGGGGTAAGCCAACTCGAATAAGCCAATGCCTTCAGCCCCCAAAAGCCTTGTCAATACAATCCTATAAGTGGAACCTAAAATTTTGCTCAGTAACCCTGCCAGTGTAAGGATTGCTGCCCCCCTGACAAACTTTTCCGCGGCAGTATTTTTCATCGGCTTCTCTCCTATTGTAACCATAAACTTAATTTGCTACCGATTAGAGGAATTATTTCTATATCACTCGGCTCAATTCCTCTAAAAACGACCATAAAGATAATATAATAAAGTACACCTAAACCAATCGGAATCAGCGTTTGCAACAATAATGTACTGGTAATACATTTTAGCAAAGCATGGATACAGAAAACAAAAATTCCCATAGTTACACCGGCCGCCATCGGAACAATTAAATGGCGGCGCAGATCAAAGATCAAGCCTATTTTTTTACCGACAACCAGAAAGTTCAAAATTCCCGCCAGAGTATAACCCAAGCCTGTACCCAATGCCGCACCAATTATCCCCATGTATCCTGTCAAAATATAAGTAAAAAAAGCATTGGCCACGGTGCCAAAAAAGAGGTTCACCAAAGGGATTATTGCATGGCCAAGTCCTTGCAAAACTCCGGCCAAGGTCAGTTGCATGCCTAAAAACACCAGGGAAGGTGCAACATAACCAAGAATGATACCGGCCTGAGGATAAGCAAACAAAAGATCGCAAAATGCGGAGCCGAGAACAATAAACCCCGTAGCAGCGGGAATTGTAATTTGCAAACTAAAACCCAAAGCCCGCCTGGCAAGCCTGCGAATATGGCACGAATCACCCCGGGCAGCAAGTTGCGAAATTGTCGGCACCAAATTGACGGCCAAAGCAGAAATTAAAACCAGTGGAAAATGGTAGACAGCCAGAGCCATGCCGGAATATTGGCCGTAAAGAGCCGTAGCTTCAGCGGGCGTAAAACCCAACAGCTGCAAACGCAATGGGATAATACCGGAATTAAATACTCCAACCAAAGGAATTATCATACTGCCTATACCGATGGGTATGGCATGGCCCAATAGGCTCTTATAACTCTCTAACACCGTAATTGTAGCCCCCTTTACCATCAACCGGTCAGTGGACCGCTTTTTGGCAAAGAAAAATAACATACAAACAAAGGCTGCCGCTTCTCCGCATACACCGGCAAAGGCAGCTCCGGCTGCCAAACCTTCAATGGGCCCTTTTAAGACAAATAGAAGTAAGCCCATCATTATAATAAAACGAACAACTTGTTCAATAATCTGGGAAACCGCCGTCGGCAACATTTGATTATAGCCCTGGAAATAGCCCCGGAAAAGGGACATAATGCTGATAAAAAAAAGACCGGGAGATAATGCCATCATGGGAAAGGAGACACGATAATCTTGAAAAAAAACTCGCGCAATTGCCCCGGAATAAAAATACAGCAAAATTGAAGCAGATAAACCCAACACTGCCAATAAAATCGCGGCAGAACGCATAATAATTAGAATGTTCTCTTTTTCTTCTCTGCTACGGAAAATAGCTATCAAGCGGGAAATGGCTAAAGTTATGCCCGGAGTAATCAAACATAGAAACAAAGTAAAAATTTGAAAAGCCATCTGATATAGTCCAATACCTTCCGCCCCGATAAGTCTGGGCAAAAAAATGCGATAAACGGAACCGATAATCCTGGAAATTAACCCGGCTACCGCTAATATTATTGTACCTTTAGCCAAAGAGTCCTTCCTATCCTCCACCGCCATCACCCCTAAATTATACTATTAGGGGTATATTGCCATTATGCACCCGATCTTTCCCGATCAACCAACGTCAAAGGGGAGAACCTTTCGAAGAATCGATTTTTTGCATTAAAAAACCCGGGGCACCCTTTAAGCAGAACTGCATTACCGCCTCCTTCGGCCGGTAGAAAATAATGCGTTGTGCTAATGCCCCAGGCCAATTTACTGTTCCATCTGACGGGCCAAAAATCCGGCAGCCGTGCCGGCAAGCTTTAACTCCAATTCCCCCATCTTCACTCCGGGTTCAGTTGACGCCAAAGCCACAATACCCAAGGGGTCTCCCTCAGCAATTATCGGGGCTAAAACCGTCGAGCTCACCTTTGCATCGCTGCCTTGCCCCCCACACCCCTCGCAAAAAGGATGCTCTTTCGGATCATTTACAACCACGGCTTTGCGTTCCTTCATAACTTTTTCTGCCATCGAGCTGATAGGTTTTTCCAAATACTCTTTTTTGGGAGCTCCAGCCACGGCAATGGCCACATCCCGATCCAAAATGCAAGCTATATGACCCGTGACTTCAGCCAATGAATCCACATATTCTTGCGCAAATTCTCCTAATTCACCGATAGGAGAATATTTTTTCAGGATAACTTCTCCATCGCGGTCTACAAATATTTCCAGAGGTTCACCTTCACGAATTCTCATGGTGCGCCTAATCTCTTTGGGTATTACAACACGACCTAGATCGTCAATGCGCCTGACTATGCCGGTAGCTTTCATCGACCTTCTGGTTAGCAAATCTACTGAGATTGCGATAGAATTGTAACCAGAATTCACCTCCTTTATATCTTTGTAAAACCTGCTGTTGTTAGTATATGGTATAAAACAGTTCTTTATGCTCGCTTACAACTAACAACCTACGGTTTTTCTAATGATATCATACCCAAAAAATAAAATTTAATACAAAGGGAGGCAAATAATCACAAGAAAACTAGAATATCTTCGACCGTTTGGCGAATTTCATTTTCAGTCATTCCTGCAAAATTTAAATTGATTTTCGGATAGCGGGATCCTTTGATCTGGAGACGCTCACTGTATTTGGAACCCAAAACAAGCAATTTATCGGCTAAAAAAGGACCACCGTTGGCCAAAACCATTTGTCCCCGTTCATTATTGATTCGCAACTCCCGCAATCCTTTTTCCTGGGCCAAAAGCCTCAAACGGGTAATATCGAGTAGGTTTCGCACCGGCAAGGGTGGTTCTCCAAAACGGTCGACAATCTCCTCCAATAGGTCAATTTGGTCTTTCTTGGTTTTAATGCGGGCCACCTTCTTGTAGATTCCTATTTTCTGGCCGGTATCTGCAATAAATTCATTGGGTATATAAGCATCCCAGGAGGTATCAATGACTGTGTCCACGGCTTTCTCGGGTTTCTTTTGCCCCATGAGTTCTTGAACGGATTCCTCTAAGAGTTTACAATAAAGGGAAAAACCGACCGCCATGATATGGCCGTGTTGCTCCGGCCCTAAAATATTACCCGCTCCTCTTATCTCCAAATCCCTCATGGCCAATTTAAAACCCGATCCCAAGCTGGTAAACTCCCTAATCGCCATGAGCCGCTTCTCACCGATATTAGACAATACTTTGCCCTCTTTATACAAAAGAAAAGCATAGGCGACCCGGTTTGATCTGCCTACCCTACCCCGCAATTGATAAAGTTGAGCCAAACCCATTTTATCGGCGTTGTTTATTATAATCGTATTTACATTGGGAATATCCATACCAGTCTCAATAATGGTGGTACAAAGAAGAATATCATATTTCTTCTCCAAAAAATCAAGCATTACTTTCTCCAACTCGCCCTCCGGCATTTGGCCATGGGCTACTGCAATGGAAGCCGAAGGCACCAGCCGAGCTATCTCGTCAGCCTTTTCCCTAATGTTTTCCACCCTGTTATGGACAAAATATACTTGCCCTCCCCGGGCCATTTCACGACTGAGGGCTTCGCGAACCAAGTCTGAACTGTACTCTCTGACATAAGTCCTGATTGGATAGCGGTCCTGAGGAGGTGTTTCGATTATACTCATATCCCTGATACCAACCATTGACATATGAAGGGTTCTGGGAATAGGGGTCGCCGTTAAAGTCAAGACATCAACATTCTTTTTTATGGCCTTAATACGCTCTTTATGGGCAACTCCGAATCGTTGTTCCTCATCAACAATCAATAAACCCAAATCATAAAAAAATAAATCTTGCGACAGCAAACGGTGGGTCCCTATAATAATATCTATTCCCCCACTTTTCAACCGTTGCAATATTTTCTTTTGTTGACCGGGGCTACGAAAACGGGAAAGCATATCAATATTTATGGGGTACCCATCGAAACGTTCCAAGAAAGTATTGTAGTGTTGTTGGGCTAAAATTGTCGTCGGAACCAATAAAGCAACCTGTTTGCCATCCATCACGGCCTTGAAGGAAGCCCTGATTGCTACTTCTGTCTTACCATAGCCCACATCCCCGCACAAAAGGCGATCCATTGACCGAGACTTTTCCATATCGCTTTTTATTTCTTCGATGGCCCGCTGCTGATCGGGTGTCTCTTCATATGGAAAGGCATCCTCAAATTCCTTTTGCCAGACAGTGTCTGCTGAAAAAGCAAAGCCTTGCATAGCTTCCCTTTCTGCATATAAGCTCAGCAAACCGAAAGCCATCTCTTGCAAAGACTCTTTTACCCTTTTCTTAACGCGATTCCAATCGCCGCCTCCCAACCGATAAAGACGAGGGGGGTTCTCTTCGCCACCAATATATTTTTGGATTAATTTAACTTGGTGGGTTGGCACCAAAAGGCGGTCGCCCCCGGCATATTTTACTATCAGATAATCTTGGTGGATACCCAGAACCTCTTCGGTTCTGATACCCAAATATTTGCCAATACCGTGAGTTTCATGGACCACGTAATCCCCCGGATCCAATTCATGGACCGAGGATATGTGAACCCCTTCGTGTAAGTTTTGGACCTTCTTCTTCCTGGCATCTTGGCGTCCCAATATTTCTTCTTCGGTATGGACAAACAAGCCTGCTTCCTTGAGATAAAAACCCTCTCTGATGGTGGCAATGAAAAAATTAACCAGACCGGGAATTAGCACCGCAGATTTTTGATTATGGATAACAAATTCAATCTTTTTCTCTTGCAAGTATTCACTCATTTTACGGCATTTGGCATTGCTATTTAAACTGACTACAACTGTGCCTCCCTCGGCCAATTCTTTTTTTATTTGTTCGCCAAAAGTGTCGAGACGGCCGTGAAAAGAATGAACCGGCTCGCAGGGGGTATCCACCCGCCGGTCAAGCGTCATGCCCCATTCCTCCGGTGGCGCCTGAGTCGTAAGTAAGACCGAATGGTCTTTTAAATCGGTTATGATTCCGGTTAAATCGAGGAAACAAGCCTTATAACCCGGTAAAATGTTGCCTTGCTCCAACAAAGAAACGTATGTTTCGGCACTTTCCATCATAAAATTTTTCCCACGGGCGGCCACAAAGCGGGGCATGTCGAAGACAACCAGACTGTCTTTTGCATAAGCAAGGAGAGAACTCATGCCGCCATAGATATAGGGGAGATATTGGCCGATCGAATCTACAATTGCGCCCTCTTTCAATAATTCCAGATCAGCACTGATCCTATCTCCTAAATCCTTAGCCTCTTTTATTTGCCCCATCTCCGCCAGCCGGCCTTTTGCCTTTATATAATCATCCATAATTGCGCGGCGGGCCGCACCAATTTGCGAACGGGGGAAAAAGGACTCTAGGGCGGGGGTAACCAGACCCACCTCCAACTGTTTTAAGGAACGCTGAGTAGCAATATCAAAGGAACGCAAAGATTCAATCTCATCACCAAAAAGCTCAGCTCTTAAAGGTTTTTGCCCGGTGGTGGGGAAAATATCAATGATGCCGCCCCGCAGGGAATATTGACCCCAATTTTCCACCTGAGGAACTCTATCATAGCCCAAATCAACGAGCCTGCGACTCAAGGCAGCCAAATCCAAAGACATACCTTTCTTCAATTCAATTTTTCCCTCGCTATAGATTGCCGGCGGGATGATCCCCTGCAGGAGGGCTTGAATACAGGTAACTACAATGTATTTATTATCGGCAAAAGAAAAAGCCTCCAATACGGTCTGCCTTTCCCGCCGTAAAGAAATATCGGCGGGTATTTTTTCATGAGGCAAAACTTCTTGGGCGGGAAAATGCAAAACACTTTCCCCGTCATATTGAACCAAAGCTTCAAATAGATTTTGAGCCTCCAAAGGGCCGGGAGTAACAATAAGAATATTACGCTCCAAGAATTTACTTAATCCCCATAGATAAAATGATTTCGCACCGCCATCAAGGTTATCAGCCAAGACCATTTTATTTTTTTGTAGGGTCTTTTTAAGATTGAGAAATGCCTTATCCTCGTGCAGCAATTTTAAAAACATAGCTTTCTCCTTCTATTTTCAGATTAGGGCCCTCATGTGTTCTTATAGTAATAAATCATTGTAGTAATCGTCAATTGGAGAACAATGAACCGGCCCGAATTTTGGGATTACTGTAATTATCCCGATGGAGGGCAATACAAAACCCCCCACCCCTGCTCAATGGGGAGGGCAACCGGTGCAAAATCAACCCAAAGTTTGCTTTTACTATATGCTTATTATATGATTGTCCCCAACCCTCTATTCGGTCTTAGGAGAGGTCTGTCCGTTCAGCCTCATTCCGCTTCCTTCGGCTCCGTCCTTAAGGTACAGTTCAATAGCAGCCAAGACGCGAGTGTAAAGATCAGGCAACAAACGACTTTCTTCTTTTGCAAAGGGAGCCAAAACATAATTATTGACATCCTCTGTAATAGGACGTCCGACACCGAAACGAAACCGTGGTACTTCGGTTGTTCCTAGGTGCTGGATAATCGATTTCATTCCCTTGTGGCCACCATCACCGCCTGCCGGGCGGAACCTCAATTGGCCAAATTTTAAATCTATATCATCATATATTATAAGCATATCTTGGCAAGATATACTATATTTTAGTGCCAAACATCGGACGGCAATGCCGCTCAAATTCATAAAAGTCATTGGTTTAGACAAAATAACTTGCTCACCATTAATAATGCCTTTACCCGTGCGGGCTTGGCATTCGTTTGACCTTATTTTAATATCATGTTTTTTAGCCAATTGTTTCATTATACGAAAACCTACGTTATGGCGTGTCTTGGCATATTTTATGCCGGGATTACCCAAACCGATAATTAACTTCATAATCGTCGGGGCACAAATTAGAAAACCAAATGCCTGCAATATTCCTAACAAGCTTCGTTTCCATTTATTAAGCCACCTTTTCTCCTTCCTCAAAAAAGAAGATATAGCCGCCTTCAGACCAAAACAAAAGAACCAACTAAGTAATAAGCGCAGCATGGGCTGCGCCTAACTCCTACCAAATTACTCTTCTTGCTCTTCTTGCGATGCTTCTTCTTCAGCAGCTTCCATTTCTTCCGTATCAATATCTGCCAGTTCTTCATCAACTTCTTCAACTTCTTCCATTGTGGGAAGCGAAATGGTGACAATTGTTTCTGTTATATCCGTTACCATATCAACCCCTTCGGGAACTCTAAGCTTTTCAACTTCCAAAGAATCCCCGACACCGAGGTCGCTGATATCGACAACAAGATGGGAAGGTATTTCAGTGGGCAAACACTCCACTTCCACCTCCCGTAAAAGTTGCGTAATGATACCGCCTTCCGCCAGCCCTGCCGGTGTTCCTTCCAGCTCTAAAGGAACCGTAACAACCATGCGGTCCTTCAAAGATATTTCATGCAGATCAACATGCAGATAATTCCCCTTGACTACATGCCTTTGAAAATCTTTAACCATAACAATAGCGGTCTCGGGTTTATCTAAACCATTGATCGTCAAGTCAATTATCGCGTTACCGCCGACTTTACCCACTAATTCCCTTTCTGCTATGGTTATAGGTAAGGGCTGCCTGTTACGCCCATAAAGCACCGCGGGAATAAAGCCCTCGCACCTTATATGGCGGGCATGGCTTTTCCCTTTTTCATCCCGCACATCAACAGTCATACTTAATCTTTCCAAAATCTTCGCCCCTTCCGAGTTCTAATAGGACCATCTTCAAATAATAAAACAAAAAAACAACATCATAATAGTTTATTATAGCAGAAAATATCGATTTAATCGATTAAATTTTCTTTTTTTTATCATCGATCTGTTTAGCAACGGGCTTGGCCGGTATACCGACGACGGTGACACCGGGAGATACATCTTTGATAACAACCGCTCCGGCACCCGTTTTGGCTCCTTCACCAATCTTTACCGGGGCAACCAAAGTCGTATTGCTGCCGATAAAAACATCGGCACCGATATCGGTCTTATTTTTCTTTTTACCGTCATAATTGGCCACAATCGTCCCCGCCCCGATGTTACAATTCTCAGCCACTTGCGCATCGCCAATATAACTTAAGTGGGCTGCTTTACTGCCGGGTCCGATCAATGATTGCTTAACCTCTACAAAATTACCGATTCTATTATTCCCCGCCAACACCGTCCCGGGCCTTAAATGAGAGAAAGGCCCAACCGCACAATTTACACCTATAGAAGCATTTTGGCAATAGGAGTAAAAGACATGGGATCCACTGCCCACTCGGCAATTGTTCAGAGTAGTATAAGGCCCAATCTCGCATTCATCGGCAATTACCGTACTGCCAACTAAAGAACAACCCGGTTTAATAACAGTATCCGGGCCTATCTCAACATCCCCTTCGATATATGTATTGGCAGGATCTTCAATTGTGACCCCAGCCAGCATATGATGGTGAAGGATTCTATCCCTTATTACCCTCTCCGCATCGGCAAGCTCAACCCTATTATTGATACCCAATGCTTCTTTGGCATCATTTATTTTAAAAGCACCGACTTTTTGGTCCCTTTGTTGCCAAACTTTGATAACATCCGTAAGATAAAACTCTCCTTGGGCATTTTTATTGTCAATCGCTGCTAAGGCGGTAAATATGGCGGGGGCTGAAAAAACATATGCCCCGGTATTAATCTCGCGGCATTCTTGCAGTTCAGCAGGTAAGTCTTTTTCCTCCACAATTCCCTTGAGCAGATTACTGTCAGGATAGCGCACTATCCTTCCATATCCTTTGGGATTATCTATCTCCGCCGTTAATACGGTACCAACAACGTCTGTTTCTCGATGGATATGAAGCATAGCCATGATGGTTTCGCTCCGCAAAAGAGGAATATCAGTATACAATACTACCAATTCACCTACAAAATCTTGCAAGGCATTTTGCGACTGCAACAAAGCGTGGCCGGTTCCCAGCTGCTCTCGTTGCGTCATAAAGTCCACCCGGAAATCAGTCAAGGCTTCTTTTACTTGTTGGCCTTGATGGCCGATAACGATACCTATATAGTCAGGTTGTAAAGCCAAAGATTGCTTAACCACGTGGCTTATTAAAGGCTGTCCGGCAAGCATGTGAAGTGCCTTGGCTTTTTTGGATTTCATTCGCGTGCTTTTACCCGCCGCCAAAATAACAATAGCCAGATTATTAGCCATTCAACAACTCTCCTTTGATATTTGCGGGGTATTTCCACATCATCCCCGCAAAAATCCAAAAATATGCCTTTATCTATCGATAAACCTCTTTAAATCGCCGTAAACAGCTATTGAATGCACCCTTGGAAGCAAATGAATTATAACAAATTTGCTCCGGCCTGTCAAGAATATTGACACGCCTTGGCAAAGAAACGGTTATGTCGGATCAATATTCCGCCTTTTCACGAACGGGAACTTCCTCCGGCTTTGCCTTGGCCAAAAGAGCCTCTAAGGGAACAATCTTATACCCCATACTGTACAAACCTTCAATAATTTTAGGTAAGGCCTCAACGGTATTGACCCTACTGCCTCCTTCGGAGCTTACTAAAGCCCCGCTGTCATGAAAAAGGATGATGTCACCGGGCTTAACTTTAGTCAATACCCGATTAATAATCCCATCGACTGTCATCCCGGGACGCCAATCCTGGCTTGACAGGCTCCATAAAACAATGATCTGCCCCATCAGTTCCGCCAATCGCCTAAATCGATCATCGTAAAAACCCCTCGGCGGCCTGATATAGTTCGGATATTGACCGGTCACCTTTAGAACTTCAATATTGGTCTTCAAAATCTGTGCCGATAATTCAGAGGCGTCAGTTGTAGGCACATGCACATGGTCGTAGGTATGGTTACCGATTTCATGCCCTTCATCTGCAATTCTTTCACCAACCTCCGGATACTTTTCCAAATGAGCCCCCACCATGAAAAAAGTAGCAATTATATCATATTCCCGGAGAATGTCGAGTATCCGGGGCGTATAAATCGGGCTTGGACCGTCATCGAAAGTAAAGGCTACAATCTTTTCCTCGGTTTGAGCCCGTCGATAAATGTCGCCCTGATAGCCGAACCCGTTATAAACATAGAAATAAAAAAATGTCACGATCGTCGCCACACTAATTATAACCGTCAGTACATTTCGCAAGCGGGAACGAAGCATAAGGTTTTTTATTTTCACAGTCAAGAGCTTGGCAACAAGTATGGCCAAACCAAGTACCGCAAATAAAAAAACAAGTACCAGGATAATATTTCTCAATAAAAGCATACCTTACACCCCCAAATCTTTTACCATTGTAACCAGAAAGATCTTTTCAGTCGCCGAGACGGTCTGCAAAGAAATTCTTTTGCGGAAAATTTCTTGAAAACCCTGGCGAGAAAAAAACCCATAAGCCCCCTCAGGTTCTTCTCCTCGACAAAAAGTTCGCAAAAAGACACCATTGACATTATTCCCCTGCAAAAATCCTTCAAAAAGCTTCATGAGTTTTCCTCCCACACCCCGTCGCCGGTAATCAGCCCGGATATTAATATGCAAATGAGCCGGATATTTCTGCAAAAATTCTCTGGCGGGGGGTAAGCTGTACTCTTTCTTTAGGTATGATTGCAAGGCGCCGTAAAGATATTGCCAAGATTCTTTATTCATCTTCCATAAATTGCGACAAAACATCAAAACCGTCCGGGGATAAATCTTACGTCTCAATATTTTATTATACAATTTATAATCGAGTGCACCGCAAATATAGCCGACTACTTGCCGGGTTTCCTTATCATAAGCCAAAAAAATGCTATCCGGCTCGAAGAAAAAATAATAGCCCAAAAAAGAATAAAGTCGGTAATCTTCAGAAAGATTACCCCTCAAGGCGGGTAATTTGAAAAAAGAAGTATCAGAAAATATTTTCCCGACCGCCGCTAAATCTTCTGGTAAAAATTTTCTTATACCAACACCTTGCACCACAATCAATTCATGCCCTTCCCTCAAGTAGTTCTTATATTATTATACATTATTAAAAAGAGAGATACCACTTCTTTTAAATGCACCCTCCCAATCTCCTGCCATCATCTTCCATCAAGCAATAAAAAAGCTGCCGGCAAAACCGACAGCCCCATATATCCTTCTCTTTTTCCCGGTTATTCTTCCTCTGTATCTCCAGTAACTCCGTCCCCGGTATCCTCATCATCCAACCATGCGTCTTGGGAGCTTTCATCACTTTCTTCTGCACCGTATTCAGCCAAAATAGCTTCTTCAATCATTCGGCGAGTTTCGGTATTAATGGGATGGGCTATATCCCGGAAATGGCCGTTAGGCCGTTTCCTACTGGGCATGGCAATGAATAATCCGCTTTTGCCATCAACAACTCTTATATCGCGAACAACAAAACAATCATCGATGGTAATAGTTACATATGCTTTTGTCCTATTGTCAAGGTCCACCTTGCGTACTTGAACATCTGTAATTTTCAAATTACTTCCTCCTCTGTGTAAGTCGTATAGAAATAGTATATCAGGAAAAGCCATGCCAGTCAACCATATTTTACCAAATCGCCTTAGCCCGTAACCCCCTCCTTCTTAATCAACTCAAGAAATCTCCAAAGCTCATCGCGGGGAGTAGTTAAAATCTCCCGACAGTTGCCGTTGGGGTAGACAATTCTTTTTCCTTCTTCGCTAATATTACCGATTACATTTGCTTTAACACCTGCCCTTGCCAAAGCTTCCAGCAAAGGTACCGGCTCTGATACCGTTATCAGCATGGCCCCCGAAGAAATCAGGGCCAAAGGATCAAGATTCAGGGCCCGGCAAATATCTTGTACTGCATCAGGAATATATATTTTCTCCGTAAAAAGTGTAAATCCTTTATTTGCCGCTTTGGCCATTTCATATATGGCGCCCAGAACTCCTCCTTCAGTTATATCGTGCATTGCGGTAGCACCGTTTTTTGCTGCAATAAGCCCTTCTTTGATTACGCTTACATACTCTAAATAATTGCGGGCTTCTTGCAAGTGGTTTTCACTTACTCCCGCATCTATCAACAGATTTGCAAAATCCGTAGCAATGATACCGGCGCCTTCCAAACCGGCACCTTTAGTCAAAATAATACTGTCATCGACCTTGGCACCGCCGGAGGTGATATATTTGTCGCGTTTTACCCGACCCAAGGCAGTAGCAACAATAACATTTTGGTTAACAGCCCTTGTAATTTCCGTGTGACCACCAATAACTTGGACTCCTATATCGGCTGCCCCGCTGTCGATATCTTTCATTATTTCCTTTATAGTCTCCTCCGGGGTTCCTTCCGGTAAAAGCAAAGCGATTTGGATACCAACGGGGGTGGCACCCATGGCCGCCAAATCATTGCAAGCAACATGCACTGCCAATTTCCCAAGATTTTTTTTAGCCCCCGTAATGGGGTCGGTAGAAACCACACAGGCTTCCTCACCAAAATCAATTATTGCTGAATCTTCCCCCAGTTGGGCTGACAAAAGAACATCATCGCGTCGTTTACCCAATTGAGAAAAAATCAAAGTCTGAAGCTGATCCGGAGTTAATTTACCTGTTTTCATCATTCGCCCATTTTCTTCTTTAATGTTCTGTTTAATTTTATCGCCAAGGGAATCCCGACTACCGCTCCCACCAAAGCTTGCCCCACATCGGCAATCACTTCCGGCAATATCGCCGGCAGGCCATAGATTAACCCCGTTGCCAACCCATAGCCGAAAACCATCCAAAGACCACCCAATCCTACTCCCATTATAGCATTTTTAGTCTGCAAAGGATTGCCTATTCGACCAATTATATATCCCTCAACACCCTTGATAAAAAAAGTAAGGGGTGCCCAGGGAATAAAATAACCAAGAAATATATCCGTCAAAGCGGAACCTACTGCACCGACGACGGCTCCCGTTATCGGTCCGCACAAAAGGGCAATAAGATAAATAGCCACCTCTCCCAAATTGAAATATCCATAACCACCCGGTAAAGCGATGGAAATCAAGGTAGCAATGGCAACAAATGCAATAAATAAAGCCAAATAAGCTATATCCGCCGTTTTTAAATCTTTCCAAGCAATGTCAAAGCTTCTACTGAATAACCGTTCTTCTTTCATTAATGGATAGCGCCTCCCTCAACATTTGCCACCCCGCAACATATCATAATCTGAAAGCAAAGGGGGTGCAATTTGTTGAAAAATTGTAATAATTATTTTCCGGGCAGTAATACATCCCGGGGCTTTAAATCATTATATCCATACATCTCCAAAGATTGCAAGCATACCTTTATTTTAAAGGGCGGTCCGGGCACAGGTAAGTCATCTTTTCTCAAAAAGTTGGCCGAGAAAATGCTTGCTAAAAATCAGTTCGTCGAGTATCACTGGTGTTCATCAGACCCTGCTTCATTGGATGCCGTAGTCTTTCCTGATTTAAAACTGGCTTTCATCGATGGCAATCCCCCCCATACCGTAGAACCGACTTATCCCGGTGCAATAGAAGAGATAATCAACCTGGGGGCTTTTTGGGACGGTAATTTTTTACGGGCAAAAAAGAACAGTATAATTAAATTATCAGATAAAATCAAGGTTAAATTTGATCTGGCCTATATGTTTCTAGCACAAGGCCATTTGTTGTATGCCGCAAAAGCAAAAAATTACAGTCGGACCTTGCAAGAAAAACCTTTATTGAAAAAACTAAAAGACCTCTTCATTGATTTGCCCATCGATTTCGAGGAGGATTTTTGGCACCGCCGACTTTTCGGTACCGCTATAACACCTTGGGGTCCTAAAAATTTTTTATCATCATTGACAGAGGAATATAGATACAGGTTGATTTTCGACGGGCCTCCCGGCACCAAGATTACAACCGTTTTGCACAACCTCCACCAATTAAGACTACCGAGATCCCATTGCCTCTTTCTGCATTGCGGTTTTGATAAAGACGGGGTCGACGGTCTTTTATTTCCTTCAAAAAGTATCGCAATTTTGGATGGTACCCCGCCCCACGTTATAGAGTCAAAACCGGGCGACATCCTAATCAATACCTACGACTACCTGAATACCGGTAAACTTCTATACAGCAATTTTGAAAGTGCCGAGCTTGACAAACAATTCAACTATTGTCTCGAAAAAGCGGTAGAAATTCTGGCCCAAGCAAAAAGCCTGCGGGAGGACCTGGAAGAAATCTTCATCCAGGCTATGGATTTTTCCTTGGTCAATAAAGAGCTTGAAAAGACTTTAATTTGGATCGATAAATGGCAGAATGAACTCTTCTAGACTTGGCAACCGGCCTTTTATTAGGCACAACCGGTTTTTTCCTGCAAATAGCGGGAAATCAGCTCCAAATCCAAAGGCTTGTCTACATCAAAGGCTACTTCGGGATAATTTATTATTATCCCGATACCATTATAACCAAAGGTTCGGAATACTTTTTCTTCAATTTGAACAATGGAAAGTCTACCCATTAAAAACAAGAACAAAAAAGGCAACCCCAGCAGTCTACTCAACTGCCAGGTACTTTTCCGATGGTGGATTGCCTTGCCCAGAGGGCTGTCGATATCTGTTATTACCTGTGGTTTAAGAAGAACAATGTTTCCCCCCGTAAATACACCCTCTTTCAATCGGGCATAGGTGCGTTTAACGCCGGGATAAGCTGTTTCGCAAGCTTCTTGGGAAATTATAGGATAAAAAATATCCCCTTGCTTTGTTTGGGCTTGCTCGATAAAATCGTCAATGGCCGCCGAAGATATTAAAGGAATGTCACCGGTGACGACAAGGATCAATTCATTGCCGCCTAACCTATCCATCCCTTTTTTCAAATTGTCAAAAAGGCTCTTGTCCATATCAATATATATATCCGGCTCCACCTTTAATTCTTTACGCAATGCCTCAATCGGTCCTACCAGCGCAATTCTATTGACATACTTAGAATCCCTTGTCCCCTTTATTACATACTCAACCATGGGCCTGGAACAAATATCTATAAGCGCTTCATACTTTTTATTGCTGCTTGAGCTCAATGCACCGTCATTAAAAGAACCGGCAAGGATTAAAACATCTACCATCGAATCAGCTCCCTCACCAAAGATATATCTATCTTACATATTTTCATCACCGATACCAAATATCCTTCTTCAGCGTCTGCACCGCCAAAACATTTACGGAGCAGGGCACGAGGATCCTTTCAGCTTCTGCTTTGTCCTTTGAATAAACAACCAAAGAAGGACCGCTGCCGCTTATGTGAACCTTAGGAAATCCGTTCCTTTGCAAAAGATTATAGGCCTCTTCTATCTTTGACTGACAAGAAAAAGCGGCCTCCTGCAATCCGTTGGATACAAAATCCTCCAGACCTTGCCAATCCCCATCATATAGAGACGCTAGTGCTTTTCTGGTCTTATTGCCGGGGGAAGAATCCCACTTGGCAAAAACATTAGCTGTCGATAATTCAAAGGGAAATAACACTAACAACAACTCCCGTTGAGGCAAATCGGCCACCGGCCAAACATGTTCGCCCCGTCCGGCAACCAAAGCAGTGCCGCCTTCCATAAAAAAAGGGACATCCGAACCGATCTCGGCAGCCAACAAAAGGAGTTCTTCTTTTGTCGCCTCAATAGCATACATCCGTAGCAAAGTTTTGATTACGGCTGCGGCATTGGAGCTGCCCCCACCCAAACCGGATCCCAGGGGGATATTTTTTTTGATATCGATTTGAATTCCACCGTCAAGGGGAAAATTGGTATACATCAGGCGGGCAGCCTGATAAACGAGGTTTCTTTCATCGACCGGCAAGTCAGGATGATTCGTTGTAACTTCAATTCCCGCCGGAATTTTTTTAAAATTAAGAACATCACAAAGGCTGACCGTTTGAAAAATTGACTCAATCTTATGATACCCGTCGGCTCTTTTGCCCAGTATATCCAGGGTCAAATTTATCTTAGCCGGTGCTATGGCAGTACTGACATCCAATGCCATTTCCTCCTGATTTCAACTTTATTATCAACCTTGTATATATTCATTGGAGAAAAGGCTTTCCCTTTTTTAGTCTTGGGAAACTAAAATTTTTGTAGCCTTGCCAGCCATCTTCTCATTAATTAACCCTTCCAGAAATTCCCTGTCTTTTTCATAAAATACGAGGACAAGATCATCTGTATCGGCTAAATCAAGGGCTTTACCAAGCGCTTTTTTTTCTGAAAGGCAAACCTCTAATTGCCCGGTATAATTGGTTTTTGCAAAAGCTTCCTGCAACAACCGGGCAACTTCCCCGACTGCACGACCCCGCAAATCTTCATCTTCTTTTATGAATACTTTGTAAAAACCGGCTTGAGCTAAAATTGAACCGGCCTTGCTTATCGACTTATCCAGTCTGTCACCGGGCATCCCCACTACGCCTATCAAGCGTCGGTATGATAATTTTTTGACTGTCTGCAAAACATTTAAAAAACCGTTTTCGTTGTGTCCGTAATCCAAAATAACCCGACAGAAAGAATTGTCCACTAGCTGTAATCGACCCGGATTAAGATCGTGATTAAAGTTCTGCAAGGCCGCCTTGATAAAAAGAGGCGGTAAACCCAATACTATCGCCGCCGCAGAAGCCGCCAACACATTTTCTATCTGATGTTGGGCAATACCACCCCAGGTCAGTGGGATATCAGTGACATTACAAATTTCTTCTTCCCGACGCCCTAACTTAAAAACAATCTGACCTTTCCTGAGAAAGACTGCCTCTCCCTCGTTATGAAGATGTTTTTTTAATATTATATTCGATTCCTGCTTGCTGAAGAGGACGATGTTGCCATTTAATTTATCCACAACACTTACCAAAAACGGGTCATCAGCATTGAGAACTATTCGACCGTCTCTACGCACCCTTTCAGCCAAAAGAGATTTTACAAACCAGAGGTCATCCAAATTCTTGATGCTGTACTCATCGAGATGATCTTCAGTTATATTGGTAAAGATAGCTACATCTGCCCAGTCATAGCCGAGCCCTTCCCGCAAAATACCGCCCCGGGCCGTCTCTAAAACCGCCGCTTCTACCCGCGGATCTGTGAGAATATCCTTAGCACTGCGAGGACCGGTACAATCGCCCGCTTTCAGCTGTTCCCGGTTAAAGAACAAACCTTCGGTTGTAGCAAGCCCGATATTTAAACCGTATTGTTGTAATATGTGCCCAACCAAACGGGTAACCGTTGTTTTACCATTGGTGCCCGTCACCGCTATTAAAGGTATACGGCCGTTGCTGGCCTTTGGGAACAAATATTCCATAATGGCTCCGGCGGCATTGCGCGGTTTACCCTGGCTGGGAAAATGATGCATACGGATTCCCGGCGCAGCATTAATTTCAATTAAACAGCCGCCTTGTTTATCCAAAGGGCTTGCTATATCCGGGACGACAAAATCAATCCCGCAGACATCCAGTCCCACGATATCGGCAGCTCGTACAGCCAATTCTTTGTTATGAGGATGAATACAATCGGTTACATCTATTGCAGTCCCGCCCGTACTTAAATTGCTGTTACCCCGCAACAGAATTTTTGCACCGGCAGAGGGGCGTGAATAAGGCGTGTATCCTTGCCGCCGCAACATAATATTTACCACTTCATCGATCTTGATTTTGGTCAATGGCTTTTCATGGCCAAACCCCCGCTGAGGATCTTCGTTTACTTCATCGATTAAATTGCGAATTGTATGCTTTCCATCACCAATGACAAAGGGCGCTATCCTTTCCGAGACTGCAACCACCTTACCGTTAACAACAAGCACCCGATAATCGCGGCCGGGAATACTTTTTTCAATAATTATTTTTTTGCTGAAGCCTTTGGCAATGTAAAAGGCCTCTTCCAATTCATGATAATTTCTGATATTAAGAGTAACCCCTTTACCCTGATTACAATTATAGGGCTTAATAACCACCGGAAAACCGATTTTATTTACAGCTTCATAAGCTCGGGGCAACAATTCAACGAGTTCACCGCGGGGAAAAGGAAAACCATGCTTGCTCAACAACTCCCTAACAAGCCATTTGTCGCCGGCAATATCAACACCAATGCAACTAGTGTATTCAGTAATAGTCGCTCTGACCTTTTTGCTAAACTTTCCGTGCCCCAACTGCAAAAGCGATGTTCCCCGACAAAGAGGAATTACAGGAATGTCTTTTTCCCGGGCCGCTTCCACAATACTTTGGGTACTGGGCCCGAAATCAGCTTCTTTTTTTACCTTATAGCCTTTTTGTAAAATTAATGATAAGGGAAGCGGTTCTTTACCCTGTGAAAAATTTTTTATCAAAAGAAAGGCTTGCCGACCGGCCCAAAACCCCACTTCTTTACAATTATATTCATACACCACGCGATAGTGGTTACCTTGCAAACGGGTTTGGCCAAAGTATACATTGTAACCAAGCTGGGCCTGCAGCTCCAAAGCCAAGTGTTCTATAACATGCCCCAGCATGGTCCCTTCCTTTAACCGTTTACAAAAACCACCGGGCCTCCCGCTCGAACAATGGTGGTCCCCCAAGGAAGGAATAAATCCTAGCAGCCCTTCATTAAAGTTTTCAATTTCCGCCGTTGTCTTTTCGTGCATTTCTTGTAAATCTATCGACATCTTTATTACCGGGTGATGTGAATATATATTGGGTCCTTCCAAAGCACCCATTTTCAACAATTTCACTTTTGGCCTCCTTAAAACTGTTTCCTCTTCTATATTCCCCCAGTATATTGAGTGCTATACCTGCCGAATCGGCAACAAAAATTTGCGTCTTCCTAAATCATAACCATAACCATCGGAGAGAACATGAATGATTACTCCGGAAAAAGAAAGGGGATCTTCGGCGTAAGCCTCCGATACATTGGAATAGCCCGCCCCGCTGCCATCTATAATCAAAACCGTTTGAGATCCCATGACCCTTACTATGCCTTTGTTGTTTATCAAGACAGCTGTATCCTCATCGATACCAAGGCCTATAACAAAAGGATTCTGAGCCACGGCCATCAAAAGCCTTCCCATCCGGCCCCGTTGAGCAAAATGTTGATCGATTACAACCTCTTCCACCAAGCCCAATCCGGGGGCCATCTTCACTGTACATTTCAAGGGTGGCTTCTCATCCAAACCTTCGACGATCATCGTATCACTCATTACGGAAGCACCGGCACTGGTACCGACCAAGAGGGTGCCGTTGAGAAAAGCCTTTTGCAAACTTCTTTGCAAGAGCGTTCCCCCCAAGATACTGGTAATCCTCAGCTGGTCTCCACCGGTAAAAAAGATTGCCGAAGCTTTCTCCAAAATTTTGGCACTATTTTTATTCTGAGCCTGATTCCTATCTTCAATCGGTAACACTTCCACACCGGCCAGACCGAATTCTTCAAAAAGGGCCTTGTATTCTTCCCCGGTTGCATAACCACGCTTTGAAGCAGTAGGCAATATAACCATATGCCCATCCCGGCCGCCGGCATATTTGGCAACTTGCCTAAGAATCATACATTCTCCGTCACGGTCTTCGCCGCCGCCGATGACAATCAAAGTACCCCTGCTTTTTTCACCCATATATAATTTACCCCCGTTTTGCCCATCATACAATTCAAAATTCTTCAACGAGTGTTACGCTTTGCATCCCCGCCAAAGACCAGACTGTTAACAATTCAAATCCGGACAGTAATCGGTATGATTATTATAGCCCAACAATAAAAAAAAACCCTCCGGGAGGGTTTTAATCATTGGGTTTATTTATCAACCAAGCAGCCATTGGGTTTTGACCAAGCAAATTGGCATTTTCATTATTGTTGCTGAACAATAACCCTATTATGTTTTTTTACTTTTTGGATGTTTAGAGCGGGCTGTCGGTATTTTTTTCTCTTGCCGGGGTTCAATTCTAAAAACCTTTCTGAACTTACTGCCTTTTCTTGTCATAAAAGTACCTCCTTCCCCTTAACAATATTGTATGCAAAGAACAGTAGGCATGCTAAAGGGAAGGCAGCAAAGATTTCCGGCCCTTAAACCTTCGGCAATATACTTCTTTTAGGAATACTTATCTTTTGTCCCGGCTCCAGGCGATCGGGATCGGCAATTTTATTTGCAACTACCAATTCTCCCACGGTTGTGCGATAACGTCGGGCAATCTTAAACAAGTTATCACCTGGTTGGACAATGTAGATCAGTAAAGAGGGAGGACAAGCGGTAACCGGTGAAATAACAACCAGATCAACTATGACCTCCAAAGGACGCAAATCTTTCACCTTGGCAAATTTTTCAAGGGCAACCTCGATTTCCAAGATGCGGTCATTGATTATTTTAGGTTTTACTCCATTGACAATGGCATAAGTATCGGCTGAAAATCCCCTTTGGGTATCGTCAATTGCGATATAGTTTTCAAAAGGCACTCGGACTGCCATAAAATCAATTGCTTGCTCCATATCTTCAGGCAAAACATTTGCTTCATAAAGAATTCCAATTTCTACTTGCCCGGCCAGAGTAACACCTCCGTCTTCAACCAAGGGTGCCAATTCGACAATGTCAGCCCTTGCTTTAATAATACGTTCGAGGGGCGGCTTTTCATCAGCAATTGCAATTTCGTGGCTAATAACCTCCCTAAGGTATTTTTCTCCGACAAGTACCTCCAGCTGGAGCAATTCCTTCCGAATATCCACATTATCAGCATCGATATCAAGAACAAACAATGTTTCCTTGGCTCGGGTTACCTTGGCATAGATCTCCAATTCCACCCGGAGTTCTACAGTTTTAGTATCAACAACATCTTCGACAACATTTACCACTCGGATGGACGGATATGCATTATTGCCAGGTCGGGCTCCGGGCAAAGAAATTGTCTCGGCAAATTCAGACTTATGAAGAACGGATTGGATCCTCCGATCTTCTCCTTCAGCTTCACCGACATAAATAACGTTGCTTTCCACCACACCCGATACCAGAACTCCATCTTCCTCCAAGATGGCTTTTACATCAAAGACACTTGTTGATACACTAACAATTCTGTCGATTGCCGGCTCGTAGTCTTCGATCGTAAAATATTCTGTCAGTACAGTTACCACCGTACTGTCGCCTACCAAATCATCAATAACTAAAACTTCCTCATTTATTCGGGCCGCCGGCAAACCATGCAAATCGGTAACAATCCCGACCCGCTTCGATGCCATAACTTTTACGTGGATTTTTATTGTTACAGAAACCTCAATCCGACGCTCATCGAGGCGCCGATAGCTGGTTCTTAAAATCTCCGTGTCGACTATTGCATTCATATCCACGTTTGCATCGGGTATATCCACAAAATTTTTAAATTGGAAACTCCCTTTGGCAAATCGAAGGGAGTGCTGAAGGCGCTCCGGGTCACCTAATACAGCTAAATAAATTACTTCGCCGCCGATTTCACCGGAAAGATCCACCCCTCCCTTTATAATTTCAGTCTCCAATGTCCTAGGAAAAGCTCTTACTTCCAAGATTTTTTCAATATCAGGTTCCTGTTCAGCCAATTCAATGACCCCGGTGACAATTTCCCGCACAATATCTTCCCCTACCGGAAACTCTATGGTGACAAGCTCTTCTTTGTAAGTAATGTTGTACATAAAAGCCTCAGTCCTCCTTTCCCAATTATTGATAAATCTTTCAATATAAACTATATGCGGTATAGCGGGAAAAATGAATCACCAAAGGAGAACTTTATTTATGATAATTGCGGCCAATAAACCTTCTGGAATATTGGTCCTCCGAAAAAACGGCCCTTTCCTGCCAGTTGTACCTGCCTCACCCAATCAAACCCGGAGTAAGAATAAGCAAAAGGCCCTGTAAAAATATGACAGGGCCTTTAAAGATAACAATTGGTTCCTTTTCAATACTCAGTATAGTTGAGCAACAAAAGCTCAGCCTCGATTTCATCTCTACTATAGATTGTGCTGCGTAAGGGCAATGCCAATTCAGGGTCTATCACCCATTCACCGATAATTTCTTCATTTTCGGTGAAACGGCATAAAAACCCTTCCCTACCGCCAATCTTTTCCCGGGCAATTATTGCTACCATCAAGTCAGTCCCGGCAAATGTCAATGCCTCACCAATTATATAATCCAAATTCTCCAGGCAATAAAAATAGATTGGATTAAACAATGTTACGGTAAATAGGCTGTACAGTTCGAAAGTCTCGAAGATTCCTTCTCCTAACATATTTTTATCCAATAATAATTTGTATGTAAGGCTTACATCAAATAATTCTTTTTCGTTGTCAAATAAGTCATCAATCGCAGTTATTTCAAAATCAAATTGAAATTTTACGTCTTTCCAAAAAACAGAATAGCTATAACATTCATTACCGGAAAAATCATAGGGTTGCCAAGTTAAAGCCGCAATCGGCAAGGTACTTATGAACAACAAAACCAACACCAATGAAAAAATCGTCAGGAAAAAATTATCTCTAGCCATTTTTTCACCTCTTTCATAAAAGAGATTCTTTATTGGCTTCAATTTACCCTTTACAAAGTATAATAAAAAAACTTGCCCCCCGAAGAAGGCAAGTAGAACATTTTAACAAAGGATCCGTTTCTGTCAAAATCCCGATTTGTCCCCGGTTAAGACTTTTGATTAGCTTGCCGGCGATTCACATAAGTCTTGCTGCTCACATGGCTTTTCTTGTTCACTGGCTTCTATTTCAACGGGCCTGACTTGCAATTGAACTTTTTCCGTCACCTTAACAAAGATTTCCAAGATTATCTTTTGATGGAGCAAGTCACCTAATTCACTGAATTCAGGGCGCAGATATTCAATGACGGGCATAACATCGGCATCCATCCCCTGTCGGGCTCCTTGAATATCGACAAAAGTACTGAAGGGTACATCTTCGGCTTGATGGTATTCGATGTTGTCTGCACCTATATAGAAAATTTGTTTGTGAATGACGCCTTGTATTATGACCTTATCCAGGATCACAATGGTTTGTAAATTCAAAACTTCCGCGAACACCTCTTTTATTTTTATGGCGGGCTGATCCAAGCTGAGCTCATTTTCTATTAGGACCTGCTTGGTATCTTCGCCGATTACCTGCGGCACCTTTATTAATAAGCAGCCACCAAGGGCCAAACGGGTCTGAATTGCTTCCGTGACTTTAACGAAAAGCTCCACCACTACCTTTTGATGTAACACCTGGCCATCTGATTCCAAAGCAGGCTCTATATATTCAATGGTTGGCATCAGCTGAACTTCCATACCTTTTTCCGCCCCCGGCACATCAATAAAATGGCTGAAGGGCAGAGATTCGTGAAAATGATGCTCGATGTCATCGGTACCGATATAGAATATTTGTTTTTCAATAACACCCTGCACTATAACCTTATCCTCTATTATCTCTGTAACTACATCATCGATGGAGGCGTCCACTCCCGTTATTTTTATCGCCGGTTCAGGCAAAATCGTTGAACCTTCAACTAAAGTCTGTGTGGCGTTCTCACCTATAACTCGTTTCAATTTAAGAAGCGGACCACAACTCGCGGTTTCCAAGAACATTTGCCGGGCCTCCGTAACCTTGACAAAAATTTCAATGATCACCTTTTGGTGAACTATATTGCCATCCCCAATTAATTCCGGTTTAACAAATTCAACCCTGGGATGAATTTGGGCTTTCATTCCGGGTCTTGCACCCGGTATATCCACAAATAGGCTAAAGTGCACCAATTCATCTTGGTGGTGAACTATGTTATCCGAACCGACGTAAAAGAGCTGTTTTTTTATATCCCCCTGTATAATCACTTTGTTACAGATTACTTCATAAGTAATACCCGCAATTTTAACGTCGATGTGCCTTATTTTTTGGGCTGTAAAATCCAATTCGACGTCCGATATCTCCATTTTTTGAACGGTGTTTTCACCAACCACAACCGGAATTTTCAATAATTCAATCCCCACCAACGACTGTCTCCTAGGCATAAAACTATTCCCCCCTTTATGTTGGGCTAATTTACCGCTATTTTTGGACTGTATGCGCCGATATACCGTTTTTACTTCACTATTAGCACCTATCCTCCTTTCCCTTCCATCTGAATTTACAAAATTAGTATTATTGCAGTAGGCTTCAATATAATCCTTTCTGGTTATCGGCTTTTTTAACCATCGGCGGGGGGAGAAGGCCGCATCGGCCCCCAGGGGCGAAAGGAGAACAGCAATAGTATCGTGGAGGAGATTTCTAAGCAACAGAATCCCAGCCGCAAAACCTAGTATTAATACCAGGATGAAGTAGAACTCCACAGTTCATCCTCCCTTCTTCCCTGTCAGTTTCTTTAATATCATATGGCTGTCAATATATATTTGTGCAAATAGGGGCCACGGGAAAACAACATAAATAAAGGGCGGTTTCCCGCCCTTAGGTTATTGGCCCAATATCTACAACAACTTCCAATGGTACCGGTCGGGGTATCCCGTCGTCAACAACATCAACGAAGATAATTTCCTTGGTTATTTCAACGGGCCCAATTACATCCACAATAACCGCGAAAGTTTCCAAGCGAGTTACTTTTACAAAAACTTCAATTATAACCGTCTGGGCTGCAACGGTGCCTCCTTCAATTATTTCAACAAGAATATCGGTTATTTCGGGATGGATTTGCACATTGTCGCCGGCTTGAGCATCGGTAATAACTGAAGTAAATTCAAAAGGTATCTCTTCATGAACAACAAATTCAGTATCATCCGGACGGGCAAGGATCAATTCTTTTACTACAATTCCACTGACTGTAACATTATTGGGTCCAACAACGCCCGCTATATCTGCTAAAAAGGCTTCAACAGCAACGGGGAAAGCAGCAACCTCAGGCAAGGAAATATCCTCTTCCACTTCCAACTCCACTAAATCTTCGCCTATTACTTCTTGGGCTCTAATCAAAACTGTCTGCACGGATATACCCGGTCCCTCAATATCGGTA
This sequence comes from uncultured Halanaerobiales bacterium, assembly GCA_964568715.1. Lineage (GTDB taxonomy): Bacteria > Bacillota > Halanaerobiia > B1SED10-174 > B1SED10-174 > CAZMQU01. The sequence goes on from CAZMQU010000008.1 coordinate 30,553, forward strand.
AATACCTGGATTTGGCGAGACTCCTCACCGGCTAAAGTAATCTTCAATATAATCACCTGGGCCAACCGCGAACAACCATCGATGAGAGAATAAGTTAAGTCTTCTATGATAACTTCCGGTATTAAATCCATATCATCAAAACCATCTAAGGGCATTAATGCCGAGAAAGGAACTATTTCCTCCAGATGGCGGACTTTGCCTTTGGAATCTACAAATTGAATTTGCTTAACTATTTCACCCTCAACCAGGATTTGTCCGTCAACAATATCTGTAACTACATTGCGGACCGAAGCATCGACGGATTTAATTTTGATTGCTAAAGCAGGTAAGTCAACCACGGACTCAACTAAAACCTGTTCTGTTGTACCGTCGCTCCGTATTTCTTTAATCAAGACGCCTTCAGCCAAAACAACGGGGGGAATAGGGGGAATAATAGATGGTACGGCAACTTCCACTAATATTTGCTTAACGGCCTCACCGATAACTGCCGGCACTTTAAATAACGGGCCGGTCGTTGCCAATTGGACCCTAACCTGCAAAAATTCAACCACTTTGGCAAAAAATTGTAGGACCACCTTTTGATGAAGTAAGGTTGGATTCAATAACTCATAGTTAACATGTTCAACAAAGCCATTGATTTGAGTCTCCATATCGGGTTCAGCACCCGGAACATCTATGAAAGCACTGAAAGGCAGTATTTCTGCTTGATGATATTCGATATCATCCTCACCAACATAGAAAATCTGCTTTTCCAAATTACCCTGAATTATAACTTTATTATCGATGATTTTAGTTCTTAAATCCTGGATGTGGGCATCAACATCAACAATTTTTATAGCCGGCTGAGGTAGAACAAAGTCATTTACCAGCATGTGCTGTAAAACATTTTCGCTGATAACCCGGGGCAATTTTAACAAAGGCCCGTCACCCAAACATAAGTTTGTTTGAATCTCTTCGGTTACCTTGACAAATATTTCGATAACCACTTTTTGCAGCACAGTTTGGTTATCTTCAGCCAACACTCCGTCGACAAGTTCTATCCGCGGATGGAGCTGGGCATGCATACCGGTATTAACACCTTGAATATCTACAAAGGTACTGAAGGGTATATCTTCCGCAACATGGTGGCCCAAGTCATCAGTACCGATATAGTAAATCTGTTTGTGGATTATGCCTTGTAAAACAACTTTATCAGGGATTACATTGGCATTTAATTCGAGGATACTCACGTCTATATCGGTAATTTTTATTGCCGGTAAAGGCAAAAGAAAGTTTCCTTCAACCAGAGTTTGCACCGTTCCTTCACCGATAACCTGATCAAGCTTTAGCAATGGCCCTGCCGGATTCTGTAAAAGAATCAGCTGTTGCATTTCCAGTACCTTGACAAACAATTCAACGATTACTTTTTGATGGACCTGAGTGCCTTCCGGACTTAATGTAGCTTTGATATGTTCTATGACCCCTTTTACGTCCACTTCCATACCTCGCTCCGCACCGGGCACTTCCACAAAGGTACTGAAGGGCATCAGCTCCTGTTGATGGTGGATCATATTATCTATACCTACAAAATATAATTGTTTATGGATAATGCCTTGAATGATGACCTTGTCTTGGATAACCTCCGCCTGTATCTCTTCAATAAAAGCATCGATATTTTTAATTTTAATAGCCGGAACCACCAGGTCAATCAATTGGCTTAAATTTTGTCGATCTATTTTCGTTCCATCAGCTTCATTATACTGTCTGGCCATGCACTGACCTCCTTTCGTCACATGTACTCCCATTATATGTTGGCAGATTAAAGGTGTGCCGAAAAGCAACAGCCTTAATCCAAAATACTAAAAATAATAAATTGCACCCAATAGCCGTTATTAGCTGGAACAGACGAAACAATAAACCGTTAAAACCGAATCGACCGGCAACGGCTGGAAAAATGGCAAAACCCGTAGCAATTTTACCACGGGTTTTTGGGAATTCGCTTTTTCAGCAGCTAAGCCCAAGCCGCTAACCGTTTCTGACAACAGGATTATTGAAGCGAAAAATGCCGTCTACGCCATTGAGACATACTTCCAGCTGCTCAATTTGCGATATTTTTAGGAGAGCCTTTGCCAATATATCCTGCTGAACCGTAAAAGGCGGTATTAAATCAAAACAAGTGCACAACTCAGTAATAAATATTTGAATATCGATTGTTTCCTGAGGGTTTTGTACAGGCACAATAACCTTGTGGGGCAACCTAAGAACCGGGGCCAAACCGGGAACCTGTATACTTGTGGCAAAAGGAATCGTCTCCGGTTGGTGATATACTGACCCATCGGTACCTTTATAAATTATATTCTCAAAAAAAGAGCCTTCAATACTGACCATATTATTGCAGATTCGCCAGGTCAAATCATTTATGACCACCTGTACATCCAAAATTTCGGAAGCTGGATTGCTCAAACAAAACCTGGAACACAAGTCTTCAATGCTCACCCAAACATCGCCTACTGAGCACAAAGTCTTCAATGTCTTACTTGTTTTCATGAAACTGCCCCTCCTTTCCCTCCTACTCTTTTTCAGTATATGCTGCAGGCTATAAAATGTGATGGCAAAAAGGGCAACAAAAAAAGGGCCATATTCAGCCCTTTTTTATAGGATAATATCAATATAAGACCTAGGGAATAATGAACAATTGGGTAAACATACTGCCGTACGGCCCTCCATTTACAATTCCGATACCCACATGGGTATAACCTGACCTGAGAATATTGCCCCGGTGGTCTGTACTGTTCATCAAAGAATTGTGAGCTTGGACCGTTGAGCTTGCTCCCGCCAAATTCTCACCTGCCAATCGAAAGGAAATCCCGTTATTGCGAAGCATAGTGGTAAATACTCCATAGGTAGGTGAATAGTGGCTGAAGTAATTATTGGTAATCATATCTTGGCTCTTCATTCTGGCTATATTGACTAACCGCATGTCCACCTGCAATGGTCGAAGTCCTCGGGAGGTGCGCTCCCTATTTAACAGGTTGAACATTTCCTGCTCGGCCGCCGTCAAACCCGGAACGGGCTGATCGGGATCGGGTTCCGGTGTGGAAGGACGCTCAAATTCCTTGCGAAATACGCCGCCTTGGGCACCGGCCGCTGTGCAGGTATTGATAGGAACCAAAATACAAACTAAAAATAAAACCGTAAGAATTGCCGTGACACTTTTAAGTTTCAACTAGATTCTCCTTTCACTATTTTTTCTTGATCAAGGTATGCATAATTATAACATAGGTTTGTCCACCTTAGGAATGTAAGTTATGGCACCCTTACCTAAAAAAGAAAGCAGCCACCGATAACACGGTCGCCGCCTTCGCTTACAAAGGAGAAAAAACAATCAGTACTGTTCTCCCCATCGTCGATTCCCCGAACCAATAGAACCGGCAACTATAAAGCAGGTTATCAGCAAAATAATTAGCGGCCAATCACCAAAGCGGACATAAAGAGAATTTTTATTGCCGCCCATCACCTCCAAGGCTTGGACGGCCGGCTCATTGGCCGGAAAAAGAACTTCCACCCGACCCTGATCATTTATATAGCCCGAGTAACCGGTATTGGCTGCCTTCACTATCGGCCGCCTCATTTCGACGGCTCGCAAAATAGTAGTTGACCACAACAATGGCAAACCATGTGATTTTTTAAACCAGGCCTCATTGGACAAATTAAATATCATTGTCGCTTCCTTGCTCATGCGCCTCATCAAAGTTGGATTTAAAATCTCATAGCAAATCGGTGTTGCCCACCTTTGATTGCCATAGTCGAAAAATTGTAATTCCTTGCCGGGTGTATTAGGCATAAAGCCGGTGTTAACCCAGCCCAAAAGGTTAGGAAAGGGAACATATTCGCCGAAAGGCACCAACCACATCTTATCGTACCGTTCCACTACCTCCTTTTTTATAATGAGGAAAGAGGAATTGTAAATATTGCCATCGACGGTATTTAAAATCCCCAACAAAATCGGAGTTTGCAAAATATCCACTCTGCCCATAAAATTTCTCCAAGCCGGCTTCTCCAATAAAGGCTCGATGGAAACAGCCGATTCCGGCCAAACAAGAAGATCCACGGGGCCATCTTCGGCCAGCAAGCGTTGGGACAAGGCAATATGGGTATCGGCAATTTGATTACGAAGAGAATGGGCCCATTTGTCTTCTTGAAAAATATTGCTTTGCACCAAACCCACCTTCAGCAACGACTCTTGGGGTACCCGCATACACCACAGGGTGTATGGTATCAAAAAGAGGAGCAAAACAGCCATAATAATGCCAAAACGCCGAACAACAAGCCTATCTGTGAACATTAAATACAAAGCTGTATTAATTAATGCAATAAGAAAACTTATCCCCAAGGTACCAAAGATATCCGCACTTTGGATCAGGTAGGGGAAAGGAGCTTGCGAAATACCCAAAAAGCCAATGGGGAGGCTAAAAATAATAAGACGCCGCAAAAGCTCCAAGCCAGTCCAGAGAGCCGGTATACTTAAAATGGGGCACATTTTTTTCCCTTGTAGAACCTTGCCAGCCAACCAGCCAAATAAACCCCAGAAGAGTCCCAATATACCGTACAATAAAACAATAGCTCCAATACCTAGGAAACGCAAGGAACCTCCATAATCATAGACGGGCAAATTGAGCCAATATAAAATCAATCCAAAAAAAATAATACCCGCCAACCATGAGTAAAAAAAATTCCTACGCCCTGATAATACTTTGCAACTGAACAACAGTGGAATCAAGGCCACCCAGGCTAAAAGGGCTGCTTTAGGTTCAAATATTGCCACCGCCGTCAATACTGCCGATAAAAACATTCCCAGCATTGCTATAAATCGTTTCACTCTCCGAGCCTCCTAGCCTCTTTCCTATTAGTATTCTTTAAATAATCATTAAACCCTGCCTAATAATTTTTGCCAGCCAAAAAGGCTCCCTTGCCGGGGAGCCTATCGATAAGATTCATGTTCAAATTCCTTTGAAAAGCGATTTAAGCCAACTGCAACAACGTCTGAAGAATGGCTGGCAGCAAAAGTACTCTTTTTCTTCCTCCTTACTTGCAATTCCGGCCTCCGGCGAGACACCTTTTTCATTTTCCGGGGTGCTGGCCTCCCGGCAATCCGATAAGGGTTGATATTCTTCTCCGTAGCTAGCATAAAAAAGCTCTTCAATGGCTTCAACCTGCCTGCCCCAATCTTCTTCCCGGACACTTTCTTTCAATATTTTTTCGAACTCTCTTGCTGAACTCTCCGGTTGATTTTCTAGAGAATTACGATCAGTTTCAACAAATTCTTCCCCGTTTACATCCTTCTGCCCGACTTCCAAGGAATTTTCCGCCGACCCCAAGACGCAATTGGCATCCTCCAGTAAAGCAGCATCCTCCGCCGCCCAAAGACAATGTTCAGACCAATTGTCAGACCCGCTAAAGGCCTTTGGGCGATCATAAATCAAGACACTGTGCTCAAAATATTTGATCAATGGCTGCCAAAAGGGGGCACCGACCCAAAGAATCGGGTAATTCATAGCCAGATTTGCCAACATTTTCTTGATACTACGTACCATATTACCTCTATTGTCGACATATTGCATATTTAATTTGGCAGTGCCCTTGCCGGGAATCGAAAAAGTGTGCAATTTGGGAGTAATCCGACTTAAACCGGCCGGCGAACAATAAGGATTGACATAAAGAATATTATAACCCTTCCCGGCAAAGCGGGTCAGCAATTGTTGGGCCCTTTGCAAATCATATTCCCAAGGGATTTTTCCCAATACCAATATATCCTTTACCAGCCTTCTTTTATTCTTTCCCTTCGCAAGGGAAGACCATTTATCCCGGAAATATGTCTGATCGCCGGCCGCTTCATTGATGGGCAACTCGACAATTTCTTGATCGGCAATATTTTCGTCATGGTACTGTAGCTGGGATTGGGGGCAAAACATAACCTTGTAACCCTTTTCCCCTGCTCGCAAGGCATAATCGATTGTAGCCAAAGAAGAGGGGCAGCTTTCATCGAAAAGGCCCAGCCTGGCTAACAACTTTCTTTTGATCAAGCAACATGCACCGCTGATATCCATTACCTCTACCACTGTTTCAAAATCATACTTCCCGTCCGAATCCACTCCCTCCCGCGGTCCACAAATACCCGAAAGTTCCGCCACATAAGACTTTAATATTGAATTATCCCCGGTGTCCAATTGGGGACTTACCAAGGCAATCTTATCATCACCGCGAGCACATTCCAACATACCCGTCAACCAGTCCGCACCGACTTCGACCTTGCAACTCAAGAGAACGATAAATTCACCGTCTCCCGCCAATATGCCTTGATTGAAAATTCGGGTTCGGTCTATCTTTCGTTGGTTAAATATACCCGTAACACCAACCAATGATTCTATGTATTCCTTGCAGCCATCCTTTGAAGCATTGTCAACGATAATTATATTGTAGGGTTGCGGGGTATATTCCTTTAGTTTTGCCACGCATTTTTTTAACCTTTTCAGATTATCACAACCCGCTATTACTAAATCGACCTGCCCCTCTTTAGCTACCGGCGCTGCCGGCGCTTTTTTCTTTCCCTGCAAATCCAAGTATCGTAAAGCCAAATCGTTGATTTCTTTACTGCCGAACCCCGCCTCCAACTCTTTAATGTAGCGGCGCCCGTTGGCAATGATACTGTTGCGTAACTGCCCGATGCGAAGGATACGTAAAATATCCATAGCAACTTGCTTAACATTATTGGCCGGTTCAATAAGCAAACAATTTTCTTCCGGTTGAGCAAAATCCTCGATACCTTGGCAAGTAAAGCAAACCAAAGGCTTGTTGGCACTAATCACCTCCAGGGCAGCAACATTCAAGACGGCAACATCAGCCCGTCTCGACCACAAAACGATCCTTACCCCTTCCAAGAGATCCAGGCGCTTGTTCAAATCGGCCGGACAAATTAATTCTTCCACCGCCTGAAAGGCCATCCCCTCCGGTAAGGAAGTTCCCAAAACATATAGCTTCAATTTAGGCAAAGAAGATTTGATTAAGTCCAAAGCTGCCAATGTTATATGCAAATCATCCCTGCTGCCCTCATCGCCCCAGAAAAGCAAATTTATGCCCGGCAACTCCTCTTCCTCCAAGGAGAAATGATCAAAGATGCGCCAATCCGGTGCCGGCGGAATATAGTGAATTTCCTTGCCATGCTGCGCCATGAAATAATCTTTTACCCTTTTGGAAAAACAAACAATTCTGCCATCGTAAGACTCCCGGGGCAGGCTATATTGGTTCCACACCAAAAACGAAGGACCGGGTAACTCCCGGCATCTTTGCATGCCCTCCTCCGTTGCCGCAAAGAAAACATCCCCTTGCACCATAATTTTTGCATTGCCGAAGGATCTCCTTATCTTAATTTGCCCGTTTAAATAAGCACCCATCTCTATCTGATGGGGAATAACGATCTCCACCCTATTGCCCTTGGCAACCAATGCTTCCGACCAGCGACAAAACATATACTCTATCGAGGTCAGTGCTTTATCCCCAAAAAAGAAGACGAATTTCATAAACCGCTCCCCCTTATCTATGTATTATTCTTTTATTTAATATATATTCGGCAGGAAGACTATTATGGCATTGCTCGATTCAACTTTTCATCGCCAGCATTAATAAAGCTCTTTCAACGCGTCTATACTGTTGAAAAATTTAATCTTCTGACAAAATAAAAAAACCGACAGGAGTCGGTTTTTTCATATCTTTATTCTATCTAAAAAGAGTTAAATATTTAAACAACCTATTCTAACATCCTTATCTTTTATTGTAAGCTCTACGGTCTCAGTTAGAATATCAGCATAGGAAAAGGAGACGCGATGCGGATAGCCGCCTTTTTCTACCATAACCACAAAAATATGCGGGTATGTCTTTTCCAAAATTCCTTCTTTGGACAAAATTTTCCGCCTACCGCGATTGGCACGCAGGCATACTTTTTTACCAACCCAGGAATCAAGGTCAGACTTAATCTCTTGTAATATATTTTTAGACATCTGAAACCACCTTTCGCTATAAACTCCAACCTACACAATAAGTATACCAGATTTTCGTATAATAGTCAAGAATTTTTTATTATACCAAATATCTAAACACCTGTCAAGGAATATTTTTCTTTTCTTTAATTTAATTTTTTTAGGCTTTAAAAGGTCCGAATTTGGACATAAATTATTTAAAACAACTTAATACATGCTATAGTTGCCCAAATCTGCCGTTTCTTCCTAAATGCGGCTACAAAATACCAATCCCAAAGACAATTGCCGGAACCACTGGGTTTCGGCAAAATCATGCTTCCAATCTTAAAGACCATTGACCGGTCCCGGCAAATGAACGTTACCGGTCCAAAACGGGCAATCCCAATCGAAGACACCCGTGGCTTTCAATACCCCCCAGCCCGGCGATACCTGATATGGTGCCGCTGATTAACTCAAAAGGATCTATTACTTCACCTATGGAAGTAAAAGCAATACCTTTAATTAATAAAAGAGGATCAAGGGCATGGATTAAAATCCTTGCCGGAGAACTGGCAAAGTTCGCCCCTCTTCTTATCAATTCTTCGTAGAAAGATTGGCAGGCGCCGGCAAATATTATTAAATCATCTTTATTATTTTCAAAATCTCTGGCCCTTTCAACGGTTTCCACAAAAAATTGCGAAGAGTAGTAACTGGATAATTGCTGGGGATCCCCCCTGCTTTTTATACCGTCATGACCGGTAATTACCAGCAAATCAGGCTTGAAATCCCGTAAATACCCGGTCACAACTGCCGATTGTTTTTCTTCCGCCACAGCAATTCCTTGGGCATCAATACTTAATTGCCGATAACGTTCCAAACTTGCAGCAAGATACTGCTTATCGCCATCCAAATGCAAAACCCGACCGGGAAATTTCATATATTTTTGCGATTCGTCCAAATTAGATTGACCGATTCGACTTCTTTTGTCAGCTAATATTCTTGGGGCAGGCCAAAGAAATTCATGGGCCTCTTCCAAGACCCTCTCCCGGCAATTTTTGCACTCCTCCCTAGTGGCTTGCTTTAAATCATCTAAATCGGCATCCGCCATTAACCGCGTTTCCAAACCGCGCAAAAGAGCAACCCTTCTATTATTTTTCTCGGTTATCTCTATAACCTTAAATAAGACATCCGAACCATAGGAAAGGCGCGAAACAATCATACCGACTGCAATATCCTTCAAAATTACCACCCCCTAAAAAAAAACCTTCATACTTACTTATATGAAGGCAACTCTACCGGGGTGATATTTCACTTGGTAAATTTATCGGCTACTTTACTGGCTCCATAAGAATCGGGTTTAATTTTGGCATCATAGCCGCTACCGGTAACCATTCCTACGACCTCTTTAATCAGTTCCCGTGTCGGGCCGTTGACACCGACATCGAGGTGAATTTCCATTTCCAAATTATCAATCATAATATCTTCCTGAGCCAAAAAATGAGTCAATTTGCTGGCTATTTCAAGGCTTTTGGCTGTCTCGTAATAAATTCTCTGCTTGATGCTTCTGCCCATCGGTTCTTTTACCCGACAATAAAAAAAGCGTCCTCCTTTGCTGATACGATATATTATTATGGCAGTTACAAATTGCACATACCCTGCCATGCAACTTTGTGAATCCGTGCCGACTATCATCTTGTAATTACGCTCGGGTTCCTCCTGCATATATTTCATAATGCTACCGTAGGCCTGTCTAATCGTTAAGCGTCCTTCCGTTGGGCTATGGAAATAAATCTGCCCCATTATTACCACCCTCCCTTGGTTGCTGAAGAACATTGGCCAAACAGATAAATTCATTCAAAGAGACCTCTTCAGCACGGCATTCCTTTTTCAGACCGCATAGGTGCATGGCCTTTGCAATGATATCGGGCTCCATCGCCAGGTTTTTAAGATTATTGACTAAAGTTTTGCGCCGCTGCCCAAAGCTTGTTTTTATTATTGAAAACAAAAACTCTTCATCAACCGGCCCAACCGTCGATTCCGGCCTCGGCTTTAACAATATTACCCTTGAATCGACTTCCGGCGTGGGGTAAAAAGATCGGCGCGACACCGGGAAAAGATATTCTATGGTCATATGATAATTGACCAACAAGGTCAAAGCACCATAGCTTTTTGTCTTGGGCCGGGCAGACAATCTTTCCGCCAACTCACTTTGAACCATAACGAGAAAAAAAGAAAAAATGTTTTTATGGTCAATAAATTTGAAGAGCAAGGGGCCGGTTATATTGTAAGGTAGGTTGGCAATAAGCTTGTACGGTTCATCTTGGGCAGGGAGAAAGCCATGCCAGTCGAGATTCAAAGCATCGCCGCACATAAGATGCAGCTTTTGATGGGAAAGGCATTCTTTTAAAAATCTGCAGATGCCTCGGTCAATCTCCACAGCCCAAACCTCCGCCCCTCTGTTCAAAAATTCTTCAGTCAGGGCACCCAATCCGGGACCAATCTCAACAATCTTATCGCCCGCTTCGACAGCGCCTGCAGTCATTATATTGTTCCTTACATTCCCATCTATAAGCAAGTGTTGGCCATACCTTTTACTCAGACGCAAATCGTATTCTTTTAGTTTTAGTCTGGCACTCTTTATATTAATTAATACGGCACCCCTTCCGACAAATTACTTTAGGCTGCATTTATGTTTTTCCCAATCAGCCAAAAATCTTTCCAGGCCACTGTCGGTCAAAGGATGATTGAGCATTTGCAGTAAAACTTTGTAGGGGACTGTCGCTATATGGGCACCCACCAAAGCAGACTGAAATACATGTTGGGGATGACGGATACTTGCGGCTATAATCTCCGTATCAATGTTATGAACAAAGAATAATTCGCTTATATCAGCAACCAAACCAATCCCATCGACACCGATATCATCAAGACGTCCGACAAAGGGACTCACAAATCTGGCGCCCGCCCGAGCAGCCAAAAGCGCCTGGTTGGCAGAAAATATCAAGGTCATATTGATAGAAATACCTTCCTGGCTCAACCTGTATGTTGCTTTAAGCCCCTCGGCGGTGATAGGAATTTTAACGGCAACATTGGCATTTATTGCAGCCAATTCCCGACCCTCTTTGACCATTTCATCAGCCCGGGTGCCGATTACCTCGGCGCTTACCGGCCCGGAGATTAACTTGGTAATGTCATAAATTGCTTCCTTTAAATCAGTTCCCTTTTCTTTGGCAATAAGGCTGGGATTTGTCGTTACCCCCTCAATTACACCCAAATCATTGGCTGCTTTAATCTCTTCATAATTGGCGCTATCTATAAATAACTTCATAACGCTCCTCCCTTCCTGTTGACATAATTTTGACCTGCTGGTATTATTATATCATAACATATACCCATTTTCTGTACATTCCCCCAATTTACCCAACAGTACTTATTATTTGCACCGATTTGCCGATAATTAAAGAGGAAAACCGTAATCATATCACCGGCATACATCATACCGGATTAAAATCCCTATAAACAATGCTTTTAAAAAATGTTAGACAAAAAGCATTGTTTTTTTACCACTTCGAACTGTCCCTATATTTTGGTAAATAAACTTTAGGCAATAAATCTTGGAAAGGAGATGGTATAGAATATTTGCCAAAACATCAAACTTTGACTCCCTTAAATAAATCTCGAATGAAAGGGTGATAAAAGTGTCTTTATCGTGGCAAAAAAAAATAATTTTATTTGTTTTAGTTGGATTGTTGGCCGGTTGCACAGCCATAAACAAGTTGCTCGAAGAACCTTTCACGGGACCAAGTTGGGATTTATCCATTGACGGAATTCCTTTGGTTCCCCCGCAAACCTTAACAGCAAAGGAACTTGTCGGCGATTTGTTGGGGGATGAACAAACTGAAGGAGAACCCCTTGCCATCAAAATTGACCTGGGTGATATATTCAATCTGGAAATGGATATGGTCGATATTCCCCCCTTCCAGATTGCCGGCGAAGATATACCATTGTTAGGCAATCCCGGTGACCCCTATAATGACAAAATAGCAGATGCTGAAATCGAAATTGACCTAAACGGCCTGAACTGGGTAAAGTTCGCCTCCGGCCATATTGAGATTATCCTGGAAAACAAGACTGATTCCCCAATAAATAAGCTGGCCATTAAGCTAATCGATAGTAATGGCGTGCCAATTATAGCTGAAGAAATTACCGACCTCGGTGTCGATGAAACAAAAGCCTTATACTTGAGCCTTGCCGATAAACAGTTACCCAAGGAATTTGATTTGGAACTTTGGCTAGAGACGGCTGTCTTGGGAAGCGGTAGTATTTCATTTGACGCAACTGTAGGAGATTTGGACTGGGCAGAAGTGGCAATCGATATTAACAATAGTGATTTCGACTTGACTATTCCCGGTGACGTGATTGAAACCGGTTTGGATGAAATAGGTGAAATGCTCCAAGGCACAACAATACATTCCGATGCCATTGAATTTAACCTTACCGTTTCGAATCCCACCAACACAGATCTAAATATCAACTTACCGGCAGTTGCCTTAGACTCGGCAGGTAATATTCTTGCATCTTCCAACATCAGTTTTCTAATAGAAGGCGGTGCCCGCGACAAACAAGTCTCCATTTTAGGCTTGGGTGAACTTATTAATAAATTCCCCCATAGTATTCGTTTTACGGAAACAAATCTTTTTGCCGATGTAAATGAAGTCATTGTCTATAATAATTTTGATTTCACTATCGCCATGGACATAAAAGTCTCTGCTATTCTTAGTATCTCCCCGGGCGGAACCACCTTCCGTCTCGACTCCGAGGTGGTCGACTTATCATCGGAATTGGGCAATTTCGCCGGCTCCTGGATTCGGGAAGCCGCTTTGCAATTCGACGTTACAAACCACTTTCCCCTTGGCTTACAGGCCACTGTCTTCATGAGCAATGAAGCAGATCCTTACAATGATGCCAACGGTTACTCCACCCAATTCCTTTTACCGGAAACTTTAACGGATGATGATGGTAAAGTCTTAAGTGAGGCAAGTGAATCGCGTGAAATCAGAATAGACAGCGAATTTTTGCGCATTTTGCAAGAGCCCTTCTATCTGGGCATAGAAATCGATATCCTTAACACGCAGGCCGGCGATAAGACCGCAGCATTTTATCTGGATGATTGGGTCAAGATATCCCTTTGGGGAGAAATCGGCATTAGAATAAATCCACAGGATAGCTAAAAGGAGGGAACAAATAATGAAAAGAAACAAACTGATTTTCGCTTTGGTTTTCTTATGTATCTTTGTCCCCACAGGCCAAATTCAAGCCGCCTTTGGCACACCTTCTGCTCATCTGGCTGTTCCCAGCGTTTTAGCTACCAGTGAATACAATCCTGCATTGGTTGGGGCAACACCCTATGGATTTCAACTTGAAGTTGACCTGTTGGGCTTGAACCTTTGGACAAATGCCTGGACTTTCAATCAGATTGCCGAAAATATCAATTCATATTGGGATGATGAAATTAAAGCAGAACTTCTAGGTGCCATCAGAGGCAATTCATTTAAAGTCGGAACGAATTTACGTTCCGGTCTCTATTTGGGTATCGGGAAATTCACTATGGCTTCCCGTCTTAAAGGTGATTTTGCTATGGGCCTGGATAAAAACTTTTTCGACATCATTTTGAACGGATTAACTATCGAAGGACTTGATTTAAACCTGACGGATACCTTTGCTACAAGTAACCTTCTTCTCGACAACAGCATCAGCTACTCTTTTGCATTGCCATCGGTTGCCGCCAACCTTGGTTGGCAGGATTTTCAACTCGGGGCGGGCCTTCACTATATCTATGGTCTTGCTTGGGGAAAAATGAAACCCGAGGGCGATATCAACCTGAAATTCAACGATGAAGACTACACTTTCCATGGAAACGGTAAGGCCCAAGCTTTATATTCGGTTCTAGGAATGGAAGGCGGCGGCGGACATGGTTTTGCAGTCGATTTAGGGGCTTGGGCCCAATATAACCCCAAATTGTCCTTCGGTCTTTCATTAACCAATTTGGGAGCAGTACGTTGGGACGGCGTCTCGGAAACATCCTACCAAGGCGATTTCACAATTCGCCATCCCTTATCCATCTCTGATGATGAAGATCCTTATGAATTCGATGGCGAAGAAGTTCTCAATCAACCCCACGATCCCGTTTGGTGGATGACACCGATGGCCGTGAAAGGTTCGATCCATTATGTTGCCCTACCCCGTATCCACCTATTGGGAGCGGCCGGTTACAACGCGGCCCCTACCCACAACTTCTTTGCCTCCGCCGGTACCCGCTTCTTTTATCCGAAATTCTTACCCCTAACAGTCACATTGGACTACGAAAGCCATAAAGGAACCTTAGCATTATCAACCTCACTGGGACTACACATCGGCGGCTGGGAGGTCTTTAACCTGACCCTTAGTGACATTAAACTTGCCGGGGGGCAAGGGAAAGAAATATCATTATTTTTCAACACGGCCCTTCGGTTTTAAGAAAGGAAAAGCATAAGCGAACAAATTCACAACCAATGCATAAGCATAGTCAATGCGTAAGCATTGGCTTTTTTTTATGTCCGGCCCTTTATCATAATTTCAACATCTTCAACATAAAATTAAACTATTTCAAGTCCGTATTGACATTTCTTAAATAATTATTAAATTATTTAAGAAATTTCTTGACAAGAATCTTTTTTATGATTATAATCAAAGTAGACCTAAAGTTAGTTCATAAATACATTAATAATATTAATGACACCTCCGACAATTGTAACAAAGAGAAATTACGATATACCAAGCGTTGACAAACCACATTGTCCGCTAATTTATAAAAAATATTCAACAAAAAAGGAGAAACAAAAAATGGCTGCCCTTTTATTTTATCGCCCCTCGGAAAATGGCTTGTTGAAAGAAATTCAGCGGCGAAACCGCATAAAAAAACGTTCTAACTAGCAATTCTGCTCAATAAATATTAGGAGTGAAAAATATGATACAAAAAAAAGAACGCGAAACGCCACTTCTTTATAATGACGAGGAAATCAGAAACTATATACGCCATTTATGTAAAAAATGGGGTATGCTGAAAAACGATTCATAGAAACCTACTTAAAGTGACTGCCTGCTCAACCGCTTTCATAGTAAGTATCACCCAACAATAAATTTCCCGGGCAAAAAGAGACCATACCAAATGATATGGTCTCTTTCCAATTATTGCCCGGCGAATTCTTATCGCTAATTTACCGGCATTTAAATTGTCGGGTTCTTTGTCAGCCCCGATACTATTATCCTTTTTTCAATAACAGCACTGTTTGCCAAAAATAAGCCCGTTTCTCCTAGCCATGTCCTTTAATACTATCCCTTTGTTATGCGGAAAAATTTGACTCCATGGGCAGCAATATTGTGAATTATTAAATAATCATTTTTTATATAAAAAGCCTCCCGGGTCCACTGTTCGACAAGATGGGCCGGCCAGATTTGGTCTTTTACAACCTTATTTAAATCAATCCTTCTTGTAATGCTCTTGTCGCGCATATTAAATACTGCCAAGTAAGTATTTTCTGCTGTATCGACTACCACCAATTCCGGGTCTTTTTGCCTTAAAAGATCTTTTACCGTCAAAACGCCCTTCTTCATCTCCCGGGCAATGCTCTCAATTTCATTAAACAATCGTAATCTTTGAGCAGGAATATTGGTCAAATTGCCCGCCACAAACATCAGCCCCCTCGATAAGGCCGCTGCCGTTGCCAAAGAGCGAAATTCTTCATCGTTTAGATGGCTTCCGGTAGGCTCTAGAGGGAGGTTACCCAAATCATTATGCCACCATGTATTATGTAAATAAGCTCGTGTAAGTGCATTCCTGATGGCTGACCTTGCCGATGCCAAATAGCGACGTCGCCCAGGAATGTAAGATAAAAAAGTATCCCAGCGAGACAATGGATTTGGCCCTGTCTGCATCGAGTCCAAAATACCTATTGCAGAACCTATTGGACAACCGTTGCCGGCAAGAAAAGCCTTGTCGCCCGCCGCCTCTCTAATTAATTCAAGACCTAACCGCATGGCCTCAGCCCGGGTTTTATTCTTATCGTATCTTTGACCCGGCAAAGCAGCAGCATATAAAAAATCCAATTTTAAAAATATGTACCCCCATTGTTTAATCAAGGTGTCAATTATATCTTGCAAATAATTTTGGAAACCGGGATGGGTTGTATCGAGGGCATAAGCCTTACTGTGCCAAAAGGGCTTACCAATTGCCATACAAGGCTGTCCGTCTTTATTTTTGATAAACCAAGCCGGGTTTTCTTGCAAAACTTCCGCCTCGAGAGAGCCTATAAAAGGTGCTAACCACAGGCCGGGCGCAAAGCCCCTTCTTCTGATTTTTTCCGCCAAACTCTCTAAGCCCGCCGGAAATTTATCATTTGTTTGCAACCACTCTCCATTATTTTTTTGGTATCCGTCATCGATTAAAATAGTTTGTAAGGGCAATTCCTGAGAATAGTGTCTAATTGCCCCCAGGTTTTTCATAATATTGCCTTCGTCTCTGACCCGTTTTTGTAAATCTTTGGTATGCCACCCAAGTTGAACATTCTTATTATAATTTTTGCCGACTTTGTTTCTGACAAGATCGGCATACTTTTTATGAATAGTATCCGCCTGCCCCCAAATAATGACCAGGGGTTCAAGTTTAAATTCTTCATCCGGATGCAGGGTCAATCCGTCAAAATTCTGTTCCAAGGTTAGTCGCGGTTTATAAATATCTACCTTTATGGAAGTAAAATATTTATTGGCCGATAGGGCCCCCAGCAAAACAGCATGGTCTTGCCGTTTATCATATAAGAGGGCATACATATCCGAAGTATAGCGCCCCTTACGGCCGGGGGAGCAATTGCTTGTATCAATGGAAGATAACCGAGCCAAACCGGTTAGCGGATTTTTATCCCTTTGGGAAGCGGCAAAGGAACCGGTAGCGGACCAAGATTGCCAGCCCTGCCGAAAAAACACCAAATCATTTGGCCGGGAGCTCATAGCTCTAAAAATGAGGGGCCTTAATCTATCTAGGAAGATTTTATCTAATCCGTTGTTAACGATGGACGATTTTACAATTAAGAAATCTTCATGCTCTTCTATCTGCAAGGCAATAATCAAGCTAATACCTGTATCTAAATCAATCCGTTTGCCATAAAGTCCTTCATCTTCAACTTGATAGAAATCATTTAGCAGGACTTCCTCCTGATTCTCCGTTCGCAAAGAAATACCCCAAATAATTCCCCACATGCTCATTCTTTTATCACCCAAAGAGTAGAGTTTTCTCTTGGCCATCTTTTCCCTCCTTTGCTTTACCCGTTGACAGTGGAATAACCCTCGCCATTTTTATCATGGCTTCGCCGTGACCGGGAATATTAAGAATCAGCGATAAAAAAATAAATCTTTAAAATTTATATTTAGCAAGTTTTTCTAGTCATTAATAGGTTCTTCGACATTTCTCATTTTTTTCCTCCTAAAATAAGGTCTTTCTAGGGTATACCACTATAACTCAAGCCTGCCATATTTTATGGATTGCTTCTCCCCTCAACCGCCTTATATAATTAAGGCAAACACAAAGGGAGGCAGACTATTGGATTTATTAAAGAGCCGTTGGCAACCCGTAACGATATTTTTAGTACTCATTTTAGCATTCAGTTCTTCCTTTCAACCGATGCTGGCCCGCGCATATACCAATACCGCTGCCGCTGAAGCGGAACAAGAAAGTATAACAGAACCGATAACGGAGCCAGCTCCGGATGAGGCAATAGAATCTATTGAGGAAGAGGCGGCAAAGCCGATCAAAAAAGAAACAACGGAACCTATCCGCCCTGAGCCGGCTGAACCGGCCGAGGCCAATAAAAATGCCTTCAGTCGCTTTATAGAAAAAAATAGACTCCTTCTGCAAGGAGCCGCTTTGATTGCTATGGCTTATGTCTTTGAAAGGGTCGCCGCCAAGTGGCCAAATACTTCCGAAACACCACCCCCTGAATCCGAAGATCCGCAAGATCCTCAGGATCCGCAAGAACCCGGCGATCCCGAAGAACCCCAAGACCCGCAAGAACCCCAATTACCAATTGAAAATGTCGGCCTGGCAGGTTTTTATGTCAATTGGAACGATGGTGTCAACCTATCTTGGGATAGCTTCCGGGACCATTACGAACAAATTGATCCGGTGATTCCCTTTTGGTATTCCATCGATACCGCCGGTGAAATCATAGCCAGACACGGGGGACACATTGAACAAGTGCATAACTATGCAAAAAATAATGGCGTGCCGATAATGCCCTTGCTCAATAATTACTCCCGCAGCGGAGAATACCTGAACACAGTGGCATCCCGGCAAAGAACTGCTCAAAACATTTTATCTTTGCTCAATGAAAAAGGATACGACGGAGTAAATATCGACTTGGAAATGTTGCCTCCTTGGCAAAGAGACAACTATACCGAGTTTATCAAAGAACTTTCCCGTCTTATGAGGCCGCATGATCTAAAGCTCACAATATCCGTATTTCCCGTCATTGACGTTCCCTGGGATATGCATAATGTCTTTGACTATGCCGCCCTGGCACCTTATGTTGACTATATGGCCATCATGACCTACGACCATCACTGGGCGGAAGGTACCCCCGGCCCCATATCGCCTCTACCGTGGGTAGAAGAAAATGTCTTATACGCCCTGGAGCGTGTTCCTGCTGAAAAGCTCCTCCTCGGAATAGCCAATTACGGCTATGACTGGTTACAAGGTGGCCGAGGTGAAACGATTTCTGCCAAACAAGCCCACAGCTTTGCAGCCGGCAACGGGATTGAAATACAGTGGAGTGCAACCCATTATGCTCCGTACTTCAATTACAAGCAAAATATGGGCAATCGCACCGTCTGGTTTGAGAACAGCTACAGTATGGAATTTAAAAAACGCCTAGTGGAAGAACATGGGCTGGGTGGCATGGCTGTTTGGCGTTTGGGCAATGAAGATGCCCGTTTCTGGGAAATATTACAGTAAATTTTCAGAAAAACGACGTATATAAACCGATAAAAATAATATACTATAATTAACGGCCTGTACCGATTGATATAAACGGCAGCTGGCCCAGCTGCAAACCATCGAAGCAATGTCGGAGATTGTAGCCTGATGTCCATTCGACTACCAAGCTGTCTATCTTCCTCAACTTCGTTTCAATCGGTATAGGCCTTTTTTTGTTGTTCAAAATTAAACAACTTAGCGGCATTCAATGAAGTCTGATTAATAACTTCCATGACCGGCACCTTTTTTATGGTCGCCAATCTCTCCGCCACATAACCGGTAAAGAGCGGTTCGTTTCTTTTCCCTCTCTTAGGAACCGGTGCCATATATGGACAATCGGTCTCCAAAAGAATACTTTCAAGAGGGACATAAGCAGCTATATCACGTAAATCTCGGGCTTTGGGAAAAGTCAAAACTCCCCCTAAACCCAAATAAAAACCCAAGGTCAAACATTCTTTAGCCATCATCAACGAACCGGTAAAGCAATGCACCACGCCACCAATATCCCGACCGTTTTCTTCTTTCAGTATCGCCAAGGTCTCTTTTTCTGCCTCGCGGGAGTGGATTATAACAGGCAACCCCAAGGAACTGGCCAAGCGCAACTGAGCTCGAAAAACCCTCTCTTGTATATCGCGAGGCGAATGGTCGTAATAAAAATCCAATCCGATCTCACCTATGGCCAGAATTCCCTCTTCTTTTGCAAGGTCGGCTATTTCCCGTAGAACGTCACCTGTAACGGTTACCGCTTCATGGGGATGGACACCTACGGCACCCCATATATAGCCTTCGTACTCTTTGACCAAATCTACGGTTCGAATACTGGTGTGTTTGTCCGTGCCCACATTGACAATCCCCGCCAAACCCGCTTCCAGGGCCCTGGCTATTACTTGAACCCGATCATTATCGAAGGTTTTGAAATCCAAGTGGGCATGGGTATCGATTAAGCCTTTCCATTGCATGCTTTTACCTCCTATTTCAGCTTATCTTGCTGCCCGGCGGTAAATCCTGCACCGTCAAAATCTCAATGCTCTCTCCGTCACCGGCCGCCAAAATCATACCTTCCGAACTAACGTTGAAAATCGTAGCCGGCTCCAAGTTGGCTAAAAACACAACCTTTTTGCCGACCAATTCTTCTGCTGTATATTGCAAGGCCAAGCCTGCAACGACTTGCCTCTGCTCAGAACCCAAGTCCACCAGAATCTTCATCAGCTTGTTGCTACCTTCAATTTTTGTCGCTTCCTTAATCAAAGCAACCCGCAAATCCAATCGTTGGAACTCGGCAAAGGGAATCTCTTTCAATAACCCTCCGGCCTGCTTTCTTGGCTGACCGCCCTTCACTTGGCCGGTTCCTTCTTTCTTTTTTTCTTTCCGCCCCTCTTTCCCTTTATCGCTTTCGACCTTTGGCAGATCGGTAGCGCCCCAACCTTGGTAGTCCGCCATTTCAAGGCGGGGAAAAAGAGGAGCACCCAAGTTAATGTTACCACCGGGCTTTGTCAAGCCCCAACGTGTGCCGTCCTGCCAAGGAATTTCCTCATTATTTCCCGTATTTCCCAACTGCCGCCAAATTTCGGCTGCCGTATCGGGTAGAAATGGCCGTAAAGTCAAGGCAATAATGCGGCAGGCCTCCAGCAAATTATAAAGCACCGTCCCCAGTCTTTCCTTTTGACTTTCTTCGCGGGCCAAAATCCAAGGAGCAGTCTCATCGATATATTTGTTGCTGCGCCTAATCAGCTGCCACAAATCTTCCAAACACTGATGAAAAAACAATTTATCCAAATTTTTCTCCAAAGATGCAAAAGTGTCCGCCGCTGTCTTTTGCAAATCCTTGTCAACATCATGAGCTTCTGCCGGTTGCGGAATTTTGCCATCGAAATATCGCTCAACCATGTTGAGGCTTCTGTGAATTAAGTTACCCAAGTCGTTAGCCAAATCAAAATTGATACGATTTATAAGTGATGGCAAAGAGTAATTGCCATCTTGGCCAAACACTATATCCCGCAAGAGATAATATCTTATGGCATCCACACCAAACTCATCGGTAAGTTTAAAAGGGTCGACTACATTACCACGGGATTTGGACATCTTTTCTTTTTCCATAATCAACCAACCGTGCCCAAAGACCCGTTTTGGCAAAGGCAGATCCAGAGCAAAAAGGAGAATCGGCCAAATAATTGTATGAAAACGCATTATCTCCTTGCCGACAAGATGCAAGTCTGCCGGCCAATAGTGGGCAAGTTTTTTTACATCGGCAGGGAAACCCAGGGCTGTTAAATAGTTGGCCAAAGCATCTATCCACACATAGGCAACATGCTCGGGATCACCGGGAATGGGGATTCCCCAAGACAATGTTGTTCTCGAAACGCATAAATCCTCCAGCCCTTTTTTGATAAAATTGACCATCTCATTCTTGCGACTCTCCGGTTGTATAAAATCGGGGTTGTCTTCGATATGCTTCAGCAAACGATCGGCATACTTACCGAGCCGAAAGAAATAGCTTTCTTCCTCCATCCACTCCACCTTGCGCCGGCAATCCGGGCACATACCCCCCTCCAGTTGCCTTTCCAACCAAAAGGTTTCGCAGGGAACACAATACCAGCCATCGTATTTTCCTTTGTAAATGTCCCCTTTCTTTATTAAGCGAGAATAAATATCCTTGACGGCCGTATAGTGGTTCTTATCGGTCGTCCTAATAAAGTAGTTGTAAGAAATATTAAACCTTCGCCAAAGCCCTTTTATCCAAGCTACAATCTCATCGACATACTCCTTGGGGCTTTGCCCTTGCTCCGCTGCTTTATCGGCAATATTTTGGCCATGCTCATCGGTGCCGGTCAGAAAAAACACATCGTAACCGGCCAATCTCTTGTAGCGAGCCATGACATCCGCTGCCACCGTAGTATAGGTATGGCCGATATGGAGTTTACTGCTGGGATAATAAATGGGCGTTGTCACATAATAAGTTTTCTTCATATTTTTTCCTCCTTGGATAAAATAAAAAATCCCACCACAAGGGGCGAGGATCCCGCGTTACCACCCTTTTTTGCACTTGCTTTGCAGACAAATGCCTCATTGAGTACATTCGGCGTTGGTGCCGACTCTTTACCCGGCCTTGCTAACGGAGGCCAACCGTCACTGTCTACATTATTCGACAGCACTGCTCCGGGGCCATCTTCAACCCATTCGAGGTACCGCTTCCCACCAATAACGGCTCTCTCTAACCTCTATAAGGGCCTACTCTTCCCTTCCTTGCTTTATTTAATATTACTGCACCGATTTATCTTTGTCAAGAGAAACCAAAAGAATATTGCAAAAGGAAATTCAGCAAATAGAAATTGAAGAATTTAAATTTTTTTTATCGAATCCGTTGACTTTTTGTGGAAATTAAAGTATAATTTGGCATGGAGACAATCGAAGATTGCATGATACTACAGGGAGGTGGGGTAACTTATGAAATCAACGGGTATAGTCAGAAAAGTGGATGAGCTAGGTCGTGTTGTAATTCCTGTGGAGTTGCGCAGAACAATGCGGATAGCGGAAAAAGATGCTTTGGAAATTTATGTGGACGACGAAAAAATTATCCTGAAAAAGTATGAACCGGCCTGTGTTTTTTGCGGCTCAGCCGGCAATACAATAATCTTCCGCAACAAGAATATCTGTTTGGATTGTATTGACTTGATGAAGAACGCATAATTTTTTTGCACAGAAACAGATAGGGGACCCCTTTACGGTTGCCTCCTATTTTTTATTTTAAGTACCCATCGCCTTCTTTTTTCAAGTCCAAGACATAATCATATAGCTTGTTGCGGGGCCAGCCGATATTCTTTTGCAATCGCCGCACAATCTCTTTGCCACTCATTCCCATCGACAAAAGTTCCAAAATTATATCTTTGACTTGAGATTCGTCTACCCGACCTGATTTTTCAATGCTTCTCCCATCAACAATAAATGTAATTTCTCCTAGCACTTCGCTTCGATTGGCCAATTCATTCACCAGGAAAGCCAAATCTCCCCGCAAAATCTCCTGATGAAGCTTTGTCAACTCCCGGGCAATCACCACCGAAACGGTGTCACCCCAAGCTTCCTTTAATTCCTTTAAGGTTTCAATCACCCTTTGAGGGGATTCAAAAAACACAATGGGCACATCCAATTCCTGTAATTGCTTCAAGCGTTTTTTTCGTAAAGAGTTTTTACGGGGCAAGAAACCGGCAAAATGAAACTCATCCCCCGCCAATCCTGAAAGAGCCAAGGCAGCAGTAACAGCACTGACACCGGGTATAACCTCCACCTCGAATCCCTTTTCAATCATGCCCAAAACAAGGCTGCTGCCCGGATCGGAGACAACGGGCATGCCGGCATTTGACACTAAAGCAATGTTTAAACCGTCAGCAAGTTTATCAGCTATAAAATCTTCTTTGGCCTTTTCATTGTGAGTATGGCAGCTGAAAAGACGGGTTTTAATATCAAAATGACTCAACAGCTTTCTGGTGCGACGGGTATCTTCCGCACCGATATAGTCAACTTCCTTTAAGATTCGCAATACCCGCAATGTAATATCCTCAAGATTTCCAATGGGCGTACCACACAAATATAATTTACCTTTGGCCATCTTCTTTACTCCCAAAATAATTTCATTTTTTCCTGCCTTCGCATTCTCTTGATCGCCAATTCCCTCTTTACCGCCTCCCCGCGGGAAGGTTGTGTTTCAGTGTACACCAGCCGAAGGGGTCTGCGGCCACGGGTGTAGCGCGCCCCTTTGCCCTCATTATGTTCCTTCAGGCGACGTTTTAAACAGCAGGTTATCCCCGTGTAGAGGGTTCCGTCCTTACACTCAAGGATGTAAACAAACCAGCTCAAATACAGACCTCCTTGCCCTAAAACCGGGATGGAAGATTTGCTTTAAAGACTTAAAAAAAGATCCGTCCAAATCCGAATTTTTTAAATCCCGGTGAAAACTTACCTTTACAGGTTCCGTCTTGTCAGCTGTAGATATCTATTATTGCCGGAGAATAATCGTCCCCCTCATAAATTATCAAAGGGGCGAGGATCTCCAAACCGGGAGACCCTCCTTTGCTGCAAGCCAAAAGTACAATATTAGCCGAGGTGTCCTTTTGAGGATGAACAAAACAAATCTTGTGTGGTTGAAGATTGTACTCTCTGCAGAAAGTAAATAAGTCGCTAAGGCGAGAGGGCCGATGAACAATATAAAATAAACCCTTGTCGGACAAAAGGTGAGCAGCAGCCCGAAATACATCTTCCAAGGTACAACATATTTCATGGCGGGCCAAAGCAACCGACGGAAGAGGGCTTACCTTTCCTTTGTTCACTTGAAAAAAGGGAGGATTGGCTGTAACGACATCATATCCTCCCCTTCTAAAGTCTTCGGGCACACGACGGATATCCATTTGTTTTATATCTATTACATCTTCCATTTGGTTGAGTTTAACACTCTTTTGAGATAGCTCAACCAATTCTTTTTGCAGTTCCAACCCCAAAACTTTAAAACCTTTTTTAAAAGCCAACAGTAAAGGAATGACCCCGTCACCACTACCCAAATCTACCGCTCCGGTCGCCGGCTTTGGGACCACAAAGTTCGCCAAAAGGACAGCCTCAAGGCCAAATTTGTATAAATCATCCCTTTGAACTATCTTCAAACTCTCCCCTACCAGTGGGCTTATCCTCTCCTTCAGCTGCATCAGCCTCCTTGGCAACTCCCCTGACAAATCTCTGACAGAACAGGCAATCGCCTTTCCTTGCTTCGCCAAAATCAAGGGGGCAAACGTGAAACCCTTTTTGATACAATTGAACCAAGTGTTGGTGATAGCCATCGGCGTTACCGCTTTTATCTTGCTTTTGTTCCTGCAAAATTTCTTTCAATTCTATATTAGCTTGTCTCAACTCTCGATTTTCCCGGTATAGGATATGCCCTTCTTCTTTAATCTCTTCCCATGCCGACTTTAGCTCATAAAACATCTCATTAAACTTTGCCAACTTGGCAAAATAGTCTTCCATGGAAAGCACTCCCTTCTTTTGCGAGCCCTAAGCCTCCTTATCTTTCTCCGCGTCTTCCGCAACAAGCAAGCCGTCTTCATCGTCTTCGGAGGTAAAAAGATATTTGCAAACTTTTTCGTCCTCCTCACCGTAACTTCCACACTCGTAGCGCAAACAACACATTAAACGGCCGCAGATGCCGGAAATCTTAGCGGGATTCAAAGCCAGGTCTTGGGCTTTGGCCATCTTTATCGATATAGGTGAAAAATCTCTTAAAAAGCTCTGGCAACATAAGTCCCTACCACAGGGTCCAAGTCCCCCTACCATTTTTGCCTCATCGCGGACACCTATTTGTCGCAACTCTATCCTGGTCCTAAAAATGCGAGCCAAGTCCTTGACCAATTCCCGAAAATCAACCCGTCCATCGGAAGTAAAGTAGAATATTACTTTATTGTTGTCAAAGGTATACTCCACATCAATCAGTTTCATTGGCAGTGCGTGTTTGGTTATTTGTTCCTGGCAGACATCGAAGGCTTCTTTCTCTTTTTGCCGGTTGGCTTCCACCTGTATAATATCGCTCTCTGTTGCTTTTCTGACAACGAGCTTGAGAGGAGAAACAATCTCATCTTCACTAATCTGTTTGGGGCTCACCACAATCTGACCAAGCTCCTTACCCCGAGATGTTTCAACAATGACCTGATCACCGTATTTTAATTGCAGACCCTGGGGATCAAAATAATAAACTTTACCGGCTGCTTTAAAAGTAACACCGACCACTGTTGGCATTCCATCACTTCCTCCAGCTGTTTATTTTCAAAAACAGGGTTTCCAAGGCCAGTCTTTTATTAATGGGGCGCTCAAATTGCCGCTTCGTTTCCCGAACCGCAAGTACTATCTTTGGCAAATCGGCAATATCCCAACGGTTGGCTCCCTCTTGCAGCTCCGGAGCAAAATCTTTATTGTAAAGACCGACACCCGTCTTCAATTGGATACTCATTATGTCATTATACCACAAATGCAAAATATAAAATAATAAGTCATAATCATCCGCCCAATCTTCCAAAAGCATGCTTACAAATTCATAGACTGCCAAAAAAGAATTTTTTGGCAAGTCGGCAAGCCGCTGTAAGAATTTTGACCTTTTTTGCAAAAGGTCATCATCGGATAAAAAACTTTGAGCCAAGCCGATACTGCCGCCTGCCAGAGAAGATATAATATCGACTTTATCATCATCGGCACCCATAGCCTGCAATTTTTGGCCAATAATTTTTTTCGATAAAGGCTCAAAGGCCAAAGATAAAGCCCGTGACTGAATTGTCGGCAGCAAACTTTCCCGCCCGTTGGCTATTAAAATAATAACCATGTATTGAGGCGGTTCCTCCAGGCTTTTTAAAATGCTATTGGCGGCCTGCTCGGTCAGCTTTTCAATTTGTTGAATCAAAATGACTCGGTAACGGCCTTCATAAGGGCGGTAAACCATCGAACGGCGCATTTCCCGCATCTTATCTATACCCAGAACATCGTCTTGGGGTACCAGCTCCGTGTAATCCGGATGGTTTTTTCCGGCAAACTTTCGACAAGAACTACATTTCCCACAGGCATCGACGCCCTTTTCGTAACAGAGAAGAGCTCGGGCAAATGCTCTGCCGGTTGTAGACTTTCCCACCCCCACAGGGCCATAAAAGAGGTATGTGTGGTAAATCCTGTTAGCTTGGAGATGATTTTGCAAAACCTTTATTGCCTTTTCCTGGCCCATAATCGAATGCAAATACATTCCTTTATAATTTTTCCTGCCTTTCCACATTCAGAATAAACACTATTGCGCCGCCAACCTGTATCTCTGTCGGGAAAGCAACACTGGCATCAAGATAGTCTCCCATAGGAATCGTCGGCGTAATTGTTTTTTTGCGGGTTTGACAATTCCTTCGCAAAATATCTATTACGTTGTCAATTTTTTCATCATCTATACCAATGAGGAGAGTAGTATTGCCTTCGCGCAAAAATCCACCCGTACTGGCCAACTTAGTAACTTGGAAATCATTTTCCACCAAATCCTCCATACTCGCAAAAGCATCCTTGTCATTGATAACAGCAATAACCAGTTTCATTTTATCATCCCTCCCGTTATTTATCCTTGGGTAATAAGGTATAAAACCTTTTGCAAAATCTTGCGATGAAGGCTTGCCTTCTTGTCCCTTCCATCAAAAACAACAAAGCGGTCCTCCTGTTCACTCAATTGCAAATAACCCTGCCGGACTTTGCGATGAAAAGAAATATCTTCCTGTTCCAACCGATCAAGGCCGCCGCTCTTAACGCGACCAAGCCCGATTTCCGGATCGATATCCAAAAGTATGGTCAAATTTGGCTTGATTCCGTTCAGGACCATGTCATTGACCCGGGCAACCAAATCCGCACCCAAACCCCGGGCAAAACCTTGATAAGCCACTGAGGAGTCCATGAACCTGTCACAAATGACAACCTTGCCCTCTTGCAAAGCGGGAACAATTGTATCGACCATATTTTGGGCTCGCGCTGCGGCATACAATAAGAGTTCCGCCATGGGCGTTATTCGGTTTGCTTTGTTCAATAATATTTCCCGGATGGCTTCACCCATTGCAGTACCGCCGGGCTCTCGACTAAACACAACCCGATAGCCCAATTTACTCAGTTCATCTACCAATAAACCGGCCTGGGTCGATTTTCCCGATCCCTCCGGACCTTCCAAAGTTATAAAATAACCCTTGTCCATGGCTAATCCCCTCAATCAATTTCTTGCCCCGGTACCCCAACATGTAAAGTATCCAAGCCCACTTCCAAAGGGCATAGTTAAACCTAAAAAAGGAATACTATAGATTACAAGGAGGGCAATACGATGGAAAAAAATGACACAAACAACAAAAAGTTTTGGGAAAAATGGTCTTTCCAAAAAGAAGAAAAGGAAATTGCTAAAAACTTGGGCGTTGACCGTTCAACTTTAGAAAAAGTTCGCTCTGACTTAAAGAGTCTCGCCCAAAGAAGACAAAAAGAACGCAAATAAAGCTAATGCTATATTCATCGCCTTAGAGATTTATTATTCGAGCCAATAATTGGGAGGTTCTTTGGTAATGGCCACATCATGGGGATGGCTTTCCTTGAAACCGGCATTGGTAATTCTGACAAAGCGGGCCTTCTTGTGGAGCTCCTCTAAGTTGGCCGCACCGCAATATCCCATACCGGCCCGCAAACCCCCGATGAGTTGATAAATAGTATCGGTCAAAGGTCCCCGGAATGGTACCCGTCCCTCCACACCTTCCGGAACAAGTTTGAGAGTATGGCTTTGGAAATAACGATCGCTGCTGCCATCTTTCATGGCTCCGAAGGAACCCATGCCCCGATATACTTTATAACTACGCCCCATATATATTTCATGTGCACCGGGGCTTTCTTCCGTTCCCGCCAAAAGGCTGCCCAGCATTACGCATTGTGCCCCGGCGGCCAGTGCTTTGGTCAAGTCGCCGGAGAATTTGATGCCACCGTCACCTATTATTGGAATAGATTTTTCCGCAGCAACTTTGGCACACATGCTGATGGCGGAAAGTTGCGGTACACCGATGCCGGCAATTACCCTGGTTGTACATATCGAACCGGGACCAATACCTACCTTTACCGCATCAGCACCGGCAGCAATCAGATCCAGGGTTGCTTCCGCCGTTGCAACATTTCCCCCGATAACCTCAATGTCAAATGTGTTTTTAATTTCTTTGATCACAGACAAAACCATTTTACTGTGGCCGTGGGCGGTATCAACAACGATTACATCGACCCCGGCGTCAATCAGGGCCTGGGCCCGTTCCATAGTATCGTCGCCGGTACTTACCGCCGCTCCTACCAAGAGCCTGTTTTGCGAATCCTTGGCAGCATTGGGGTATTGTTTGGCCTTTTCAATATCCTTGCTGGTAATCAAACCTTTCAATATATAGTTTTCATCGACCAAAGGTAACTTTTCCAATTTGTGTTTATGCAAAATCTCTTTAGCCCTTTGCAAGGTCGTTCCAACCGGTGCAGTAACCAGATTTTCCTTGGTCATGGCATCTTTAATCTGTCCCTCAAGGCTTTCAATAAAACGCAAATCCCTATTGGTTAAAATCCCCACCAGGATTTTTTTCTCATTTACAATTGGTACCCCTGATATCCTATATCTAGCCATTAGCTCTTCAGCTTCGGAAATCAAATTTTCCGGGTGCAAATAAAATGGATCCACAATGACACCGCTTTCCGATCTCTTGACCCGGTCCACCTCTTCAGCCTGTTTGGCAATTGACAGGTTCTTGTGAATTATACCCATACCGCCCTCCCGGGCCATCGCTATTGCCAAGCGAGACTCTGTAACCGTATCCATCGGCGCTGACAGTATTGGAATATTGAGGGATATTTTTCGGGTAAGCTGTGTAGAAAGCACAACATCCCGAGGAATTACTTCGGAATATCCCGGCACCAACAACACATCATCAAATGTTAAGCCCAGTTCTGCAAAGTTATTTTTCATGGTTTCACCTTGATATCCGGTTTCGCCTCCTTAAAGTATTTCAATCGATAAAGCAAGTTTCCGGCAATTTATTTAATCTTGCTGGCGCTGTATTGTATTGGAAATAGTCTTGGCCTCAAGGGAAGAATCAACTTGGCCTTTTTCGTTGTAAACGGTCAAGCCGATAAAATGTTCATCTTCCGCCTTGATAACCCGACCCAATTTAGGCTCAAAATAAATATGCCGATGTCCTCGTGAGGTAAGGTACCCTTTATAGCCGTCCTCCAATTCAATTTCAATTTCATCGTCCTGTATTGATTCAATAAATATACAATCGTAATTATCAATCCTTTCCCAGCCGACAATTGTATAGGTAATGGGAACGACCATATCCGAGCCGTAGTCGGCCAAGGGGACAATCAACTCATCCTGCCAAGTGCTACCCTCTTGTAGAATCATTTTTGGAAGTGCCACTACAATACGTTGGTAAAAATCAAACACATTACCTTGCAATTGCTGCTCGATGGCTTTGGAAATACTATGCTCGATAATGTTCCCCCAAGGGTCCATCGATATATTTACCCAGCCGTCTTTAAGCAAAGGCAAATAGGTTGCCCTCATACGATTAACCATGTCAACCTCCCTGGGCTCTTTGGACATGGGCATTGTGGCGATCAACTTAGCTCGATTGATACGTATATCATCGAAGGTCACCCCAAAATCGATTTGCCCTGCTCCGACATCGGTAATCGTTTGCCGATAATCCAACTCAAATTCTACCTGGTTGTTCATTATATTGCCTTCATCGTTTACTTTCAAGTCGATTTCCAAGGTATCCTGATACAGAATAACTTCACCCACTTGATAATTGTATTTCAAGACAAAATTGCTTCCCCAAACCGCAGCAGAGAAAAGCAGTACAGCAAAAATAGTCACCAATACAGTCGTAAAAAGCTTTTTCTTGAACAATCCTTTCCCTCCAAACTATCTTTTTTCTGTTTTTCTTACTTCGCCACTAGCCACGGACAATCCTTTTTACTATCATATTTTATCACCTAATTAACAGACGATAAATCATCAGCCGTCACCCCCGTCGGATATTCCTCATGGTGGGGTTCAAAAACAATATTTACAAAGCTTTGTTTTTCCGTTATGCTATAATAGTGATTGCCGAATATAAAACAATCTTTGGAGCGTGAACAACGATGCAACAATCAAAAAACAGTACTGCCAATTCTACTTCCGAACGCATGGCCACCGAACCTATTTTACCGCTTCTATTGAGACTTTCCGTTCCGGGCATAATAGCTATGGCCTTACAGGCCTTTTATAATGTTGTCGATACAATATATGTGGGTCGCTTAAGTACTGAAGCCCTATCAGCACTATCCTTAGCCTTTCCCGTTCAAATGGTTTTAATCGGCATCGGCACAGGGACAGGAATCGGCACAAGTGCTGTCATAGCCCGCTTTTTAGGTAAAGGCGAACACAGAAAAGCAACGAGTACCGCTGAACATGCAATTATTATTTCTCTGATATACGGAATTGTATTGGCCATAACCGGTTTTTTCTTTTCCCACAACATACTGGCCCTTTTTACCGATGACCCCCAACTTATCGAAATGGGGGCGCAATATATTAAAATAATTCTAATCGGTTCCACTGCTCTTTTCTTCCCCATGGCCGCCCAAAACATCCTCAGAGGGCAAGGCAACACCTTTATACCGATGATCGGGATGCTGATTGGTTCTATATTAAATATAATTTTTGACCCCTTATTCATATACGGCATCGGGTTTTTTCCCCGTTGGGAAATTGCCGGAGCCGCCTTTGCCACGGTTTTGGCAAGGATATTCAGCGGCATCTTCCTTTTGTTCTTGATTTTGAGTAAAAAGAATGAAACCCGACCTAATTTTAAAATTTTCCAAACGGACTGGGCCATCTTAAAAGAAGTTTATATCATCGGCTTCCCCGCCATGGTTATGCAGTTTATTGCCAGTTTTATGACCGCCGGGATGAACAAAATATTGGCTAATTTTTCGGCAGTGGCAATTGCCGTGGGCGGTGTCTATTTTCGTCTTCAATCTTTCGTCTTTATGCCCGTTTTTGGCCTTAATCACGGCTATACCCCTATCTTGGCTTACAATTACGGCAGTAAAAAAAGCTTGCGAATGAAAAAAACCATGACCAATGCCTTTGTCATTGCTCTAATCTTTACCGTAACGGGCTTCCTATTATTCCAGCTCTTTCCCCGTCAATTGATGCAACTCTTCAGCCACGACGAAGAACTGATCAATTTGGGTATCGATGCCTTAAGAATAATCAGTATTGCTTTCCCCATCATCGGCCCCTCCATCGTTGCCGCAACTACATTTCAGGCTTTGGGAAGGGGCTTGCCCAGTTTAATTCTATCCATCCTAAGACAGCTGATTATCCTCCTACCTCTGCTTTATATTCTCGGTCAACAACACGGTCTGCCAACTTTATGGTATTCATTCCCCATCTCTGAAATGATCACGGCAACCATCGCTGCTGTTTGGTTGGCAAAATATTTAAAAGAAATATTTGCCGGCTTAAAAATTGATCAAGAAAATCCCGGCATTTAGCACCTTTATGGACAAGGAAAAATGCTGAACTGTCCGCCAATTTAATTCCAACCGGACTTACCCCTTATGTTCCCTAAAGGAGCAAATACTTTATTAAAAAAAATAAATGGTCGCCCGAAGGCGACCTAACTGCCCGGCCATCCGGCCGGGTTTCTCAATTCAAGCAAAGAAGGGATTAATCTAAATACTTTCACCCATCCGTATTTTTTTACTTTGAATCACAACAATTGGCGTTTGCTGCTCTTGGTTACCGGCGGGATTGGAGACCATAGCCCGTTCCAACCAGGCAGCATCAACACCTTTTGAATAACCAACCGCCCGAACGGCACCGATATCGCAGGCATCGACAATGGCAGCCTCACAACCCAACGCTTGGGCCATTTTCCGGGCAAGTCTGGGAGAATTTTTGGGTCCCATTATTGAGTAATAATCATAAGGCGGCAGACAACCCAATACGTCATCTATCTGATCGGAATCATCACCGGCCACCACGTAAAACCAACCTTTTTTACCCAAAAGTTTACCGACGGCACCGGCAATTGCAGCCACAATCAAACGGGGGGTACCGATCTCTTCAATCAATACCTGCATAGATAACGGGTTGGCCATGGGAACAGTCCCCGCAAAGGGTTTGTCGGTCTGATCGACAAAACGGGCCAACAATCTCGACCAAAAACCGGGGTTAACAACACCTTCCATGAGCATCCTGCCCTCCATAATGGCGACGACACAGGATGAAATTGTCGCGATGTCATCGGCTGCCGGATTCGGCACATACTCTTTCATGACTTGGACCGGATCATCCGCCTCGGTAAGTACTCGGGTCGGCACCGGTAAAAAATGGACCCCTGAAGGCACAGAACGGCTCCTATCAGAAAGAGGAGGCAGTTCGTCGTTACTGCCCAGCTTCAATTCTTCCCAAGCCTCCCGCAAAAGATCACTGCGCGGATTGGCAATGATGCCTTTTAAAAACACAGCCTTGGCCTCATCTTTTTCCCCTCTGTCATTAAGCCCCTTGCCTAAAAGGTAAAATTCAGCTTCATGAAAATTAGAGGGTTGCAATTCCATAAAATCCCGCAGGTAAACAAGGAGTTCATCTTCATGCCCATATTCATTTAAAAAACGGCATAACCTCTTATAGGCCACCCGAATGGGAAATTTCCATTCCGATACCCGGCATACATCAAAAGCCTGCCGAAATGTTTCAAAAGCAGTTTCGCTATCCTCTAAAAAAAAGAATTGGATATCTCCTTTGAGCAAATAAAGCCAGGGATTATCCGGTTCAACTTCCAACAAACGCTCGGTAACTTCAAGTGCCTTACCAAATTCTTTTTCCTTCATATAAACGTGAATCAGCAATCGGCCGCATCGCAAGGTCGGCCTGGCATCCAAAGCATCCTCAAGTAATTTCCTTGCTTTTTCCCTTTGGCCTGAACCCATCAGCTCCGTAGCCGCCGCAGCTACAATGTATGGATTGTGGTCGGCTTCCGCCAAACGGGCAAAACCCCTCCGTGCTATTGATTTGAAACCGAGCATATCCAAAAAATGAAGCAAGTAAATACGAATTATCTTCACCGGTATAATCCTCCTTGGTTTTCAATATCTCTTCACATACCAGACCAATATAACTGGTGGCCCTAGCTCCGATCGCTCACAGACAAGTGAAGTTAAAAACGGTATTGGCAGAATCCTCCCACCAATACATCTTTTTCCGCGGATATAAGCGCAAATCCAGTATCATTGGCCTATCCAAGAGCTTATTTCGACATTTATGAAGTAAACCCTCTAATTAGGAAGGACCATATATTCGGTATTATAGCAATTTTCTCCTGGCCGACCCTGCCTTTCTGGTCAACTGGAACCCCGTAAAAGGAAAAAACGAACTTTTGTCTAAATTATAGAAATAAAAACCATTGTCTTTGAAAAAACCGGCAGAAAAAATATGCTTCCCTTTAGCCGGCCTTGTCGCGGTATTTACTTAGAAAAGCAGTTGGAAGTCGTTTAAAATTTGTTTTTACTATATAAAAAAACACTGAACAAAGAAAGGAGTAGAGTTATGAAAAAAATTCTTTTGCCCGTCCTGCTGGTATTGACCTGTATCATCCTAAGCGGCTGTTTGCCCGGTGACGGAAAGAATACCGAAGAGAACCCTGCCGGATTCTTTTGGGGTCTTTGGCACGGCATCATTGCACCGATTTCTTTGATTGTGAGGTTATTCAAAAGCAATATCCGTATCTATGAGGTAGCCAACAGTGGCTGGTGGTACGATTTAGGATTCTACCTGGCCCTGGCCGGCGGCGGAGGGGCTACTGCCAGCGAGGTTCACAAAAAGAAAAAGCCCGCAAAGAAAGAATGGGATCAGCCAATGGAATAAAAGCAAAGCCACCCCTCTTTCCGGCAAATATTTTTTAGCGAACTGCCGATTGAGAGGAATTCCCGCAAGGGGCTGCCATAATCGATTTGCGGAGAAGAATGTTGGTTTTCTACGAAAAAAGGATAAAGGTATCATCTCTCCAAAAGAGAAACTGTTTTGATGGAAACATTTTTATTTTGAAAGGAGTTATAAGATGAAAACGCCTTTAAACCAAAACTGGGATATCGATGTCTTTTTCCCCGGGGGTAGTGCTTCTAAAGAATATCAGGATTTCTTATTGGAGCTGGAAGAGGATGTAGAAGCATTTGTCCAGCTAGTTAAAAACAATGAAGGCAACAATGCAGAGGAAGGTTGGGAAAAGATAGTCGATTCGCTGCAAAATTTTATCCTTAAATTCGGTCAAGCCGCCGCTTTTCTCGGCTGTTTAAACAGCCAAAACATCTTCGATCGCCAAGCTCAACAGTTATCGGGAAGAATTCGCCTATTGGGTGCCAACTTCAGCACAGCCAAGACCATGCTCGATCAACAAATGTTGAATCTGGATGAAGAAACATGGCAAAAATTATTGGCATCACCGGTATTAAAGCAAGTTCAATTTGCTTTAAATGAAGCAAAAGAACTGGCCCGCAACAAGCTTCCCCTTGAGCTGGAGGCCCTGGTCAATGCTCTGTCAATCGATGGCTACCACGCTTGGGGTGACTTATATGGCTCCAAAATCGTCAGCCGCATGTCCATAGAAATGGAGAAGGAAGGCGAGATCCAACAACTATCAATCGGCCAAGCTACCAACCTCCTGGCCGATACAAATCGAGATATTCGCCGCAAAGCCTATGAAAAAATTGAAGAAGCCTGGGCCAAGGAAGCAGAATTATGTGCTGCCGCCTTGAACCATCTGGCCGGCTTTCGTATCAACCTGTACAAGAAACGCGGCTGGCAATCAATTCTCAAAGAGCCCTTGTTTTCGAATCGCATGACCGAGGCTACACTCAATGCCATGTGGAAGGCCGTTGAAGAAGGGAAGCCGAAACTGGTTAAATACCTAGAGCGCAAAGCAAAACTCCTTGGTATTGATAAAATAACCTGGTACGACCTCGATGCGCCGATTGGCAATGTCTCCAAGACCATCCCCTACGAAGAAGGAGCTCAGTTTATCGTTGAGCAATTCCACCATTTCAATCCGGAGATGGCAGACTTCGCTTTACATGCATTTAACAATCGTTGGATAGAAGCCGAGAATCGGCCATCCAAGAGTCCCGGTGCTTTCTGTACCGGCTTCCCCAAAGATAAAGAATCAAGGATTTTTATGACATACAGTGGCACGGCTTCCAACGTGGAAACCTTAGCCCATGAACTTGGCCATGCCTACCATAGCCATGTAATGAGAGATCTGCCGCCTTTAACCCAAAGATATTCAATGAGCGTCGCTGAAACCGCATCGACATTCAGCGAACTTATTGTAGCCGATGCCGCCATAAAAAATGCCCGCGATGATGCTGAAGCTTTGACCCTTTTAGCAGACAAAGTTCAGCGGATTGTAAGCTTTTTTATGAATATTCATGCCCGTTTCATTTTTGAAATGCGCTTTTATGAAGAAAGACAAAAAGGCCTTCTGAGGGTTGAAGAACTAAATCAAATGATGGAGGAAGCCCAAAAAGAGGCTTACCACAATGCTCTTGCTTGCTATCACCCCCATTTCTGGGCCTCTAAACTGCATTTCTATTCCACCGGTGTTCCCTTCTACAACTTCCCCTATACCTTCGGCTTTCTTTTTAGCTCAGGTGTCTATGCCCGTGCCCAGGAAGAAGGGCCCGGTTTTGCCAACAGGTATATTGAACTTTTGCGGGATACCGGTCGCATGACCGTGGAAGCATTAGCTCAAAAACATCTCGACGCCGATCTCACCAGACCCGATTTTTGGCGCGATGCAGTCAATGTAAACCTTGCCGACGTCGACAAATTCCTCGCTTTGACCTAGCCATTACCGAATCCGCACAACCCTCCAATAGAATTGTTTGCAAAATAAAAAAACCCGGTCGGCTTAGTGCTGACCGGAGCTTTTTTTTCTGGCACCTTTTAAGTTTAAACCTCGCCACGAACTCCACAATAAGTATAAGGCAACGACTACGGAACCCAAAATATCAATGTATTTGGTTACATTGTGGGTCGGCATAAGGGCTACAGCGCATAAAGCAGTAATAACACAGATATCTACAGCCATCTTTGCTAAATAGAGTCTCTTTTGAGAAGCCATGATAAGGTTTTGTTCTTCCCGATATAATTTACTGTAGCGGCGCCAAAACCAAAGATTGACAATAAAGCCCATAACGGCGATAGTCAAACCCAAATAAACATTGCCGCCGGGCTCATATTGGCGACTGCGGGAAAGAGCCAAAACAATCATTACCAACCCCGATACACCTAGGGCTGCCGCAACACCATAATTGGCAATCCTTTCCCACTTCATTTTCTCTTCCGACGTCAAATCCGCCGCCCCGCTAATAAAGCGAAAGACCAACCAAGACAAAAGTAGAGCCAAAAGTTCTGCAGTCCGGCGCAAAAAATCGGCAAGCTGAGTAACCGAATGGCTCATAACAACCGCAATACCGGTAGTTATTGGTCCCCAGGCGCTTAAAAGCAGGGAGGCTAAAAGAGTCTTCTCCCTTTTTCTAAAGGTAGCCTTTGATTGGGAATTCATCTTACCAACCTAGATGAGCAAAGAGAAAGATTAAGGGAAAAAGGATTGCCGCCGCTGCCAAAGGAACTGTTAAAGTATCGGTACCGCGTCGGGAAAACAATTCAACCACCCCACAAATCGGTGCTATTACTATTGAAAGCAAGAGAGAAACATACCATGGCAAGCCGCTGCAAAACAAAAGAGTCAGAAACATTGCCACAAAGGCCGCACCAATCATTGCCAGAGTTCCTTCCCGGGTCTTTACCCCTTCAATCCAGCGGTGAATTAAACTCTTTTTGCCGAAAAATTTGCCGACCAAAGCCGCTGCCGCATCACCAAAGCCCCAAGCCATAATAGCCACGGCAACCATATAATGCCACTTGCTACCCAAGATGCCCCAGAATAAAACAATCAATATGGCAAAAGAAAGCTGGACATAGAGCAATTGCCGGCGCATCTCCCCCTTTTTAGAATCCCTGGCTACAAGCAATTTCTTGTAAAAAGGCGTCCTTTCAAGCAAAAGAAGGGCGGGGTAAGCAATAATCACCAACAGAAAGGCGGCTGCCACGGCTACGTACCAAGCGCTGAAAAGTCGCAATATAAGAAATACACTCATACTGTAGATCACATGCTGGGTTTTACGGATTACCTCATCGGGCAACCTTGACCAAGCTTTCAGCATAGTCGGTATCACAAATAAACCCACCAAATAATAAGCCAATAAAATTAACGTTGCCCATACATCATTAATTATCATTTGAGCCCTCCTTTTTATGTTTTTCTTGCCTTGCCGCGGAAAAGCTTGCCGATATACCTTTGAAAACTTCAATAATCATCGCAATTTCTTTTTCAGAAAATTCTTGGGCTGCCAAAGAAAATATATTTTCATATACTTGCTCCACCCGGGGGCCGATCTCATAAGCTTTTTCAGTCAGATGAATCCTGCTGACCCTCTTATCGGCGGAATCTTTTTTCCTATTGACAAAACCCTTCTTTTCCAAAGACCTTAGACCCCGGGATACTGCCGGTTTACTTATTTCCAAACCGGCCACAATGTCTTCCTGCTTAAGAATATGATCAACGGTCAATAGGTGAAGTAATATATTACCTTCGGCACTGCTGAGCTTGATAGGTTTCAGATCCTCATTAATCATTTGTCGAGCCACACTGATAATGTTGTTGGCATACACCCAGATATCCCTTATACCGGACATAAGACTCCTCCCAATATGGTTAACCTGTTAACTATATTGTAGCATAAATTAGTTAACTTGTAAACCATATTTTTTAAATTAATAAAATACTGCTGCATCAGCAGCAGTATTTTATTTTCATCTTATCTTCACTTTTACAGCACCTACCAATTAATCCAGCCTTTCATCACCTACAAAGAACAGGGCCACAGTTCCGGGCCCGGTATGGGAACCAATTACGGTACCTACACTATTAATTAAAACCGGACCGGCCAAATTAGGGAACCGCTTTTCAATTAAGTCGGCCACCTCGCGAGCATCATCATAACAAGCCGAATGGGACATGAAACACTTGCCGGCATAGTCGGTGCCGCCCTCGGCATGGATTTCCATTTTCTTCACCATCTCTTCAATGACACGTTTTTTACCGCGGATTTTACGACGGGGGGTCAGCCTACCCTCACGATTCACATCCATAAGGGGGCACATTTCCAATAAAGATCCCATAAAAGCGGAAGCAGCTGAAATGCGACCTCCTCTTTTAAGGTGACTTAAATCGGTAGTGAAAAACCAATGGTGAATTCTTAATTTATTGCTTTCCACCCAGCGGTGCAACTTGTCAATATCTTCCCCTTTGTCCCGCAAATCGGCAACCAGATCAACCAGAAGCCCGTACCCGGTGGAAGCTCCCAGCGAATCAACAATAAATATCTTGCGTTCCGGGTATTTTTCCTGCAGTTGATTGCGAGCTGCGATGGCGGAATTATATGATCCGGATAGGCCGGTAGAAAGAGTCATATGCAAAATATCTTTGCCTTCTTGCAAAATGGGTTCAAAAAAATCGATAAACTCGCCAATATTGACTTGGGAAGTCGTCGGTTGTGCACCCTCGTCAATTCTCCTGTAAAACTCATCGAAGGGCATTGAAAACCCTAAATCATCCTTATATCTCACTCCATCCATAACAAAATGAAAACAGACATAGGGTATTTTTCGTTCTTGGAAATATTCATAAGTCATGTCCGCCGTGGAACAACATGTCACCTCATAACTGTTCATCCTCAATCTCCTTTCGCTAAATAACAATTTTTTCTGTCAAACCCCAAACAATAATCCGTATATAGATTTCTTTTATGCTTATAATTGAGCCAAACAGTGGTCGTAGACGGTTTTAGATATAAGGCCGTAACCGTAACTGTTCGGATGAATACCGTCGCAACAAATGTAATCTTCGTATCGATTATTCTTTAGAAAGGCGCTCCGTATATCGATTATCGGAACAGCCATTTTTGTTGCCAATAGCATTACCTCCAGACTGTACATTTCTTGCCGGCGATAAATCATATCAACGCTGCCAAGCCATTTCAATATATTGCTTTTGTTGATTCCTTTGGATACCCAATTCAAGAAACACCCGCCACGACTTACCGAGTTCGTGGGCATGCCTTTTGATTGTTGTCAAGGCTTTGGCAACGGTGCAACCAAATACGGAATGGTTTTTTATGTCCACCCTCTTGCCACCCGGTAAATTTTCAATTTTGAAGTTGATTTTATTGTATCGGTTTGTATTTGAACATAAAACTACTCCTTTACCGATAGAATCGCCAAAAACAAATACCTGGTAATTCGTTATAAGTATCCCCTCCCTAAATTAATTATCCGCCTTTTATTAAGAAATTATCGGTCTTCTATTCTTTTACTGAACCAATAAACCAAGGAGGCAACCACCGGGTACACTAGATAAAGGACCCAGGCATTGCTCCAAAGATCAAACAACAAAGACAAAACAAAGTATAGAATAGTCGTAAAAATTAAACCAGCTACCCCTAAAATTAAATCGCGCCCCAAGACGGAAAAATCCTTTTTATTCACAAGATAATCGGTTACAATGTAAAAAAATATAATACCCAAAACAATTATCCAACTCCAACCCCATATGTATTTTTGATAAATTACGGCCAAGAACAACGAGGGAAAAACATACAGGAGGGGTACCAAGCTGGCAAAAATAAATGCAATGCCAAATCGATCTAAAATTTTGAAATTAAAGAGTCTCGCATACTGATAGGTATTGATCGCCCAATAAAACAAATAGATAAAGATACCGCCTACAAGAATGAGCCAAGTATTTTGAAATGATTTCAAAAAAAACACACTAACCAAAAGATAGATGCCAACCAAAAGGAAAAAATAGAGGGAACTGAAAGACATGGCATAGATAAGTTTCTTCTTCAAAGCACTCAAGGAACTTCCCGTTTCAACCTCCCTAACGGCGGATTTATAATCAAAGGCCATTTCGATAGCATTATTATAACTGCTTTCTTCGTCAAATCCCATATGCAAACAGTCATTGTACCTGTCTAACATAATGGAATACAGTTCCTCGCGGACCTCGATAATTTTTTCAGTTTTTGGATAAAGCAGAAATTTTTTATCAATAAATTTCTTTAATTTCAGTTCCATCAGAGGTAACCCCCAATTAAGTCATCCAAAATAATTTTCATTTCCTGCCACTCTGCAACTTTCAGGGCATATTTCTTCTTTCCTTTGGCAGTAATTTTATAATACTTGCGACGGGGAGAATTTTCTTCGTCACCCCAGTAGCTTGTAATCAAGCCTTTTTTCTCCATTCGCTTAAAAGCCGTATAAACCGTCGCATCTTTAATATTGAGTAAACCCCTGCTGCCCTCAATTATCTTTTTCATAATTTCATAGCCGTAGGAGTCTTTCTTTTTAAGTATAGCCAATATAATTGTTTCTGTGTTGCCCCGCAATATTTCACCGGAACGGTTCAAACCATCTCCTCCGATACCTAATCTGATTAGATATATTATATATTCATATCGACCGGTAGTCAAATTATTTTTTTTGGATTCCGAAAATAATGGGATATAAACAAGGATGCCCCATTTTGAGGCATCCGCTTACTAACTAATTCCCCGTGCATCGATGCCAAAACTTCTGTCTTTTCCTGCCCTGATTTTTTATTCGCTCTTACTCCAGGTAAATCCAAAATCATTGAAAGCATCTAAATATCTTTTATTGCCTTCAATCATTCTGTCTGCATTATAGTGAAGGGCAAAGTATCTTTGTGCCGTATTTATGTGCCCTTTGGCATGAATCTTTGCCAGGCACTTCTCTGTAAACTCCCGGCTATGCACATTATTGCAAACTCTCGTCACTTTCTCTAAATTTTCCTCGGTAAGAGGAAAAGTCTGCTTATTATATTTTTCATCCATTGCCTCCAAAAGCCTCTCCGAACTAGGTTTTTGGTACTTTTCCTCATGAAAAAGGATCTCCCGGGGCAATTTACGACGACTTTCCGCGCCGGCCCGGGGCCAACCTAGGCATAATAAAACAACGGGCAAGACACCTTGAGGAAGGTCAAAAAGCTCTTTAAAATCCGCCAAGCTGTCCAAAATGGTCCCCACATAGACGGAACCGAGGCCGACCGCATCGGCAGCGGTACAAATGCTTTGAGCACTGATTATTGTATCTTGGAAAGCAATCCAAAAATGGCGCAAACTTCGGTTGGCAGTAAAAGGGGCCACCTCAAGTTCAGCCCATTTTTTTAGCCTATAAAAGTCTATACAAAACAGCAAATTTACCGGAGCCCGGGCAATAAACCTTTGTCCGGCGCACAAATCGACCAATCTGTCTTTGGTCTCCTGCTCTTTGATGACTATTACCGACCATGGTTGCAAGTTGCCGCCGCTGGCTGAGCGGACACCGGCTTCCAAAACTTGTGCCAATAAAGAGTCTTCAACATCTTTATCCAAAAAAGATCTGCAACTACCCCGCTCCAACAACACCTTCATAGTCGGATTTGTCATTTCCTCAATTCCTCTTTAAGCACCCTTTCAGCTTGCGCCAAAAGGTCGTCACCCTTGCTTATAATTTCTTTTATACTGCCCTTGAGGGTGTTGACAAAATCTTCATCTTTGATGCTGCCCAAATTTATCTCGATATTCAAAGCAGCTCCTTTTAGTCCGGTCCAGCCGGACAAGGCGGCAACACCTCCGTCTGTGATTGCATTGGGGTTTCCGTCTTTTATACCTTCAACTGCCAATTCCATTACCCTTAAACACTTCTCCATGACAATCAATGGAGTATTGGCAGCTTCTTTATAAGCGGCTTGAATCTTTTGGCGCCGCTCTTTCTTTTCTGCCTCGGTTCCTTTCGGCAACCGGAATGATTCCATAACTCTTTCAAAGGATCGAGCATCCGCCTCTACCAATTCCAAAAGATCTTGCCGAAGGGCAACAGCCTCCTTGGCAATGGCAACAAATCTTTCCTTGCAGGCTCCCTCCGCCTTACCGATGGACAACTCCATTAGCATGCTGACCAATGATGCGCCGGTAGCGCCGACCATCGCCGAGGCACTACCGCCACCGGGAGTAGGTTGGGAACTGGACAATGCTTGCAAAAAATCACGCAATCGGGCCACACTCCTTTTATAATATTTTAAATAAAACGGCATCCTTAAACATACTCAAAAAACCATTCGGTACTAATTATGCCATTTTACCGTCAATACTATTATTCAGCCCCGCGCCCGGGAGTCCTGCCAAATTGATTAATTCAAAAACGAGATTGCATGGCTTATTTTACCGGGAATATTTACAGAAATCTTACTATTTGTTATACTGTTAATAAAATAAACCGTCATGAAAAAGTTTAGAAAACTAAAAGAGGTGAGATAATGCAGGAAGTTTATGATTTTTTGAAAGGTTGCAACTGCTACTTTTTGGCTACGGTAGATGGTGATCAGCCTAGGGTTCGTCCCTTCGGTTCGGTAGGAATCTTCGACGAAAAATTTTATATTCAAACCGGCAAAATCAAAGATGTTGCCAAACAGATGCAAGCAAACCCCAAGGTTGAAATTTGCGGCTACAACGGCGACAATTGGATTCGAATTGAAGCCACTGCAATTGAAGATGACAGAAATGAAATCAGGCAACGCTTTCTCGATGCAAACCCTTCTTTGCAAAGTATGTACAGAGCCGATGACGGCAATTGTCAGGTCCTTTACCTAAAAGACGCAACGGCTCGGTTTTGTTCTTTCGGTAACGAAACAAGAGTTGTCCGATTTTAATTTGACAAAGTGCCCGGGGCCAACTTTTTTACAATAAAAAACAACAAAGATTGATAATCAGAAAGAGATACTTTTAAGCTACTTGACAGAGGAAATAATGTCCAAGATTTCAGACTCCCCAAACGGATGAATACCCACGATTGGGGAAGTTTATTTTATCGAGGTTGACAGTACCGGCCTCGGGTTAACTTGCTATCACTTCAAATCAATGTGTTGTTTTTACCAATTTAGTTGAACCGCTCTTTTCACAAACCGCCAATACAACCTCCTTGATTCATCAATCAGACGTAACCGCTATTCCCCAAAATAATTTACTGAGCTCCGATATCCGATGCAATTTCGCAAAGACAAAGGATTTATAAAATTCAGGAAGAAAATATAAATAAGAAAGAGGCGGGTCTCGCACTCCTTGCCGCCGTTGATTAACAACCTTTGGACATGAAAATAAAAAATTCAGGCGGCAATACAATTAAAAGAATTAAAAGGGGTTGGTTTAAGGAGGTGAATTTATTTGTACCATTTGTTAAAGTTATTCTTACTCGGTCTGTTCTTGGTCTTTTGGGGACAAATATGCGTCGCTGATGAAAACAGTTACTTAATTGACGGTGACTTGACCGCCATTGAAGAACAAACGATATCATACCAATACAGAATGTGCACGATCGACAATACTCAGAATATCAATCTAACAATTGTAAAATGCGGCCCCCTCACCGAAATAACCATCCTTGAAGGAGACTGCAAAAAAGAAATTATCCAGCTTAAAAATGAGACGGAGCTGCAAAGGGCCGACTATTATAATTGCTCCGGGGAGTTATACCTTAAAGTTTTTTATGACTATCAGCAAAACAA
The DNA here is from genome assembly GCA_964568715.1 of uncultured Halanaerobiales bacterium. GTDB lineage: Bacteria > Bacillota > Halanaerobiia > B1SED10-174 > B1SED10-174 > CAZMQU01. The sequence continues at coordinate 74,889 of CAZMQU010000008.1, forward strand.
AGTTTATGTGCGGGGTGAAAAAGAAGCAACTTATCCGTTGAAGGAAAGGCTCTTTGATCATAACGGCGCTTTGTTTTATATTTTTGGCATTCTTCTGCCTGAAAAAGGGCAAGACATGTTTTTTACATTATTGCAAAGTAAATTATCCCGGACCGTCGAAATGGTTCTGAAGTATATGGGCTGTGAACAAATAGAGGTATCAAACACCCTGGCCGAAGCCATCAGATACGAGATGCACCTCGCTTCCCGCTTCCAATTTTTATTTTGGCCTTATAAATATCATTATTGGTATTCGCCGGAAGGTATCCTTCTTAAATATAAGGGACCTGACAGTGACGGCAACACTGTAACCATCAATCTTGTAAATGATACGGACTAGAAGAAGGTGAAAACAGTTGAGGTTCAGACCGCTTCTTTTTTATCTAAAATTCAGCTACAAAAACCTTTGGCGACGAAAAAATCGAACCTATCTGCTAGGGATATCATTTTTCGTTTTATCCTTGATTATAGTTTTATTTCTCGGCTACAATGCCGGGCTTTCCCGCCAAATGCTCGGCAATGCCATTGACAATTTCTTGGGCAATATAGCAATCGTAGCCGCCCAATCAGATATGGATGCTTTACATCTTGACAAGGCAGTTTCTTTCGAAAAAGAAGGTGTTATAAGTAAACTTGCCCCACATGGTGCCTCTTTTGAATTTTGGGCGGAATATAAAACCAAAGCCTTCTTCTATACCGACACCTCAATGACCCACGCCTTTTTAGTAGGAATAGACGAGGGCAGGTCTAAATCATTTAAGATTATTGCAGGGGAGAACTTCGACCCTAGTCCGGGGCGAACCAATGAAATTTTGTTGCCCGCAGCAATTGCCGAAGATCTTAATGTTACCGTCGGTGACAACATTACCTTGGAGGTCGTAACTGATCAGGGCTTGAGAAACATCGATTACTTCACAGTTAAAGGACTTTATATGATTCCCGGCGTTATCGAAATTATGACCGGTCACCTTGCCTACACAACTATAGATGATGTGAGGTTTTTAATGGATGTTAATGGCGATGCGGTTACAAATATATTGTTGCATTGCAAAGACGAAAGTCGGATCGTAAAAAGTAAGGAATACATCAAAAAAATCTTAGACACCAACGAGTACAAAGTCATGGACTATAAAGAATACGGTAGTATGTTGGTAGCACTCATGACCTTCTTTGTCATATTGAGTTGGTCTGTCGGTATTATTGCCATCATTGTTATTACTATCTTTTTCTTAGATACTATTTTGGCAACCGTGGAAGAAAGAAAAAAAGAATACGGGATTATGATGAGTATGGGTTTGTCCAATTTTAGAATTAATTCGCTGGTCCTTTGTGAATTTGCCATATTTGCAATTTGTTTCGTCTTACCCGCCGTTGCAGCCGGTGGTCTGATTGTGAAAATGCTGGCCAATATCGGCCTTTCCATACCCAGAACGGTACAGACTTTTATGGGGGGCTTGGAGGGCTTTTCACCCTATATGGATATTGCGCTGGCGGGAAAGGCTTTCCTTTGCATATTGGGTTTGATTGAATTGGCCAACATCTATTCCATTACAAAAATCAACGGATTAAATCCGGTTGAGGTCCTTAAAAATGAATAAGATACTGAACTATATTAAGCTACCTTTAAGAAATATCATCAGATATAGGCGCAACCATTATATAATGATCGCAATCGGATTTGCAGCATTTATGATTGTTCTGATTGCAGGCATGATCAGCGGTATTAAGAATCAGCTGGCTGATTTGATGTACACAAACTACACCGGCGACTTGATGTTGATAAAAAAAGACGTGAAAATAAAAGAAAGTCCCGGCTTTGTTCAAGTGGCCTGGGACAAGATGCTCTCAGATGAAGGGCAAATAGCCGCGCTAAAAAGAGATACCAATATCGATGAAATATATAAGAGATTAACCCTTATGGCCGGCATCAAGGGCGGAGATGTCGAGAAAAATCAATATGTTACTGTCATCGGTTGCGATTTTGCCAAAGAAGAAGACTATTCCTTCCGCACCCTACTGGATTTTACTCAACAAAATAATAACTTGGAAAATGGTATATACATTAGCAAATCAATTGCAGATAAACTAAATCTGGAAATAAACACAACAGTCAATCTTTTTTTCTTTACCGACACGGGCCCGGTTTCGGCTAAGTTTAAAGTTGCGGGAATTTTCACCGGCAAAGGCTACCCTGGAATCGTCAACTCTTTGGTATATATTGATTACTCACTCCTAGTGGAAAAGCTGATGGCGGGGGAAAGTAAATTTTCATATTTATTGATTTCTTTTAAGGACAAAGAATTGGCCCAACAGAGCCTTACCGGCATTGCAAAAAATCTCCCCTCTGACTGGGCGATGGTTCCACCGGAAATATCCGGTAAATTTATTTTGTCACAAGGAGAAATGTACGATGTCATTCTAAGCTTTACCAAGGGACTTATGTATTTGAGTATTTTTCTTTTTATTTATAGTACTTTAATTATCAGCATAACCGGCCGTAAACAAGAATTTGGAATTATGGCTTCAATGGGAATAAAAAAAGGAAATATTTTTGCTCTTTTTGCTACGGAAGGGGTTTTGTTAGGGCTTTTGCCGGCGCTCACCGGTTGCATTTTAGGGCTGTCAGCAGTTGGCATTTTATCTAAAATCGGCATACCGGCCATCAATGAAGCCATGAAATATGGGATAGCTTCCGATATTTTATACTTTAAAATCGACCTTAAAACGGCCACCTATACCATTATTGGTGTTACAGTCATAGCCTTTTTAGGTACAATATCACCTATTGGCAAAATACTCGGACTCAACCCTATAGATACATTAAAGAGTAGCTGGTAATCGCGAGGGTTGGAAGAAAACCTTGCCTTCAAAGATAGCATTTACCGACCTTTTCATATTGATACCGCTAAGCACCCTGCTTTAATACTGAATTGGCCCAACCTGTTCATAATCCTGCCAACATTTTACGATGATTAACAATACCTTAAACATAAGGGAGGTTTACTATGGCCTTTATCGAATTCAAAAACGTCAGCCATTCATATCATCTGGGTAAGATTGAAGTTCCTGCAATCAGTAATGTATCCTTTACGATTGAAAAAGGTGAGATGATAGCTCTAATCGGCCCTTCAGGCAGCGGCAAGACAACCATTATCAATCTATTGGGTACCTTGGACACCCCCAAACAAGGGGAAATCATGGTCGACGGTAAAATATTAAATAACCTGTCGATGCGGGAAAAGAATCTTTACCGCAAAGAAAAAATCAGCTTTGTTTTTCAATTTTTTAACCTTTTGCCAACGTTAAACGTCTATGAAAATATCGAATTTCCCTTGCTGTTTAGGAAAATTTCCACTGCAAAAATCAAAGACCGTGTCAGCGAAGCCCTTAACCTGGTGGGCTTAAATGATTTGAACAAAAGGAAAATTAATGAGATATCAGGAGGGCAAAGACAAAGAGTTGCAATAGCCCGTGCCTTAGTTACAAGGGCTCCATTAGTCCTTGCCGATGAACCGACGGCAAATTTGGACGGCGAAAACGCCATGAAAATAATGGCATTAATGAAAAAGATTAATAAACTCTTTAATACTACCTTTATATTTACCACCCACGATCCAAGGATAATGACTTTTGCAACAAAGACCATCGAATTGACTGACGGTCGACTTACCCACATAAAACCCGGCGATATTGCAGAAAGTGTAAAGGTATAACCTAATAGCCCCTTAGTATTCTTGACAATTAACACCATTGATATTATAATGTAAATTAATTTAATAGCTTTTCTCATCAAGAGAGGTGGAGGGACCGGCCCAATGAAATCTCGGCAACCTTCAGGAAAAACTGAAAAGGTGCCAATTCCGACGGAACCAAGGTTCTGGCAGATAAGAAGTGCGCAACCCTTCTTGTTTGGCAGGAAGGGTGTTTTTAATTAGCCATAGGGAGTGATTGGGGTGGCCAAGATTAATCCATTGGAAAAACATTTGATATTTGACGGAGCCATGGGCACCATGCTGCAAGAAGCCGGCCTTAAAACAAACCAATGCCCGGAAATAATGATTATCGAAGCACCGAAAGAAGTACTCGGAATACATAAAGCATACATCGAGGCAGGCGCCGATGTTCTTACCACCAACACCTTCGGTGGCAATCGGATAAAGCTCTCCGCCTATAATCTGGAACACAGACTGGAGGAAATCAACAGGAATGCCGTGCAGATAGCCCGGCAAGCCGCCCAAGAAAAAGACGCTCTGGTTGCAGCGTCAGTAGGACCAACAGGACGCTTCGTCTACCCCTTGGGGGATCTTTCCTTCGACAGAGCCTACAATATCTTTAAAGAACAAATCACTGCCCTGGCCCTAGGCTGTCCGGACTTAATTATCTTAGAAACTTTCAGCGATATGGGTGAGATAAGGGCAGCATTGCTGGCAGCAAAAGATTCTTGTAAGATTCCGGTAATATGTTCCCTTACCTTTGAAAAAAACCGGACCCTTACCGGGGTGAGCCCAGCCAGTGCCGCGGTGGTAATGGAAAGCTTGGGAGCAGCGGCTATTGGTGCCAATTGCTCCGGGGGACCTTTGGAATTACTGCCTGTCGCTAAAGAAATACTGGAAACCACGTCGTTGCCTGTAATCATACAACCAAACGCCGGCCTGCCAACCATACAAGAAGAAAAGACGCATTTCACCATGGGGGCGGAAGAGTTTGCCAGGGCAATGAAGCCTTACCTGGAGCTGGGCGTACCTATTATCGGCTCTTGTTGCGGCAGCACACCCGCTTTTTCAAAGGCTCTTCACGAGCTTGTTCATTCCTTTAGACCTGTCACGCCACATCGTCGGGAAAAAAAACGAAGTACCTTTGCCGGCCGGGAAAGCATCGTCGTTGCCGATGACAATTTGCCGACGATAATAATCGGCGAACGCATCAATCCCTCCGCCCGCAAAAAACTCAAAGAGACCATTTTAATGGAAGATTACAGTCTGGTCCAAGAAGAGGCAAATAAGCAGGTTGCTCACGGTGCTCACATGATTGACCTTAATGCCGGCATTTATGAGATCGACCAAGGAACAATCATGGAAAACATGATCAATATACTGCAGCGAAGCATAACCGCTCCCCTCGTCTTGGATACCACCGACCCGGTCGTGATAGAAAAAGGACTGAAAGCGTACCACGGCAAGGCATTAGTCAATTCCGTAAACGGCGATGAAAAAGTTTTGGCAACAATATTGCCCATCGTTAAACGTTACGGTGCAGCTGTAATCGGTTTAACCTTAGATGAAAAAGGTGTCCCGGCTAAAGCCCGCGACAGATTTCATATTGCAACAAAAATCGTTGAAGCCTGCCTTAAAAACGGTATTCCAAAAGAAGATATTTACATCGATTGTCTGGTAATGGCCGTTGGCGCGGGCACCAACACCGCAAGGGAAACTCTGCATGCCTTGGCTACGGTAAAAAAGAATTTAAAAGTGAAGACCGTTTTGGGGGTTAGCAATGTTTCCCATGGTATGCCTGCCAGAAAAAAATTAAATACAGCTTTTTTCGCCATGGCTATAGCGGCAGGACTCGATTTGGCAATAGTCAACCCCTTGGATAAAGGCATCATGGATGCTTGGCAAGCGGCTTGTCTTTTGGCAGGGCGCGACCCCCATTCCGCCAATTTTATTAAATACAATTCTGAAACCGAAGAAACACCGTCCAAAGCAAAGAAAAAAGATCAAACTGACCTGGAAAATTTGGCCGCCTTAATTGTTGAAGGTTCTTTAAAAGCAATTGAGAGCGTCAAAAAATTGTTGAGAAGTTCCACACCGGCCCAAGAGATAGTTGACAAAGCTTTAGTTCCCGGTTTGGTCATTGCCGGTGCTAGATTTGAAGAAGGAATAATCTACTTGCCCCAGTTAATGCTCAGTGCTGAAGCTGCTCAAAAAGCCTTCGCCTTGCTCGACAGACATTTTGGCAAAACCGGCGGTCTGGCCCGGAAAGGAACGGTAGTAATCGGCACCGTCAAAGGCGATGTCCATGACATCGGTAAAAATCTGGTAGCTGTTATGCTAAAAAACAGCGGCTACAAAGTCGTAGATTTGGGCAAAAATGTAGCACCCCAAGAATTTATTGATGCCGCTGAGGCAGAAAAAGCTGATATCGTCGCTTTAAGTGCTTTGATGACCACAACCATGATCGAAATACCCAAAACCATCAAGCTGATCAAAAAGGCTTTACCCGCAATAAAAATAATTGCCGGCGGGGCAGTCGTAACCAATAGCTTCGCCTTGGCCTCCGGTGCTGATGGCTATGGAAAGGATGCAGTTAGCGCAGTAAGGACTGTGGATAACTTGTTGAGAAACAATGGATAAGATTGATTGCGGCGATACAAAAATAAAAAATCGGGAAAGGGTGAATGACTTGCAAACAATTTTTAAAGATACGGCATCGGCTACTGTTTTGGATATCGACCAAATCGCTTTGCGCAACCCGGCTTTGGCCGGTGCCGAAGAAAAAATCAGGAGCCTGCTTAGCCTTGTTGAACCGGTAATCTATTGGACAACCGGCTCCCTAACCATCGAAGGCAATAAACTCACCCTGCAGGGCAAGAATGGTCCTGTTTTTAAAAGTGCCTACTTGACAGCGGGCCTAAAAGAGGCAAAATCAGCAACCCTTACAGCCATTACCATAGGCAAAAACCTTCCCAACCATTCCTCCCTCTGTATGGAAAAGGGTAAATTTTACGAAGGCGTGCTAGCCGACATATTTGGTTCTGAAGCCATTGAATTTTTAGCAGATACTTTTTTTAACGATTTAGCAAATAAATTTAAACCACAAAAGCTTTATCCCACCCTCAGATACAGTCCCGGCTACGGAGATTGGCCGCTTAAAGACCAAGAGCAAATCATTGGTTTTTTGAAGACGCAACCTACTGTGGTAAGCAATGAAAACTTTATGTTGGAGCCGGTGAAATCAATAACGGCCCTAGCCGGCTGGTCGGAAAAACCCGTCCCTCAAAAGTATCCGACGGGAAATAAAAGTAAAGGCCTTTGTAGGAACGGGCAAACTTGCAGCAATTGCCGAACCTGGGCTTGCAAGAAATAATGGCAGTCCGACTCACAAAAAATGTCCCTCAAAACGGTTTGGAATAAACTGATTCAACTTTAATCTTACTTGTCGCTAAAAACGACTATATTTAAGACAAGCTATATTTAGAAGGTGCAACCTCTGCTGGTTGCACCTTCTAAATAGCAGAAAAAAACCCGGGATTTTTAATGCCCCTAGCCCGGGAAGCCTTACAAACAATTAATTTGTTAGTTTAGGGAAACCAATTTTACCTTTCCTCGCACACCAACCCTATCCCCCACTACGATGGCAAGGCCCAATAGCATCTCGTGGTCAGCGGATTCCTGCAAAACCTTTTCAATATCTGCTGCCGACTTAACGCTATTACAAAATTTCGTTGCAAAAGCGTCGGCAACAGCCGCTTCCTTGGCCAAAACAGTTACTGCATCGGCCCGGCCGAAACTCTGGGCATGGCCGAATGTTCCCGAGGAAGTACAGATACCGAGGGGCGATAAATCAGCCCCGATCTCCAAGCCAAGCCGCCCCGAAAAAGGAGAGTTACCGGCATGGACTGAAAAGATAATTGGCTCCCGGAACAAGGCATAGATATCACCGCCATTCTCCACAATCAGCTCCTTCAATTTGTACCTTGCGACGGCCTTCTCGCCTATCATTTGGGCAAAAGCACCGGCGATTGCAGCCATCGGCCCTACCCCTGCCAAAGTCCCCGCCCTACAACAGATTTTAACGATTTGCGGAGCTTCTTCCAAAGCACAAAGGGGCTTCAAAGCCGTAAGAAAGTTTTGATCGCTATGGATATAGCGATCAATTTGTTTTCTCAGAGAAATTATGCCGGCTTGCATATAATCCTCCAACCCTTTTTCTTTATCTTTATTGCGAACTGAAATCCACAAATCAGTCTCCTTGTGGATCACCGTAAATGAAGTATGCGTATCCCTTGCAAGCCCGTGACGATATAGCCTGGGCTGGAAACCGCTATTCATCAATATCCTCCTGCCCGAAGCTGATATTTATAATCCGTAATGGACAGGCAAAAACACACAAACCGCAAACAACACACTTGCTAGGCTCAAATTGAAGCAACCATGACTCTTTGTCCATTGATAAGGCCCCGGGAAAGCAAACCGATGTGCAAGCACCGCAATGAACACAATCTTCTTTATTGAGATAGATTTGTTTTTCCAGCGGTACAACTTTAACTCCTTCCTTTTCCAAATACTCAATACCCTCTTGCAAATTTTTCACCTTTCCTTTCAGCTCCATCAATAAGCGACCTTCTTTCCCTGCCGTAATTTCAGCTTTTAAAATATTGACCTCAATATCATATTTGATTATCAACATATAAGTAATCGGTTTAGTGGAACTTTCGGGCGGAAAGACCAGTGTAAATCTTCTTCCTATCATATGTCGGCCTCCTTTACATTGAGCGATTTTACCGTACCTTTAGCCGGCAAGGGACAAACGGGTGCCTGTAAGAAAAATTTGCCGCATTCTATCGAAGCCTTGAGAGTTTGGGCAATCTCACGGGCTTTATACATGCTAGACAAAGGGGCGGTCGGAATTTTTTTACCCGCCAAGGTAACGAAACCGCTCTTTAGTTCTTCATAGGTTACCGTATGCAAAGCAGGTTTGCTTCTTTTAGCAACACCGAAATCGATAATCGGCGTCTTTATATCTTTATCCCGAACGGCCAAAAAACGGCCCATATCTTCATCCAAGACCGGTATGGGTATACCGACACCGACAAAAAGACTGACCCCATATTTATGGAATACCGCCGCCTTAATATAATCATTGCTCATTTCTTTCAGGTTGCCAATCAAGCTCAATGTACCGGCAGGGCCGATCGGTGTACCATTTTCGCTGCGAGGTTTTTCGGGATTATGCTGCGTCCCGTTCCAGGCAATAAAGCCTTGGGCCCCGCCAAAAAAAATTCTTGTTCCGATTCCGACCGTCCTTAAATAAGGATCATTCAAGAGGGGACTCAACTCACCGGAGGTTGCGTAGGTTACGTTGCCAAAGTGGGGCAAAAGAGTCCCCATGTAGGTATAAAGGGTTTTAGGGGTGGAATTTGTCGCTGCTGCATAGTTTTGGTAAACATTGCGAGGATTGAAGAGAATGCATTCATTTAAATCTTCTTTACTGACCACGGCCTCGACTCGTTCCTTAGGATAGCAATCGGTAGGGTAGCCTTGTGCCCTTAAATTAACCCGCCGCCCGGCAATGAGATCTTCAATGACATGGGCCCCGCCATACTTGCCTTGGCTCCCTTCACGCAGCTCCGCCGCCCCTAGGTAGGCATCTACGGCAGCAATGCCCCCGTAAGCCGGGACATCGTTGAGCCATATTTTGGCCATCTTAATCGGTGGATCACTGTGGCCAAAATTTAAAAAGACACCGGATGAGCACATAGGACTAAACGTTGCCGTTGTAACAACATCCACCCGGCGGGAAGCCTCCCGGACACCCTCCTTATCCACCAACTCTTTGAACTCTTCGGCGGTAAAAATCACGGCATCGCCATTACTGATTTTTTCGTTTATTTCTTCATAAGATTTAAAAACTTCGGACACTTCTATTACCTCCTTGTTTTTTCCTCCGGGCAATTAAAAAACCTCTTTCCGATGAAAGAGGCTGTAATTCAGCTGATTGGTTTTTACCTCACTCATCTTTCAGCGACCATTTTTATTCGCTGTCGGAGTTGGCACCTTTTCAGAACAATCTGAAGGTTGCCGAGGCTTCCTAGGGCCAGTCCCTCCACCTCTCTAGATAAGAGTCTATTAAATTTTTTTTACTTGCCGAATCACTTCAGAAAAATACCATTCCCTACTGAATATTATCAGTCCTTGCATAATTTGTCAATAGGCGGACATCGGCAATTTTCCGCTTCCCCACACCAACTGCTTCCGGAATATCATCGCCTCGGAACCTGCATCAATCAAAATTGCTCTTCAAAAGTCTCGCCGATATTAACAAAAAAGGTTATCTGCTTATTACCATTCTACCGGCACCGACAAACCATTCATTCCCTTTTTTGCCCTCCAGGGGCCACACATCTCTGACTACTTGTGCTCGCGAAGCAGAAACATGCAAAAGTTCAAATTCATTATTGTTTACCCAACGGACGAATAAACCAATATGGGTAATCCTAGCAGCATCACAGGTAAAAAACATCAGATCACCGGGTCGTATCTCCTCATTGGTCAAAGGAACAACATTGTAATAATATAGAGTATCTGCCGTAGCATCGGGGCCGGCGGTTTTGCCGTTCCTAAATTTAATACCGGGCTGTGCCTGCCTATAGGCCCAAACAACCAATCCTGAACAATCGAAACCACCGGTGCTTCGGCCACCCCAAATGTAGGGCTTGCCTTCTTGCCCCAATGCATATTCCAAGGCTATTTCCCCAATGCGCGGAGGCAGTTCCTTTTGTCTGGCTAAGGAATAATTGAACCGGGAACACAAAAGAATAACCCCCAGTAAAACTAAAAATACTTTAAGGGTGCCGGTTGAATCCATCCTTACCACTCCTTCCGGTGTCAGGTCCTTGTATCTTTCCCCTTGGTCCGCCGAAGAAGCCCCATCAGGGCGAGGCAAACGATTGACGATAAAAATCAGGCCCGGTAAAAACACGGGTGGGTAAAATTCCCGGTAATAATATTAAATTCGCCAAATAAACCCAAAAGTCCTGCCCGATTCACCATCACTGCCGATCTGTGCCTCCACTCACCAAAGAGGCAGCAAATTTCCGACAAAGGCCGGCAATGAACTCCTTGCGGGGTATTTGCCGTCGCCACTCCTCCGGTATGGCCTCCAAGCCGTAATACAAGCCCCCCAGCCCACCGGCAACCGCCCCGACGGTATCCGTATCATCGCCCAAATTTACAGCCTTTAAAACGCATTCCCTGTAATTTTTCGTATTGAGCAAGCACCACAGGGCCGCCTCCAATGTATCCACCACATAGCCACTGCTTTTAATTTCTCCATCATCCAATCGCGCAAAATCCTCTCCGGCAAAGAGGCGTTCAAAGTGATGCAATTCCCTGCCATATTCCGGCGCTTGCCTATAGAAATCCCGGGCTGAGCTGATTCCCGCCTTAGCCGCTGCAAGCAGATTCTCACCATCAAGCAATTGGAGGGCAATTGCTATATAGATACCGCAAGCAATATGATTTCTGGGATGTCCGTGGGTCAAAGAAGCAATATTATGGATTATTTCCATTGCCCTTTTCTCCCGGAAAACATCTGCGCCGTACTTATCATACAGGAAAAATGTCAAGGGCAGAATCCTCATCAAAGCGCCGTTACCGTTGTCCCGCACCACCAAGCCGCCGCACTCCAAAGGTGCTACACCGGCCATGAATCTTTCCAGAGCCCTTTGGGTTGTACCACCAATATCAAAAGTATAACCGTGGGGGGTATATTGGTGCTTGTGAAACCACAAAACAAACTTGTTCATTATATCGGTGTAATCCAAGCCGGCTGACAAGCTGTCCAATAAACAAAGCGTCATGCTGGTATCGTCCGACCAAGTCCCGGGCGGTTGATCATATGTGCCGTAGCCAAGCATGCCGGTAACCGGATTGGCCATCAAATATTCGCGGGATTTAAATTCGACTGGAACCCCTAAGGCATCGGCAACGCATAAACCGAAGACGGCCCCCAAAACATCTTTTTCCATATCCGTCACCTCCCCTTGTCCGGCGGTCGAACCCTTTAATAAAACCGAACCACCGTGCGCCGGTTTTCGCCACCCGGACCACTGATTTAATTCAAATAACGAGGTATCCACAAGAAAACGGAGCAAAAATATATTGTCGTTATATATATGGTTTATCATTTCCACAAAGATACAAAAATTCCCTTTCAAAAGAGAATAAACCTTCTAAAAGGGATAAGAGCTTCCATTAGAAATAGTATATTAATTAATCAAACATGCCCCGGGCCTAGAATACAATTGCTCCCACCAAACCGGCCAGAAAGATTAAAAGAATCGGGCTGATTTTGGTAAAAAAAAGCAGGCCAACTACGCTCAAAGCAATTAGTAAACCAGGTATATCAGCAATACTGTGGGATCCTACCGACCAAGCCGCAGCAAAAATAAAACCTATTACCGCCGGGCGCATCACCCGCAATATATATTCAACCCCCGGTGCCTGACTGAATCTTTCGGTCAACCGCGCTAAAATAATAACAAAAATCAGGGGCGGCGTCACCACACCCAAAGTTGCAATAATTGAGCCGGGCAAGGAGGCAACCTTGTAACCGATATAAGTAGCACTGTTGATAGCAAATGGACCCGGAGTCATCTCAGCAATGGCAACGATATCGACAAACTCAGTAACGGTCACCCAAGCGCGAGGTAGCACCTCTTTTTCCAAAAGAGCAATCATGGCATAGCCGCCCCCAAAACCAAAGAGGGCGATTTTAAAAAAGGTAAAATATAATTTCAAAAGAATAATCATCTTTCTGCACCCCTACTTTTTAACGATCGTTGAACTTTTACCGGTCTTTTTGGTCGGCACCTTTTCTTTATTGTAATAAAAGCCGATTAGGCCTATTATTATGGCTCCCATAATGATAAAAATAGGGCTGACCCCTAAAAAGACATTGATAGAAAAAGAAAGAAGTAAAAGAATGATCGCCTTCCCTGTCCATTGAAAATTTCTGGATAACTTAATTGCCGCATAAACTATCAAGCCCACCACAGCCGGGCGAATTCCTAAAAATATCTTTTCAATAATCGGCAAGCCGGCAAAATGACTCAAGAAAATAGCAATCAAAAGAATAATAAAAAAAGAGGGCAATACAACCCCCAGCAAACAAGCAAGTACCCCGGCCACCCCGGCAAACTTATAGCCCAAATAAATCGATAGATTGACTACCACGGGCCCGGGAACCGATTGGGTAACCAGTATGGAATCCACAAAATACGACTCATCAATCCATTGGCGTTTTTCGACCAGCTCCCTTTGTATCTGAGGAATCATCGCATATCCTCCGCCAAAGGTGAAAAGGCCGATTCTAAAGAACGTAAGGAACAAAGAGAACAATTCTTTCGATGTCATGGGCACCATTCTTTCTTATTCTGATTGCACAACCAACATAAGCTTATCATTACCCGGCTGACAAGTCAACCAAGCCCGCCTTGCCGGCCAAATATTTAGGGCAGGAACAAATTCCCTTTTGTCGAAAGCTTGCAATATAAATTCCCAGGCGCGGAATTTCGCAAGAGAGCTAATACAGCTTAGCCCAATTACCTTTTCCCCTACTTTGAACCTGCTGCCGAATTACTTGGAAAGGAGAAATAACCTTGTATAAATATATTTTAAATTATGAAAGATGGCTCTTGGCCCAATTAAATCAAGAAGTTATCGACCCGACTCTACTTTTGGTTTACCACAAAGAACAGGTAAAGCGAATACAGCATGAAAGATTGATCCATCTATTGGTAACTCTTTTTACTTCCCTTATCTTTATCGGAGCAACAATCTTTTTTTACCTATTTCCTGATATGATCAAAGGGCTTCTTTTTTTCATCCTGGCAATACTTTCTTTCTTTTACTTTCTCCATTACTACAGGTTGGAAAATGCAGTCCAAAGATGGTATAAGATTGCCGACGACTTGGAAATGAAAAAGCCACTGCGGAACTGTTAAGAAGCAATCCCGCAATGGCCACAAACCAAGGTTAGATTATAACCCTGGCATCCAAGGCACTTATACCTTTTTCGTAAACCCTGATTGGGTTGATATCAATCTCTTTAATCTCTTCATTTTCTACCAAAAGCCTGCTGATCTTGACAATCAGTTCGGCAATTGCTTCGACATCCAGCTTGGCCTGCCCCCGGATTCCATCGAGAACCGGGTACATCTTCAGGCGCTCAATCATATCCCGAGCTTCGGCTTTGGATACCGGGGCCACTTTGAAAGCTATATCTTTCAAGACCTCAACAAAGATACCACCAAAACCGACCATAACACAGGGACCGAATTGCTCATCACGGATGGCCCCCACAATCATCTCTTGCCCTGCCGGCTCCATCGGCGCCAAGAGGACTCCGTCAATGCGGGCATTTTTGTTGTAATTTTCGGCATTGGCCAGCAATTCTTTAAAAGCCTTTTGAAGTTCTTCCCCAGTCTTGATATTCACAACCACCCCGCCGGCATCGCTTTTGTGGATTATATCCGGCGACATGATCTTCATAACGAGGGGATAACCGAGATTTTCAGCCTTGCGGAGGGCATCTTCGCTGTCTGTCGCTAGCTCATACCTACCGAAATCCAGGCCGTAAGCCGCCAATATCTGCCTTGATTCCACTTCGGTCAAGTTAACTTTTTCTTTTTTAGCTTCAGCAATGATTCCGGCGATCGCTTCCTTGCAAACTGCCGGATTTTCTTCTTTTTTATCATCTTGCATGGCGGCCAGCATCGAGTTGCGCTTAACCATATTGATCATAGCTCTGGTGGCCCGCTCCGGCATATCGAAGGTCGGGATTCCCTGCTTCTCCATGGCTTCGCGGCCTTCTTGCACCCATTCCCCGGCCAGGTAGCAAACCGTAACCGGCTTATTATATTCCCTGATTACCTTTGCTGACATCTCCCCCAATTGGCGGGGATTTAAAAATGTCGGCGGAACGCTAAGATGAACAAGACCATCAACATTCTCATCTTCCAGCATAATCCGTAAAGCGTCAGCATGGTGCTTTTCATCGGCGGCAGCCGACATGTCCACATAACCTTCGGTGTGGTCAACGATAGCCATCGGTGGCAAAGTTTCCCGGAGTTTGGCAATGGTTTTGGCCGACAATTTGGGCAAAACCGCGGCCCCGTCCAAGCCTATCTCGTCGACGGCAATTATACCCGGCCCCCCGGCCTCGGTTAATACTGCAATTCTATTGCCTTTGGGTAGGGGTTGCATAGAGATGGCTTTGGCCGTATCCAAAAGCTCCTCGATGGTATTTACCCGCAATATACCTGCCTGTTCAAAAGCCGCATCGTAGAGGGCATCGGCACCGGCAAGGGAGCCGGTATGGGAGGCGGCAGCGCCTGAACCTAACTCGCTGCGGCCAACTTTGAGGATAACGATAGGTTTTTCTGCACTGATATCTTTGGCCACCGCCATAAACTCCCGGGCATTATCGATTCCTTCCATGTATATGGCAATGCTTTTCGTCTTTTCATCTTGACCGTAGTACTTCATAATATCCAAGACATCGATATCGCTTTGATTACCGACATGAGCCCACTTGGCAAAGCCTATCGGCACAGCTTGATTGACCGAGAAGGCGGCAATGGAAGCCCCTAAGGAACCGCTTTGGGAGAGAAGGCTCATGGAACCGGGTACCTTCTTAATCCCGGCGGCAAAGGTGGTATCAAGCCTGTTTTCCGTATTCATAACCCCCACACAATTGGGCCCGATAATCCGTATACCGCCTTCCCGGGCAATTCTGATAACCTCTTTTTCCAGTTTAACCCGCTCCGGAATGCGAGTTTCGCTGAAGCCCGAAGCCAATATAACCGCAGCTTTCACATCGCCCCGCTCTTTAGCCTGGGTGAATATGGACGGCACCAAGAGTGCCGGCACACTGACCAATATTAAATCCACTCGCCCTTCTATATCACTTAAAGCAGGATAACACGGCAAACCGAAAATTTTTTCTTCCTTGGGATTGACAGGAAAGATTTCCCCGGCAAAGCCCAGTTCAACTAAATTTTTGACAATCTGGTAACCGGCTTTTTTCTCATCATTGCTTGCTCCAATAACTGCTACTTTTTCAGGGTAAAAAAACTTATCCAGTTCCTGCATCTAGCTAGCCTCCGTTTCCAGTAGTTTGTTGTAGTAGGATTCAGCACCCCTCTCCAATTCTTCTATCTCGGCAGGGAGGATGGTCCTAAAACGTCCCTGCAATTCCAAATATTCACGGATCGGTTTGGGACGACGAACCTTTCTGGTCACTTTGACCTTACCGTCAACTGCTTCAAAAAGGGGATAAAGGTTGGTATCAACGGCCAAACGGGCAATTTTTATCGTATCGGCGGGCTTAAATCGCCAACCGCCGGGGCAAGGAGTCAGGGCGTGGATATAGGAGGGTCCGTCAATTTCCTGTGCTTTAGCAACCTTCTTTTTGAAGTCATCAATATAGCCGGCCGAAGCAGTAGCAATATAGGGAATTCCCTGAGCTCTGAGCATCTCAACGATATTCTTTTTGATTACCCTTTTGCCGCCCGGTGTTGTGGTTGTCCAGGCTCCCAGAGGGGTGGAACCGGACCTTTGAATCCCGGTATTCATATAGGCTTCATTATCGTAGCAGATATAAATAAATTTGTGGCCCCGCTCGATGGCTCCTGACAAAGCTTGTAAGCCGATATCGACGGTCCCTCCGTCGCCGGCCAAGGCCACAACATTGACATCGCTTTTTTGCAAATACACCAAAGCCTCCGAGATACCGGAGCAATAGGCGGCGATATTCTCCAAGTTGGATTGGAAAGCCGGAATCCTAAAGCAAGTTTCCTTCCCAAAGCCGGTCAAAATAGCTGAACAGCTGGGAGGGGTCAATATAATGGTATTCTTGCCCAACACTTCCAAGGCAGATCTGGCTATCAGTTCCATGGCACAACCTTCGCAGGTAGTAGTCCCTTTGCAAATCAGACCGGTCATCTTATCGGCCCTCCTTTTTGGCATCCACCCAGATGGGATAAAATGCTTTCTCTTTTTTATTCCGCAAATCCAAAGTAATATCAACAGCCTTTTTTAAAGTTTTTTCGTTCAAATCCCGGCCTCCTAAACCGGCAACAAAATTATAGACGGGAACATCCAGGCCGGCACTGTAAAAAGCCGATTTTATCTCCTGCGAAAGAGGGCCATCCGTCCCCAAAGCCCAAGACCTGTCTATAACAGCCAATGACTTGCTATTGCCAAGGGCATCTATTATCTCCTTTTTAGGGAAAGGCCGGAAACATGATACCTGTAAAGCACCTATCTTTCTATTGCCGTCAGAGCAATCGCGGGCCACCTTGCGAGCCGTTCCCGCCGCAGAACCGAGAGTAACTAAAACCACGTCGGCCCCTTCGCAATTGAATGCCTTTATCAAGCCGTGCTTGCGGCCAAAAGCATGGGCAAAATCATCGGCAGCCCGGGGGAAAACCGACAAAACATTTTGCAGGGCAAAATTGTGTCTATACTTGTGTTCGGTGAAAGAATCAGCTGAATTTAACTGGTTGACGGTCATCGGCTCTTCGGGATCTAAAAATATATCGCCCCTCTTGAAAGGAGGCAAAAACCCATCCACTTCTTCTTGGGAGGGTAACTCCACCGCCTCGGTTGCATGGGTAAGGAAAAAACCATCGATGCAAACCATGACCGGCAAACTGACTGCTTCGCCGACCCTGTAAGCCAATAAAGTATAATCCAAAGCCTCTTGGCAATTTGCCGCATACAGCTGTATCCACCCCATATCCTTTTCTGCCATACTGTCGGAGTGGTCAACCTGCAAAGACCAGGGGCTGGGCAAGGATCGGTTGGCAATGCCCATCACAATGGGCAATCGGTTACCCGAAGCAACCCCGACGATTTCATGCATCAGAGCCAAGCCGGCACCGGCCGTAGCCGTAAAAACCCTTGTCCCCACCAAAGAGGCACCGACCACCGCCGAAAGAGCTGAATGTTCCGACTCTACCTCAATATATTTGGCGGCCAACCTGCCTTCATTTATAAAGTCCGCCACCCTTTCCACCATGGGTGTTTGCGGGGTAATCGGATAAGCTGCGACCACCTGGGCCCTTGCCAATCTGACCCCTTCCGCAATGGAACTGTTACCGTCGATTGCTACCCTTTTACCCATATTAATCACCCTCCTCTACCATGTCAATTGCATCAAAGGGGCATACTTCCTTACATATGCCACAGCCTTTACAGTATTCATAGTCAATCTCGGCAATATCGCCGATAGCTATCAAAAGGCCCGGACAATATTTGGCACAAATGCCGCAAGCAGTACATTTATCGCTGACGATCGGCTTTACCAACCGCCAGGTACCGGTCTTGGTATCAGCAATTTTGGTTGCATATATTCCTGCTTTAATTTTCATAGATAACAACCCCTTTATAAGCCCGCCGGGCGCATTCCGCATTTATTGGGCCGATTTTTTCGCCGAAGACATGCAACAAAGCCTCGGTAATATGACCAATATCCAATAAACCGGTCGTTTTGGCAATGGCCCCCAACATGGCAGCATTGGGTGGTACCCGACCGATCAATTCATTGGTAATACCCCAGGCATCGATCAAACCAATCTTATTAAATTTTCCGGCTAGCCCCGCCGGTATTTCCTTGCCATTTAAAATCAAGATCGAATCCTCTGTCGTTCCCTCCAAAGGATCGATACCCAATGTCATCAAAAAAGGATCGAATAAAACTACAATATCCGGCTCATACACATAGGTATGGCTTTCAATCGGCGAATCGGCAATCCGGGCAAAAGTAAAGACCGGTGCCCCCTTCCTTTCCTGGCCGAAATTGGGTACCGCTTGGGCATATTTATCGGCCGCTACAGCGGCCTCCACCAAAATCTGGGCAGCAGTAACAGCCCCTTGCCCGCCTCTGCTTAAAATCCTAAACTCCTGCTCCCTCATAAAGGTATCCTCCTGTTCCAAATATAAATAGATCTATTCCCACATCTTTTGGCAAATAAAATTGTTGAGGCTGACATATTTTTTTATAAGGTAACCCCGGGACCGCTTGCGCGGCAAGGGATATAATACCAAGTTTTAGAAGAATCTGCGTTATTTTATCTTGCCCTGCAAATAAACGAGAGGGTTCGTAACAGAGTCAATATAGTCCTGGGTATATTGACTTCGTTCCATTTGCAGGGCTCGATAAAACAACTAATACCTAGATAGGGCTTATTGATAATTAAAGAAAACGCAAGGAGATTTTCATAACCCGTGTTTAGCGAGCTAAGAAAATTCTCTTTTGCCGCAAAGCTTTTTCAATTCTTTCCTCGGCAAAAATTTCCGCCGCCTCAAAAGGCAGTATATTCCTGGTCTGAGCTATATCAAACATCTCCAAAGCAATATCATATATTCTTTTGACCTTGGCCATGGCCCGAGCACGGTTATAGCCGCCCGGTCCAATTTCATCGGTACCGTTGAGCATTCCGCCCCCGTTTACAACAAAATCCGGGGCATACAAAATGCCCTTTTCGGCAAGCATTTCACCGTGGCGATGCTCCAAGAGTTGGTTATTGGCACCGCCGCAGACAATCTCAACTTTCAAGCGGGCGATGGTATCATCATTGATTATACCGCCCAGGGCACAAGGGGCAAAGATATCGGCATCGACATCGTAGATTTCATCGGTGGACACCGCAATTGCACCAAGTTCAACGGCCCTTTTAACCCGTTCTTCGTCAATGTCCGAAACATAAACCTTTGCTCCCGCTTCAATAAGCAACTCAACCAGGCCGAAGCCGACCCCGCCGGCTCCTTGCACGGCAACCTTTTTGCCCTTGAAATCAGAACTGCCCCAGAGATGTTCCGCCGAAGCCTTCATGCCACTAAAAACGCCGGCTGCAGTCACCGGCGAAGAATCGCCGCTGATATGGGGCATACCGAGCACAAAAGGGGTTTCCTCGCGCAATATCAACAAGTCTTGGGGTGAAGCACCTACATCCTCGGCAGTATAATACCGACCCCCCAAGCTGTTTATAAAGCGGCCGAAAGCCCGCAACATTTCTTCGGTTTTCTCCTTGGGGTCAGCAATAATAACGGACTTACCGCCACCGATATTGGCCCCCAAAGCTGCCGTCTTATAGGTCATCCCCATAGAAAGACGCAAGACGTCAACCAATGCTTCTTCCTCAGACTCGTAAGGCCAAATCCTTACTCCACCTGCAGCGGGCCCCAAGGTGCTATTGTGAATAGCAATAATGGCCCGCAAGCCGGAAGCTTTGTCATGGCAAAATAAAACTTGCTCATGATCGTAATCCACCATCTTTTCAAATACACTTTTCATAGTTTTTATACCTCCGATTGGCCTAAATTGATAATCTGTAACTATACCATATTGTGTCCATTAGTACTTCTAATCAAAAGGCTTTATAACAAACCAATACCTGCCAAGAAGATTATAATTACAATGACTGGAGCAACAAATTTAAGCATCACATCGACCCAGACATTGCCTAATCGGAAATTGATCAGCCCATCGTTTGTAATCTCTTGTAAAGCTGCTTTCTTGCCCCAAACCCAAGCAACGAAGACCGCCGTCAACATACCGCCTAAGGGCTGGATTAGGGCTGCTACCAGCCAGTCCAATTGGCCAAAAATATTCTCTCCCCCGATTGTAAATCCGCTCAAAGGACCGAAGGAAAGGGCTGCAAAGCAGCCGATAACAAAAATTATCGCCGTAGAAACAAACGTTCCCTTTTTCCTTGACCATTCGTGTTCTTCCATAAAGTAAGCAACTACTGCTTCCAAAGCCGAAATCGTCGAGCTGATTGCCGCCACGAAAAAGAGCAAGAAGAATAGACCACCGAATAAATTCCCCGCCGGCATCTCACTGAAGGCCGCCGGTAAAGTTATAAAGGTCAAACCCACTCCTTCCGCCGGCTGGAAACCGTAGGTGAAAACGATTGGGAAAATAATCAGGCCGGCCATAACCGCTACCAAGGTATCCAAAAGAGGAACTATCAAGGAGACCCGCGGTAAGCTCTCTTCTTTTGGTAAATAACTCCCGTAGGTCAGCATGGCCCCTACCCCTAAGCTTAAGGAGAAAAAGACCTGACTCAAAGCATAGAGTATTGTTTTGGGCGTAATAACGGAAAAATCCGGAACCAGGAAGAACTTTAAACCTTCCAAAGCTCCGGGCAACATCAAGGAACGGGCTGCCAAAATTAGGCAAAGAACAAGTAGGGCGGGCATCAATATGCGTGAATATTTTTCGATTCCCCCCCGCACACCCTTAAAGCAGATAAGTGCAGTCAAAGTTAAGAATATGCCATGAAATACTATGGGCCAAACCGAATGTTCCGTAAACTGAGAAAAGATGTCGGCAGTAAAAGACGGATCAGCAACCTTGAAACCCGCCAGGGCCCGGAAAAAATAAAACATAATCCAACCACCCACAACGCTGTAAAAACAAAGGGTGATAAAGCTTGCCAAAGGCCCTAAAATGCCGACGGGAGCCCAAGAAGGTCTAATCTTTCTAAAGGCGCCTACATTGGAACTCTTTGTAGCCCTTCCTAAAGCGACCTCGGCCATAAAAAGACTCACACCGACAACAACCAAAATAATCAAATAAAGCAAAAGAAACGCACCGCCGCCATTTGCCCCTACAAGCCAAGGAAAGCGCCATAGGTTTCCAATCCCGATGGCTGAACCTGCTGCCGCAAAAATAAAACCTATTCTGCTGCCAAAAGTTTCGCGATCTTTTGTTTGCCCTTTCATAAAATAATTGCCTCCTCTGAATGTTATAATTATGATACCCTTATTGCTGCATACAATCTTTGTTCGCTGGCACGGATGGTTATACTTTGATGCGCCGGTACTGCCTATCTAAAACAAGCAGGCCTTTTCTTACTTCAAAGGTTTTTCCCTTCAACGAACCGAGAGAATTGACTTAAAGCGCCTTAACAAGAGGTCGGAAGACACTTTAGAAACGCCGGGAATACTATAGATGTGGTTTTGTAAAAACACCGCCAATGACGTAGTGTCCTCCAAAAAAGCATGAACATGTAAGGCACTGAGACCCGTCATTTGGTATACAACTGTTACCTCTTCGATCTTTGCCAGTTCTTCTGCCACCGACTCCAAGTGCTTAGGAGCCACTTCGATCTCAAAAAAGGCATGCACATCATAACCGACCGCTTTACTGTTTACGACAACCGTAAACTCCTCAATCACCCCCTCATCAACTAAACGTCTGACCCTATCCCTAACTGCAACCCTTGACAAATGAACCTTTCTACCAATCTCAGCCATTGACATACGGGCATCCCTTGTAAGAACCTTTAAAATTTCCTGATCGATTTTATCCAACTTATACATTAGGATCCCTCCTACTAAATTGTTAATAATGAACAATGTACACTAATTTTAGCAGGAAGAAGCACTATTGTAAACCTGTTAATACTTTGTACCTATGTTTCTCTGTTAACATGCCCATACCTGCCTTACATATGACTGTTTATTGGGCCGATAATAATCGAATGATCACAGTGGTGGCCTAAAAATCATTCGTCGCTAGCCCCAAACTACCGCCTGTAAAGCAGTAAAGCCCTATTTACAAATAAAAGTAATCCTCGCTTATGCGAGGATTATTTACACATATTGGTCTGCATACGGAGTTGTTGACTGTCTATACAAGCAGCCTCCGACCAATTGTTCCCACCCACTAGCCAAAAGCCGGCGAGATAGTCCGAAAACTTCAAGGGCAAGTATCATTTTATTTTATTCTATAATTGCCTGCTTTACTTTCGATAGTAATCTTTCAGTATTGCCAAACATCCATCCCGCAAATCAATCAATTCCGAAGCATTGACCGACTCCAAGATCAAAATCCGCGCCCGCATTCCATATTCATTTTTTTATAAACCCAGATAAGCTTTTTTTACTATGGTCGATTGCAGTAGCTCCCTACCTGACCCTTCCAAAACGAAACTGCCGTTTTGCAAGATATAGCCCCGGTCGGCAATTTCCAAGGCTTCTTGAATTTTTTGCTCAACCATTAAAATAGTTACCTCTTTACTGATGACCCGCAAAGCATCCATTACCCTGTCAACCAGGACCGGGGCCAGGCCCAAAGATATTTCATCGATCAATAGGAGCTGCGGTTCGGGCATAAGTCCCCTGGCAATGGCCAGCATCTGTTGTTCGCCGCCGCTTAAGGTTTCCGCCTTTTGATACTTTCTTTCCTTGAGAATGGGAAACAGATCATATATTTCCGCCAGTCGCCTATTTATCCTCCCTATATCCTTCACCGTAAAAGCCCCCAAAAGAAGATTATCCCGGACGCTCATCTTGCCAAAAACCTGCCGGCCTTCCGGCACATGGGAAAGCCCCCGCCGGACGATCTCATGGGCTGCGATTGCATGGATGGGTTCACCCAAAAATTCAATCGACCCCCGTTTGGGTCGAATAAGTCCCGACAACACTTTTAGTAAAGTAGACTTGCCCGCACCGTTGGAACCGACGATTGAAACCACTTCCCCCGGCTCAATCGACAAAGAAATATCGAATAAGATCGGCACATTCCCATAGCCGGCATCAAGATTCTTTACTTTTAGCATGATATCTAACCCCCAGATAGGCCTTTATTACTTCATCGTCATTGACCACTTCCTGCGGTGTCCCTTCAGTAATCTTCCGCCCCGCATTTAGAACGACAACCTTATCCGAAATAGGCATAATGGCCTCCATTACATGCTCCACAATTAAAAGTGACAAGCCTTCTTCCTTTAAACTGAGGCACAAGTCCATTGCCTGCCTGATTTCGGTTTTGTTCAAACCGGCCATGCATTCATCCAGCATCAAAAGGCGAGGATTGGTAGCCAAGGCCCTGGCTATTTCAACCCTCTTTCGGTCGGCAATGGTTAAATTGGCCCCCGGCACATCCTTTTTAAACAAAAGTCCCGTCCTCTCGAGTACACCCCGGGCCAGGGAAGCTGCTTCCCCATAGCTTTTTACCTTGAGAAAGGCTCCCGTTATTACATTTTCTTCCACAGTCATCTCATCGAGGGTTTGAACTATTTGAAAGGTTCGCCCAATTCCCAACCGGCAAACGGTATAGGGAGGCAGGTCGGTAATGTCCTTGTTCCTATAAAATATTTTGCCGCTGTGGGGCCTGTAAAAACCGGTTATGCAGTTGAACAAGGTCGTCTTACCGGCACCGTTGGGGCCGATAAGACTCACTATCTCATTGGCTCCGACGGAGAAAGAGACATCCTTATTGGCCAACAGAGAGCCGAACTTCATAGTTATATCTTTAACTTCCAAGAGGTTTGGCAATTTTCTCTTCACCTCCGCTTTCTTTTTTCCCAAGCCTTCGGCCAAGGCTGTCAATGATGCCGATAACACCCTTGGGCTGAAAACAGGTAATCAAGAGAATCAGCAAACCGTAGATCATCAAGTCAATGCCCGTACCGGAGCCGCCAAGTTTGATCCGCGTATATTCCGAGAGGGGGACAAAAATTGAGGCGCCGATTATGGGCCCGAAGATATTGCCAATGCCGCCCAAAACGCTCAGGAGGACAATGCGCATGGATATGTCCAGCGAAAAGACCATAAAGGGGTCGATGTATAAAATATATTGGCCGTAGAAGGAACCGCAAAGGGCGGCGATAAAAGCAGAAATCAAAATGGTGTAAAGCTTGCACCTGGCAGTATTAATACCGATTGATTCAGCTACCTCATGGCTTTCCCTTATCGCCTTCAAATAAAAACCCAACTTTGAATTCTCTAAATAATCACATAGAATTATTACCCCTGTAAATAAAATAAGACAGATATACACCCAAGGTAATTTATCAGTAAACTGCAGATAAAATAATCGCTCTCCAAAACCGGCACTGCGGGAAATAATGGGCAAGGATATGCCTGTGGCCCCCTCGACATAGCGCCAGCTGATAAAAATTTGCTTGATTACTTCCGCAACGGCCAAGGTGGCTATGGCAAAATAGTGTCCCTTGAGCCTGAAACAAGGGTAGCTGGTAATACCGGCAACCAAGGCGGCCAGGATCCCTCCCAGAAGCATTCCCAGCAGGGGACTGGTACCGTAATGGAAAAAAAGGACGGAGGAGGTGTAGGCGCCGATACCGAAATAAGCAGCATGGCCAAAAGAGGTCTGACCGGCAAAACCCGTTATTAAATTCCATGATTCACCCAAGGTGGCAAAGATCAAAAGCAGGATGATTGTATTGTGGACAACCTTGGTTTTGGTCAGAAGGGGTAAAAGCGCCAATATTAAAACGATTACAACTGTCTTTTTATAATTCTTTACCATCCGAACAACCCCCTTGGCCTCACCTGCATTACCACCAGATAGATTAAAAATACAAGGGCATATTTAAATTGGGTACCCAAAAAATAACCTCCCAGAGCCTCGGTCAAACCGATTATGAGACCGGCGAAAAGGGCCCCCTTGATATTACCGAAACCTCCCAGAGCAACAATCACAAAAGCCAAGATGCTATATAGGGCACCGGCTTCCGGGTAAATCGGGAAAAATGTACTCATGAGGACACCGGCAGCGCCGACACAGGCACCTGACAAACCAAAGGTTATGGCATACATCCATTCCGTATCAATCCCCATCAAGCGGGCCATATCCTTATTCAAAGCGGTTGCCTGAATCGCTTTGCCGGTCTTTGTCTTATCCATAAAGGCCATAATTAATAGGGTCAAGGCTATGCTGCCGACCGCCGCCGCTATTTGCGGCAAGCCGATAACCAAATTTCCCAATTTAATTGTCCGTCCGGAAACCAGCGCATCTTTAATATATCTGAAGTTGGGTGTCCATAAGTAATGGGCAAAATTTTTCAAGAACATGCTCAAACCGAAGGTTGCCAATAAGGGTGTCAAACCGGAAACTCCGATTACCCTTTTGATAACTCCCTTGTAGGTCAATAACCCCATTGCAAATAAAAATACCAGGCTGATTGGCAACGATATCAGCGGGTCAAGGCTGAATATACTGTACATCCAAAAGGCCGTATACATGCTGATCATTAAAAACTCACCATGGGCAAAATTGATTATATCCATTACGCCCCAGGTAAGGGTCAAACCGACTGCAACCAATGAATAAACAAATCCCATCAATATTCCGTTGATAATTATTTGCCCCATATCGGACCTCCTTTCACTCCTTGGATTGTTAAAAAAAAGGGAGGGAAGTATTATCCCTCCCGTCGAAATCCCGTTGATTGCAAAGGCCGCCTGTTCTTATTTTATTATTAATCCATCTTACCTGTCTTCCCATTTGGGGAACGGCACCAGCGGTTCAGCCGTTTGGACTGCCAAGGGGTAGACACCTTCGTATCTTTCCTTCTGGACTTGCACCATGTACGACGCGGAAACCTCATTTTGGCCTTGGGCATCAAACCTGATTACGCCGCCGGCAAAATAGGGAGCATGGAAAGTGGTTGCCTTGATGGCTGCCATGATATCATCCCCGTCGAGGCTTTGGGCAATATTGATTGCTTCCGCCAAAACGAGGATGGAGGCAAATTCCTCCAAGGCCGGACCGTCAAATTCCGAATTTGTCTTCTTTTTATAAAGTTCATTGGCAAAAGCCAAATCGGGCATATCTCCCAAAGTTTCGGCACTGAAAGCTGCACCGCCGGCAAAATAGTTGGCATCCTTGCCCAAATTAACGACAAACTGCGTATCCTGGAAACCGCCGCAATAATTTAATACCGCCTTGGGCACGACGTTCATTTCTTTATATTTATTGACAAACATGGTTATATCGGCAATATAAGAGGCATGGAAAATAGCATCGGCCTTTAAATCTTTAATCTGTTGGACTTCCGTATCGACATTGGTAACATCCACCGGGTAGCGAACGGTACCGACAATTTCAAAGCCCCAATCTTTATACCTTTCATTGACCCACTTATCGACCATTTCCTTGGCATGGACACCGAATTCATTATCGATGTAGGCGACGGCGACGGTTTTAATCCCGGCTCCGAATCTGTGGTTTAAATAAATCAGAAACTCGAAGAACATTTCCGTTTCCATATCATCATGGGGGGCAACCCGGACAAAATATTCCAGTCCCCGCTCGGTTAAAGCGGCAGAAGATGAGGAACCGGCAACAAAAGGTATTCCGTACTGCTCCGAAGTTTGGCTGGCCGGCTTTGTAGCTGAACTCTGATAGGAGCCTGTCAGGCCAACTACACCTTCATCGACCAATCTTTCCGCTTCGGATTTTGCCATTTCCGGGTTGCCTTGATGGTCGGCAAAAATAATCTTTATTTTGGCATTGTCGAAGTTGGGTAATCCTACCGTCTTGGCTAGGGGGATATCCAAATCCGGATATTCACCGTTGATTAATTCCTGAGCCACTTCCATCGCCGCCTGCAATTTCACTCCGGTTGCTGCAGCACTGCCGGTCAGGGGCAAGATGGCACCGATCTTTATTTCTTTAAGAGCTTCTCCGTCATCAACGGCCACTTCCTTTTCACAACCGATAAAAACAAAAACCAGCAATACAATGATAAGCAATGGTACTATTGACTTGAATCTCACTTTTCCACCTCCATTTAAAATAGAGAAGTCACATCAAGTAAACCCACAAAAAAAGCAACCGGACCTCCGCCATCAACAGGAAACGCTCCTGCCGCACACAAACCCCTCGAATTGATTGTTGCCGGTCGATATTCATCGCTGACCGGAACCGGAAAAATAAAAAGCTATAGCACGAGGAAGTTTGATTGTTACCGGTGGTGTTGCATCGAAAATCGATAAATGGAAAACCAGATAGACAAATCGTTTTATTCCTTGGAACTATAGCTGTTAAATTGGGGTTCATAAACGACTGTTTTTTTATTATCAAAACCTTATTTTATATTTTATTTCTGCAAAAAAAGGGAAAATCCTTCTAGTTTATCTCCCACATATCTGCAATATCATTAAAGGCAAGGTTACTCCACAGCTTTCAGCGAAGTAACCAAATCCACTGTCTTAATTTTACCGGCCAAAAGAGAATTGATTCCTATGGAAACCAAAAATGTTATAGCCACGCACAAAAGAAGGGTCGCCGGCCTGACCTCCGTGAGGAGATCGATGGAATCGGGCGTGGTGGCCAGGGTAAAATCGATGGCGGCAAGGCCCAAGGGCCATCCTGCCATTATTCCCACCAGGGTCAGCCACAGGTTCTGTTCCCCTAGCAACATCCTGATTTGGCTCGGGAAGAAACCGATGACCTTCAAGGTTGCAATCTCTCTGATTCGTTCGCTGAAGGATAGGGCCCCCAGATTGGCCAAAACGACCAGCCCTAAAATGATGGCACCCAATATCATAACTGCCACAATCATCTGGATGCCATCCAACATGGAATTGAAGGCATCCATTAATTGCACCTTGGACTTAATTCCTGCGATAGCTGCTGACTCCCTAATGGCCCCGCTTCCTTGTGGCACCAGAATCGCCGTGGCCCTAAACTCCGGGCCCAGGCTTTCAAAGACGTCTGATGCCATGGTCAAGCCTTGACCGAAAGGTGTTCTGTTGATTGCTCCTATCTCCACCCTATGCCAGGCCTCCTGACCGATCAGATTCCATTCCACTTCATCTCCTAAAGCCAGACCCAAACTGTCAGCCAATTTCCAAGACAGAGCAGCACCTTCTCGGGGCAAGGCAATTGGCTTTCGCCATCGATCTTCAAACTTGATCATGTCTCCCGGTCCCAATACCGTTAAAGTGCAATAACCTTCTTGGCCTTTGGTCCGAAATCTCAAGCGCGATTCTTGGATTAACTGGCCATCATAATCAGCCCGCAGAATCTCTATTTGCTCAATCCCGGCCGACTCCTCCAAGCTTATTTTCCTTTCATAAGTGTGAAGATCATTGTACAGCCAATGGCTGATACCATTGACACTGTCTCTGAGGCCGAAGGCACAAACCAACAGAGCCATGCAGCCGGCAACACCCAAGGCAGCCATCAGGGAACGCAATTTGCTCCGGAAGATATCCCGCAGATTCCACTGGCGGGAAAAGCCCAATCGTTGCCAAAAGGCACCCTTTTGCAAAAAACCGGAGCGAACCGCTTTAGGAGGACGGGGGCGCAAAGACATGGCCGGCACCTCTGCCAATTCCCTCCGACAGGCAAAATAACTCGCCAAGCCGCAGCTCATCACGGCCAGAGCCACACCCAAATTCGTTATCGGCGCCAGAGCCGCCCGCCAATCGGGCAAAGAGTAGAGGGCCTTCTGCATCCGAAAAAAGAAGGGTGACAAAACCAAAGGGCCAAGCAGTAAACCAACAACTCCCCCCAAGAGGCCCAGCCAAAACCCATAAGAAATATAATGGACCATAATTTTTCTCTTGCCAAAACCCAAGGCTTTTAGAATGCCGATTTGGGTCCGCTGGTTACTGACCAGGCGAGTCATGGTAGTAAGCATGGCCAGAACCGCTATCATAAAAAATATTATGGGAAATACGCTGCCTACAGCCTGTTGCTGCTCAATCTCATCCTGAAAAACAGCATAGCTCGATTGTTCCTCCCTGGTTATGAGAAATTCGAATCTGCCCGCCAATACTTCTTCCAATTTGCTTTTTACAACCTCCGGATCAAAACCTGCCCGGATTTCAATTAAAAGCTGGTTATAAACGATGGGCAAAAAAGCCGGTAAATAATCGCGCTCGATGACGGCAAAACCAAAGGAGTGATGGTTGGGCACAAACTCCGTCTCATCCTTGCTGCTGAAGATATATTCCGGATGCATAATCAGACCGGCAATTTTTTCTTCCATCTCCAGGCCCATCCCCTTTATCAAAAGCCAATCTCCCACCTCCAAGCCGTGGGAGCGGGCAAAATTCTCATCGAGCCAAAAGCCTTGCCCGCAGGAAGCCAATTCCTCCCCCTCACGCACCAGGGGCTGCGATAAAACATTATCTTCAACGATGTTGAAGCGGATGACCGGGTCACCGGGTAAGTCCGCTCCGCCGTCAAATAAGAGTCGCCGGGAGACCGCTTCAACACCTTCCACCCCCAAAGCAAGCTCCCGATCCCTGTCGGTAAAGTCCATGCCGAAAAGCCACAGGTCAGCAAGCCTGCTCTCTCTGTAAAAACGCTCCGCCTCCCTTTCCATACCGTACCACTGAGCATGGATACCGGCAAATACCATGACCCCCAAAAGGGCCATCAAAAAAATTGATACAAATTGGCCCATATTATTTTTGAAATCCCGCCACATCTTCCGACCCAGCATCACCAATTCACCTCCGAGGCCTCAAGCACCCTTTCATTGCAAAAAATATCCTTTATCCGACCGTTGCGCAATCTGATTACCCGGTCCGCCAATGGGGCCATCAGGGTATTATGAGTAACAACCACAACTGTATGCCCCTCTTTGGCGCTCATCTTTTGCAGAAGATCGAGGATAACCACCCCCGTTTCGCTATCGAGGGCTCCGGTCGGCTCGTCGCAAAGGAGGAGTTTGGGATTTTTACAAAGGGCCCGGGCTATAGAGACCCGCTGCTGTTCACCACCGGAAAGCTGGGCGGGAAACAAATTTAAGCGCTCCCCCAAACCCACCTTTTTTAATATTTCCCCGGGCTCCAAGGAATTTTTGCTTACCTCCTTGATTAGGGCCACATTCTCCCAAGCAGTCAAGGTCGGAATCAAATTATAGAATTGAAAGATAAAGCCCACATTGCGGCGCCTGTAAGCAGTCATTTGTCGATCGTTGAGCCCGGTTAAATCCAAACCGTCAACATAAATGCTGCCGCTTGTTGCACTATCCATACCACCAAGAAGATTAAGGAGGGTGCTTTTACCGGCACCGCTGGGCCCCAAAATTACAACAAATTCACCGGCCTTTATTTCAAAGCTGATTTCATCAAGGGCTCTGATTATCTGTTCCCCAATTCGATATTCTTTTGTAACATTCTTAAATTCAATTAAAGATTTCATTTTTTTCACCTCTCATTCAATCTACCATCAACTAAAGTATCATCAATTCATCGACTGTCAGGCCTAAAACTCCGGCAATCAATTCTGAAACAGTAAGCAAATCCAGACTGTGATCATGGTTATCCCCGCCGGGATCACCATGGAGCAGGCCATATATGCCAAAGGCCAAAAATGCTGCCAGGGCTGCCTTATCCTTGATCTTGACCGAACCTTTCCCTTCCAACTCCGCCAAGGCCAGTTCGATGGGTTCAATCAATAATTGAGTCACATGAATCGATAAACGCAAATGGATATCGAGGCTATCCCCCTGCTGCATCTCATCAAGTAAAGGTTGTGCACCGGCAGCCGGAACCTTGGCCAAGCCGGCCAATACTTCTTGAATTCGCTCAAAGAATGTCTTTGTCGAATCGGTAATAATAAAAATCAGTTGGGCAGCCATTTCGTCGACATACTGCTTTAAGGCCGCCTCAAAGACTTCTTCCTTCGATTTGAAATAATAATAGAAAAGCCCTTGGGAAACATTCAACTCCTTAACGATATCGCTGACCGATGTGGCCTGATAGCCTTTTTTCATGAACATTTCCAAGGCCGTATCCAATATTTCTTTGCGCCTTTCATGGGGCAGCTTGGAAATTCTCGTCATATAAATCACCTCTGGGAATATTTTACCGTACTGACTGACTATAAGTCAATAACTTTTATTATTATCCTCCTCCAGCAGTGACAAACCAATAGCGACAGAATAAAGAAAGTATTGCCTAGAATCTGCAATAAATCCCCGCTGGAAAAAGAAAAGAGCAAAAAACACTGCCCCGGGGCAAAATTATTGCATCACCGGAGCATTTGTGTTATATAATAATTGATACCATATCTAGGAGAGGATTGAAGATGATTGAATTTATACGGGACAGGCTCTTGGAATATAACTTGCCGGAGGGCTGGCAAGGCCTCAACGGCCAATTTTGGGCCCTTGTCTTCGCTTACGCCGGCGTAACGCTTTTCATTCTCTTTACCGTCTTCGCTATCCATACGATATTAAAAAAAGTAGTAATCCGAGCCATCAAAGCCTATGCAGCCAGGAGCAAAAATAAGTGGGTCTCCACTTTTATTGAACGCAGCGTGCCGGACAGATTGATCAAGATTGTACCGGGCATTGTTATCTACCTTTTTGCACCGATATTCCCGGGCTTGCAGATATGGATTGAAAGATTGGCCTCCTCTTACATTATTTTTATGATTTTATATACGCTTTTCCCCTCCCTCGACAGCCTCGACATAATATACAGCAGGCATGAGGTCTCCAGGGAGAGACCTATCAAAGGATTACTGCAGATAGCCAAGATCATTCTGGTCATTATCGGCGTTATACTCACTTTGGCTGTCCTTTTGGATAGATCACCTTGGGTGCTCCTGAGCGGTATCGGTGTCTTCTCGGCTGTTCTCCTTTTGGTCTTTCAAAACTCCATCTTGGGTTTTGTAGCAGGCATACAGCTGGCCAGCAACGATATGATCCGCGTCGGCGACTGGATTGAGATGCCCAAATACAATGCCAACGGTGACATCATTGAGATCAGTCTTCACACGGTCAAGGTGCAAAACTTCGACAAGACCATTACCATGATTCCCTCCCATGCCTTAATATCCGATTCTTTTAAGAACTGGCGGGGCATGTTCGGAACCGGCGGTAGGAGGATAATGCGCTCAGTCTATATCGATATGAGCAGCGTTAAATTTTGTACCGATGAGATGCTCGCCAAGTACAAGAAATTCCACCTTATCAAAGATTACATAGATGAAAAAATCGCCGAGATAGATGAATACAATAGGGAGCACAATGTTGACTTAACGCAACTGATTAACGGTCGCCGCCTCACCAACATCGGCACCTTTAGAGCCTATGTCCTCGAATACCTCAAAAACCATCCCCAAATTCATAAGGATATGCTGACCATTGTCAGACAACTCGACCCGGGTCCCGACGGTATACCCATCCAAATCTATGCCTTTACCAATGACACCCTCTGGAAAAACTACGAAGGCATCCAAAGTGATATCTTCGACCATATCTTGGCGGTTGTCCCCCAATTTGACCTGCGCATCTTCCAAAACCCTTCCGGCGAAGACATGCGACAGATGTATATGGCCCGCAGCTCGCCGGCCTTGACTGAAGGTGCAACACCCCTCCTAGCCAAGGGCAAGGGAGATATGGACTAGGCTGTTTAAAAAAATTAAAGTAAAATCAAAAAGAAAAAGCGGCCCCGGTAGGAAGCCGCTTTCTTTCTGGCAAATTTCCCAGAAAAAAATTTCTTTACAAATCCTTAGACTTCCATGAAAAAAAATTCTTTACAAATCCTTAAACTTCCATATCCAAAAATCATAAACCACCTGGCGGACACTAAAAATATTCGCATAGTTCAAATATTTAATGGGTACTGCGCGTCGGAAACAGTGAAAGATATGTGTCATAGAGAGTCTGATGCTGAACATGGGTGGGGTCAAAGCGCAATAGCCTAAAGGTTAACTGAACGCAAAAACCCAAGAGACAGGCGGAGAGAATCGTACCAACTCCTACCATGCCCCCCAACCTCCAACCGCAAAGGGCCGCGGCAAGTTCAATGGCACTACGACAAAGGCCAACGGGCAACTTGCTTTTCCTGGCCAAAGCGACCATCAGACTGTCTCTGGGGCCGGCCCCAAATGCCGAACTGATATAAAAGTAGGTGGCCAGGGCAATTATAAAAAGACCGAAAGTTAACATGATTGCACCGGACAAAAAACTTTTTCCTTGCGGCAAAATGTCCAGCTTTAAGATAAAATCCAAAAACACACCAACCAATAACATATTTAATATGCTTCCCAGGCCGACAGTTTCCTTAAGTAACATAGTAATGACGATAATCACTATTCCCATGCCAATTAAAGCACTGCCGATGGTAATGCCCAAAGTTTTAGACAAACCGGCATGAAATGCATCCCAAGGTGCATAGCCGATGCGGGCATTTAAAGTAATTGCTATTCCTAAGGCATAAAGAAAAAGCCCCCAGATAAGGCGTAAAAGTCGCTTCAAAAATTGTTTAATAGTCATAGGCACCCCTCCGGCCCTAAAGTGAAAACCGAACTCCTTCTAATTATATCACGTTTCAAATCCCCCTACCAAAGGATAATTTCCTGCAAAATTCATAGCCTAATCATCCTTGCCCCCACAATTAATTCAAATATCGGTCCACAAAAGCCTACTCCGGTTATAATATGGATCTTTTCCTAAAGCCAAAGGTGAAACCGAGCGGTTTCACCTTTAGCCATCCCTATTCTTGCAAGAATATATATCGCGAAAGCCTTAATAATAATGGTCTGAATATATCAATTTATTGTCCGGCAAAGCTTACAATCCAGGAAACAGCCGAGCACAATAACACTCTAGGTTCGTCAACCTATTGTCCGACGAAATACCCGCAAAGCATTGCCCCCGAGCACTCCTATAATTTCTTCATCACTAAAGCCCGCTTTTTGTAATTCCTCAACCAAGGCCTCCATGCCTTCATGGGTCGGCAGAACATCGTGAAATTCAGTATCTCCGTCTATAGTACTGGCAAGGGTATCGGCAAGACGCTCGCATTGGTCGAGCCCGATACATACCGTTTCAGCTCCGGCAATTTCCTTTACATGAACCATGTGGGCTACCAAGGAGCTAAGATTGGCATTAGCCCGGCACTTGTAATCAACCAAGAGGCTTATTCCATTAGCACCAATAACGCCTCCCTTTGCGCCGATTTGTTTAATTTGCTTATCGGTAAGGTTACGTTGAGTCGGTGCAAGGGCCCTGGCATTGGAATGGGTGGCAATTATGGGCCGGGTTTCCCACTGCATGATTTCTTCAAAACCCAAATCATTAAGGTGGCTGACATCCACAAGCATACCCAGCTTGCGTGCCAAATGCAAGGTCTGCCAACCTTTCGCACTGATTCCCGTACCAACATAATCTTGCTCGAAAAGCCGGGATCCATCGGCTGCCCAATTTTCCCTGCTCCAAGTTAATGCAATAATCCTTACTCCCATGCGATAAAATAATCGCAACATATCGGGGTTTGCGGCCAAAGGCTCTGCCCCTTCCAAGGAAAGGATTATGGCCAAGCGATTTTGACTCTTGAGCCGTAACAGATCGTCTGTACAGGTGGCCAGACCAATATATTGCCAGTCGCTTTCCAGTTCCCGATAAAGGGCTGCCAGCTGATTCATGGCGATATTAAGACTTTTTTCGGGTGTATGGCCCGAATCGACATAGATAGCCGCATTAATGGCATCTACTTCGCCCGCCTTAAACGTTTCCAGATAATTATCTTTAATAACCCGCCGTATACCTTGCTCATGTTTAATTCCCAAATCGGTTAAAAGATCCAGATGGGTATCAATTACATAGCTTTCTTTGAGAAGTTCCTTGGCTGATTTCATGATTACACCCCTATTTTCATAAGTTTCTCCATGTGTTGTTCCAAGACAAAGAGCGGCACAGCCCCCAGGGTGAGAAGTCTTTCGTGAAAGACCCGAATATCAAAATCATCTCCCAGGCTGCGGGAGGCGGCAAGGCGCATCTTTTTTATAAAGCCGCTGCCGATTCCGTAGCTTAGTGCCTGACCCGGCATGTCGCAAGAATAGCGCAAGAGTTCACTGTTAATTTCTTTGTCTGTCAGTACCAGGTTATCTTTCATCAGCTTGCGACCTTCCTCCAAGGACATACCAAGTACATTTAAACCGGAATCTAAAACCAACCTAAGAGCAACAAAAAGCTTATTACTTAATCGGCCAAACCGATAGTAAGGATCGCTGTATAGCCCCATCTCCTCCGCCAAATCAGCAGCGTATTCAGCCCAGCCTTCTATAAAAGCCATGTCGGGTTCATCAGAAATCAAAATAGGAATATCTTTGCAGGCCTTCATCCTGCTGAAGTGCAAATGATGGCCCGGCAGAAGTTCGTGATAGGCAAGGGCTGCACAATTCAACATGCTTTTGTTGGCTAAGTCAGACCCGTTAAAATAGTAGATCCCCTCCGCCTGTCCTTGGCGGGGGCTGCTGTAGTAGCCAAAAGTCACATATTCCTCTAATTCAATGGGCAAGGGGGCAGCTCGGCAGGGGGGAATATCGGTAGGGAGAAAATATTTTTCCATCTTGTCTTGGACCGATTCAATGCAGGCCTGATACCTGGCAGCTACCAACTCTTTTGTTTCATCCTTGTAATTGGGGTTTTGAACAACGATATCATTCAGCTTTCTTATGCTGCTAAAGGGTATTTTTAATTCTTGAGCAATATCTTTTGCCTCTTCCCGGATGGAGTTTACTTCGGCCATGCCGATTTCGAAGATTTCATCGGCTGTTAAGTCCAGGCCGGTAAATTTTCTGATTAAAAATTTGTAATATTCATCTCCCCGAGGGTAACTTGTAAGGCCCGGTACTGTCGATGGTTGTTGTCCCGACGTTTCCTCTATGGCCTTGATAACCTTTTCAAAAGCCTGATTTATCCTAGCAAGGTGTCCATTCACCTTTGCAAGGAATTGCCCTTTAGTTCTTGCATCTAAACCCTTCAGGCGGGAAATTGCCGGCTCCAGAGGATGGTCCCGAAGATTATAGATTAACCCCTTAATATTGTTAATGACAGGGCCAACCATGGCCTCATGTATCCTTATTCCTTTCGAAAATTGCCGACGGACTTTTTCTTCTTGTTCTATTACATAATGGCTGTATTCACTTAACCTAGCTAGGTAAGCCTCGCGTCTATCAGGGCTATCAAGTTTGAAATTGGCAAAAGCTTGCCCAAGACTGCTTAAAATACAAGTAAAGGGGGCCAATTCAAAAGAATAATCGTAATAGTGGGCCTCCCCCAGCCACTGGCTAAGTTTGTGCTTAAAAACATCGAGAACAATATTATCACCAAGGCCTTGAGCTGCCACCCCTTTTGTGTCCGCCAAAGCGGCATGGGCCATCCTTTTTAGTTCTTGGACCCTTTGCCGACTTCGTATAGGAAATCGGCAAAGGGTTGGATCGTCCGTTAGGGTAAACATATATTCTTCGTTCATAGAATTCTCTATTTTCCAAATGAGGTCTTTTACAGGCGGAGATATATCTCCATAGATAGAAGTAGTCAAGGCATTATTTACCTTCAATTTCATGGAAATAATAGACATAAGTTGCTGCGCTATGGGTCGGGATATTTGTGATAGTATCGTTGTGGGCATAGGCTGTAACAATCGAATAGAGACCAAAAAGAGAGTAGCGCTCATAGAGAAGATCCAAGGCTTCTTTAGCATATTTCTTTGCCTCTGTTGCATTAACAGCCTTGGTTAAATTTTTAACGGCCGAATCAAATTGCGGGCTTTTGCCGGCAAAAACGTCATCATAATCTCCTTCTGTTGTCATTAATCCCAGGATATCGGCAAAGGCCAACATAGGACTTCCCAACTGATAGGCCTCAATTTGAATCCCACCGCTCATCACTTTCTCCATATAGGAGTTCATATCCAGCTGCTCTATTTCTGCTTTAATTCCGGCCTTATGCAGATCGCCTTGAATGGCCTGGGCAATAACAGCTGTTCCTGCTTCAGCAGTAATGGTAATCGCCGAACCGTCGTAATTTGATAAGCCGAGGGCTTCTTTTGCCATTTGGGGATCATATTGGTGATAATCGGTCACGCCATCGAACTGACCCATCAATTTACCGGCAAAAACATTCCTATTAATCTCTCCTTCACCTTCGGAGGCCATCATCATAACGCTTTCAGGATTTATTGCATGGAAAATAGCCTTCCTCAGATAAACATCATCGGACAAAACGGGTCCACCAAGAAAAACCATCATCGAAGCATATCCTGTTTGCTTTACCAAGTGAAGTTTTTCATTATCTTCTACCAGTTTAAACTGTATTTCAGATACCCGGGGCAGAAAATCGATTGTTCCCGCCTCCAATGCCATCAGGGCCGCAGAAGGATCCAAAGGTGGCCTGACAATAAGGTTGGGCATTTTCGGTTCACCATGAAAATATTTTTTATGGGCCGACATTACCAAAGAACCGTCCAGCTCAATTGAATCCAATTTGTATGCACCGGTCCCAATGGGCTTCTTTTGAAAAGCCTCCTGGTTCTTACTGTGGTAATCTTGGGGGATAATATAGATGCTGCTGGCCAGAAAAGTAAGCAAATTTACGTGGGGTGAAGACTTAACCACCCTGATTGTCAGTTCATCCAACTTCTCGGCACCGGCAATCCTTTGCTTAACTGCACCGCTGATAACAGGTGACTCAAAGGCTTGATTAAAGGAGTACAAGACATCGTCAGCTGTCATTTTTGTCCCATCATGAAAGTATACATCATCCCGCAAATTAAAATCAACGGTCACCCCATCCGGATGTTCCTGCCATGACTTGGCAAGGTTAGGAGCAATTGAAAAATCATCCTTGTAGCGGGTTAGTCGGTCAAAGATTGCACTGAAAGCAACCGCATCGACAGACTTGGAGTTAATAGGGTCCAGATTGTCTCCTTTCATGATTCCCATAAAACTGATTGTGTCTTTTACCGATGACGCCTTTTCCCCTCCATCACAACCGGCCAATAAGAAGACTGCTAGCAATACTAGTGATAAAAATATACGACCAAATCTTTTCATTAGAACCTCTCCTTAAATAGTATTTATGCCTCTGTCGCTTCAGCAAACAAGCGACATGAAACATAGTGGTTGTCGCCCATGTCTTGAAGGTTGTTAACAAAAACCTCACAACCCTCTTTGGCATTGGGGCAACGAGGTAAAAAACGACAACCGGGTTTTGGATTGATTGGATTGACGATTTCGCCTTTGAGGATTTCAGCAGGAAGCCGTCCCCTTTCCAAGTCGGGGTGGGGTATGGCAGCTAAAAGGGCCTTGGTGTAAGGGTGCAGTGGGTTAGTAAAAAGAAGCTTAGCCGGCGCTTTTTCAATACACTGACCCAAGTACATAACAGCAATTTCATCTGAGATATGGCGCACAACTGAAAGGTCATGGGTAATGAAAAAATAGGTGAGCCCCAACTCCTCCTGCAAATCCATGAGCAAATTTAAAATCTGAGCTTGTATGCTAACATCCAGGGCTGAAACAGGTTCATCGCACACAATAAACTTGGGATTAACCGATAAAGCCCTGGCGACTCCAATCCGCTGTTTTCGACCGCCATCCAATTCGTGAGGATAGGCATCATATAAGTCTGAAGCCAATCCCACTGTTTCCATCAATTCAAGGGTGCGCTGTCTTATCTTGTTTTTGCCCTTGATTAACTTATTACAGATTATTGGCTCCATAATCGATTGGGCCACGGTGTGCCTCGGGTTAAGGCTGGAATGGGGGTCCTGAAAAATTATTTGCATTAAATGTCGCTTTTTTCTTAAAAGTTTGGCGCTTTGGCCAACAATGTTCTCCCCTTCGATTAAGACTTCCCCATCCGTTGCCGGTAGCAAGCCGATTAAAAGACGCCCGAGGGTGGTTTTGCCACAACCTGATTCACCGACAAGGCCCAGGGTTGTACCGCGGGGAATTTTAAAAGATACATCGTCAACGGCATGAACGTTACCGGCAGGCGATTTAAAGTATTTTTTTAAGTTTTTTACTTCAACCAGTGTATTCATTCTTCACCCCAACCTTCGTAGAGATAGCACTTAATAAGATGACTGCCCTGCCGATAATCTTTCGGAGGCACCCTTTTACAAATATCCAGGGCCCTTTTACAACGGGGTTCAAATTTGCAACCCTTGGGCAAATTGGTGGGATCCGGCATCATGCCGCCAATTGGTTTTAACCGCCGTGCCTCGCTGAACATGTTCGGAATCGAGTCAAATAGTCCCTGTGTATAAGGATGATGTTCTCCCTTGCTAAACAAATCCGTAATTAAACCACTTTCCACTATTTCGCCGGCGTACATTATGCAGACTCGTTCGCAAGTGTTGGCTACAATCCCCAAATCGTGGGTAATTAAGAGTATTGACATGTTTAAAGTCTTGCGCAAGTCCTCTATCATGCCCAAGACCTGAGCTTGAATTGTAACGTCCAAAGCTGAGGTAGGCTCATCCGCTATCAAGAGATCGGGATTACAAGCCAGGGCCATGGCAATCACAACCCTTTGTTTCATCCCACCGGAAAGCTCCAAGGGGTAAGCCTTAACCCGCGAAACGGGAATCTCAACCATTTCCAGCAATTCTTCTACCTTCTTTTTGCTCCCCCGCCGTGACTCCCTATCAGGGCTGTGCAATATTATTGACTCTTCAATTTGGGCCCCAATGGTAGTAAGGGGATTGAGGGTACTCATAGGATCTTGAAAAATCATGGAAATATTGGCTCCCCTGATCAGGCGCATATCAGCTTCGGAAAATTCTAAAATATTTTTGTCTTTGAAAAATATTTTTCCGCCGGTAATGCGACCGGTTCGTTCCGGCAGCAGACCCATGATGCTCAGGGCAGTTGTCGTTTTACCTGCCCCCGTTTCACCTACCAGACCCACCGTTTCTCCCGGAAAAATATCGAGATTTATACCGTTTAATGCATTCTTAACCTTCCCTCCTGATGAATAGGTCACAGACAGGTCTTGAACAGACAGGAGGGGGCTTTTCTTTTCCTTCACAAATACCACCTCAGTCCTTTAATCTTGGATCGATGGCCTCGGCAAGTCCATCACCTACGAGGTTAAACGATAAAGCAGTCAGGCCTATTGCCAGCCCGGGATATATAACCAGGTAGGGATGCAACCGCATATAATTTACAGCTTCGCTCAACATTGCGCCCCACTCCGGAGCAGGAGGCCGGACTCCCAAACCGATGAAAGAAAGTCCCGAAGCTGCCATAATTATGCCGGCGATCTCCATGGTTGCCTCGACAATAATTACGGATATCGCATTGGGTAAAACATGAAAAACAATAATCCTGCCATTTCCGGCCCCTGATGCTTTAGCCGATTCAATATAGTCCTGGCCGATAATTGAAAGTACTACCGAGCGGACAATGCGTGTAAAACCCGGGATAGTGGAAATCACAATTGCAATCATCATATTAACAAGACCGGGCCCTAGAGCTGCAACTATTGAAAGCATCAAAAGCATAGAGGGTATACTCATAAATATATCAAGAATTCTCATCACAACATTGTCCACCACACCACCGTATAAGGCGACGGTAGCACCCAAAAGGCAGCTGACAATTAGCGATGCCAGGGTGCCGATAAAGCCTATTGATAAAGAATACCTGGCACCATGAATGGTTCTTGCAAATACATCCCGCCCCAGCGCATCCGTACCAAACCAGTGCTCCTTGCTCGGTGGCTGAAGCCGCTCATGGGGATTTTGCATAATGGCTTTTGTTTCGTAATCGGCAATTTGGTTGGCAAAAACAGTCACGAATATAAGGATTACCAGGAAAATAAGTCCGAACATCGCCGTCTTATTCTTTTTGAAACGGGACCAAGTATCTGCCTTAAATGTACTCCTAGTTTTCATCCTTCTACCTCCTGGCATATTTGGCTCTAACGCGCGGATCTATAACGGCATACAAGATGTCGACAAATAGCATAATTAAGCAAAAGAGGGTTGCCAAAAAAAGTGTTGAGGCCATGACTACGGGCACATCCTTGTTGTTAATGGCAATGAGGATCGATTGGCCAATTCCGGGTAGGCCAAATACAATTTCACTAATTACCGTACCCCCCAAGAGAGAGGCAAATCTCATGCCAATTACCGTAATTAAAGGTAAAAGGGTATTTTTAAGGGCATGCCTAAAAACAACCCGGCCCTTGCTAGCCCCTT
The DNA here is from genome assembly GCA_964568715.1 of uncultured Halanaerobiales bacterium. Lineage (GTDB taxonomy): Bacteria > Bacillota > Halanaerobiia > B1SED10-174 > B1SED10-174 > CAZMQU01. Next base: position 116,435 of record CAZMQU010000008.1, read on the forward strand.
TAGACTTTGCAGTGCGTATATACTCCTGACGCAAAACCTCGAGCATTGTGGCCCTGGCCAAGCGCATAATCATCGCTGCAGCAGGCAAAGAAATCGATACAACCGGTAACACATAATGTTTCCATGACCCGATACCATTGGGAGGTAACCAGCGGAACTTAATAGAGAAGAGCAGAATCATTAAAAGGCCGAGTAGAAAACCCGGCAAAGAAACAAAAACCAAGGCCACTACGGTTGTACTAAAATCAAATACCGTATACTGCTTCAAAGCCGTAATAATCCCTAAAGATATTCCAACAATTGAAACCATAATTGTGGACAGGACGGCCAACCTTAGTGTGGTAGGAAACTTGGGCAGTATTTCCTGAAATACCGGCTGGTTGGTTCGATAACTTTTACCAAAATCCAAGGTGACCGCACGGGCTATATAATTATAAAATTTCACAAAAAAGTTGTCATAATAACCCAACTCGTTGTTGATTTTGTCCACCTCTTCTTGGCTTGCCTGCCGACCCAAGATAATACGACCGGGATCGCCCGGCATTAAATTCATGATGGTAAAGACAATGAAGATAACCGCCAAGACAGTGGGAATGACAAAGAGAACCCTTTTAGCTATATAGCGGATCAATCAGAACACCTCACTATCACTGAAAATCCATCAAATTGATATTGAAGCAACTTCTTTTCATCATTTTCATAGGTGTGGAGGCCGGCTTTACCTTGGCTGGCAGGCCGCCGCTTTCCCTTTATGTCCCGGAAGGCCTTGTGAACCTGCAAGAGCATTTCTGAAGGAACCATCATGTCATTGTGGGAGCAGTAGAGCCATTCAATATTATCTTTTAGGCCCGTAAGCCGCTCCAGTGTTTCACAGTATTGAGGGAAAGACGAATAGCCATAGAAATCGTCGTTAAAATGGGCATACAAAGCACCCAGGTAAAAAGTATCGCCTGTAAAGAGGATCCTTGCCTTTCTATCCAAAAGCATTATGCTGTCGGCAGTATGGCCGGGAGTATGCAGTACTTCAATGCTTCTCCCCCCCAGCTCAAAAAGGTGCCCTGCTTCAATAGGGCCGGGGCAGCTGGGAAGAATCCTATAGCTTGCCGGGCAAAAATCCTTTGGATAAGGCTTAGCAAACATGGCCGGGGTAACATGATAGGCTAGCTCCCTTGGCTCCAGGCCCCTTTTAATTCTCTTTAAAGCATGGCTTTCGTTAAATGAGTACACTTCATCAAACCTATGATTATCTCCAATGTGGTCAAAATGCAAATGACTGTTAACAACAAATATATGGCCGGGATAAATATCGCGACAGACCTTTTCAATGTTTGCTATCCCCAAACCCGTGTCGAACAACAATGCCTTCTTTTCCCCGATTATTAAATAGGAGTTGACCTCTTGAAAGTGAAAGGGCTCGGTAATCGCATATACCTCATTTGGCAGCCGGTAAACCTCAAACCAGGTGCTTTTAACCGGTACTTTTTCATATTTTTCGTAGTACTGTCTTGGCAAAAACTGCGTCCAATTCATCATATTCACCCTCTAATTGTCTTTTAGATAATAGCCTGGGAGTCACCTATGTCTACTGCTACAGTGTACAAATTTAGCTGTTTAACCTTTATGCTCTGAGCAAGCTGCCGGCTCTTTTGTATATAATTTTCTTTTTGGCGGTCACTGATTTTGAGCATAGATAAGTGCAAATCGTTATAAATAGTAATTATGTCATCGATAACCATATCCGTAGATTTGGATATCATTAATTCCAAAATTGAAAGCTCTATAGATTTTAACAAGCCTGAAAATACATACAGTTCATTTTCTGTTAGGCTGAGGTTGAGAAAAGATATTTCCTTTAATAAGTCTTCGTAAATCTCCTTTTGAATAAAATCATCCAACAATTTCTTTAAGGTCAACTGGTGATATAGGCGCAACAAACTGTCTTCAGCCAAAAGATACTTAAAAAAGGGTCGGCTGGGCGTGATACTGATTAAAATCGCATCCTGTTCAAACTTGCTCATTTTAGAGCGAACTGCAGAAAAAAAGTCACTAATGAAAGTAGTAAATATAATAGTTGCCAAGGTGTCCTTGTTTTTAAAATAATGATATATTAACCCTCTGTTGATTCCTGCCCGATCAGCAATATCCTGCTGGGTAGTATTGTCAAACCCTTGCTTGTAAAACAGATATGAAGCAGCCTCCAAGATTGAATGCTTTGTTCTTTCAGATTTTGTCATTCTGTACCTCCGTCTTACTTATTAATCATTACAAGACCATCGTAGTGGGGACATGTCACTCCATGCAAATTGCCCTCTTCAAAAACTTGTGCGGCAATCCAAAGACCGTCAACTCGATCAGGATTGTCTTTAAGGGGCAATTCTGAAACGTCACCAATTTCAGCTCCCAAAGCCCTGGCTTGCTCGAGAACTTCGGGATCAAAATCTTTTTCAAATAAATGAGCCTTGCGACCAATGCTGCATAAAAGGTAGGGAGCAGCCTGAGCTTGCTCTGCTTTCATCTTGTGCTCCAAAACATTGTAAAGGGCACAAATCGCTTTTTCATAAAGAGCGGCATGCATTGCAACTGAACCAAGATAAGGCAAGCCATCTTTTACAAATATGGTGGGATTAAAAAAGGTGCGCATCTTGCCTCCCTTTAAGGAAGCATTCAGAAGGGCAGGGTACCTTTTGGCAGGATTGCACAACCAAACACCGCCAACCTGCAGACCCTCGCTCCAACCGCTTCCCGCCGCTGAGTGAATTACCACAGCCATGTTACCCTCTGAATCAATTGTAATAACAGCATCGGTGTTGTCAGGCTTTTCATTTTTTACCGATTTTCCAAGGCCCCCTATACCATCCAAAACCTTATCTACCCATTGGTCTTTTAGCCAATCCGTCAGGGGCAGGTCCGCTTTGCCGAAAACTTCTTTTGCAACCTTCTCCGGCCGGGGCTGGAAGGTTTCTTCTGCAACAAGCTCATAAGCCTGTAAGAGCTCAATGAATCTTGCTAATGTTGCTCCATCCTCAGAATAGTGTCCGGATAAACCGGCCCGACAGAGCAATTTAAGACCGAACAAGCTGGCCAAAGACCCCCTATTGGGATCAGCCGGGTAATAAACCTCGCAGTCACCAATACTTGTTGTCACAGCTTGCCTGATGTCAACCCGGTAATCCGCCATATCCTGCCTTGTTAATTTACCGCCGGCAGCTTGAACGGTATTAACATACTCTTCGGCAAATCTTCCTTTATACACGTAGTCGGCCCCCAGCGCCCCAAAATGGGTAAGAGTCTCCCCTAATTTCGCTTGATAGATAAGATTGCTTTGGGCTAAAAGTTGGGCCTGCTCCGGTAAATTTTTGATTAAATCTTTGCTTTCACCTATTTCATTTATGAGCCGCGGGCTTGGTTGGATCCCATCAAAGCAAAGCTTAATTGGCCCTTCCAAACACTCATCTAATGAGAGACGGCCAAAACGACGATTCAATGCCTCCAAGGCCATGAAAACTCCGGGTACCAACACTGCCCGCCCGGATTTACCTCCGTCCCTAAAAGCTTCCAGGTAGTCGGTTTCAGCCGCCGGGATACCCGGCTCACCTGAAACATCCCATACAGTACCGCTTGCCGCCTCAAAATATAAGATTGTGCACATGCCGCCGAAGCTGGTATACGAGCCGAGCGAGGCCACTATTTGGGTGCAAACAGCAGCAAAGCCGGCATCCGCCGCAGTACCGCCCTTATTCAATAATTTCATTGCTTCTTTGGCAGCCAAGGGACAAGAAGAAACAACGACCATACCCTCATTTCCCTTTGGTCCGGTCTCCCTATTCATTTCCACGCCTCCTAAGGACCCTGCCACCCGAATTGTCGGTAGGAAAGCCCCCATCTGCCGCAATATGACCGTTAACAAAGACATACTCGAGCCCTGAAGGGTAAACATTCGGCCGCGTCGGTGTCTGGTTTGTCGCAAGCTTATTAAAGTCAATAACCAAGATGTCGGCTTTGGCCCCCTCCCTGAGAATACCTCTATCCGAAAGGCCCAGAATTTCGGCGGGAATGCCGGTTGCCTTGCGGACCAACCGCTCAAGACCAAGAACCTTAAAGCGTTGCAAGTATTCTATAAAGGTTGAATAAGTTCCATGGCTCACATCCACACCCGGATCATCGGGCTTGCTGATAAAAGGATGTTCTGTCCCGAAGTAAAAAGTATCGGCCCCAACTGAACTGCGCGGATGGTTGAGGAAGGCTAATTTCGATTTATAATTGCGACCGGTCAAAATCTGCACCTTACATCGCCAATCGACCGAAATAAGTTCGACCAGGGCCTCAAAAGGTGAACACCCTTTTTCTTGAGCTATGTCGCTGATGCATTTGCCCACATAATCCTCGCAGGAGTGGTCTGTAATCAGCAAGGTACTCTCCCATTCCGGATTGGCCTGACTGCTGAAATAAAATAGTTGTCCTCCCTCCAAAAAGGAGAGAAGCTCCTTACGGAAGGAGGAATCTGTCGCCAGCTTTTTAGCAAACTTATCAGGTCCACTGCATTCTTGAACCCATCGGTCAAAAAAGAAGATCAAATTAGAAAATGACATAATTCCTCCCTTTTCTGAGGGCATTATGTCAAACCAAGCATTTACGCCGCGCTCCAAATATTCATCGAATATCTGCAAGGTACGTTTTGCCGCTGCCTCCTGCATGTACTCGTCCATCTTGGGAAATATATCGAAACCGGGGGCCAGGTGCGACACCTGGATTTGGGCCCCTGTTTCTAAACCAACCTCAAGGGCCTCGCGTATACCGTCTATGGCCTTTTGTTTTTTGGGGGTACCAATTCGCAACCCGGTTTTCCGATAATGGCTAAAGAAGATTCTTCGGTACCGTCGGGCTATCTCCGCAAGAAAAACCAGTTCTTCGTAGTTGCTGTATACTCCGGGTTCATAATCCAAGCCCACTGAGACCCCGTAAGCCCCCCATTCCATAGCCGCTTCAACCTCTCGGGCAATCTGACTCAATTCATTCTTATTGCATTGACGCTTATAATCCATCCCCATTACTTTTAGACGTATTTGACCGTGACCCACAACGGGTACCAGATTACAAACTATACCACCGGAAGCAACCTTCCCATAAAATTCTTCGAAGGTCTTGTAATCCAATTTTATACCGAAATACTTTTCTATAGCAGGCACAACCTGCGCCGATTCAAAGATTAAGTCATCAAAACCGAATCGGTCCTTTTGGAAGGGACGAAGGGCAGCTGCATCCCAGCTAGTGGAAAACCAGGCCTTGCCCATCGGAGCGGGAGATATACCGCATTGTCCCCCTACAATGGTTGTTACACCCTGCATGATGGCGCTGTTGGTCTTAGGATAGGCTAAAATGGTGCAATCAACATGGGAATGCATATCAATGAAACCGGGCATTACATACTTATTGCCGGCGTCAATAACCCTTTTAGCCCGGACCTCGTCCAATGAGCCAAGCAGGGCAATTTTGTCTCCCGCAATCCCAATATCGGCAGGGAAAGCCTTAGCTCCGGAACCATCAATAATTTGTCCACCGCGAATGATGTAATCCAACAAGCCGATTCCTCCCATTGTTTTAAATATACTTTGCTTCTAAATAGTCCAACAAATATTGGGCGTTAATATCCTCACCCATGCACATGTTTAATATCTCATTTACTGTATAGACCATCCCATGCCTCCAAACGTTCTCCTTAAGCCAGCCATATATTTCATGAAAATCACCCTTATCGGCCTTTGAATAGGCAGCAGGAAGCTCTTTTAACATGGCAGCCTGCAGTTGAGCCGCAACTATCATACCCAAAGCATAACTTTGAAAATAGCCAAAACCGCCTACGGACCAATGCATATCTTGTAAGACACCGTCGCTGTCATTTTCAACCTCAACGCCCAGGTATTGTCTGTACTTTTCATTCCAAGCCTCTCTAACCCGGCTAACAGCAAGAGAACCGTCAAAAAGTTCTCTTTCAATTTCATAGCGTATGATAACATGCAAACAATAAGTTACTTCATCGGCAGAGACCCTTATCAAGCTAGGTTCCACCTTATTGAGTGCCGCCTCAAAAACCTCCAAGGGCATTTTAGCGGCAAAATCCTTCTTGTATCCGCAGATCTCATGATAGATCCACTCAATGGTCTTAGGATCCCGGCCAATCATTTGTTCAAAAAACAAAGCCTGCCCTTCGTGGAAACCACCACTCAAGCCACCCCATAAACCCAGCTCCGCCACCTCATCAGCAGAGTGAGTTTGGTAACAAGCATGGCCCAGTTCATGAATCCCCCCATATAGGGCAGAAATAAAACCATAATCATAGCTGACGGCAATCCGCGATTCTTTGGGTCCGATCCCGAATGCCTGGGGATGGATATCCTCGGCAATTTTCTTTGCCAAACCAGTATCCATCTTGGCAAGAATCTCCGGCACTATTGTCCGGCTCTCCGAATCGGTAAAGAAGGCATCAATGTCATTGATATTTTCCCGAGATCCGGGCCTTTTCATTATCTTGGGAAGTAAGATCAAAAGGCCATCCCTAAGTTGCCTGATCAGTCGGTCAATTTGGGCAATTGGTAAAACCGAATCATCATGCTGCCACATCAAAGCCTCCTGGGGATGGACATTGGGATCCAAGAAGGCAGCCTCTTGCACCTTTAAATCGAACATTTTTTCTAAAGCAGGTTGAAATTCTTGAAAATCATTGGCCCTCTTGGCCTGCCGCCAAATGCTATGGGCATTCTCACTATGGACGGAAAGCTTGTGGGCAAATTCTTCCGGTAGGCCCGCACATTGCCTGTATAGGCTTAGAAAGCGTCGAATCAGTCCTCTCTCCAAGGGATCCTTTGACTCGGCTTTTTTTGCCAATTCATACAAATCGCCGGCTTCTTTCTTGCGCAAAGGCGCGGACATCATCTCTTTAATTTTAGCCAATAAATCGAGCCTGTAGGGCTGAGATACTTCATTCATGTGATAAAGATAATCCCAGTGACTCAAATTATAGAGCGAATAAGCTGTTTTGTTTGCAAGAATAATTGACTTAATACCGCTGGTATCCATATTTATTCACCTAATTTCTTAAGACAATAATCGTAGGCATTCTGAGTGGGGGTTACTCCCCGGTCTTTGGCCTGGTTCAAATTTTCCCAAGTAATGCGGGGTACGGTTGCCCGGATTCGCTCCGCCAGTCTACTCACACTGGCTTGGACACCTCTTTCATACTCCTCGGCTCCGGCCAAAACTCCTCCGGTATTATGCCACCAATCGCATTGATAAAGGATTCCCCTGTCAGCAAGCAACTGTGCCAACCGCTCTTCTTCCTCCCTGCTTGTGGCTTTTAATTGATTGTTTGCAGGCCCAAAGACTATATCAACCTTAAGATCATTGATGGAATTATCATCAAGTATACCGCCTAAGGCGCATGGACAAAGAATATCCGCCCGGACCTTTAAAATATCTGCCGGCTCAACATAGCTTATCTCCTTATCAGGCCATTGCTTTCGCAGCTTATCAGCCAATCCTTTATCGATATCCGTAACAAGCAATTTAGCACCCTCGTTAAGGAAATGTTCACACATGGGCCAACCAACGCTACCAAGGCCTTGCACTGCAATTGTCAAGCCTTCCAGGCTGTCCGATCCGTAGTAAAAACGAGCCGCTTCCTTGAGGGCCCAATAACATCCATCGGCCGTCGGTCCCCCGGTCGGGCCCAAAGGCCCTTTGGGGCCACCGGTAAATTGCACCGAATAGCTCTTGTTCATTTCATCAGACATTTCTGTGGGAAACCTCATATCGGGCCCTGTAAAACATCTGATGCTGTCAATACAAAAGGCGAGAAACCCCATGACCTCATTGTCATTTAGATTAAACTCGCCCATTTGAACCGTTGATTTACAACCACCATATGGTATTTCCGCAGCAATGTTTTTAAAAGTCATGGCCCTGGCAAGATTAAGACCATCGACAATAACCTCCAGCTCCTTTTCATGGAGCGGATGTCGACGGATACCCCCGGACACGACGGCGTGGCTGCGGTTATTAATACCCATTTGAACATTATGGATATTACCCATGAAACGAATATCTTTTCCCCTGTGGTAATAGCAATCGATACCAAAATGCCCGCCTGCCCGCAACAAGTCGAATACCTTCTCCAGATAAGAGCCCAAGCCGTACTTGGCATAAATATCTCTTGTTTCCTTGTTGCCAAAATGCAAATCGTTTGAAGTTAGTGAACTCCCCAGAAAAAATTGCTTGTTGTAATTAGAAAACCTTAAATCATCTTCCCATTGTTTTGCCAGATACACATAATGAAGGTCAGCTTTTTTGTCGTAGCGAATTTTCAGTGTAGTAATTCCCTCTTCAATGAGGGGAGTAAACAAACTTTCCATAGCATCCACCTCTTTTTTAGCACTTGCTAATTATAGGATATAATAGTTTTTTTCTTTTGTCAAGAATATATTTTCCCAAACAAACGCCAAAAATCAAAATGCCGACCATAATTTATTTGACAAGTCCCTATAATAATTCAGAAGAAAAAAACGCCCTGTAGGCGCTTGGAAAATGCTTCCATGCCTTTGCCAACAAATATTTTTTTTGGCAATATCCAGAAGATTGGTGATAGTAGTGGACTTCCACCACCAAGTTACACGCCATACTTGGCGCACCACAAAAGGACGGCACCCCCGGGGCCGTCCTTATTTATCTTTTAAAAATACTAAAGCCGGTTCTAGACTTAATAGTCTACATCTACACCCTGCTCAATCAGCTTATCGATAACCTCCATATCGCCGGAACCGGGAGACGTATCAAGTTTGTTGAAAAGCAAATTTACATAGCTTAGCTTTTCCAGATCCAAGAGTACATCTATATTGCTTATTTTATTGCTGCTAAGCCAAAGCGAACACATATTGGGCATCTTCGCCAATACATCGATATCTTCGATGTATTTGGTATTATCCAATTGCAAAACTTCCAACTTAGTCAGTGAAGCCAGCTTATCAATATTGCTGATTGAGTTTCCCGACAGGATAAGCGATTTCAAATTGGTTAATTTCGATAAGTCTTCAATATTTTTTATTTTATTATGGCTCACCTTAAGGTCTGTTAAAGCCCTTAGATTGGCCAAAGGAGCAATGTCTTTAATTTCATTGGAAGATACCCATAGTGAATTTAAATTTTTTAATTCGGCCAAGGCACTGATATCAGTAATGTAGTTGCTTTCCAGCCAGAGTTCCTCTAAATCGGTTAATCCGGCAAGGGCACCTACTTCCTTGATTTTATTTTTATCCAATCTGAGCCTTTGCAAATTTGTCAATCCTGCCAAAGGATTGATATCCACGATTGCGTTATTCCCCAGCAAAAGCATGGTCAAGTTGGTTAGTCCGGCCAGGGGACCGATGTCAGTAATTTCATAGTTTTTACGCAGATCGAGCTCTTTTAAGTTCTCCAAAGTCGCCAGGCCATCGATCTTATTCAGTTTGTTATTCCTTAAATTGAGCTTTTCCAAGGCGGGCAATTCAAGCGGTTCGGTGCTTTCAACAATTTGGTTACCCTCCAAATTCAACTCCTTTAAATTTGGCATTGCCGGCAGGGTACTTAAATCGCTACTATTACCATACAAACTTAAAACTTTTAAATTGCTCAGACCGGCCAAGGGGCTCAAGTCAGTGACATGATTTGTATCCAGGTTTAATACTTCTAGGTTGGTCAGGTCGGCTAAAGGGTTGATATCACTGATTTTGTTTTGGCGCAAATCAAGCTCCCGCAATTTTGTAAGCCCCGCCAAAGGGCTAATATCTTCAACTTGATAAAGACCTTCCAATTTGAAGGACTCCAAGTTGACCAATTGTTCCATGCCATCCAGGCTGTCTATAAGCCGACGACTAATATCCAACTTAGTTATAGACTCAGCATCTGACCTGGTAAGCGGCCCCTCCCTTTTGCCTATTTTAAATAAAATTGCCTGCTCCAAATTACTATCTACGATTTTAATAATCTCTTCTCCCTCTTTTCCACTACAACCCATGCAAACCGCCAACAAAACAATCAATACCAAAACACTAAAAACACGCATCTGTTTTCTCATTTCACTCCTCGTCTTTCCGTCCCAATCATATTGGACAATATTGGTAGATTCTCTCCAACAAGTGATTATAACAAATAAAGTAAATTCCTACAAGCTAAGATAGTTATTTGTACCATTCATCCGGAAAAAAGGTAATGTCTGGTTAAATGTAAAAATGGGGGATAGTAGCCAATGCTCGGCAATTTATAAACAATTTGCATCGCCACCCTAAATTTGCCGGACTAAAGACCAAAACCAACTGTTTCCCTTCTTATACCTGCAGTTATGCATAGGTAAATAAAGGCAGGATTTAGGGCTTGTCAGTGGAAGCACTTGGTAAATGCTATCAAGCATAGCATTTTAAAATCTAATGTTAACAGAGTTTGCTTGTTTCCCGGGAAAATTAGTATACCCTTGGAAGAGAGGAGATCTGAAATGTCAGAAGTTAATGAAAGGGATTTTGCTCTAAAATTGAAAGACTTGCGCCGAAAACACAAACTGACCCAGGAGGAACTGGCGGAAAAGTTGTTCCTGTCAAGACAGGCCATTACCAGATGGGAAACTGGGACCGGGCTTCCTGACCTGGGAAATTTAGTTACCATCGCCGAGTTTTTTGGGGTTTCTCTAGACGAGTTGCTTTCAAAAGAGGACCTTTCCCCCTCCGAACCGGGCCCTAAATGGGAAAGCCGGATTCAACATGATCTGTCAGAGAAAAAACGCTTTGATCTGGCCCTGGGGCAGGCAGCCAAAGTTTTACTCCAAGGCCACCGGGGGGAAAAATTAAAAGTTTTATTACAGTCTGAAACAATACCTGACTTGGAAAAACTCTTTAAAGTAAAGGTCGATGATATAAAAAGTCATATTGATATAAAAATCGAATACGTAAAAGAGTTGGCAAGGAAGGCAATAAAAGAGGGGCTTGAAATCAAGATCCAAGTTCCTTTCGATTACACTGACCTTATTGAAATGACCGTCAATGCCACTGTCCTGGAACTGAAAAATCTAAAGAAAATCGATTTTGAACTGGACGGGAAAGTTTCCCGTATCATTTTGAAGGAAGCCATCGGTTGTTTTTCCCTTAACTGCAATCAAGAAATGAAAGTGGAATGTACAGATGGCTTTGGGAAGATTGAGTTTAACCAAATCAATTCCCATTCAGAAATTCATATTCCGGCTGATCTGCCTATCAAAACCATAGTGAAAGGGCCGGGGAACAAAATCCTATTCCAGGAAGACGGCCAAAAGGTTAACGGCTTCTCCGAAAAAACAGCCACCAACACAATAGAACTAAACGGCATAAAAAGTCAACTAATCATTAACCGAAAGGGGACTCATGGATGAACACAGAAAAACTTTTTAACAAAGATTTTACCCTCGTCGTCATTGGGCAAGTTATCTCCCTGTTTGGGGCAGCAGTTTTACGTTTTGCTTTATCAACCTATATATTAGATATTACCGGACGTTCAGACCTTTTCGCCCTTGTTTTTGCCATCTCTGCAATTCCCGCTGTCATCCTTTCACCTTTAGGCGGCGCCATCGCCGATCGCTTCAACCGGCGCAACTTGATGGTGATCTTTGATTTTGCCAGTAGCGGTATTGTATTATTTTCCGCTCTTCTCTTGGGACTAGGGTTATTAAATGTCTTATCTGTCGGGATAATCATGACCCTGCTCGCCATTATCAGTTTTATCTACCAGCCGGCGGTTCAGGCCAGCATTCCCCGGTTGCAAAAGGAAGAAAACCTGGAAACAGCCAACGGTATTGTCACCGGGGTAGCCGCCTTATCCAGTTTGGCAGGGCCGGTGGCCGGGGGTATTTTCTACGGTATTTGGGGGCTGGACAAACTAATCCTTATCAGCTGTTCCGCCTTTTTCATCTCCGCGGTCATGGAAATTTTTATCCACATACCTTTCAGCAAAAGGACGTGGCATAAACCAATCTTCGCCACCCTACTGGATGATATTAAAGAAGGGGCAAGCTATGTAACCAAAACCAAACCCCAAATCAGTAAGATCATGATCCTTGCCGCCCTGCTCAATCTTTTCCTTGTTCCCTTTTTCATTGTGGGCCTGCCCTTTATTTTAAGGGTAACAATGTCGGCAGGGGACAGCATGTTCGGTTTGGGTCTGGGCATCATTGAACTGAGCAGCCTGTTGGGGGCATTATCCACTGGACTGGTGGCAAAGAAGATGAAAATCTCCACCCTGCACAGATGGTTGGCTCTGATTGCTGTTTTATTCATCCCCATGTCCGGATCCCTCTTACCTACAGTCCTAGATAGGGGTTTCTATCCGGCTTTTATTTGGTTATATGCTTTTATCGTACCAATAGTATTAATCACAACCATGCTTACTGTCTTTGTCATTACCTCCATACAAAAAGAAACCCCCAACATTGTATTGGGGAAAGTAATGGCAATCATTACCGCTGTTGCCCAATGCGCAGCCCCCATTGGCCAAATTCTTTATGGAACATTGGTGGAAGCCTTCAAAACCGCCGTCTATATACCGGCTTTAAGTGTAAGTTTGGTCTTGTTTATCATTACCTTTCTAACCAAAAGGCTTTTAAACCCTGCCACTAAGTTAGAAACCAAGCCGGAGATTGCACCCTAATTTAAAAGCCGACATACAAGCCTAGAATTCCGACAATAGCTGTGTTGAAAATCTTCCGGGGCAACCCCTTTTCCAGTTGAGCCCGATGTGCCTGATCGATAGGGATTGCCAAATTAAGTTCACCCAAGTTCTTTTTTCCTCTAACCAATTTATTCGCATGAGGGGCGACATTATGGGCTACAAAAAGTAGTTTGTAGGATGGCAGGTTTCAATCCATGCCCCTGCACGAGAGGCGACGGCTATTATTATCCTCATACTTTTTCATGAGTAGTTTCAATCCACGCCCCTGTGTGAGGAGCGACCCGGGGGAACAAGGTTTGGGAGACCCGGAACAAGTTTCAATCCACGCCCCTGTGTGAGGGGCGACCTAACACAATTACCTAATTATCCCCAAATACCCCGTTTCAATCCACGCCCCTGTGTGAGGGGCGACCTCATGGCTTATAATAGCCGATACGCGGAAAAGAGTTTCAATCCACGCCCCTGTGTGAGGGGCGACTTGGGGAAAATCGGCGATTAGAGGCACGGTAGAGTTTCAATCCACGCCCCTGTGTGAGGGGCGACCTTCCTTGACGCCTTGGCTACATAGAAGAATCGAGTTTCAATCCACGCCCCTGCACGAGGGGCGACTTAGTTGG
>CAZMQU010000009.1:0-95751 GCA_964568715.1 uncultured Halanaerobiales bacterium
TGGCTACCAAACAAGAAGATGAAATTATGGAATTATTCAATAAGCTCCATGAGCAGGGGGCGGCCATAATTACCGTAACCCATAATTCCAATGTGGCGGCCAACGCCAAAAGGGTCGTCTATCTTGAGGACGGTAGGGTGGTTTTTGACGGGCCCAATACCCATCGCTTTAAGCCGGAACTATTGCCGACTCCCAAGGTTAGTGATGTTGGCCTATGATTAAGAGAATTTTAACCTGTGCACTAGGTGTTGTATTGATTGTTTCCTTGCCCGGGGCAGGAGGCTTATTTGCTGTTCGGACTGCCGATCCCCCTACGGCGGTAGCTGATTTACTGACTATTGCTTTAAAGAACTGCGCAGGTGTTAAAGATAAGGAACTGGCCTTGGAGATACTGAAATTGGACTCCGCCTTAGGCAAGTTGCCCAAAGATGACGAAGAAAAATTGCTGGCGGTTGCTTATGAGCAGGTCTGTTTGGCTCGTTTGAATTGCTACCGGGAAGTCCAAAGGCTTTTGGTTAATATCTTAAAGATTCGCCATAGGCTAACCGTTTTGGAGTTGCAGGATGACCTTTATCGGGCGGAGAAACAGGCTTGCCAAACTATGTTCGATTTGGGGCATACCGGCAAAGAGGAGCTTTTAATAAAAAAGAAGCGCCATGCCGATAATCAGCGGGAATTAAATCGCCAACGGAACCTTCTGGCGTCATATGAAGCCCGTCAAAGGGAACTGTGCGGTGATTGGCAGCCGGTAATTTCGCCGGCAGCCCTTACCTTTCCGCGACCCGATCGCAATGAGAAAATTGTTCTTTCAAAGGTGATAAATACCGATAGGGAAGTAACGGAGCTTTTGGCCAAGATGGCCAGGCTCGAGGCGGAACTTGCCGGTGCCGACCCGTACTTCACCCCGGCCAATGAACTGAAAAGACTGGAACTGGAGGCTGCTAAAGTTGCCAACAGGTTAGCGACACGAAAAAAAGAGCTTGAAACAAGTTTGAACGATTATCTGGCCGATATTGCCCGCCTGGAGGAGCAGCGGGCGGAACTTGTCGCGGGCTTATCGCAGAAAGAGGAGGCCCTTGCTGAGGGCCGCATAAAGCTGGAGCGGGGTTTGACAACCAAAAGAGCCGTGGAAAGCCTGGTTTTGGAGCTAGAGGGCCGGCTGCTTGAAATATTGGAGGTTGAATTTAATCTCTATCTGGCCGGAATGGACTTATATATTTATATCGGACAGGTTCAATATTGGTGGGAAAATGTTGAAGGGCAAAGGGAGGGTTTGTAGATATGATTTTTCGGCGAAGATTAACTTTAAGAGCAAGCATCTTTATTGTTTCGGCATTTATTCCAGTGGTATTGTCTACGATTATTGCAGTGACTGCGGGAGTGTCAGCCGAAAAAGACGGTTTCCTAACGTTATGGGAGATGTTGAAGAGCAATAACCCTTCTTATTTAATCAGTTATGAATCGTATGTTGCAAGCCACAAACATAAAGATAAAATTTGGCAGATGCGACCTATAAGCGTCGAATTGGAGCCCGTGGGCTGGGATAAACAAGGTTATAGAAAACAATTTGTCGTTAAAACCGCCCAGCTTGTGGAGTTGCCCCGCTCAGGCTACCTGCAGGCTTCGACTGATCTTACATATGATTTGGCCAAGACCCTTACACCGAAGTTTTCCCTTGATTTGGCTTGGCCCCTTTTTACCGGCCCCGACTTGGCCGGCTTGGAAAAAGAATTGAATTTGCTCCGCTCGGAAAATTCATTTTTTAATACCCACAATACTATGTTGTTGAACTTATTGACTACGTATTTTGCTTGCATAAACGGTGGCAATGAGGTGCAAGAAAAGGAATTGGCCTTGGCAATCAACGACCGTCTCCTGGTGCAAGGGGAGAAAAGATATTCAGCCGGGCTGACTGATAAAGAAGGATTGAAAAGGTTACAAGAGAGCCACAATCGTTGTCAGCAATCTTTGCAAGGGGCTAAGACTCAGCTACAGAGATCAAGGGAGCGACTCAGCCTATTAGTGGGCGGTGAGATTCTAGTATATCCCAAGGATGGTTTAATTGCTGAGTATGCTGAATATAATGAAGTTTTACCGCCGATTGAAAGCTTCATGGAAGAAGCCCTGCAAAAAAGGCCGGATATTGCCATTATGTTTTTGGAGTTGGAGAAAACAATTGCCGAAAATGCCAAAAACAAAGCATTAAAGGGAATCACGGGTAACATTTATTTGAATTATAATTACGATGAAGCTTTGTTCAACGGACCCCATTTTTTTAAGACGGGCTTGGTCTTTTCCTATAAATTGTTCGACAAGCAGGGTCAGGAAAACTATCTGCAGAGCCAATCTGCAGTTGATATCAAACAAAAACAAATTGAGCTCAGACTCCGGGAGATGGGTTTTGAGTTGGACCACGCTTACGGAAATTATTTTGATTTACAGGAGAATATTGGCGAATTTGAAGGACTTTGTAACAAAGCAAAAGAAGAATGGCATAGAGAAAAACATTTGTTAAAAGAAGGCAATAGTTCGCCTTATAAAGTTGACGTGGCTTATTTGGAGTATTTAAGCCAAAGAAATTATTATTATAAGATGAAACAATCCTTGCTATTACAGTACCTTCAGCTCCAAGAAGCAATGGGAGAAAAACTTGACCCGGAAACTTGGGATTGGTTACAGATTTATTAAAGTTCCTGCCGGAAGCAGTATTAAAAATAATGGTGGAAAGAAGAGATGTCCCTTGATGAACCTAGCGGGAGAAAGGCCAGTATTGGAAAAGGAAGGTCCGTTAAAATTTTTATCGGGAAAGAGACATATTACGGAAAAAGGGTTTTTGTTCATGGTCCTTTTGGCTTTGTTTATTAGCTTACTATTTTTATTACCCGTACCAGCCAATGCCTATACGCCACCGGGTTATGATTCAAACGATTATACAAAGTTGAAAAATTTTTTGGAGTATGGCAATCCTAAAAACGGGGTAAAAATTGCCGGCCAAAATTATGACAGTGACGATCCTTCAACTTGGACGGGGGTGACTTGGGGCAGCCAATCATCCAAGCGGGTGGTTGAAATAGACTGGTTCGGTAAAAACTTATTAATCGGGGATGATGGATGGGATCTCAGCAATTTTACCTCCTTGAGGAAGCTCGAATGCAGCTACAACAACTTGCGCAGTATTGATTTAACCGGCTGTACTGCCCTGAGCGATCTAAGATGTATCAACAGTCAAATCAGATTTTTGCGGGTAAGCGATTGTACCGCTCTGGAAAATTTTATTTGTCCAGGTAATAACCTTAATATTATTACCTGTTCCGCTTGTACCGCTCTTAGGGAGCTTGACTGCAGCCATAACCAGCTTAGTTCAAGCCTTGTAGTCAATAACCTTGCTAATTTAAAAACACTTAATTGCGGATCAAACTCCCTAACCAATCTAGAGGCAATGTCTTGCAATTCCTTAGAATATTTGGAGTGCCAGAACAATTCGCTGGAAACCCTTAAAATCACAAACAGTAAAGCTTTTAAGGAAATTAATTGTGAAAACAATAAAATTGTCAGCCTCAATGTCGGTGACTGCAGTTCTTTAAAAAAAATTAAGTGCGCCAATAATAAAATAGATAGTTTGAGATTGGACCGTTGCTGGAACTTAGAAGAACTCGATTGCAGGCAAAATGCTTTGCTTGAGTTGGATGTCAGCCCTTGCGAGCATTTAAAATATTTGTATTGCGCCTATAATGATTTGAAAACTCTTGTGGCCGCCGAGTGCTCCTGTCTAGAGCTTATTGAAGGCTGCCCCTGTCCCTTTGAAGAGATAAATCTGAGCGGTTGCCAGGCTTTAGTGCAAATTAATGTGGGTAATTGCCCCTTAAGCGAATTGGATTTAAAGGATTGCGAATCGCTGGAGGTCCTTTTATGCTACAACACTAATGTATCAGACTTTGATTTGAGTACCTGTCCGCTTTTAAAGACTATTAACTGTTCCGGTAATGAGTTAACCGACTTGGATTTAAGTCCTTGCAGTTTATTGGAAAAATTAACTTGCGAAAGGAACTTTTTGGAGAGCCTAGCAGTGCATTGTTGTCCGAAACTAAAAGAGATAAAATGTAGCGGCAACCTTTTGACCTCTTTGGATGTGAACGATTTGGAAGGGTTAACCGATCTGGAGTGCGAAGGTAACCGGTTGAGCGATCTGGAGATAAGCGATTGCGTTTCACTTAGCAAACTTTCTTGCCAGGATAATCAGCTGTCGGAATTGGATCTGGGCGGATTTGAAAATTTGATGGAACTTCGCTGTCAGGATAATCCCTTGACCCTTTTGAACTTAACCGACTGCCCTGTCCTAAAAAGGGTTTATTGTAGTTCCAACAACTTAACAGAATTGGCCCTGGAAGGTTGCCGGGCTCTTACTCGGTTGGAATGCCAAGATAATCAATTGACGAGTTTGGATGTCAGCGGAAGTGAGGATTTGGGTTATCTTGCTTGCCAAAACAACCAATTGGCCGCTTTGAATGTCAGTGGTTGTAATCAACTGCAGTACCTATATTGCCAATATAATAATTTACCCCAATTAGACGCAAGCGATTGTGCTTCACTTAAAAATTTAAACTGCCGCGATAATGAATTGGGCGAGCTTAATCTAGATGGTTGCCTTGCATTGATTTCATTGGATTGTCGAAACAATCAATTGTCGGAATTGGATTTGAGTGACTGCGGAGCCATTGAAAATGCGTATTGTCAGGACAATGAATTGAACAATTTAAATTTAAAGGCTTACCAGAGTTTAAAAGAATTGGAGTGCAACAATAACCAGCTGGTCTCCTTGAACTTGGCCGACCATGCGGCCATGGATTTGCTTAATTGTAGTCATAATTGGTTATCATCCCTGGATTTAGACAATTGTTCTGCTTTGAAGGAACTTAATTGCAGTTATAACCACTTGCCTGCTTTGGATTTAGAGAGTTGTTCTGTCTTGAAGACACTTAATTGCAGCCATAACCACTTGCCTGCCTTGGATTTGGAGAGCTGTGTTAATTTAGCTAAGCTGGAGTGTTCATATAATGAGTTGGTTGATGTCGATGTTAGCCGGTGCAATATTATTAAATGGCTGGGCTGCGCCAATAATCAACTTGCCTCCATAGTGGTGGGCAGCAATAACGCCATCACAACAATTTATTGTTATAATAATCAACTGACACATTTCGATACGGATGATTGCCCTTATCTAAATTTGTTTTATTGTGAAGAAAATCTATTCACCTTTGCTACAATGCCCTCCTTGATATCCAATCCTTATGTGGAATGTCGTTATCTGCCGCAAAAGCCCATGCCCCTTATCGAAGGCGAAATAGTCATTGCCGGTGAAAATGAAATCGATATTTCCAGTCAGGCGGAAATCGATGGAGTTTCAACCATTTATACCTGGTACGAGGAAGGAGGGGAGGAGATTGAGCCCTCCCTGCTTGCTCCCGGTGTCTTTGCCTTTGGGGAAGATTTTGCCGGCCAAAGAGTTCATTGCTCCATGACCAATGATAGATTTCCCGAATTTACTTTGAAAAGTCAAAATATTTTGGTATTGGCACGGCCGGCCCAGCCCAACATCATCAAGCAACCCCAAGATATTACAGTGGCTATCGCTGCCGGGGCAAATTTTACTGTGGAAGCGGAGGCAGAAGGCGAAATAAGCTATCAATGGCAAGTATCGACCGATGGAGGTGGGACTTGGACAGATATCGAAGGAGCCGAGGGAGAAAGCTATACAACGGTGGCCGTTACCCTTGCCGAAGAAGGTAATCAATATCGTTGCCTGCTGATTCATCATAAAGATGGAATATCTTCTTTCCCGGTGGAAAGTGAAGCAGCCATCCTATACGTTGTGGCAAATCCTGCTTTTACACTCCATCCGCAGGATGTAACCCTTGCTATCGGTGCCAAGGCAACCTTCGATGTGGAGGTCACGGCAGATAACGATCCGATTTATCAGTGGCAAATAGCGAAGGCGGGTGACAGCGACTGGACGGATATTGAGGATGCCGTTGCTGACAGCTATTCAACGGAGATGCTTGCCGAGTCTGATAACGGTAACCGCTATCGTTGTCGGGCCATTAATGTCAGGAACCAAGTCTGCTCCCAACCGATTTACAGCGATGCAGCGACTTTGACTATCGTCTCCAATCCCGTTATTACTTGCCATCCCCAGGATATAACGGTTAATATCGGTATGGTGGCAAGCTTTAGTATCGAGACGGAAATCGGCGATGACTTAAGTTATCAGTGGCAACTATTGGCGGAAGAAAGCGCCGAATGGTGCGACATTGAAGGGGCCTCGGAAAGCTCCTATTCCACGGGAGAGACTGTTTTCTCCGATGATGGCAACCAATATCGTTGCCGGGTAATCAACAGCAAAGACGATGTTCCCTCCCATGATATTTACAGCCGGGCTGCCACTCTGACCGTTGTCGGCAGGCCCGCTATAACAGTTCAGCCGCAAGATGTTACGGCGATCAACGGAGATACGGTAACCTTTACAGTGGAGGCCCTGGCGGACGGCATTTTGGCCTACCAGTGGCAATACTCAAGGGATGGCGGCGACAGCTGGCAGGATTTCACTAAAGACAGCCAAGAAGATACTTATACCGTAAAAGAGGTCTCCGAAAGACAAAACGGCTGGCAATATAAGTGCTTGGTGACCAATACGAAAAACGGTGTTACTTCAGATTCCGTCGAGAGCCGTGTCGCCACATTGACCGTTGAAGCTTATAAAATCATCTTTATTCAACCGACCTATCCCTGCAATCAAGACAATCCCCTCAATATCAGCAAGGGTTCTTTGGTTATCTGTGAAATAACGGGTGATCTCGCCAGGCTGGGGAAAATTACAATAAGAATTGGCGACGGACCGGAAGAAGATATTGAACCGGCACCAACCATTTATTATCTTTTGCCTACCAACCTTCCGGTCGGTTATCACAAAGTTTTCGTTACCCTGTATAGTCCCGGCGGTAACCTTGTTAGCGGTAATAGTGTACGCTTTTATTGGGAAACTTACCGTCGCGGCTTTGGCTTCGGAAGGTTTGACTTTGGTGAAAGCTGAGATTCATTACTAAATGGGCCCTTTTTAAGAAATAGGCGGATTATAAAGATTTTCGGACCGCAATAATTTATGGTATATAGCCTTGGTTATTAAGAAAACAGGTGTTTTTTCAGGGTGCATTTACATCCGGTTGAGCTTGTGCTATAATATACGGGTCAACAATTATTGCGGTCTTTATTTTCCTTATGTTATAATAGAGAAGATAGCAGCAATGATTAATAATCAGCTGCCTAGGCCGTCCGGCAGTATCCAAAGGAGGTCAGAAAGATGAAGCCTGGTTTGCACCCGGAGATGAAAGAGATTACGATTACTTGTGCCTGCGGTGAAGTATATAATGTGAGATCGACCCAAGATAATATGCGGGTAGAGATATGCTCCAAATGCCATCCCTTCTACACCGGTAAACAAAGATTTGTTACCAAGGGGGGGCGGGTCGAGCGCTTTCAAAAGAAATACGGCACCAGAGAAGAAAGAAAATAAAGCAGGGCCAAGCCTTGCTTTATGCTTTTAAGCCTGCAACATATTTTCAATATGGCTTTTGTCCGGAAGGAGG
Source organism: uncultured Halanaerobiales bacterium (assembly GCA_964568715.1). Taxonomy (GTDB): domain Bacteria; phylum Bacillota; class Halanaerobiia; order B1SED10-174; family B1SED10-174; genus CAZMQU01. Next base: position 7,641 of record CAZMQU010000009.1, read on the forward strand.
CTTTTTAGGTGAGCAGTGAAATAGTTCCCCACGGCGGCCAGGCAGTTTTAGAAGGTGTAATGATGCGAGGCACCGATAGCATGGCCATGGCGGTTCGCAATCCCGAAGGAGAAATCATTGTGGAGAAATACCCTTTGCAGAGCCGACGGCAGGAATATCCCTTTTTAAATTGGCCCCTAATCAGGGGTGTTGTAGCATTAATTGAAGCATTGTTTTTGGGTGTCAAAACTTTGTCCCGCTCAGCAAATTTGGCCCTCGGTGAGGAAGAGGAAGAGATCAAGCCTTTGGAAATGGTTGTAACCGTCCTTTTAAGTTTGGGCTTGGCGGTTTTGCTATTTGTAATAATGCCCGCTGCCGTCATTCGGTTTTTACAGGGTTTTATCAAAAGCGATTTCCTTTTAAATTTGGGGGAGGGTTTGATAAAGATTGCCGCCCTGATGGCCTATATAGGGGTCTTGAATTTTTTCCCCGATACCCGCCGTTTCTTTCAAAATCACGGTGCGGAACATAAAGTCTTGCATACCTATGAGGCCGGCATGGATTTGACGGTGGAGAATGTCAGACGTTTTTCTACCCGGCATCCCCGTTGCGGAACAAGCTTTATCTTTTTAGTCGTCATTATAAGTGCCATACTGTTTACGGTTTTGTTCGGCAGGCCTCCTTTCTTGCAGCGTATTTTAAGTCACCTGCTACTTTTACCGGTCGTTGCCGGCATTGCCTACGAGATTTTAAGGGCGGGGGGAAAAAAGAATCCCCATGTTTTAATTAAGATTGCCCGCTGGCCGGGTCTTCTCTTGCAAGCTTTAACGACGAGGGAGCCCGATGTCGACCAGATAGATGTGGCCATCAAAGCCTTGGAGGGAGTATTGGACTGAACAGCGGTCGATATGTTATTTGGGTGTGAGTTGTTACCGTTTGGCTCAGCGGCTTGGCTTTGGAAGGTCAAGGTAGGTGCCCGATTTTTATTGCTTTGATATTTAATTGGTTGGCAGCGAAGTTTTGATTTAGGATAAAGTATTGGTTACCCTCGCAGGAAATGGTTGGAATATTGCAAAGCGGGGTTTGGTCTGGTTTATTGTAAATTAAAGTGTTGGATAGATTCCCGCCGGTTGGGTTGAATGGATTCCTGGTGCGGGATATTGGTTTATTTATTTTTATTTGCCGTCATGGAATAGGAGGTTGGAAACAAATGCATGGCTGGGAGAATAAAGCCGAGAGAATAAGAGCGCGTTATGAAGAGCTGACAAACAAATTAAGCAGTCCTGAGATATATAGCAATCAGGAGCTTTTAAAGGAGGTTACCATCGAGCAGGCCTCCCTCAAAGAGCCGGCTTTAAAATATATCGAATATTGCAATTTGCAAAAACAATTTGCGGGGGCCCAAGGTTTTTTGGACTCCGAAGAAGAAGAGATGCGGGTTTTGGCTCAAATGGAAATAGAAGAGCTTGAACCTCGTTTAGCAGAGTTGGCGGAAGAAATGCCCCGCTTGCTCTTGCCCAAAGACCCTAAAGATGACAGCAACGTCATAATTGAAATAAGAGCGGGTACCGGCGGCGACGAAGCTGCTCTTTTCGCTGCCGATCTCTTTCGTATGTACACCCGTTTTGCTGAAAAACAGAATTGGCAGGTTGAACTGTTAAGTTCCAACGGGACGGAGATAGGCGGCTTCAAAGAAATAATAATTCTGGTGGAGGGCAAGGGGGCTTACAGTAAATTAAAATATGAAAGCGGTGTTCACCGGGTCCAACGTATACCCGTAACGGAATCCTCCGGACGCATCCACACTTCCGCTTCAACGGTTGCCGTCTTACCGGAGGTTGAAGAAGTGGATATCGATATAGATCCCAATGACTTGCGCATCGACATTTTTCGCTCCAGCGGCCCCGGTGGCCAAAGTGTAAATACCACCGATTCGGCTGTTCGGATAGTCCATATTCCCACCGGTATAACCGTTTCTTGCCAAGACGAGAAATCTCAACATAAAAACAGGGCCAAGGCGCTTAAGATTTTACGGGCCCGCGTGCAGGAGAAAATGGAAGCAGAACAACAAGCTGAGCTGGATGAAGCCCGCAAGGTGCAGATAGGGACCGGTGACCGCAGCGAGCGGATACGGACCTACAATTTTCCTCAAGGCCGCATCACCGATCATCGAATCGGAATGACCCTTTATCAATTGGAGGATTTTTTGGACGGGAGCCTGGATGAGATGATCGAGGCCCTGTCTTTGGCCGACCAGAAAAAATTAATGGAAAAGGTTGGGGCTATTGAGTAAAATACTTACTATAAAAGAAATACTGAAGTTGGCTACCGGTTACTTGGCTCAATGCCAGGTTGACCAACCCCGCTTGGAGGCGGAGGTTTTTTTGGCCAATTTGTTGGGTGTGACCAGAATCGACCTCTATGTAAACTTCGACCGGCCGGTGGTGGAGGAAGAATTGGCTGCAATGCGGGAATATTTAAGGCGTCGCAGCCGGGGGGAACCCCTTGAGTATATTATCGGGGTCAAGGAATTTATGTCCTTACCTTTTTTTGTCGACAATTCCGTATTGATTCCCCGCCCGGAAACGGAACATCTCGTCGAAAAAGCTTTGCAAATAATGGCAGCAAATAATTTTAAGGAAGCGGTTGATGTGGGAACAGGTAGCGGTGCCATCGCCGTCAGCTTAGCCTATTATCAATCGGATGCCCATGTGACTGCCATAGATATTGCTCCCAAAGCCTTGGCGATTGCTGAAAAAAATGCCCGCTACCATGGAGTGGAAGGGCGACTTGTTTTTTTAGAGGGCGATCTGCTCGAACCTTTAGTCGCCGGTGAGAAAAAATTTGATATGGTCTTAGCCAACCCGCCCTACATTCCCTCCGGTCTGATCGACGAATTATCCCCTGAAGTAAAAAAACAACCCCATCTGGCTTTGGATGGCGGTCCCTATGGCCTTTCATTTTATAAGCCTTTGATTGAAGATGCGGCGTTGATTTTGGCGGGGGGAGGTTATTTGGGAATGGAGGTCGGCTGGGGCCAAGCCGCTGCAGTGGCAAGCATTTTAAAAGAAAACGGCTTTGTTGATGTAGAAACAATAAATGATTACAGCGGCATCGGCCGTTGTGTTTGGGGAAAAAAGCAATAAGTTCACGGTACCTGGGTGGCAATCGGCGGGAAACAAAACGGAGCGGATCGGATTTATTGCCGGTCGGCCGAAAGCCGATGCGAGGTAAACAAGAATTAATCCGGGGCAGCCGGATAGTTGTTCGGGTGGCCGGGAAGTTGTGCGGGTGGACGGGAAGTTGTCCGGGTGGCCGGGAAGCGGCGCGGGCCAGCTAAAATATAAAACCGACTGATGAATCAACAGGTAGGCTTTTACCCAAAAAATAAGCAGATAACCAAAAAATTTTAATATTTTCGCTGTTTTGCCGATAGAACAATGAAGAAGGAAAAATCTGAGTTATGGCGTATTATTTGGTAGGACTTAGTTTATTCGGCTTAATTTGGTTTGCTCGACTAAGTTCTTTTGGAATGAATATATTGAGTTAAAGGAGGTGATAATCATTAAACGTTTATCGATGTTGGCTTTAGTTGTCTTATTGGCTTTATCGCTGGCAGGTTGTACACCGGGTTTGACCATAGGATACAATCCCGACGAATTGGATGTATTCGTTAATAAGGCCGATGTGTATTCATCCAGATTGCAGATGACATTCAACGGGTTTGGCTTTTTGTACATCAAAGATATGGTGGCCCGTCTGGAGATTACCGGGGAAAATTTTGATGAGGAAGATATTGCCGAATATATCGAAGAAATTGCCGAATTTGAATACATCCGCGCTAAGACTTGGGAACGCGTTGAGACAATCGACGACGTTATCCCGGTAATTTTTAACTTGTTTGGCACTATCTTGGATGTTCTCGATGAAGAGGATGGAATAGTATTTGAGGTCGACAGCAGTTCTTGGCAAGATGATCCGGAATTGCAAGAGAAGATATTGGAAATGGAAAAAGCCATTTTGACTCTTTCTTTTACGGATCTCGAGGGTGAAACCATTACATCAGCAAAATTGACGATCAATTTTTTAGAAGCCCTTGATTAGCAGGTAACTAAGTATATTGCCAAGATGATTTCAAGCATATATCCAATGGTACTTCGTGCCTAAAGCTATAAAGACCAAGGCCAGGGAATGGAATCTCCCGCCCATTGGGTATTTTGGCTCGGCCGATAAAATCAGGATTTAAGAGTGGGTGGAATAACCGCCCACTCTCTCTTTTTTGGAATAAAAGCCGGCTCGTTCGGCAACGGTAAAGGGTAGTAAAAAAACAGCCGGCAAGTTTCTAAAGGTCAGTTTTCTGAATCGATCCAAGAATACCCGACAGAGGAAGATTTTTATTCGCTACATTGATACCGAAGGGCAACTTTAAAAGACGATATGTATTTTTAAGAGGTTTTTCCTTGGTGGGGAGCGAAAAAGAAAAAGGGAGGGATGGGGCTGTGGGTTACAAAAAGCCTAAAATTGTGGAAATTTCGAAGGCGGGAATTAAGCCCGCTATTTTGCGGGAAGCTGTGACAATTTTAAAGGAGGGGGGCCTAGTTGCCTTCCCGACAGAGACCGTCTATGGGATTGGCGTCGATGGTTTTAACAGAGATGCCGTTGCAGCTCTCCTGCAGGCTAAAAATCGACCGCCGGGGACCCCTTTTGCCCTGCAAATCGGCGCCCAAGACCAATTGTCTTGCTTGCTTGATGATATACCACCACAGGCCCAAATGGTAATGGATGCTTTTTGGCCCGGTCCTTTAACAATTATTCTGCCGGCCGGTAAGAATATAGCCGGCCTGGCAGGTATAGGCGCCAATACCGTCGGACTGCGTTTTCCCCGCCACCCCGTTGCGGGAGCATTGCCAAGGGCTTTGGGAAGACCTTTGGCGGCGACCAGTGCCAATTTGAGCAATCGACCTTCACCAACGACAGCCCAACATGTCCGGGATGATTTCGGTGATAAAGTCGACATGATTTTGGATGGCGGTCCTTCGCCTTTAGGGGTGGAATCGACAGTGTTGGACCTGTCTTCGTCCAGTCCGCTGATTTTGCGGGCCGGTCTTATCGAGAGGGAAGCTTTGGAGGTTGTTTTGGGCCAATCTCCGGAAATTAAAGCTCCGGGGCGAAGCGGCGGTTACCGCCCTAATGTTCCTTTATTCTTGTGTGAGGATGATGGAGAAGAAACTTGGCTTAAAATCAAGGCTTTTGGTTTTCAAAGACCGGGAATTTTGGGGGGAGGCAGGGGTAAATATCCCTGGGCGGTTCAGATAAAACCCTTGACAGGCAACGAAACCGGTTTAAAAAATTTGTACGCAACAATCCGCGAAATGGAAATAAATTGCGATGTAATACTGGCAATTCCGCCCCGGGAAGGTCCTTATGTTGATTTGATAAAAGATAAACTAAAAAGGGCTGCCCAAAATGCCGATAACTGCAATTAGGAAAGACGGTGTAGGGTTATTATGCGATGGGAGACGATATTATTGGCTCTGGCTCTTGGTGCAGATTCCTTCTGCCTATCATTGGGTTTGGGAAGCCAGGGAATTGACAAAACAAAGATGTGGATTTTTACCGGTCTGGTGGGTCTTTTGCATACGATTTTCCCTCTAATGGGTTTTTTTATCGGTCATACTGCCCTGCACTACCTAGGTACCTTAACTCGATTGTTGGGGGCGGGAATTTTAATAATTATGGGGATTAAAATAATTTTGGCAAGCGGCAGGCAAACGGCTTGTGGACAAAAATATCTTTTAAACGGCTACGATATCGGTATTTTAGCCCTTGGAGTCAGCATCGATTCCTTGCTCATCGGCTTCAGCTTGGGGACCTTTGAGTATAATTCCTTGGAGATGGCCCTGATATTCGGTTTTATGGCAGCCTTCTTAACCCGCCTGGCGTTTTTTCTGGGCAGCAGGGTAAAAAATCTCATCGGATCTTGTGGCTATGTTACCGGATTGATTTTGATTGCCTTGGGGGTCAAGGCATTTTTTTAAAAGTCAGGCAAGGAGTTTTTTTAAATGTTGTGTCGTTTTTATAAAAATAATTTTACGAGGAGGAATTAAAAAAGGTGAGTCGGCCTAGGAAGAGAAATATTCTCTTTGTTTGTACGGGTAACACTTGTCGAAGCCCCATGGCCCAAGCTTTATTTACCAAGGAATTGGCCAAGCGAGGCAAGACGGAGAACTTTACAGTGATTTCAGCGGGGATATCCGCTACCGATGGAGATCCGGCTACCAAAGAAGCTGTTTTGGCCATGGAAGAGTTGTCCATCGATATTACCGATCACAAAGCCCAAAAAATCAATGATTCATTGCTTACCGCCGCCGATTTGATCATTACAATGACCGGTCAACATAAAGCGGCAATATTAACTCTCTATCCGCAATATCATGGTAAAGTATATACTCTGCGGGAATATGCCGGCAACGAAGCTAAGGAAGAGGCTCTTAGTAAACTGAAAGAAATTGATAAAAAAGAAGCGGAACTGCGTCAGCAACTTGATAAAGAGATGAAATCCTGGGAAAATAATCTTCTGGCTAAGCGGAATCAGCTGTGGGAAGAGCTCAAGGAAGTAGAGCAGAAGTTGCAACTGATAAAGTTAAAAAAAGAAGACAGTTTGTTTGAATTTCAAAAAGAACGGGAACTTGTTGTTTCAGAGGGAGAATTGGACTTGGACATTAAAGATCCCTTCGGCTTTCCTTTGGAGACTTACAAGGAAACAAGCCAAGAATTGCAAAGATACCTGCCACGGGCTTTGGATAAGATCTGCAAAGAAAAAGAGCAGGATAATAATCATGATTAACGAATTATCATTAAGTAGATGACCAAATTATAGCTTGGGGAGGCGAAGTTTTGAATAATACTGTAGTCGTTGAACACCCGCTTATTCAGCATAAATTGACCTTGATTAGGGACAAGAGGACCGGTGCAAAAGAATTTCGCGAGCTGGTAAGGGAGATGGGCGCCTTGATGGCTTATGAGGTAACGAGAAATTTACCTATGGATGTCATCACTGTTGAAACGCCTCTTCGAAAAACGGAATCGAAAGTTATCGGCGGAAAAAAGGTTGGCGTTATACCGATTTTACGGGCCGGTTTGGGAATGGCGGACGGTGTCTTGGATTTGATTCCTACCGCCCGGGTTGGTCATCTGGGTTTATATCGTGATCCCCAAACATTAAAACCGGTTGAATATTATTGTAAATTACCCGATGATTTAGCCAAGAGGAAATTAATTGTCGTTGATCCGATGCTGGCAACGGGTGGTTCGGCTGCTGCCGCCTTGACCAATCTTAAAGCCAAGGGCGGTGTAAGCATTTATCTGGTGGTGCTTTTGGCTGCTCCCGAAGGTATCAGGGCGGTTCATGCGGAACATCCCGATGTTATCATCTATACAGCGGCTATTGATGAAAGGCTCAACGAAAATGGTTACATCATACCCGGTTTAGGGGATGCGGGGGACAGGCTTTATGGGACGCGCTAGGCCTTCCTGGGATGACTATTTTATGGAACTGGCAACGGTTGTAGCCAGCCGTTCAACATGTTTACGGCGGGCGGTAGGAGCTATTTTAGTGCGAAATCGCCGGATATTGGCTACGGGCTATAACGGTGCCCCCAGTGGCTTGCGTCATTGCGAAGAGGTCGGTTGTATGCGTGAAAAGCTAGGTGTCCCATCGGGGGAGCGCCACGAATTATGTCGGGGTTTGCACGCGGAACAAAATGCAATTATTCAAGCCGCGGTTCATGGGACTTCGATAAAAGGTGCTACCATCTATGTAACCCATCAGCCTTGTGTTGTTTGCGCCAAGATGATTATCAATGCTCAAATTAAAAAAGTATTCTGTCTGGGCGAATATCCCGATGAACTATCCCGTAATATGCTAGAAGAAGCAGGAATTGCTCTGACAGTTGCCAATAGCACTCGGGTTCAAAAATAGGTTTGAGTAAGGGGAGACAAATTTATGTATTTTATCGGCCTTATAATCTCTTTTATTGTTACTTTGCTTTTGACCCCTTTGGTTCGCAGAATATCATTTTTATTTGATGCTTTGGACTACCCTTCCTCCCGTCGTATAAACTCCCAGCCGGTTCCCCATTTAGGTGGCTTGGCCATTTATTTCGGAATTATGGCAGGGCTTTTATATGTTTTGCCCTGGAAATTACCTCTAAAGGGTATAATACTTTGCAGCACAATTTTACTTATTGTCGGTATAATTGATGACCGGATTTCCATGTCGCCCCGCACGAAATTTATTTGGCAGCTGATTGCCGCCACCCTGGTTATACCCTTCGGTTTTCAAATCCAATTTATTACCAACCCTTGGGGAGGTATGATATATTTGGGGTGGTGGGGAATTCCCCTGACCATCCTTTGGATTGTCAGCATAATCAACATGGTAAATTTTATCGATGGCTTGGACGGACTTGCTGCCGGAGTGGTTGCCATTGCAGCCTTAACTTTGGCGGCAGTCGGCTGCCAAGAAGGGCAAGCCTTTGCAGTGGCGGTGAGTTTGGTGATTGTCGGCAGCACCCTGGCTTTTCTTCGTTATAACTTTTATCCGGCCCGCATCATCATGGGCGATTCCGGCTCTATGTTATTGGGCTTTATTTTGGCGGTGACCTCCATATTGGGAGCATTAAAAAGCGCTACAGCCATGACTTTGGTTGTGCCTGTTCTGGCTTTGGGGGTTCCCGTCCTGGATATGGTTCTGACGATTTTTAGACGGATAAAGAACGGACATCCCATCGGCAAAGCTGATTTGGGTCACATCCACCACCGCTTATTAGGGTTGGGATTTAGCCATCGTGGTGCAGTTTTGACTGTATATGGTACGAGCATATTTCTGGGTGTTATGGCCGTTCTGATCAATACCGTCAATGGAACCGAGGGTTTTTTGCTCCTGGCTTTGATTTTTGTAGTTATCATATATTCCGCTTGGCGATTGGGGCTATTTAGAAAAGTGGACCATAAAAAAAGAAAAATGTCCGGCCCTATCGGCTGATATATTTTTTGGCATGGCGGTGCCGATAAAAAATTTTAGTAAAAGTAAATAATAATTGTCGGTTATTTTAGGAGGGTTCTATGAAGCGTACCAAGGTATTACTTGTTTTCGGCACCAGACCCGAAGCCATAAAGATGGCGCCTTTGGTTCGGGAGTTGGTCGCCCGGAAACCTTTCGATGCCCGGGTGGCGGTGACCGCTCAACATCGTGAGATGCTGGACAGGGTATTGGAGCTTTTTGCTATTGAAGCGGACTACGATTTGGACATAATGGAAAAGGGCCAATCTTTGTCGAGCATCATGCAAAGGGCTTTGGTCGGCTTGGAAAAGGTATTTACCGAATTCAGACCCCATTTGGTTTTGGTCCATGGCGATACAGCTACGACTTTTGCCGGAGCTTTAGCGGCATTTTACAAGCAAATACCCATTGGTCATGTGGAGGCTGGGTTGCGGACCAATGACAAATACAGGCCCTTCCCGGAAGAAATGAACAGGCACTTAACCGGTGTATTGGCTGACTTTCATTTCGCTCCGACAAAAGGGGCGGCAGAAAACTTGCTTAAAGAGAACGTCCCGGCAGAAAACATTGTTGTAACCGGCAATACGGTCATAGATGCCCTTTTGATGATGGTGGCAAAGAAGCATTCTTTTGCCGGTACCCCTTTGGCGGACATCGATTTTGCCGCCGGACCCACAATATTGCTTACCGCTCATCGGCGCGAAAACTGGGGTGAGCCGCTCGGGGAAATTGCCGCTGCCGTTTTGCAACTAACCGAAGAAATCAGCAATTTGCAAGTTATTTGTCCCATGCATCCCAATGAAAAGGTGCGTGGTGTTCTAAGGCCCATATTGGCGGGCAAGCCCCGCATCCATCTGATTGAACCTTTGGATTATTTGTCTTTTTGCCATTTAATGAATAAAGTCAGCTTTGTTTTGACCGATTCCGGCGGCATACAGGAAGAGGCGCCGGCACTGGGCAAGCCCGTCTTGGTTCTCAGAGAAAAGACTGAACGGCCGGAAGCCTTGGCTGCCGGCACCGTGAAATTGGTCGGCTGTCAAAGGCAGAAAATTTATGATACCGCCTGGCGTTTGCTCAAGGATCCTTCCTTTTACAAGGCTATGGCCCTTGCTAAAAATCCCTATGGCGACGGGCAAGCCAGTCGTCGGATTGCCGATTTTCTGGCAGGAATTAATTACCTTGCCCAATGAGTCGACATTTTTTTTGTTTTGTATTGATTAAAGCATGTTTGCTGGGGTATAATTAGGAGGGTAAAATATGGCCAAGCCTTGGTGGAGAAATATTATTTTTAGCTTATCGTTGATAACCCAAGTCGGCTTGGTTATCGCAGCCTCAATTGTTGTTGGATTGCTTTTAGGGCGCTGGCTGGACGGACTTTTGGGCCTGCGGGTGGGCTTTGCCTTACTGGGAACTGTTTTTGGTGTAGGGGCAGGCCTGTTTTCTGCTTTTCGCTTGCTAAGATCCGCCCTTAAGGATGATAAAGATGGAAACAGTTGATCGTGAAGTTCGCAGAATAATTATTATGGTGACAAGGGTCAGCTTAATACCTTTGGCCGGCATGGCTTTTGTAGGGAATTGGGCCGGAGTCAAAGGTTTTATATTGGGTCTTTGTACTTCATTTTTAGGTTTTATTTTGATGGCCCAAAAGGCTTGGCAGATAACCGGACTCGATTCGGCAGAAGAAGGCCGTAAGGTTGCCGTGGGCGGTTACTTTTTTCGACTGGCCCTCTATGGTGCTATTTTGGCCTTGGCGGCCCAAAAGGCAACTCTAAGTTTTCCCGCCGCAGCGGTGGGCTTGGTAATGCTGAAATTTACATTGGTAGGGGAAGGAATATTTAAGAACATAAAGGACATTGTTGCGGTTAAATTCGGAACATTTAAGGAGTGAGGTCGTGTTTTCTTTTTATTTTGCGGCAAGCAATATACAGAATCAGGTGGGGGCCCGCCCCATATTTCATATCTTCGGCTTGCCCGTCAATGATACAACCCTGAACGGGCTTGTTATATCGGTGGTTTTGGTTGTTTTCTCCATAATCGTTACCCGCAAACTGAAAATGGTGCCCGGCCCCTTGCAAAATGCTGTCGAATTGCTCGTGGAAGCTATTGCCAATATTATTGAAGACTTTTTACCCGGTCGGGGAGATGCTTTCTTACCTTTTATCGGCACAATCGCTGTTTTTGTCGGCTGTGCTAACCTTATCGGCATTCTGCCCTTGACGAAAAACCCGACTGCCGATTTGAATATGACATTGGCCCTCGCTTTGGTCGTTTTTATTGTCAGCCAAGGCTATGGCATAAAAAGGAAAGGGCTCGGGGGCTATCTCAAGGGTTTTACCGAACCCGTCTTTCTCTTCTTGCCCATGAATATCATCGGTGAAATAGCCAAGCCCATCTCCCATTCTTTCCGTCTTTATGGCAACCTTTTGGGTGGGGGAATCATCATCGCCGTTGTCATGATCTTTGTGCCCGGTATTGTACCCGTTCCGCTGATGGCCTGGTTTGACGTCTTTATCGGTTTGGTTCAGGCGGTAATATTTACCATGCTGGCGGTAGTCTATTTATCGATAGCCAGCGATTAGGTTCTTTCGGAGTTGTTCGGCGGCCGGTGCCGCTGTTACTGCAACTATACATTATTTTTTAAGGGAGGAAGTTGAAAATGATAGAATTTGGTCCGGGATTAATTGATGCAATCGTTAAAGCCGCAGCCCTAATAGGTGCGGGTATAGGTCTAATTGCCGGGTTCGGCCCCGGTATCGGCCAAGGCTATGCAGCCGGTAAAGCCGTTGAAGCAGTAGGTCGCCAGCCGGAAGCACGGGCCGACATAACCTTAACCATGTTGTTCGGTCAGGCTGTTGCGGAAACCACCGGTATCTACTCTTTGATCTTTGCTTTGTTGATCCTTTTCTTTGTTGTCGGCCTGTAAAATTTCCCAAGCCGGACTGGTTATGTTAGATGGGAAGGGAGGGACCCGGTTTTGAGCCTTTTTGATATCAATATACTTTGGGATACAATAAACTTTTTGATTCTCATGTTCCTGTTGGGGCGTTTCCTTTTTAAACCGGTAAAGAAAATACTCGATGAACGACGCGATAAAATCCAAGGCGACCTCGATGCCGCCAAAGGCGAATATGAAAAAGCCGAAGAAATTAAGCGCCAATATGAGCTCAGACTGGCCAACGTTGAGGAAGAGGTACGCCAAATACTGGAGGCCGGCTATGCTCAGGCCAGCCAAAAGAAAGAGGAAATTATTGCTCAAGCCAAGGAAGAAGCCCGGCGGGAATTGGAACGTTCCCGGCGGGAAATTGACAGAATGACGACTGAAGCACGGGCCCAACTGCGCGACGAGCTGTCGGATTTGACCGTATTAGCGGCAGGCCGCTTTTTGCAACACAGTTTGAATGAAGAAGAGCATAAGTTTCTGATCGAAAAAGTCATCGAAGAATTACCGGCAGAAAATTTGGGTGAACGGCTATGATGATTCCATCGGTTGCTGCGGAAAGATATGCTCTGGCTTTTTTTAACTTGGCTTTGGAAAAAAATATAGTGGAAAAGGTCCAAAAGGAACTGGCTGAAATAGTTGCCATGTTCAAGGAAAATGCCGATTTAAAACGGTTTTTGTTTCACCCCCGTGTCAGCAAAGATGATAAAAAGCAGGTATTGCAGAAAATACTGGCCGGTTATCATGAATATACCGCCAATCTTTTGCTTTTAATGGTCGACAAGGGGCGTTTGCCGGAAATAGAAGCTTTGTTAAAGCATTTAGAATTCCATTGGGAAAAAGAACAGGGAGTGGCCAAGGCTGAAATTACCGCCGCTTTTCCTTTGAGCAAGGACTTGGAAGAACGTTTGCAGAAAAAATTGACCAAAGCGGCAAATAAAGAAATAAATCTTGAGATTACAATTGATGAAAATATCATTGGTGGCCTGATTATTAAATTAGGCGATTTACTAATTGATGGCAGTATAAGAAGAGACCTGGAAATATTAAAGGAACGGCTTTATAGTCTCCAGGTTGGTAAGGTGGGTTGAAAATGAAATTAAGGCCGGAAGAAATCAGTTCGATTATAAAAGACCAAATTGAAAAATATAAACAAGAATTGGAGACCGTGGGTGTGGGAACTGTCCTTAGTGTCGGCGACGGTATCGCCCGGCTGCATGGCCTGGATGATTGTATGGCCGGCGAACTTTTAGAGTTTCCCAATGGTGTTTACGGGATGGTCTTCAACTTGGAAGAAGACAGTGTCGGCTGCGTGCTTCTGGGTTCCGACGCCCTGGTTGAAGAGGGCGACCTGGTTCGCCGCACGGGCAGAGTTGTGGAAGTGCCTGTCGGTGAGAAACTCTTGGGTCGAATCGTCAACGCTTTGGGACAACCCATCGACGGTTTTGGCCCCGTCGAAGCCGAACGGCACCGTCCCGTTGAGAGGAAAGCCCCCGGTGTAGTTGAAAGGATGGGGGTTACCGTCCCCCTGCAGACGGGTTTGAAAGCAGTAGATTCTCTGGTGCCCATCGGCAGAGGGCAAAGGGAATTAATTATAGGTGACAGGCAAACGGGAAAGACTGCAATTGCCGTCGATACAATAATCAACCAACAAAATAAAGATGTTTTCTGTATTTATGTGGCTATCGGCCAAAAGAAATCAACCGTTGCCCAAATTGCTGAGCGTTTACGCTTGGAGGGTGCCATGGATTACACGATCATAGTTTCAGCTACGGCCAATGAGCCGACACCTTTGCAATTTTTGGCCCCTTACAGCGGCTGTGCCATGGCCGAAGAATTTATGCACGAAGGCAAGGATGTCCTGATTATTTACGATGACCTTTCCAAGCATGCGGTGGCCTACAGGACCATGTCCTTACTCATGAGGCGCCCGCCGGGTCGTGAAGCTTTCCCCGGCGATGTGTTCTTCCTCCACTCGCGTCTTTTAGAAAGATCGGCCCGTTTGAACGAAGAAAAGGGCAGCGGTTCCATAACCGCTTTGCCCATTGTTGAAACGAAGGCCGGCGATGTTTCAGCTTATATACCGACCAACGTTATTTCCATAACCGACGGTCAGATATTCTTGGAATCAGAACTCTTTTATGCCGGCGTCAGACCGGCTATAAATGTCGGTATATCTGTCTCCCGTGTCGGCGGCAACGCCCAAATCAATGCAATGAAAAAAGTGGCCGGCACCTTGAAATTGGATCTTTCCCAGTTCCGGGAGTTGGAAGCCTTTGCCCAGTTCGGTTCTGATTTGGATCGGGCGACCAGACGTCGCTTGGCTCGCGGTTATCGTATCGTTGAAGTATTAAAGCAGGGCCAATACCGACCCATGGCTGTGCAAGATCAGGTAATAAGTATCTATGCCGTTACCAAGGGTTTCATGGATGATATAGAAATCGATGGGATCGCCGATTTTGAAGAAGGTTTATTGAGATATATTGAATTGAACCACAATGACATTCGCAAAGATATTGAGAAAACCAAAGATTTAACCGATAAAAATGAACAAGCCCTTAAAGAAGCGATTGATAAATATAAAGAAGTTCATCCGACGGGAGTCGGGGGTAAAAACCGGGAACCAATAAGTTAGGGAGGGTATTCTGATGGCAACGATTAGAAAGATTAAACGGCGCATGAGAAGCATACAGAGCACCCAAAAAATTACCCGGGCGATGAAGATGGTTGCTGCAACTAAGCTACGACGGGCTCAGGTACGGGCGGAAAATGTTCGTCCCTTTTTTGACAGGACCCTCGATATCCTCAAGAACGTAGCGGCTGTTACCGAATCGGCAGCTCATCCCCTATTAAGCAGACGGGAAATAAAGAATACCTGTGTTATCGCCATTACCGCCGATCGTGGCTTATGCGGCGGCTATAACAGTAAAATTGTCAAACTGGTTACGGATCAATTTGCCCGGGATGAAGATATAGAATTGATTGCTATCGGTAAAAGGGGCAAGGATTATTTCCAACGCCTCGGTTATAAAATCGGGGAAGAATATCTGGATATTCCTGATTACCCGCCTTTTATGTTGGCCAAAGACCTCGCCAATCGCGTGATAAATGATTATACGGCGGAAAAATATGACCGGGTGTTTTTAGCCTATACCCATTTCCATACTGCCCTGACCCAAATACCCGAGTTGGTTGCCCTCTTGCCTTTGGAAAGACAGGATTTAAGTCCGGGGCAGCAAATCAAAGAATATATCATGGAGCCGGGGCCGACGGAGGTCTTGGATATAATTTTGCCCCGCTACGTGGAAAACTTGATTTACGGTGCCCTCCTTGAGTCAAAGGCCTCCGAATTTGGGGCCCGGATGACGGCTATGGATGCCGCCACGGAAAATGCCCAAGAGATGGTAGACAACCTGAGCGTTCTGTATAATCGTGCTCGCCAGGAAGAAATAACTTTAGAAATGTTAGAAATAGTCGGCGGAGCGGAAGCTTTAAAATAATGTTTCGCCCTAAGGAGGTAGAGTGTATTGCCTGAGGTTAACCTAGGAAAAATTGTCCAAGTAATTGGTCCGGTTGTCGACGTATATTTCCCTGCCGGTAATTTGCCGGGCATTTATGGGGCTTTGAAGATAGAAGACCGGGAAAAAGATATCAACCTTATCGTTGAGGTGGTCCACCATCTCGGTGATAATCGGGTTCGTTGCATAGCCATGGATTATACCGACGGCCTGGTAAGGGGTATGCCCGTTGAAGATTTGCAAGGGCCCATCACGGTCCCGGTAGGGGAGGAAACATTGGGACGTATCCTTAATGTGCTGGGTGAACCCATTGATGATATGGGACCCGTAAATGCGCAAGAAAACCAGCCTATCCATAAAGCAGCCCCTGCTTTCGAAGAGCAAGAGACCAAGACGGAAATATTTGAGACCGGTATCAAAGTAATCGATCTTCTCGAACCCTATCCCCAAGGCGGCAAAGTCGGACTCTTTGGTGGCGCCGGTGTAGGTAAAACAATTATTATTATGGAATTGATTAATAATATTGCTACCCAGCACGGTGGTTTTTCAGTATTCGGCGGTGTCGGTGAGCGAACCCGCGAAGGAAATGAACTGTGGACTGAGATGAAGGAGTCGGGGGTCATCGATAAGGTGGCTATGGTTTTCGGGCAAATGAATGAGCCGCCGGGAGCCAGGATGAGAGTTGGCCTTACAGCCCTCACCTTGGCCGAATATTTTCGCGATCAGGGCGGGCAGGACGTCCTCCTTTTTATCGATAACATCTTCCGTTTTGTCCAAGCCGGCTCGGAGGTTTCCGCCTTGTTGGGGCGCATGCCTTCGGCGGTCGGATACCAGCCTACTTTGGCGGCGGATCTGGGCAGTCTCCAGGAGCGAATTACCTCTACCAAGCGAGGTTCGATAACCTCAGTCCAAGCGATATTTGTTCCGGCTGACGACTATACTGACCCTGCACCGGCAACTACCTTTACCCACCTCGATGCCACGACTGCTCTTTCCCGTGATATAGCCGAAAAGGGGATTTATCCCGCTGTGGATCCTTTGGAATCAACCTCCCGGATTCTTGATCCGACGGTTATCGGTGAAGAACATTATCGGACGGCACGCCAAGTCCAGGAAGTCCTGCAAAAATATCGGGAACTTCAGGACATCATCGCCATTTTGGGTATGGATGAGCTTACCGAAGATGACCGTATCACCGTTAACAGGGCCCGTCGCATCGAAAGATTTTTGTCTCAGCCGATGTTTGTGGCAGAACAATTCACCGGGCGGCCCGGTAAATATGTGCCTATAAATGAGACCATTCGGGGCTTCAAGGAAATCTTGACGGGGCAACACGATGATTTGCCCGAAGAAGCTTTTTACATGGTCGGTACCATCGACGAAGCAGTTGCCAAGGCCAAAGAATTGAAGGAGGATTAAAGTGGCTGCTACAATAGAGCTGAAAATAATTACTCCGGAAAAGATATTACTGGGAGAGCCGGTAGAGATGCTTGTTGCACCGGCGATTGATGGCGAAATAGGGGTTTTGCCCCGCCATTACCCTTTGGTTACCGGTCTGAAAGTCGGTGTCTTGCGGATAAAAAAAGAGGGCAATGAAGAATGGCAGCCCGTTGCCATCAGCGATGAAGGTCTAATGGAAGTTTTGCCCGATCGGATTACTATACTGGTCGGAGCAGCTGAACTGCCGCATGAAATTGATGTTGAACGGGCCTTGGCTGCCAAAGAACGAGCCGAAAAGAGAATCAGTGCCAGGGAAGAAAGAACTAATATTGCCAGGGCGGAAGCCGCCTTGCAACGTGCTTTGAACCGTCTCCGGACAGCTAACCATCAAATATAAACGGCAATACTTGGCAAGCAGGATATTTACTCCCGGTGACGAAAATTTATGAAATAGCATAATATATAATCGTGTAAGAAGAAAAAGCCGGAGTCGGAGGAGGCGTTGAGATGAAAAGACTGGTAGTAACCGGAGGAAATCGACTCCAAGGAGAAGTAATTATCAGCGGTGCTAAAAATGCTGCATTACCAATAATAACGGCTACCCTATTAGCGGAGGGTGAGAGTCAGGTTGAAGATGTCCCTCCTTTGCGCGACGTCCTGTTTTTAAATGATATATTTCGTAATATGGGGGTTGCTATCAGCTATACGGATAAGGTTTTGACGGTCAATCCTCATCATGCTTCTTTTCAAGAACCGCCCTACGATCTTGTCCGTAAAATGAGAGCCTCTTATTATTTGATGGGAGTTTTTTTGGCAAGAAAGATTGATACACGCATTGCTTTGCCGGGGGGCTGTGCAATTGGCAGCCGCCCCATTGATTTGCACCTGAAAGGTTTTAGGGCTATGGGGGCCAATGTTAATATTGATCATGGCTTTGTGGATCTCAAAGGTAGCAAGCTTAAAGGCGCAAATATATATTTAGATTATCCCAGCGTCGGGGCAACGATCAATATTATGTTGGCAGCAACCATGGCCGACGGTTTGACTGTAATTGAAAACGCCGCCCGGGAACCGGAAATAATCGATTTGGCCAACTTTCTGACGGTTATGGGGGCAAACATAAAAGGTGTCGGTACCGATGTTATCAAAATTGAAGGTGTGGAACGATTGATGCCGGCTAACCACCGCATCATTCCCGATCGAATTGAAGCGGGTAGCTTTATGATTGCTGCTGCAGCAACCCGTGGAGATGTTTTTGTCCGCAATTCCCTTTGTGAGCATCTCAAGCCTTTAGTGGCCAAACTGAAGGAGATGGGGATTAGAATTGATGAAGATATCGAAGGAGTGCGGGTCAGGGCTCCCAATGGTTTGCGGGCTGTCGATGTGAAGACCCTACCTCACCCGGGTTTTCCTACGGATTTACAACCTCAGATGATGGCTCTTCTGACCCAGACCAATGGCGGCACCAGCCTTATTATCGAAACTGTCTTTGAGAACCGATTTATGCATATCGATGAATTGAAAAGGATGGGTGCGGACATTAAACTTGATGGGCGTGGTGCCTTGGTAAAACCTTCCCAATTAACGGGAGCTAAAGTTTGTGCCAGTGACTTGCGGGCCGGTGTGGCTTTGGTCATAGCGGGCTTGGCTGCCGAAGGGGAAACTGAAATACGAGATATTTATCACGTTGAAAGAGGTTATGAAAATATTGACGGCAAGTTGGCTGACTTGGGAGCATCGATTAAGATAATATGACATAATAATCAACCGGTAGCAGCAAGCCGGCGGTAAGATATACATAAAGGTTGTCCGGTAAAGGGGAGTACTCCCCTTTTTTTTGTTCTAAACCTGTCCTATTTGGCATAAGTTTTTTCAGATGGCAAAGGAGGTAGAAAGAATGGGTCGGATTTGGATGAACATTATAATCTTTTCCCTAATATTCGTCTTGACCATACCCCTTCTCTTGATACGGGGTTGCAACGGGGCGACCGGTACTGAAAGCCTTAGCATTGAAGTCTTCAATCATCAAACAGAGCAGTATTTTACCATCGATTTGGAGGAATACATAAAGGGAGTGATTGCAGCCGAAATAAGTCCAAAAGCGCCTTTTGAAGCTTTGAAGGCTCAAGCGATTGCGGCTAGAACGTATGCCCTTTACAAAGGGGAGGGGTTGACGACCGATTTCAGCAAAGATCAGGGTTTTATTGCACCGGCCGACTTAAGGGAGCGATGGGGTTTGGTTGATTATTTATTTTATTGGAATCGCATTTCCGCTGCAGTCAAAGATACCAGGGGTATTCTGATGGTTTACGAGGGAAAACCCATATTCGCCGCTTACCATGCCAACAGTGGTGGGGCTACCGAGGATTCCGAGTTTGTTTGGGGGCAGGAACTGCCCTACTTGAAAAGCAAACCCAGCCCCTTTGACCAAGGAAACGGACGATGGAGAGAAGATACCAGACTATCTCAAAAGGAAGTCTTAGCAAGACTGCGCCTACCTCTCGATGAATTGGAAAGTCCGCAGATATGTGAGCGTAGCCCCTCCGGGCGGGTTATGAGAGTTAAAATCGGCGACTACATCCTTACCGGCCGGGAAGTACGCGATTTTTTGCAATTGCCCTCCACTTTATTCAATTGGAGTTTGCAAGGGGAAGATCTCTTCATCACTTCTTTGGGGCGGGGTCACGGAGTCGGGATGAGCCAAGACGGGGCCGTTTTCTTAGCGGAGCAGGGTCATACGTGTTTCCAAATCCTCGCTTACTACTATAATCAAGTAAAATTCTGCAAATATTACTAAAATAGGAATAATTTTTCAATCTCCGGTGCAAAATATAGCCGGAGGTGAAATACCAATATGAGTAAGGCTAAAAATATTTTTAAAAGCATTGGATTGTTTTTCGTCCGCTTGGGAAAAATCATCATCTTCCCTTTTGTTGCTATTGGTAGATTTTTACGTAAGGGGTTCCAAAAGATTGGAAAGAAACGAGTAAGGTGGATAGTACCTTTTATGGCCCTAATCATTGTAATTTCTTTTCTTATCTTTGTTTACCCCGGTAAAGAACAGTTGAGATCGGCTTTGGTTGCCGGGGACGAGGCGACGGATATCGAGGCGGTAATTATTTTGGAAGGGGAGGAAGAAGGGAAAGAATCTACGACATTCGTTGAACTGGTTCCGAAAACTCTGGATTTGGGGGATGAAATTGCCTTAGGGCCGCAGCCGGGGAATTTGGAAAAGCCGGCAACCGAATCGCCGGAAGCGGTAGCACCCGTTTTGGTTCATCCGGAGATAGGAGAACCCATCCCGACCTTCACTCTCAACGATCTTTTGGCACCGATTACAGGAGAGGTGATAACTCCTTTCGGCTGGCATTTTCATCCGGTATTTAAAGATTGGAGATTTCATAGGGGTATCGACATTCAAGCCGTTCCCAGTACGCCGGTCTGTGCCGTCTGGGCCGGTAAAGTCGTTGAAATCAAGGAAGATGACTATTTGGGGACCGTTGTTATTGTGGATCATAGCAATGATTTGAAGACAATCTATGGTCATTTAGAGAAAATAAACATGACCGTCGGCAATCGGGTTAAAAAGGGCGATCAACTTGGAACCGTGGCCCAAACGGATCTGTCGGCGGAACCCCATCTTCACTTTGAATTGCATCACAAAGGTATTGCCCTTGATCCGGGTCCCTATTACAATGGTTGGCTGGGAGTGAATTGAGAAGAAGGGTAATTTGTCACAAACCCAACCGATGATAGCAAAGTATGAAAATCGCTTGCATGGTTTGCCGGTCAATTGTAGCATTTGCCGTGCAATTGCAGGGTCCATGCCGACTTGTAAACCTTTAAAACAATTAGCGGGTTTTGCCGATAATTGCATGGCCGATAAGCAATTGTTAGGTTTGCAATTGATTTCAATGAAAGGTAAGGTGGCCTATCGGATTACCCCAAAATACAAAGTATGGGATTCAGGCGAAAAGTTTGCGACTGTGGGCGAAAGGAAACAAACCGGGAAATCTTTATCCCGGTTTGTTTCCTTTAAAATAAATATTTATTGCCGATGCTTATAGGACAGGTTGCACTTTTAGCTAAAAGACTTTCACTGTAAAAAAAATATCCAATGCCAAGGAGGCCAACCAGAAGAAAACAACAAAGCCGATGCTTTTCTTTTCACTGATTTTGCAAACATGAATGAAGCCCAAAGCTAAAAAGGCGAGATGGAAAAGACTGAATAAATCCAGGTGGGATAAAAAGGTGCCCCAAGAGGTCAGGCGGGCTTGGTCTGCCAGGAAAGCCGCCGGACTAAAGGATATCTGGCGCCCGCTGAAACGAAAAATTACCAAAATGATACTGCTTTGGACCAATGAGATAAACCGGGCATAGCCGGTCAAGGAAAAAATGTGGCGGAAGCTTGCTTCACTGTCAAAAAATTTGGTAAAAAGATGGAGAATTCCCGCTGTAATCAGCCAACTGATCAACAGTATTATGCCCGAGAATATGGCTGTAAATAGGGCGAAGGTTTTGTCGGCCACAATATCCAGTTGGAAATTTTCCAATAAATTGGTTTCGCTCACTTGCAAGGCTGCGAAAAAGTTAGAGACAATAATATAGACTAAAAATATAATAAAGGGCAAGGTCAAATCCGGTTTTACGGCAATTTCTTTAAGTAAGCGAACCGGCTCCACGAATACTGCAGCCAGGCGAGCCGGAAACTTCAAGGGGGTTTCGTCCCGTAAAGCATTGGGTCCGTTTGTGGTGTCTGTATTGTCGGTCATAGAATCACTCCTTGTCTTAATCTCTTTCTGATATTATTAGACTTGGACAAGTTTTTATCCTGCCCCAATATATAATAAGTATCGAAAAGGCTCAGTGCCATTGAATATAGGTTTTTATTGCTTACCCTGTCGGAGGGTATGGAAGCCTGCGGTAATGGAGGTTGGAAAGCGGGGTAATAATTGGTAAGTTTTTGATGGAGGGAAAAGGTCGGAGGATAACGAATTTTTGTAATAATAAAAGGGGTCGATTATATGCGAGCTTCAACAAGAGCAAAAATACTCCTTGGTCTGGTATTTTTTGCCACGCTGCCTGCAGGCGGGGCCGGTTTACCCGTCCAAGAACCGGTTGCCTTGGAGATAAAGGCGGGGGCAAAGATATATATCCCTGCCGATTGGGAAGTTATGGAGGGTGTTAGCGGACCGGAGATTTTATCTGCCAGGGATTCGCTCCACAATATCATTTTTTCTCTTTATGCATATCCCTTGCAAGACATTTCCCTGGAGGACTTTGTGCAGTATATGGAAGATTACTTTGTCGGCCAAAACTGGTACCCCGTCGAAAGCGGCGAGGCGGTAAAGATGGGCGACGGTGATGGCTACCGTTTTCTTTTGGCTTATTTCTTGGCGGACAAAAAAATTTTGTTTGCCGAACATATTATTTTTGAAATCGATGACACCTTCTATATGGGGCGCATTGCAGCCGTTGATTCGGTATGGGATAACTATGCAGCGGAACGCTATATTCTTTTTACAAGTTTGGTTTTGGATGAGCCTGACAAATAAAATACAAATGGTGCTTTAACCCTTCCACCTTGCATATAATTTATTAGCATCGGCAGGGTGGAGGGATACAGTTGCGAGATTACATACTCCGAAGGGTGTTGGAGATAGGTAATTATATTTACGAAACCAAGGCTACCGTCAGGCAGGCGGCCCGTGTTTTTGGGGTCAGTAAAAGCACGGTTCATAAAGATGTCAGTGAGAGGTTAGTGAATGTAAATGCCGACCTGGCCAAGAGGGTTAAAGAGGTCTTGGAGTTCAATAAGGCCGAAAGGCATATACGGGGCGGGGAGGCCACAAGGCGCAAATACCAAAAAGAATAGCAGGAAATTACGTTATCAGGAAGAATTATATACCTAAACCTTTGAATGGAGGTCGCAGCATGTGGAATATTTCCCGCAGAATTGGCATTGATTTAGGGACTGCCACAGTTCTCATATATGAAAAAGGGAAGGGTATTGTCCTACAGGAACCCTCTGTTGTAGCTTTGGAAAAGGAAACAAAGAAAGTCCTTGCAGTAGGAAAGGAAGCCCAACGAATGCTGGGTCGAACTCCATTTAATATTACTGCAATCCGTCCTATGCGAGAAGGTGTAATTGCTGATTTTGAGGTCACGGAGGCTTTGTTAAAGCATTTTCTCAATAAGGTTTTGGGGCGCCACCGGGTCGTCAAGCCCCTAATGATGGTTTGCGTACCCGCCGGCGTCACCGGGGTGGAAAAGCGTGCTGTCATTGAAGCCACAATGCAAGTCGGCGCCCGTAAAACATTTTTAATCGAGGAACCTTTGGCGGCGGCGATTGGGGCGGGGTTGCCCATAGAAGAACCCAGCGGCAGCATGATCATCGATGTTGGGGGCGGAACAACGGATATTGCCGTTTTATCTTTAGGCGGTATCGTCGTTGCCGAGTCATTGCGCATCGGTGGTGACAAGTTTGATGAGGCCTTGATTCGCTATGTAAAGGATAAATACAATCTTCGCATCGGCGAAAGTACTGCCGAACAGCTTAAACTGAAGATAGGTACAGCCTGCCCGGATGGCGACAACAATGAGACAATGGAAATTCGCGGGCAGGATGTTATGACCGGTCTCCCGGGCAGTGTGGATATAACAGCCCGGGAAACCTTTGAAGCCATGCAGGAGCCTTTGCAAAGTATCCTAAATGGAATCCGACGGGTTTTAGAACAAACCCCGCCGGAATTGTCATCGGATATCAGCGAAAAAGGGCTGGTAATGACCGGTGGCAGTGCACTTTTGTGTGGGTTGGATACTTTGATAAGCAGGGAGACCGGGGTTCCGGCTATCAAGGCTGAAAATACTCTTTCTTGTGTAGCAATTGGCACCGGTTTGGCTCTGGAAAGCCTGGACAAGTTAGCTAAAACCTTATCTTTGGAAACCGGAAGCCGTTGACCTTTGTTCCCGGAAAGGAGATCAAATTGAAGATCAGATATTGCATGCTGCTGTTCCTGTTGTGCCTGCTTTGCGCCCCCGCTTTCGCCCAACAACCGGGGATTATGCCCGTAGAGGAAGTGGAAATAGGGATGCACGGTTACGGCAGGACTGTTTTTTTAGGAACAACCGTAGAATCGTTTTCGGTGGAAGTTTTGGCTATCATACCGCAAAGCTATGGCCGCAATCTCATCTTAATCAGAGCTGGCGGTCCGCAAATAGATAAGATTGGCGGGATTGCTTCCGGTATGAGTGGCAGCCCCGTTTATATAAAAGAAAAGCTGGTCGGTGCAATAGCCGGCGGTTGGACTTATTCGGACCACCGTTTGGCATTGGTTACTCCTATTGAGGAGATGCTGGCTTTATGGCCTTACGAAAAGAAACCGTCGATAATTATCGAATATACCCATAAAGATTGGGCCAAATTGAATATGATACCCCTTCGAACCCCGCTTTTAAGTTATGGTTTGCGGGGGCGGGCACTGGAAATGTTGTCGGAGGCCCTTTTGCCCTACAATATGCATATTCTTAGCGGCGCTTCTTCTTTGACCGGCGAGCAGGCCAGAAAGTTAGAGGGAGTTGCCGATGCTATTGAGCCCGGTAGTGCTTTGGCCGTTGATTTAATGAGGGGTGATATGGGTCTGTCTTTCTTTGGCACAGTAACTCATATCAGTCCCAGCGGTGTTTTAGCCTTTGGCCATCCTTTGTTTAATTTGGGGCCTGTAGATTTTTTTATGAGCAGGGCCTATATCCATGGCATTGTTCCTAGCGACGAGATCCCCTTTAAATTGGCTTCTTCACTGGATGCCGTTGGCAGAATATACCAAGATCGCAATGCGGGGATTGCCGGGGTAATCGGTCAATATCCTGCTTTGATCCCTTTGCGGATAGAGATAAGAGATACGGAGCGGGATCTTGTAAAAACCGCTTCTCTGCAGATTACCAAATTTGACCCTTTTATCGTTGACTTGGTCGGTGTCAGCGTGTTGCAACTGGTTGATGAAACCCTTGACAGGGTTGGCCCCGGCAGTGCTGAGGTACGCTTGGAGATAGCCGCTGACGGACTACCTGGCATGAAGCTTAGCAAAGAAAATAGTTTTTACAGTTCTCGGGATATTTCCTCGGCCTGCCTGGAAGAAATTCTTTACATATTGTATCTATTGCGGGACAATCCTTTCCGGGAAATTAATATTTTCAATATCAGTGTAACTATATCAGTAAGTAATAAAAATAGTTTGGCCTATATACAGGATGTTGAACTTTCAAGCGATGTCGTTGCCCCGGGGCAAGATATTACGGCTACCGTGTATTTGCGCCCTTACCGTAGCGATGTAATTAAGCAGGAAATTACCATATCCATACCGGAAGACATGCCGCCGGGCGGTGCATCCTTAATGATATCGGGAGGCCCTTCCTATTATCAGCCTTCTTACGAAGAAGACTATGAATATGACTCCATGGATACGCTTTATTACGATAATTTTGATATGTTTATTGACGACATGCTTCGACAAACTAAAAATAACCAACTGGCAGTTGAGTTGTACCCCTACTACTATGGGAATGACGATGAGGAAGATTTGGCTTCCCAAAACAATTATGAAATAAAAAAAATTGTTGACACCGAATACATTCTGGAAGGTTTTTGGTCTGCAGAGCTGGAAATTAAGGAGGATCCGGCAAAGGTATCCGATAATTAGTGTTTAACCATAATTTACATCGGCCTTTCCTTTTTTACTCTGAAGGCAAACAGTAATCTTTCGTCGAATAATTTTAGTGAATATAAAAAGGGAGGTCTTTATTTTGCATGCAAAAGCACTGCGCCTAATCCGAAGGTTACTTGTTCTGATAATCCTGCTTGGCCTTTTAGGGTTGGGCTTTTTGGTGCTTTTTTATAATGAGCCCATGCTGCAAAGCCTTAAGGCGACCTTTTGGGAAAAGATTCAAGCAAAGACTGAATATCAAATTGCTTGGCGGGATGCCACCATTTTTCCGGCCAACCGCATTGTCTTTCATGACCTTTTGGTCGGTGATGAAGAGGGAGAACCCATTCTGGAAGCGGAGCGGGTCATGGTGCGCTATCGGCTCTGGGATTTGCTGATTCGCCGCGTGGGAGTATTGGAAAGTATCCAGGAAGTCTCTTTGGACGGTTTGTATCTCCATGGTGAAAAAATATTAACCGCCCTGGACAACCCGGCTCAAATTGACGGGTTCGACGGACTCGACGGGCTAGAATTCCGAGGAAAGATTTCAATAAGGGAGGGACGGGGTAGCTTTCCCATTGCTGAGCGCGAGACGGAGATATTGGATAAGATAACCGGTTATATCGATTTCCAGGAATTCGGTTTTATTTTACTTTCTTTGACGGGGCAAGTATCCTCTTTGCCCGGTTCCCGGCTCCATCTGCAAGGGCAAGGTGCACCTCAAATGGCCATGGAGCTTTCCTTTGACGGAATTCAAGCTGAGGGGCTTTTATCGTCTTTGGAAAAGATTCTGCCGACAATGGATCCTGCAATAAGAGAGGCCTTGGAGATTCGCGGCGGCCAAATTGAAGGCCGGATACATCTTGAAGGGATTGAGTTTACAGACTTGAAGTACCGGGGTTGTTTGACCATTGAGGACGGTGAATTCACCCTTTTGGATTTTGATGCGGATATTGCAAAATTAAATGCCAATCTGACTTTGGAACCTCATAATATTATAATTGATAACTTGGCGGGCCGACTTATGGGAGTTGATTTTGTTGCCGGGGGCTTTTTAAATCCTGCCACCAAGGACGGCAGCGTAAAGGTGGCCTTTGAGCGGTTGGCCTTGGCTGATCTTAATGATGCTTTGCATCGTTTGGCTTTAAATTTTTTACCCCTTGAGGCTTGGCCCGACCTTGCCCCGACGGGGGAGGGCTATATTGAAATAAAGATCATAGGCAGTTGGCAGGAACCTTTTGTAGAGGGGCTGGTCGTATTTCCTCGTGGGTGTTTGGCCGGTTCCGACTTCAATGATTTGGTTTTTGATGTACGCTACCAGAAAAATTTTCTGTCGCTGCGAAATATGGCCGTGTCCTTCGGTGAGGGAAGCATGCAAGCCCGGGGCAGTGTAAGATGGTTGGAGGGCGAGCCTTATTTTTCCTTGACAACCGAACTGACCGATGTGGAGACTGCCTTGATTCCCGCCGAAATATTGATGCCGGATGTTATTCGAGGCGGCACGGTTAACGGCAATATACTTTTAGCCGGTTATGATTTTGATTTGAAGGATGTAACGGTCATCGGGTCGATTTGTTTTAACGATGCGACGGTCCTCAATTTCCCTTTTACCAAGGCGGAGGCTGGGCTTTGGCTTAGCAAGGGGGAGCTTCTTCTAAGTCCTTTTCTCGTAGAAGACCAAGGAGGGGGAACCCTTAAAGCAAGCGGTACCCTTAATCTGGCCGGCGACATGGATTTTTTCCTGGATGCCGCCAATATTGATTTTTCCGCCTATGTACCCAACCTACAAGGCCTTGGCAAATTCAACGGCCAGGTAAGTGGCAATATTGAAAAGCCCATTATTACGGGCCTTGTTGCCGGTCGGGATTTTTTCTGGTACGAAAAAATGCTGGGCAACGTCGACGGCCAAGTCAACATTGATTTGGGAACGAAGATCTGGGTTTTTGATAATTTCAAATTGGATCATCCCCACGGCGAGGCGACGATTAACGGTAGTCTTGATTTGCGGGGACAGGAACCCCGCTTTGCAGTCGAGGCTGATATGACCGGCCCCTCTCTCCGGGCCTTGGTCGATTGTCTTGATTACCGCTTGCCCATTGATTTGGACGGTGAGCTGAGAGGAGATATAAACATTGCCGGACTTCTTTCCGATCCGCAAGTTGAAGGGAGGCTCTTCTTACAAAAAGGGACCATCGAAGAGCAAGCCTACGACTCTTTACAGACCGCCTTCGATTGGTATCGGGGCCGCATCAAGATGGATTCTTTCGAGATGGCCGTGGCGGGGGGGAAAGTATTGGGGAGGGGAACGGTTTCCCAAAAAGGGCAACTGGATTTGACCGGCATGATTGTCGGTGTGCATCTGGCGGATATTGCCTATGTCAGTAATGTTTTACCTGACCTGCAGGGCAAGGCCGCCTTTGACGGTAAAATCAGCGGTTTTATAAGCGAACCGCTTATCGAAGGGAAAATATCCGCTTACGATTTGGCCTGGCAGGAGAGCAATTTAGGGGAGCTGAAGGGTATATTGAACTTCAATCCCCGCACCGTAATTTTTACCGATTGGCAGTACGTTACAAAAGCGGGTTTTTATGGTTTGGCAGGGCAGATGGATATTGTTGCTGATGGTGATCTGGATTTGCATATAGTCGTCAATAACGGGTCCTGGCAAGATGTGTCTTTTCTTCTTGCCGATATGGAGGATTGGGCCGATT
This sequence comes from uncultured Halanaerobiales bacterium, assembly GCA_964568715.1. Classification (GTDB taxonomy): domain Bacteria; phylum Bacillota; class Halanaerobiia; order B1SED10-174; family B1SED10-174; genus CAZMQU01. Next base: position 35,993 of record CAZMQU010000009.1, read on the forward strand.
CATTTGCTTTTTCCATCGATGGTGAAGCTACGATCCTTGGCAAAAACAGCAACCCCTATATTTCCTTTGCCGGTTCCATGCAAGGGGCCGATGGAGAGATAAATACATGGGGCGAGGGCCATCGCAACGGACCCTTTGAAATAAGTGTGGAAGGTAACGAATTTGATATCTCTCTCTTTAACGACCTGGCGATTTTGCCCTGGCAGGTGGAGGGGCGGGGTGATGTTGCATTGATTGCTTCATATGATGAAGGTTGGCAATATTCCGGTGCCAATAAAGTCAGAGATATGAAGATAGACGGTTTTCCCATCCACGATGTTTGCGGTACCTTTCTTTGGGGCGAAGGAGACAGCGTAAGGCTTGATCAGGAGATAAAGAGAAAACAAGACCAGCTGTTTGTCCGTGGGATTATTCCTTTTGATCCCAATACGATGGGTCTGGATGTGCAGCTGGAAGGGCAAGGTGTTCGCCTTGATTTTTTCCCTTTTTTCATCAAGAACGTCAAGTATTCCCAAGGGATTGGCGATGTGGTTTTGACTATATCCGGCTCCCAGGTGGATCCCCGCTTTTACGGACAGATTGATATGGCAAAAGGCGGCTTCAGATATGTTGATGTGCCCGGCACCTTCAGTGAGCTGACCGGAAGTGCTAAATTTTACGGCAATCAATTAATCTTCGATAACATTGGTGGCGCTTTTAACGGTACGGGCCGTGTGGAAGTTAAGGGTTACATGCTACTTAGCGGCTGGGATTTTTCTTACTATGATTTGGTGGTAAATTGTAATCGAATTCCTCTTAACCATGGCTCAATAAAAGGAACATTCGATGGTCGCTTTACCGTTCTGGGCCCCTATTTTACGCCCAAGGTGCGGGGTAAAGCCATCGCGTCCAATACTACCGTCCGTATGCCCTATTCCTGGCCTTTGGAGGGTGTTTATGAGTCGGGCGGTCCTTTTCGTCCGCAAGTTGCTATTATCCTTGAACCCCGCAGCAACGTCAAGGTCGTGGAAGAAAACTACGAAGCGGTGATCCAATCGGGTGAGATTCAATTGGATAACAATGCAGGTTATTTTGAGTTGGTTGGCGAACTTAATTCCAGGCAGGGGCGGATAAATTATTACAGCACCAACTTCCGCCTTACGGAGGGTAAAGCCCGCTTCTTGCGTTTCGGCCAATCTTTTCCCCATTTGGCGATTAAAGCCCAAACCAGGGTCGGTGATACCAGAATATTTTTATCGGTGGAAGGTCCGGCTTTGGACATGGACTTTAAGTTATCCTCTGCTCCGCTAAGGAGCGAACAGGAGATAATCGGTTTATTGGCTTCCCGTGGCGGCCTTGGTCACTTTTTGGAGGGAAATTTGGGTGGAGCCATCGAAGATGAATTTTGGCGACTTTTAAGCGAGACATTTCACAGCAGTTTTCTCTCCCGCTTAGAACATTCGCTTGAGGACGTGTTGCGTTTTGACGAAATATCCATTACTCCTTTTCTTTTCAGCAGCGAGCAACAGGTTCAACTCCACTTGGGTAAAGCAATAACCAACAACATCTACCTGACCTACACTCAAGATTTTTACAGCGACCGCTGGGAGAGGCAATTTGGAGTCAACTTAAGGCTTCATGAGCATATCTTTTTGGACGGTCTCTTCCAAAGCGGCTCGGATTTTCAGCTAGGCATTGAATTCCACTTTCCTTTTAATTAGGGGGCATTACTTTTGGCAAAGCAGACCCTTAGTAAAAAGAAAATTGACATGTTGGCGGTTCGCAAAGAAAGGGAATTATGGCGACGTTATAAAGATGCCGGCTGTGAAGAAAGCAGGCAAAAGCTGATTTCTTCCTATCAGCCTCTTGTTTATCGTGAAATTTCCCTTTTGACAGTCAAAGCAACCCGCCGTTTGGATTTAATCCAGGAGGGCACAGTGGGTTTGATAGAGGCGGTTGAAGCTTTTGATCCGGGGCGGGGAGTGCATTTCAGCACCTTTGCCCGTTATCGAATCAAAGGCCGCTTGCTGAATTGCCTGGGTCGGGAAAGAGAGATTGGCAGTCGGGAACTTTATTTGGCGACGGAAATGATTGATAATACAGCCGTCGGTGTTGATTTTGATAATGGCATGGAAAACAATTTTTTGATGATGGGTATCGAGGAAAAGATGGACCGTTTACCTGCCAAGGAAAAAGCAATTTTGCAAGGAATATATATCGAGGATCGAACTGCCGGAGATGTTGCCGCTGATTTATCGATCAGTACTTCCTATTTATATAAACTGCAAAAACGAGGTTTGCGCCGTTTAAGGGCTTTATTGGCCGGCTCGAAAAGATAAAAAATGGCCATAAAAGCTACAAGGCAAAGCTAATAGAAGTCTAAGTCAGATAAACCTGCCATATGGCTGAATAAGGCTGCAGGAGAGAGGCCACTTTTCGCCTCTCTTTTATGATATTTAAATATGAAGGAGGTGCCGGAATTGGACCAATTGCGACAGCGAATTTTGCGCCAAATTTCCAGGGCCCGCCGATGGTTGACCCTGGCCGAGGCGGCTTACAAGGAAGGCGGGTTTGAGGAAGGCGAAAAGAACTTATCTTTGGCCATAGCCGAGCTTCGCTTTGCTTGGGAGAAAAGTTGGGTCCGGCAACCGGAAGCCGAAGTGCCGGGAACGCGCCGATTATCCACGGTTAAGTTTTCTTATGCAGCCTGCATAGCTTTGTTTTTGGTCTTTTCCATGAGTTTGGCGGTAGCGATTTGGCCCTTAGTGGTTGATATTCCCGATTTGTTGCCTTTCGCCGATAAAGGGACTGCACCCACGTCCCGCGCTGAATATTACGCAACTGCTGAATATCCTGGTCATTCAGTAACCGGTACGAATCATGAGCTATTGCGACCGGCTAAAAAGATTAACAGTCCGGATGTGGCAAAGGATAGTTGGCCACGACCGGAAATTGAGTTGGCCGGTAGCCAAAAGATTGAGATAGGCAATTACTTTGGACAAGCCCAATGGATACCTTTGGGCAAGGGAGGCGGATAAAAATATGAAAACAAAAACAGCCTTGGTACTGATTTTGGTTATAGCTGCCGGCGGTTTGGCAGCGGCACAGCAAACGACCAACCTTGTAACCGCCATTGAAATTCAGGGCCACGATTTGGTTCCCCTTGAAGATATCATGGCTGTTATCAGTTTGGCAGTGGGTGACGAAATCGATAGCGACATCCTCCTTAACGACCGGTATGCAATATATGAATTGGGCTGGTTTTACGATGTCGATATCAGGTATGAACCTTACAAAGAAGGGCTTAAGGTTATCTACGAAGTGGTAGAAAATTTTCTTGCCCAGGGTCTTATTGTATCCGGTGTCGAGTCTTTTCCTGTCGCCGAGATTGAATCGCTCATCGATTTGCCTACCGGAAAAATACTCAACACAGTGAAGCTGGGTGAAAACCTGCAAGCCATTATGGAAAAATACCATGATGAAGGCTATATAATTGCCCGGGTTCGCGACATTTACCTGGATGATGAAGGGATCTTGCATGTTGAAATTAATGAAGGCTATCTGGGGGAAGTAATTTTTGAAGGCCTGGAAAAAACCAAAGATCGCGTGGTGCGACGGGAGCTTTTATTGGTGGAGGGGCAAGTTTTCAATGCCGGAGATATCCAACAAGCCATGCAACGGATCTACAATTTGGGCTATTTCACGGAAAATATCGGTACCAGATTGGAGATTGCCGATCCGGAGGGCAACAAAGCCAATGTTATTGTCGAGTTGGAGGAGTTGGACAGCGGCGAGTTTATGTTTGGCGGCGGCTACAACACCAAGGACGGCTGGATGGGCTCTTTGGAGTTGGGCGATAAGAATTTGTTCGGTTATGGACAAAGCGCTTCTATCAAATGGGAGTTCGGTAGAAATCAAACTTATGAACTGAATTTCAATGAACCGTATCTTTTCGGGCGCAAATGTTCCTTGGGATTCAATCTTTACCGCCATGTAATCAACGATAAGGAAACGGAAAAAGAGGATGAAGACGACGAAGAGGAAGAGGGCACACACTTCCATTTCAAAGAGGTCAACCAGGGACTCGGTTTGACCTTTGGAGTTCCCATAACAAATACGGTTCGACTCAGTACCCGCTTACGCCTGGACAAGACGAAGAAAAACTGGCACGAAGACAACCCGCCCAGTGACAGAGAAGACTTCGAAGGCAGTACCCGCAGCATTTCTTTAACCGGTATTAGGGATACTACCGTGGATCTCTTTAACCCCCGCTCCGGGGCGAGAGACTCCGCCTCGGTAGAATTTGCCGGTTACCTTTTGGGCGGTGATTATGATTTTACAAAGCTCAACCTTGAATTACGTCGTTATTATCCGGGCTTTGCCGATAATCATAGCTGGGCTTTGCGCTTAAAAGGCGGTGTTGGCTTGGGTAAAGAGGGCTTGCCTTCCCATGAATTATATCGGTTGGGCGGCGATACCCTTAGGGGCTATGAATACGGGGCTTTCAAGGGCGATGCAATGGTTCTGTTCAATGCCGAATATCGGTTCAAGATTTATTCGATATTTGACGGAGCCGTATTCTTTGACCTGGGTAATGCCTGGGACAAGAGTGAATCGATACAACTTAAAGATATTAGGCCCTCTTTGGGGGCCGGGTTGCGAATGAATACCCCCCTAGGCCAATTGCGATTGGATTTGGGTGTCAGTAAAGAAGGAATCAAGCCTCATTTCGGTATAGGTCAGACATTTTAGCTATATTGGAGCGAAGGGAGTGAAAAAAATGAAAGATAAAAGATTTCTGCAAGTCGGTTTGATTTTGCTGGCTGCCATAGTAATTACGGGATTGACCATTTTACTGAGTGAAGAATCGGCTATCTATGCCGGACCGGGTGAAAATACGCCAACCATCGGTTATGTAAACATTCAATTGATCTTCCAACAACATCCGGAGAAGTTTAAAGCTGAGCAGCTCCTTCATGAGCGGGCATCTGAAATCCAGGCCAAACTGGAAACGGAAGCCAAGGATCTGGAAGGAGAGGAGAAGCAGGCTTTGTTGGAAAAATACCAACTTGAACTGATGGAATTCGAACAAGATTTAATTCAAGACGTTGTGGCCCAAATGGATGCCGAAATACGCCAGATAGCGGAAGAGGCAGGGGTTGTTGTTGTCATGGAAAGTCAAAACGTTATTTACGGCGGCCTGGATTTGACCAAACCTGTTTTAGAACGCATCAGGGAGGCGGCACAAAATGATGGATAGAGAATTAAAAACTGTTCGGCGCCTGTTGGCAGGAGCAATTCTATGTATACTTTTATTGAGCGGCTGCCAGCCTACCGATAAGGTAGCCGACATCGCCCCTGAGCTGCCAAATGGCCGGGAGGGATCTCCTGAACAAATTACGGGTGAAACAGAGGTTCCCTTGTGGGATGAAAGCATGGCCGGTGATCGGCTGACCTTGCCGGAAGATTTATCGGATTACTCTTGGTATGATCCCACTTCCTTTTCTCCCCGGGAAATAATCGGCGTTGTCGATATGGCCGTCCTGTTTGAGAGTCACAATTTGCAAAAGAAGCTAGACAACCTGATGGAGCAAGTAAATAATTATCAGCAGATTTGGTATAATAGGCAAGACGATTTGGGGTACATGGAAGAAGAAGCGCAAAAACACTATGCCAATGTCGAGGAACAAATCCAAGTCCAAATGCAACATATTTACGAAGGTTATCAAGAAAAGATCGAAGAATATGTTGAAAAACTGCAAAAAGAACTCCTGGCTGTGGAAGAAGATACTTGGAAAGAAGCTTCTGTTGCCATTCAGAAATACACCGAAAAATTGCACAAAGAGACAGAAAAAGCGATTGAAGATTTTTATGAAGAGATCACGGTTCGCTATGGGCAATATAAAGATAAAGTCAGGCAAAAGTATGCCCATCGCATCTTCAATCTGCGCTTGCAACTGGAATTGGCTTTCCTAACCGAGGATGAACAGAAAAGATTGGTTGAGGAGTTGGAGGAGCTTTTGGCAACGGAAGAAAGATTGCTCAGGGCTAAAGAAGAGGAGTTGCAGGAAGAACTGCAAGATTTTGTCGATAAAAAGGAAGCCGAGTATGTCGAAGCCGGCCAAAGATATCAAGATGAAAAACAAGAGGAAGCCGAAAAGAAGCTTAGGGCCAAACAGCAGGAATTGGACAGGAAGATGGTAGAGTACATCGGTTTGGCAGAAAAAGAGATGGAAAGGGTCATGGAAGAAAGGCAAAAGGTTTTGGCCGATCAGGCGGAGGAGATGTTCCAAATCCGCGAGAAAGAAATTGAGAAAGATTTGGCGGACCAATGGGATAGTCTGCAAAGCAAGCTCGAAAATGCCTACAAAGAGATTGAATTGACTGAAGAGCAGATTTTAGATGAAATTAAAGCAATCGTTGCCGAGATTGCCCGGGAAAAACAAATAGACCTGGTCCTGACCGATGTGCGTGTAAATGTTAGCGGGATTGACATAACGGAAGCGGTTTTGGCAAAGATTAAATAGAGTGGCACTGCCTAAGGAGGTAAAGGATGACAAATAAACATATTTTGCGAGTTGGTACCTTGTGTCTGGCGCTTCTGATCTTTTGCTTGAGCGGGTGCAGCAGCGAAAAGGTCGTAGGGGTTTTGGATTTGCAGGAAATTATTGAAAAAGCTCCCGTCGCTCAAGAATTTCAGAATAAACTCGATGTAGCCGGCGAGGAAATTGAGCAAAAATTTGCCGATGATTCGTCGGAAGTAAGCGAAGAAGAAAGAATGGCTCTTCAACAAAAAGCCTATCAAGAATATCTGGCAGCTAAGCAACAATTGGAAGAAGAACTTAACGCTGAAATTGAGGAGGCGGTTGCGGAGGTAGTCAAAGAGAAAAAGGTGTCCGTTGTCATCTATAAGCAAGCGGTTCGCTACGGTGGCATGGACATAACCGAATTTGTTATCGAGAAATTGCAATAGGGGTGAGGTTATGAATAAGGAAAGCAAAGGTTTGAATATTCAAACCATTTCCATTGGTATCGTCGTAATCCTGATTATTTTAATCGGTGTTTTAGGGTACGTATATTCCAGTCGTCTGGCAAAGCTGGAAGCTACCCTGGCCGATGTCAGGGAACAGATTGACAATAACACCATCGGTGTTTTGGATATACAGCGCGTTATCGAGGAAAGTCCGCGAGCTTTGGACTTTCAGGAGCGTCTCGACAAAATTGGTGAAGAGATCGATCTGGAATTCCTGGAAAAAAGTAAAGATCTCGACGAAATGACCAAACAAGTCTTCCAGCAACAAGCCTACAGTGTCTACATTCAAGCCAAACAACAATTAGAGGCGGAATTGGACAATGAAATTGAAAGGGCTTTGCAGGCCGTTTTGGGAGAAGAAAATATGGGTATCATCCTTTATAAGCAAGGTTTGCGTTTGGGTGGGACAGATATAACGGACTCGGTAATTGGTAAACTGCAGTGAGGTGTTCTTTATGAAAAGGAATCTTTCTCATTTAGCGAAACTGGTGGAAGGCAAAATTGACGGGGATCCCAATCTGGAAATTGAAGGGGTGGCCGGGCTGGAAAATATCTACCCCGGTGCCCTCGTATTTGCAGAAACGCCAAAAGCCGTAAGGATTGCCGAAGCGTCGGAGGCGGCGGTCATTCTTTTGCATCATAACGGTCCCAAGACCCGTAAAGCCGCCTTACGGGTGGATAATCCCCGTTTAGCCTTTGCCAAGATTGCCAAGCTGTTTTTGGTCGACCCTTTTCGGGGGAAAGGTGTCAGCGAAGAGGCCTACATCCATTCCACAGCCGTTTTGGGTGAAGGTGTTGTTGTCCATCCTCTGGCCATCATAGAAGAAGGGGCCGAAATCGGTGACAATACCGTAATCGGGCACGGCTCATTTATCGGCCATCGGTGCAAGTTGGGTAAGAATGTAATGATTTATCCGGGGGTTAAGATCGTAGCTGCCACCGAAATCGGCGACAATACGATAATCCATAGCGGCGTCGTCATCGGTTGCGACGGTTTCGGCTACATCAGTACCCCGGGCGGTCATTATAAGATGCCCCAAATGGGAAAAGTGATTATTGAGGAAGATGTGGAGATTGGTGCCAACACCGTTATTGACCGGGCGGCAATCACGGAAACCCGTATAAAGAAAGGGACTAAGATCGACAGCTTGGTAATGATCGGTCATAATGTAGTGGTAGGTGAAGATTGTATCCTTGTAGGGCAGACAGGAGTTGCCGGCAGTTCCCAGCTGGGCAACGGTGTCATCTTGGGTGGCCAGGTGGGTATTGCCGATCATGTCCGTCTGGGAAATAATGTTATGGTAGGGGCTAAAAGCGGTGTATCCAAAGATTTGCCCGGGCCGGGGCAATATTTCGGCATGCCGGCGCAAGAATTTCAAAAGGCTTTCAAAAACATGGCTGTATTCAATAGACTCAGTCGCTATCGCCAAGAGATCCGCTCTTTGGAAAAACGTCTGGCGGTTTTGGAAGAACAAGTCAAAGGCGAGGAATAGACCCTTGTAAAAATAAAGGAGGCGACACAATGAAAAAATATGTAGCTTTATTCACAGCAATGATTATTTTAATGGTACCATTTTCAGTCGCGGCAAATATGTCTTCTTTGGGGCCGACAGGTTTGATTTCGATTCCCACCGCTGACACGACGGGGCAAAACTCCTTGCAATTAGGATACTTGTACAACAACGGAGCCAGCGAAGGTCGCGGTGGTAACAGCCTAATCCTTTTTAGCTATGGCTACAATGAAAACATTGAAGCCGGCCTTTCCTATGGGCCGCCGGCAGATTTGGATGAAATAAAGGCCCATTTAAAGATACGCCTGCTTCAAGAAGGCGAAGGGTACAGTCCGGCCCTGGCTTTTGGCGCTGTGGGCAAAAACCCCTACATTGCCGCCAGTAAAAATATCGGTTCGCTGCTTGCGGGAATGCGCTTGCATCTGGGCTATGGTCTGGGAGATTTGGGCGGAGTCTTTGTGGGTTTGGAAAAATCCCTTAATTCTTTTAGCATAACGGAAAAAAATTACCATCTGCCCCTGACCACAGTAATGGCTGAATACGGCGGCGGCGGCTTCAATTTCGGCCTCAACTTCGAGGTAACGCCGCAAATAAATGTAAAGGCTCACCTGGCCAACTTTCGCAACTTGGTTTTGGGGGTGCAGGCTTTCCATTCCTTTTAGAGATTAAAGGAAATGGGCTAAATTATATATTGCAGGGGCAGGAATCAAGGTGTCCCTGCAATACATAATTTATTTTCCGTTTTCCAAAGGGGCCGCTTTGCCTGTTTCCGGCCCATATTGAACCTGTGATTCATATAATATATTCTTATTGTGAAAACAATACACTGACGATTATTTTTCGACGGGTATCTGTCGGCTTTGAATATAACGGATTAAGCACCCGGCTATTTAAAGTTGGCGGGCTGCCGGTGTTGTAAGGAAAAAGATTTGTAAAGCTATACCAAGCGCTTTTTAAGGGAGGCAGGGGACAATGAAAAAAAGAGGCAAAGGATTCGTCCTTTTGATTGCTTTATTATTTGTTGCGCTATTATTGGCCGGTTGTGATTTTTTGTTCGGGCCGAAGTTTATTGTCACAGGAAAAGTTTTGGCTGATCAAGGGGATACCGGGCGCTCCGGCATCGCCGGGGCAAAGATTGAAGTTGGCCGGTCCGCCATTTATTCAGGTTCCAATGGGGATTTCTACGGTTGGTTTAACATCCCCTCCGCCGATTTGATCCAAATTAAGATAAGTCGCCAAGGCTATCAGGCAACACATTACAATACCTCCCTGCAAGAAGACGAACGGACGATTGATTTAGGTAATGTATTTCTTACTCCCCTTGTTTCCAACCTGGCCGGGGCATACGGTACCATTGATGTAATTTCGGGATATCACCGACAGGATTCTTCGAATGATTCTTCGCAATTGCCCCCTGACATCAAGGTCGTTGCCGGTGTCTGGGAAGTGCCTTCTTTTGCCGAATATGAACCGGGGGTGGTCTTGATCGGTTTCGACCCGAAAGAAATAACCATTCGGATGATCGACAACCACCATAAGCAGGCCGGTACCCGCTTAATTAACAGAATCGAAGGATTAAATGTGGATGTGGTCTCCCTTAAAAAGGGCCAAACGCCGGAGGAAACCATTGCCTTCTATGAAAATTTACCGGGCGTTAGATATGCCGAACTCAATTACTACGCTTATGCCCTGAATTCACCGGGCCAAGTGCCCAACGATCAATATTTCAATTACCAATGGGCCTTGAAAATTATCGATATGCCCTTGGCTTGGGGCATTTGCCGGGACGCTGACGATGTTTTGGTGGCGGTCTTGGATACGGGCATGATTATTCATGAGGATCTTTTTCCCCACCCTTACGGGGAATGGGGTAACATACGTTGGGATCTGGGCAAAGATTTTGCTGACAAGGATGATCAACCCTTTGATACCGATCCATATACCGATGAAAATAATCCCAGCCACGGAGCCCATGTGGCCGGCACCATCGGAGCCTTGACCGATAATGAGATTGGGGTTGCCGGTGCAGCATGGAAGGTGGGCATCGTTCCCGTCCGTGTTTTGGGTGAAAAAGGCGTGGGTACCTATGCTGATATAGCCGAAGGCATCATGTATGCGACGGACATAGGTGTGGATATCATAAATTTGAGTCTGGGATCATCGGTAGGTTCCCGCACTCTGGCAGATGCTTGCAAGTATGCCTACGATAAAGGCGTGACATTAATCGCCGCCGCCGGCAATAACAACAGCCCCGTTTTCTACCCGGCCGCCTATGATGAGGTTATTGCTGTTGCAGCGGTAGGCCCCGACGGCCGGCGGGCCCCGTACTCCAACTACGGCCCGCAGATTGATGTGGCTGCACCGGGCGGCTACTGGCCCCTCGATGAGAATTTGCCAATAAGTAAAGTGCATGATTATTTGATTTTGAGCACTTCCGGATACTACTATGACTTAAATAACAATCATCAAGAATATGTTGCCATGGAGGGCACCTCCATGGCTGCTCCGCACGTTGCAGGAGTAGCGGCCTTATTGATTGCCAACGGAACGGCATCGACCCCTGCTGATGTCCGTCAGGCCTTAATAAGTAGTGCCAACCGTTATTCCAATCCTAACGTTGAGTTGGGTTATGGCTTGATTAACGCTTACAGGGCCTTGCAGGGACAAAGCAGCCATGCCTGCTTCGAAGTCTTTGCGGGTAAGCGGGAGGGCAATACGATCTACGTGTACAGCGATACGGATTATGTCGACTATCCTGCCATGAACAATTACAGGTTGGGGGCGATAGATCCCGGTTACTATAATGTTTTTTGCTGGCTCGACAGGAATGATAACGGTAAAATAGACAGGGAGGATTTGTTTGGCCAAAGCCGCACTCAATTATTTACCCGCGGTGCCGATAAAAAAGTTGACTTGACGGTAGAAGATTTTGGTGCCTACACTTTAAGTGAAGGACCCATTGAAGTCATTGACAGGCGGGATACTGCCGCAAAGGAAGATGAAAAAAGAGAGTAGAACCCTTCCTGCGGAAGGGCCTACTCCTGTAAGGGGATAATGAGGAGGTATCGATAGATAGCTTTATTAAAGTGTGGAGCGGAAATACCGGTTTTGATATGTGCTTCTTGTAACAATATTTTCAACCTGTAACCCACCGATATTGCAACTCTTCGAAGCATGGGGTGGGCGAGTGATTCTGTTGATTTTGCAACTCTTCGAAGCATGGGGTGGGCGAGTGATTCTGTTGATTTTGCAACTCTTCGAAGCATGGGGTGGGCGAGTGATTTCGTTGATTTTGCAACTATTCGAAGCATAGGGTGAGCGAGTGATTTCGTTGATTTTGCAACTCTTCGAAGTATGGGGTGGGCGAGTGATTCCATTGTGTTTTCGACGGTATCCTGTGGATGGAGTTACTTGCCTGCGGCAAAGCGGATTATCTATTTACAAAGAACAATAAAGGGCGGTGCTGCTGAAGAAAAGTGCTAGCGGTGAACGCTTATATTTTGAGGATTGACGTACATCTCCAGATCAAAATCGATGCCAGTCAATAGGTTTTCGCCCCTTGTGTCGATTTCTTTCAGGGTGGAACCGAAAATATCACCGGCGGAGACCATGCCGTCACCGTCGTTGTCCAACCAGCCATATACCCGGTAAGTGCCCGGAGGGATATCGGTCAAAAGATATTCTCCCTCGGTATCCGCCTTGCTTGCTTGACCGATGACGATTAAATCTTCATCATGTTGCCGGGCGGCAAAGATCAAGGGACGATCCCTTTCACCACGCAAGGCCGCCGCAGCATTCAAAAGACCCCAACCATATTGGTTGCTGAAATTATTTCCGTAGGCCGGTGTACTTGTATTGATTAGAATGTCTTTTATTAAATTTGGATTGTTGATACCTTGGGAGACCAAAAGGGCGGCAACACCGCTAACATGAGGTGCCGCCATGGAAGTCCCTTGTGCACCTTGGTAAGTGTGGATTTCCCGTCGCAAGGCGGCATTGTAACGGCCGGTGGTACTGACAATTAAACCGTTGTTTGACGAAGCGTCGCCGCCGGGAGCAACCAAATCGATTTCCGGGCCGTAGTTGGAATAAGCGGTTCTTTCAAAATTGAGGTCAACGGCTCCGACGGCAATGACTTCCGGGTAAGCTGCCGGATAGATGACGGAACCGCCATCATTACCGGCGGCGGCAATGAGCGTTACGCCCCGATTGTGGGCATGAATTAAAGCTTCGTGCAATAATTCGGAGGGGGCCGGACCGCCCAAGCTCATGTTTATAATGTCGGCACCATTTGCTGTGGCAAAATACAAGCCTTTTATCAAAGTTGCGTAGGAACCGCGCCCTTGGGCATCCATTACCCGGACAGGCAGAAGGGAAACCCGGGGTGAAACTCCGGCAATGCCCAGCCTGTTGTCGGCAACGGCGCCGATTATACCGGCCACATGAGTTCCATGGCTGAAGTCGGTATTGGTATCGAGGGGAACATCGTCGTCATCGATAAAGTCGTAGCCGGCTAAAATATTTTCTTGTAAATCGGGATGTTCCATAAGAAGACCGGTGTCCAACACGGCAACCGTTACATCTTTGCTGCCTTTATTCATCCGCCAAGCATCCTCCATGTGAATGGCTTGTAAATTCCACTGGTGGGCGTAGTAGGGGTCATTATAGAAGTAAGATTGCGCCGTAAAGGAATAATTGGGTTCGGCAATTTCCACGCTTTCGTCCCGGGCCAGTTGGCGCAAGGTTTCCTGTATGTCCATGGGATTGTTTTGGCTATAGATAAAGATGTCGGTTCCTTCGATGCGGCCCTGGCAAAGAAGATTCAAACTGTCAACGGTATTTTTTATAGCCTGGCTGGCTACGGTGGAGCGAAAACGGATCAAAACTTCATCCGTATTGGCCATGCTGCTCAATAAAGATTCTTGATTGAGCTTGGGTGCTTGGCCCGGGAAGAGCTTTTGTGCTTCGGTGTAATAATGGGTGGGCGGGTGGTAATCTATTTCAACGGTGCCATTGATAACGGTTTCAAAAAATGTCGGCGACAGGGAGCGACGGATTTCAACGGCGCCATCACGGGGTGGCATAAAGACGGGTATTTCGATGACCTCGTAGCCGGAAGCATAGATGGTTATTTCCAAATCGAAGGAATAGGGGACTGCCAGATGGAAAAGGCCCTCTTCGTCGGAATAAGTTGTTTTGCCGCCGGCGCTGACTTGAGCCCCGGCAACGGGCTCATTGCTTAATTCATCATCTAAACTGCCGTAAATCTCTATGACGGAACCGGGGGCAAGGCCATCCAAGAGGCAACCGCCTAAAAATAGAGCTACAATTGTCAACAATACTAATCCGGGCCTCGACCCTTTTTTTGGCATTGATATTTCTCCCTTCACCAATAGACTTGATTAAACTTTTTCGTATATCTTCAGCCCTTCCTGCATGTAAATTGTGGTAAGGGGATGCAAGGGCTGTATATGCAATTGTTGGCAATGAACAAAGTGACTTGGTAATGAGCAGGAACCTCCCTTTTTGACAGCGAATATAGGGAGTATGTAATTGAGAGGGCAGGTGATTGGATGTTGAAAAAAATGTTTTCCGTAAAGCCGACCATAGACCGCTATTTGATGACCGAGACTCTCAAACCTTTGATTGTTGCCGCCGCTGCTTTGACGGTTTTAATCCTCAGCGGTTTCCTTTTTGAGTTGACCGACTTTATTATCATAAAAAAAATCGACCCGATGACGGTCCTTAAACTTCTTTTGTATCGCATTCCATTTATAGTCGTGCAGACTTTCCCTTTGTCCGTTCTCTGTTCCATTCTCCTTGCTTTGGGGCGGATGGTAAAGGACAATGAATTTGTAGCCCTGCGTTTGGGGGGCTTGAGTTTTTACAGGGCCTTGACTCCCTTTTTATTGGTTGCCTTGGTTATAGCCGGTGCTACATACTATATTAATGAGAAAGTGGCCCCTTGGGCTACCCATCGTTCCCAGAACATTTTGCGCCATGAGATATTGAAAGAAACCGTTCCCGGCATTGAAGAAAACGTTTTTTTTCGGGGTCCCGGTGATCGTTTCTTTTATGTGGGCACCATAAATCAGGGTAAGGGCACTTTAGCCAATATAATGGTTTATGAATTGAAGGGGAGAAATGAATTGCCCCGTTTAATCACTGCCCAAAGGGGGCAATTTTACGATAATATCTGGTACCTTCATGAAGGATTGGCTATTGATTTTGATGAAGAAGGCTACCCGACTTTTCAGATTGCTTTTGACAGTTATGAATTGAATGTGGGGACGCAGGTGGAGCGTTTCTTCGGATTGCAAAGGGGGCCCCAGGAGATGAGTCGGCGGGAGTTAAAAGAGGAAATACAATTATTTTCGCGAAGCGGCCTCAATGTTAACTCACTCTTGGTCGACTATCATATCAAGCTGGCCGTACCAATCTCCGCTTTTGTTTTTGTCATCATCGGTGTACCTTTGGGGATCAACTATGGACGGGGCAGGGGATTGGCCATTGTTCTGAGCATTATTTTGATATTCGGTTACTACGTTCTTTTGTCATTTTCCCGTTCTTTGGGTCGCAACGATTTGATTTCTCCCTTTTTGGCTGCTTGGATACCCAACTTGGCCTTTACTGTAATCGGTTTGTTTTTTATTCTGCGCGAAGAGAGATTTCGCTTTTAGGAGCCCTACCATGACCAAAAAGATTACTATCTTGATAATAGCTATAGTTTTATTGAGCGGTGCGGTTGCCAAAGCCCGGATAATTGTTCCCTCAAATCCGCCGGGTGAATCGGCCGGATTGGAACAAGGCTCAGCGGAAGAATCCGATCAAGCGTCATCGGCAGACGAAGGCCCGTCGGCTTCTGAAAGCCCGATCGAAACGGGGATGCCGACGGATACTGAAAATCCCGCCGAGAGCGACAGCCCTGCTGAAGCTGCAAGGACAGCTGAAGACGATGCCCTGCCGCCTGTCGGCAAAGAACATGTCGGGTCTTTAAGCGACAAGGAGAACCCCATTTGTCTTACCGCCGAAGGCAGAATCGATTATTTCATGGATGAAGGCATAATCGAAGCCCAAGGCGATGTTATTTTAAAATGGGGTATTTATGAATTGCGGGCGGGGCGGATGATTCTCGATCTTAATGAAAGTTTTTTAAAAGCTCAGGATAAAGTATATTTTAAATATGAAGACAGTGGATTCAAAAGTGAAGAGCTTACTTTTTATTTTGAAGAATACCGGGCCATAATATTGGAACCCCGCGGCACGATCGCCTCGGACGAAGTCAAAGGAGCAATATACATTCAAGCGGAATGGGTTGACGCAAGCGAGGACTTGATAGTGCTTAGCGAAGGCAAAGTATCGACCTGCGACAGAGAAAAACCTCACTACTATTTGAAGACTAAAAAGCTGGAGATCTGGCCCGGCGATAAATTTACGGCCCACCATGTTTCTTTCTGGGAATTGTCCGGTTATCTGCCCCTGCTCTATTGGCCGCGACTGACAATCTCATTGCAAGAAAAAGAGCAAAAGATAACCCCGGACATCGGCTATTCATCGACAAGGGGATTTTTCATCAAGACTGCTTTTAATTACCTGAAGGACAATTACCACGGCCTGGTTCTTTTGGATATTTATTCCCGGACCGGTTTGGCCGGCGGGATCAAACATTACTATTTGGATGATGCGCGGGGAACCGGGTATTTTAAAATTTACGGCCAGCAAGACTGGGCTAAAATCGGTTTGCCGGAGGTGGAGACGGAACTCTTCCACAGTCACAATTTAAGCGACAATTGGCAAATCAGCGGTCAAAGCTTGCTCAACTACCATCACGGCAACAAGATAACCGCCAACCTCAAAAGCAGCGTTAGGGGTAAGGGGGATAATCTGACCTTCAGCTTGAGCGGCAGCTTCAACGGCACCCGCACTTTAAAAGATGATGAACTCCTCTGGCCCTCCCTTGCTACCTTGGTGTCCACAAAAATCAACTATTCTTGGAACCGGGAGAAATTCTATCTGGATGCCCAATATAATAATCGGCGTCGGCTAAATCAGGATGAATTTTTGCAGGACTGGTCGGGCCTTTTTCGCTATAGCGGCGGCTCGACACCCTTCAGTTATCAGCTTGTTTTGGAAAGAAAAGTGCCGACCCTCGGCTCGACGACAACTTATCACTTTTACAGGATGCCCGAGGTAAAAATCAGCCTGAAGCCCGGTTACTTTAAATTCAACGGTGCGGATATATTGCGTCCCATCTCTCTTGATTTTTTAGGCGGCTACTACGATGAGGGCAAGACCGGCCATAAGACTCTCATGGGCAACCTGGGTCTTGGCTTCAGTAAAACTTGGCGTCCCCTCTCTTGGCTGACCCTGGGCATGAATCAGCAAGCCAATGCTGCTTTTTATTCGACCGGCGAACAGCTTTACAAGGTGTCCAGTCGCAATAATATCAATATCCAACCCTTTAATTTTCTACGAACCAATTTGACCTATAATTACATTGCGCCTTATGGTGAGACTCCCTTCGATTTTGATAAATCCGGCTCCCAGGAAGATTTGCGCGGTGTTCTTTATTTAGATACCGGTCCTTGGCATGCCCAACTTTCTTCCGGTTGGGATATCAAGAACTCAAGATATTTGGATGTTATCGGCCAATTGCGTTTCTATCCCGGCAACAGACTGGATTTGCGTTTGGCAACCGGCTACAGCATCCAAAGCAACACATGGCGCGATTTTGTATTGACCGGCCGGGCCGACTACGACAAGTTGAAATTTACCGCCGGTTATCGCTTTGCCATCGAGCCTGCTTTCACCTCCAAAAGGGTTGACACATTGCTTTCCTGGCAAATCATTCCGGAGATATCTTTGCGGGTTTTGACGATTTACGATTTTACAAAGGCTGAGCTTACCAAAGGGGAAGCCCAGGTTGTTTGGGATCTGCACTGTAGGGAATTGGTTTTTAGCTATGATCAGCTAAAAGAAGAATTTTGGGTCCAATACCATATCAAAGCCTTCCCGGGCCAAAGACTGAAATTGGGGACCGCCCCTGATGACCCCATGCTTTTTGATATTGATTTAGGAGACCTTTTGCCATGGTAAAAAAAAGAAAAATTCTGCTGATAATCCTTGCTCTCCTATTGCTGACGGGAATATCAACGGGCTGGAGTATCCATTTAATGAAAAAAGGCCTTGTCTTCCAAATCAATGCCGGAGAAGAAATCGCCTTCCACTTTCGCTTGGCTGACAATGAAGTCGTTGGCTGGAACAAAGGAGAAATGGTTTGGCGTCTTTTGGTGGCGACGATAATGGAACCGCCCTTGGCAGGAAAGAGCTCACTTCGCGCCGGCGAGGAGGTCATCCTCAAAGACATCTACCAAGGCTATTTCTATCGACAAGGAGAAATCCTTTTTACTTTTACCGTTGATGAGGCCCACTATAATACTGTGACGGGTGACCTGGTTTTATATGATTTTCAGCTGGAGTCACTGGTAGGCGACTGGCTGAAGACAGCAGAAATATCTTACGATAAAAAAAAGGAACTGCTCAATGCACCGGGGAAAGTTACAGGTAGAATGGCTTGGACCGATTTGGAGGCCGATGAAATGACCATATATATCGAAAGAGAAGAAATAAACCTTACCAATGTAAAGTTGGTTCATACATTAAATAAGGAAACGATGGGGGAGGAGATGTCAATTGATCCCTGACAAAAGAGTTTACGGAAAGCTCAACCAAAAAAATCTTTGCCTCTTGCTGACAATATTTTTAGTATTTTTTACTGCTTGGGAGGGCTTTGCCTTACAAGGGGCAGAAGAAGAGGAAACCAAGATAACCATCGACGGCGATCTGTTCACCATGTTCTTCAAAGAAGATATTATCGTGGTCGAGAAATCGGTAAGAATTACTTACCAGGACATGATAATTACCGCTGAACGGGCGGAATATAAAAGGGAAGTGGAAGAGGTTACCATCGAGGACAATGTTGTGGTGGCCCAAGGAGAAAATTCACTCAGCGGACCCCATTTGTGGTTGGATATTGAAGAAGAACATATCATATTTAAAGATGGCGTTGCAGCTGTATATTACCATGGTGAAGAAGAAAGCGATCCGGAACCGGTTTATATCTGGGCAGATACTTTGGAGATTTGGAATAAAGAAGGGATAACCTCAGCCCGAGGCAATGTCAAGGCAGTTTATCAGGAATTTACTTTGACCGCCCAAGAAGCACTTTTGGATCAAGAAAAAGAAACATTGACCATGAGCGGCAATGTCTTTGTGGAGCGGGAAGACGGCTCTTGGTTCAGCTGCCAAAAAGCCGTCTATGATTTGGCCAATGAACAGCTGACCGCCCATAGTAGCGAATCGGAAAAAGTAAAAAGTGAATTTAACCTTCCCCAGAAATAAAGCAAATTGATCGGAAAACGAGAAAAATTGAAAAGGAAAGCGCCTAATCGATGTCACTTTTTAATTTCCTTATTTACAGATGAACCGCCGTACGGTAAATTATAGTAGCGTCGAAAAGGGTCTGTGAAAAACAAAAATAACGGCATCGATTACCAAGTCGGTAAGCGGGGCCGTTTTCCATGTGTGCCCCGTATGGCGTGTAACTTAGTGGCGAAAGTCCACTACGGAGGTTGGCAGTTGCCGATTTTTAGCCAAGCGCAAGGGTGTCCATCGTGGAGTGGAATCTGGAAGAGCACAATCAGCAAATACAAAACTCTTGGAAGATGGAACTTATCATAGCAGTTGGAAAATCGATAGCAATAAAGAGGGAAATTCATACAAGATGTTGAAATATAATTAGGGAGCTGATAGCAAATTAGATTGATACCTGCTGCGAAAGGAGGTATTTCAGCGGGAATTTCGGCTTCAATATGTTTATAAGGAGGTTAACAAGTTGAGAAGGAAAACCGTTTTAATTGCAGTATCCCTGATTGCCCTGGTTTTATTTGCCGCCTGCGGTTTATTCAAGGTTGAATACAGATTGAGGGTCGATATTGAGGGCGAAGGTAATGTATATCCCAATACAGGCAAATTCGAAAGCGGAACTGTAGTAACTTTCGATGTTCAGCCGGAAGATGAATGGCTGTTCAGCCGCTGGGAAGGACCTAATAAAGATGACGTCACAAAGGAAGACGGCGACTGGAAAATCCTTATCGATGGAGAGAAAGAATTAACGGCAGTATTTGATCTGATACCATTTGTACTAACAGTTAACGAAGTAGGAGGCGGGCATGTTACCCAAGAAATTGTCCAGCCCGATTTAGAATCTTTATCTACTGAGTATCCCCCCAGCACCTTTGTCAAGCTTACCGCAATTGAAGATACCGGCTGGGAGTTTCAAGGCTGGAGCGGCGATGCGGAAGGTACAGACCATGAAATAATAGTAGAAATGGATGAAGACAAAGAGATTACGGCAACTTTTGTGGAACTGAATTATGATGTGAATATCAATATAGTCGGTCGCGGTTCGGTTGAAAAAGAAGTTTTGGCCGGCGGACTTTCTGTTCCCTTCGGCAAAACGGTCAGGTTGACGGCGGTGGCCGATGAAGGGTTTGAATTCGTCCGTTGGCAAGGAGATGCCAGCGGTAGCGAGGACATTGTGGATATCGAGGTTGATGGAGTTATAAATGTTACTGCTGTATTTACTGCTCCCGCCCTTAGCGGTTATGTTACTCTACACAGCGGTGGGCCGGCAGTAGAAGGTGCAAAGCTGTTTATAGAAGAAGTTGAGGTTGGCAGCACCGATGAGGCAGGCTATTTTCTTTTAGAGAAAAATGAGTTGCCCGAAGGTGAATTTGATTTGTTTATCAAGCTTGATGGTGAAACCAGGGCTCTTGTGCAGGATATTCATTTGGAGGATGAAGAGTTCTTAGAGCTGGCGATTCCCATTAAAGAAAGATTCAATAGTGAATGGCCTGATCAGCCGGCCAGGATTGCTGTTACGGGTGTGGAAAGGGGCGATACCTTAAGCGGTGAAGTCCCGATAGAGCTTACCTTGGATTTTGCGGACGATTTGGTCGGTAATGTCATCTATCTTTATTTCTGCGGATTGCAAAGGTCGCCGGTCACTTTGTCTGCTTTAGACAGCGATACACTGAAGGGAACCATCAACACCCTTGGTTTCCCCAACGGCGACGGTTTTATCAGAATTGTTGTTTTTGATAACAATGATAACTTGACCCTTACCTATATACCGGTAACCATTGAGAACGATCCTTTTAACGACAGTATACCCGGGGATCTCCAATATCTCGGTCTTCTCTCCATTACATTCGGTCAAACCATCGAATTTTATAGTCAGCAAAGGGTGGAGACTTTTGAACGCTACAATATCGAAAAAGACCCCCATATCTTGGAATTGCCTACCGGGCAAACCGTTGATTTGCGTTCTTTCTCCGGTGCCGGCACCATTTTCACCCAATTGGAGTGGGAGCCCGTAGACGGTGCCCACGGCTATGAAATCTATCGCAGCAACGATGGAATCAATTTTAAAAAGGTTGGCGATGTAGTCCTGCGCAACCAATTCCAAGACTACGGCCCGGCATTGACACCTGGCAAGGCTGTTTTTTACAAGGTGGTACCCTATAACAGCTACGGTAAAGGCAACAGCATAACTCGCGGAATAATGCCATTGAAGCCCTACAACGTTACTATATTAGCTCCGGCCAACGATGCTAAAGATGTACCCTTGCAGCCGAAATTTACCTGGGAAGATGATGGTAATTTCCCGGAAGGAACAACCAAATCGTATGATTTTCAGATGTTTGAGGCAACCAGACCCTACTATTATCCCATTGGTGACTTGACGGATACGGAACTAGATTTTGCCGCCCCCGAATATGATATAACTTTGGAGCCGGGTGCAGTTTATACTTGGGATATCATTGATGCCCTTGCATTCTGCACTTTCTATTTTGACGCGGATGGCTATTCCCAAGCCCAATCCATTGCCGGTGCAGATAGTGGTTCGCTAAACGGTGAGTTTATCTTTACGACTACTTTGGAAGTGGATTAAAGGCAAAGGAAGGAGTGATATAAATGAAAAAGAGATTTTTATTGATAACCGTACTTGCAACTGTCGCCCTCTTGATCGGTTGTTCCAGTATTTTACCCCAAGTTTTGCCTGACCCGGATAATTCCCCCGATAAGGGATTTATCCAGGTGCCGGTAACGGGTAAAGTATCCTATGACGGGCTGGATTATGCGGACAATGAAGTATTGGTCCGTGCCGTATCGGCGGAGGCTTTGCAAGAAGCTTTAGACGGTCTGACAGGCTATATTATTGAGGAATATGACGATATCGGTTGGTATTTGGTTAGCGTGCCTGTGGGCGTAACTCCCCTGGCTTTTATAGATGAACTTGAGGAAGCCAAGGGTATCATCTTGGCTGAACCCAATCTTTTCTGGGAAATTCCCCCCTTGTACGAAGATAATCTGCGCGATCCCGATTATGGGTTTCCTGTAGCCCCCAAGAGCGACCTTGCGGCGGAAGACTATAAATTGCTTTGGGGTATGAGGAATATCAATGCTGACAAAGTCTGGGATGAATATACCGGTAATGAAAGAGTGATTGTTGCCATTATCGATACCGGTTTGGATTGCGACCATCCCGAATTTGCTTCTTCAAAAATAGTCGGTGAAATGGATATGACCGGAGAAGAAATGCCCAGAATTGATTTGCACGGCCACGGTACCCACGTAACCGGCACCGCTGCTGCCGATGGTAGGACCGGCAAAGTGGCCGGCGTTGTTTGGGATTGCTCCATCATGCCCATTCGCGTAATGAATGCCGGCGGAGGGATTGCTACCAACTGGTTGGGTAAGGGCATGCGCCATGTAGCAGATTATTTAGCAGCAAACCCCGATGATTACGATGCCGCGGTAGTCAACATGAGTATCGGCGGTCGTGGTTACAGCTACTTCTTTAAAGATTGTATCGATTATGCTTTCGAGAAGAATGTGCTTTTGGTAACCGCCGCCGGCAACGACTCCAAAAGGGTACTTAGTTATCCCAGTGCCTACAATGGCGTGGTCTGTGTTGCCGCCACTAAGCCCAACGATATGAAAGCGAGTTTTTCCACCACCGGGAAATGGAATTCAGTAGGTGCCCCGGGGGTATCAATTTGGTCAACAGTGCCCGGTGGCTATGGATCGATGCAAGGCACATCAATGGCTTCGCCTCATGTTTGCGGGGCTGCAGCCCTGCTGCTTTCCAAAGATCCGGACTTGACACCCATTGAAGTGAAAAATCGCTTGGAGGCCACGGTGCGGGAAGGCGGATACGGGCCCGATTATAGTGAAGAAGTGGGTTACGGAATAATCGACTGTGAAGCCCTCTTATCCGATGATCCCGTTGATATGAAATACGGAAGCCTGAAGGTGAAGACCGGGGTGCCCGAAGACGTGGAAGGCACCTATGAATATGGCTATGTTACGGTTTTTGGATTGACCGATACCGACGAGGTGAACAGTTGGGCTTACTTCGGTTCAACCGGAAAAGACGGAATCCATATGTTCAACGCCTTGTTAGAGGGTAAGTATCTTGTGACCCTTTCCTACAAAGATAAAATCCATGCGCAAGAAATTGTGGAAATCCAAGCAGGCGACTTTGATTTGGAGATAGAGTTGGACTTGTTGCCTGAAGAAGACCCCGAGCCCTAGTCTCCATTTTTATATCAGAAGAAAAAGTAAAGAATGTTTAGCCCGGCAGCCCCGCTAGTATCTATAAGCGGGGCTGCCACTATTTTTAAAAGCAGTATGTTTATCCAAGTTATTTAAGATAAAAAGGCAGTCCGAAAGGGGTTGACGGCAATCATAAGATGGGTGATCGGCTGCAAAGATGCCGGCTGCGGCTAAAGTTACCAAAAAAGAAAGAGTCTGTTGACAAGGGAAGCAACTATGCTTGTCGAATTTTACTAATACTGTAATATTACCGGTAAGATTATGGATTGCCGGCGGCCGGTTGATGCTCTGAATGATAAAATTGATTGGTCGGTTGGCTTGTCCTATCAAAATTTATAACAAACAAGGAGGCGAGAATTTTAAATTGCAAGTCATAAATTGGTAACACAGGTGCCAATATTCGTACCAGGATAAGGAGGTTATATTATTATGAAAACACATGTTGCACTCGTATTGGTCCTTTTTTTATTTTTCAGTCTGGCCGGTTGTCAGAGAACTCTCGGGCCCTTGGCTACAGTTACAGGTTATGTAACGGAATCCCGCGGCGGTCCGGTTTTGGCGGAGGTAAAGATTTCCGGACCGGGTTTGACGACCCATACCGATGAGGAAGGCTATTTTGAATTACTGATTGATGCCCAAAAGCAGATTGATTTATTTGTGGAAAAGGAAGGTTATGCCGGAGGGCTTATTGAGGGTATTTGCTTGAACCAAGATGAAACATTGGAGTTGGAGATACCGCTTCGTAAAATTTTCAATCCCGCGTGGTCGGCTGTACCTCCCCGAATTCTTGTTGATGGGGTAGAAGCGGGTGATACTCTCACGGGTAAAACAAATTTAAAGATTACCATTGAGGGCGATAATGAAGCCTGTCTTTTTTATGTCTATTTTTCCGGCATGCAGCGGGGTCCAGCGGAATTCTGGGATATCGATGTCGGCGAAGGGGAAGGAATAATTGACACCACCCTTTACCCTAACGGTAAAGGTTTTATCAGGATTTTGGCCTATGATTTCAATGATAATCTGGCTATGAAGGTAATTCCCGTGCTTATCGAAAATGAAACTGTCGTTGAAGAAGTGCCCGCTGACTTGGAAGAGCTTACTCTTTTTGCCAATACCTACAGTGCCACCGCCGGCTATTATTCTCTGGGCAGAAAAGTTCTGTTTGACCGATTGAGTATAGATGATGACCCTGCTATCATCGAATTGCCGGGAGGGCGAATCATTGATTTGCAGACCGTGCCGGCCGATACCACCCTATATATTTTGGTCGGCTGGGAGCCCGTTGCAGGAGCCGACGGCTATAATGTTTATCGTAGCTTTGACGGAGAGGATTATCAATTATTGGGCAGTGTTACCGATACCCATCTGGATGATTGGGGCAGAGAATTCTGGCAATATGATGACTTCAGCCCCCTTCTTACCCCGGGTGCAGAAACCTTCTACAAGGTAGTCCCTTACAATAGCAAAGGCGAGGGCGAGGGGTTGGCATACCCCATTGTGCCTATTGTGCCCTTCAATGTTAACCTACTGGAGCCGGCTGACGGTGCGACCGATGTGCCTCTGCAACCGACATTTAAATGGGAAACGACCTTCCCGGCCGGGCCCTTGTCGGAAGGAACCAATATATATTATGGCAATTGGATCTTTGAGGCGACGGCCGGTGACATTTTGGTAGATGTAACTGAAAATGCGGAGGAATTTACCTTGACGACACCCCTGAAACCCGCTGTAGTTTATTCTTGGGATATTGCTTCCGCTTGGGCCTGGTCCTATGTTGATTTTGAAGCCGGTAATGCTTATGCTATGGGTTATGCCGGCACCGATACGGGCTCCCTAAACGGCGAATTTATATTTACCACCGGTTTGGGCTTGGAATAGAAGGAAAGATTTGAAAATTGAATAGCAGCGAAGAATTGGACTTGGAACAGCAGCAAAGACTTGAGCTCGGAATGGAGTAGAGATTTGCACTTGGAATAGCAGCAAAGGATTAAACTTGGAATAGCAGAAGAAATTTGAACTTGGAGCAGCAGCAGAGAAAGGAGCAATGGACGATGAAAAACAGATATTCTTGGCTATTGTGTTTTGTAGCCATGGTATTCTTGGTTGCTTGTTCTTCCTTCAGTCCGGCGGGTGAAAATGATTCGCCCTTGCCCGCAATGGGAAAACCCTCTTACGAAGGGCTGGCCTACAGCGATGAACAGATTTTGGTGCGTTACAATTGTCGGGAAGAATTAAGCGATTATTTATCCGACCACAATTCGCAAATTATAGAAACTTTTGCGGCCATCGATTGGGCATTGATTACCGTGCCTGCCGATAAAACGGCCTTAGCTTTTGTCGATGAATTGGAGGAGCAAAATATTGTTTTAATGGCTGAACCCAACTTGAGATGGGAGCTACCTGAGCCGGCCGGAGCGGATTATCGGCAAGAGCCGGTTGTTTCCGAATCTGATCCGGCAGATTACGGCAGGCTGTGGGGGATGCCCTTTATCAATGCCGACAAGGCTTGGGAAAGTACGACAGGCGATGAAAATGTAATTATAGCCATCATCGATACGGGTTTGGATTTGGAGCATCCGGAATTTCTTGCTCACACCATCATTGCACCCCATAACGGAACCGATGATGGCTGGACCGGCGGTGTAAAGGACGTTCACGGCCATGGTACCCATGTGGCCGGAACCGCAGCAGCCAACGGCAGATCGGAAAAATTGGCCGGCGTTGCCTGGGATTGCCCGATTATGCCCATAAGGGTTATGGATATCGACGGATTCATTGAAACCAATTATTTAATTGATGCCATGCTTTATGTAGCCGATTATGTTTTGGCCAACCCCCACTATCGAGCCGTTGTCAATATGAGCATCGGGGGGCGCGGTTACAGTTATTCATTTAAGGATGCCATCGATTACGCCCAGGAGGCCGGAGTTTTGTTGGTTGCGGCCGCCGGCAACGACTACAAGAGGGTAATCAGTTATCCCGCCGCCTATAACGGGGTGGTAAGTGTGGCTGCAGTTGATCCGCAAGGCCAAGAGACCGAATTCTCCAGCCGGGGCTTTTGGAATTCGGTTGCCGCTCCCGGGATTCGCATTTGGTCTGCCATTCCTACTTATGCCACAGGAGTTTATCAACCCTATGCGGAGATGGCGGGGACTTCGATGGCTGCTCCTCACGTTTGCGGTGCAGCGGCCCTTTTGCTTTCCCAAGATTCGACTTTGACTCCCTTGGCTATTAAAAACCAGTTGGAAGAAACCGCTCGGCCCGGGTTTTACGGGGAAGGGTTCAACGAAAAAGTCGGTTACGGTATCCTCGATGTTGAAGCCCTACTTGGCCCCTTGGCACCGATGAAGTATGGAAGTCTCAAAGTGGAGACCGATGTCGTTTACGGGCTGGTCACTATCTTTGACGATGCCGGCAATATGAGATATTTTGGTGCCACCGGTAATAATAAAGACCATAATTTCCATGCCGTCTTGCCGGGACGGTATACGGTTACTCTCTCTTACGGTAATAAAGTCCACGACCAAAAGGAGGTCGCAATCCAAGCAGATGAAGAAACATTATTGAATTTATGGCTTGGGAATTAAGAACAGCCGATGAAAAGGCTGCATTGACCGAAAAACCAGTCAAAGGAGTCACCCAAGACGTTTTTAAGACTTATAGGCAAAAAAAACAGGGATCGATTACCGGGATTGCTATATGTTTGGCAGAAGCGTGAACCTCCGAATCCCGGAATGAAAATTGACGGCAAAAAACAATTGCTGTAATTATTAGCTTTATAAATATAATTGTCAGGTCGGCCGGAATACACCGGTTTAAAAGGAATTGCCCCCTACAAACAGTAGGGGCTTTTTTTTACCGGCTGAATGTAAAAGATTTCATATTTAGCTTTCCAACCTTTTTTCGCTTTAGCCGGCTATGCCTATACAGCGGTTGTTAAAATCTAACGGTCGCCGAATCTTCCCGGGAATAATTCCCAGACATTAAAAGACAGCGGCATTGGTGCCAATTCTGCGGTTAGTCGGCTACTACGGGCAGGCATCATAATATCTGTACGGGGTTGCCGGATATAGTGGGATTATAAAAAAACAATTAGATTTGCTAAAAAATACACAAAAAGAGGGAAATAAGGGTAAATAATGAATAATAATAATTGGGCAATAAATTGACAAGCAGTAATTTGAAAGGAGGGGCAGTCTAAATAATTATCACGAATAAGGTTGACAAGTTCAAGGAGGGGATTGAATGAGAAAGTCAATTGTATTCATTTTAATATTACTATCGATTTTGACACTACTGGTCTCTTGTAAGGTAAAAATCGAAGAATACGAATTAATCCTAACCGTCCATGGCAAGGGTAAGGTGGTACCGGGTTCCGGTTACCAAAAAAAAGGAACTGTAATTACCTTTACCCTGGAACCGGAAGAAGGCTGGGCCTTTAGCCATTGGGAGGGAAAAAATAAAGCGGAGGTATTGGAAAAAAAGGCAGGCGTTTGGACCCTTCTAATGGATGGCGATAAAGAAATAACCGCAGTTTTTGAAAAGGGAAAATATATGTTGGACGTGACGATTGTAGGTAATGGTACTGTAACGCCTCAATCCGGTATCTACGATGAAGAAGATCTGATCAGCCTTGTTGTCGAACCGGTGGAGGGTTGGGTCTTCAGCCATTGGGAGGGCAGAGATGGGGGGGATGTGACTAAAAGTGAGGGCGAGTGGACCCTTTTGATGGATGGCGATAAAGAAATAACCGCCATATTTAAACAAATTGACCGCAATCTGAAAATTATAACTTATGGTAGAGGGCGTGTCGAGCAAGAAATTTTGGCTGCTCCGGAAGATAGTTCCGATGATTATCCTCAGGGAACACAGATAAAGTTAACTGCTGTGGCCAGTGAAGGTTCGCAATTTGACAAGTGGTCAGGTAGCATCAAGGGTACTGATCCTGTTCAGATAATAACGATGGATACAAACAAACTTGTTAAAGCACACTTTGAAGAGAAGAAGTATACCCTGACAGTTACGAGCGAAGGAGGAGGTTCGGTCATAAGCAGTCTTGAAAGTGGCGTTGACCATGGAAATGGTGAATATGATTATGACAGCAAAGTTAAATTGACTGCAAAGCCGGAGGTGGGCTGGGTCTTTGCCCGTTGGGAGGGGGATGCCGATGGCGATGAGTCCCCCCTGATCATTACTATCGATGACCATAAAGAGATAAAGGCCATCTTTGAAGTTGCCATCCACACCCTGACTTTAAAAACTGTTGGACAGGGCCGAATAGAGCAGGAAATAAACTCGGGTAAACAAGTAGGCGACTATGAGTTTGAGTATGGCAGCCAGGTTAAACTCACAGCCATTGCCGATGAGGGTTGGAATTTCAATTGCTGGTCTGAAGGTGTTGACGAGGCTGACAAAAATAATTCCTGCATAACAGTAATTATGGATGAGGATAAAACATTGGCCGCTGATTTTACCATGTATGCAATGGCTCAAATCTCGGGCACTGTAACCGATACCCGCGGTGGGCCGGCTTTGGCGGGAGCAAGGGTATCTGTTGAATATGCGGATGATATTTCTCCCGGCTCCAGTACAACGAATGGAGATGGTTGGTTCAGCCTGGATGTTAGAGCGGAAAGGCATTTTGATCTTATAATAGAAAAAGAAGGCTACGGCGGTACAAGAATCCAGGATATCCGTTTGGAGGAAGATGAAGAATTTGAATTGATAACCCTTTGCCGGGAGGCCAATGATCCTGCTGCAAGCGGCATACCGCCCCGCTTTGACATCCAAGGTGTAGCCCGGGGTGATGTCCTTAGCGGACCTTTTGAGATAAGTATGTATTTCGAAGGAGGTGTTGAACCTGAACGTATAGGTGTATTCTACAATATGGAGCCTAGCGGCACCGACGAGTCTGACGGCAATGACTATTCCCCTGATCTTTTCTCCGATGATGTTATATGGGAAGAGGATTCGATTTATCTTCCCAATGGTCTTGGCTATTTCTTTATCCATGCCTACGACCATAACGGCGGCTATGTAAGAATTACGATACCGGTAGAAATTGATAATGAACCCGGGGAGCCCTCCGACGATGTGCCCCAAAAACCGGGTGACCCATATATACGTTATGAAGCCCGTACCTATAAGCAAAAGGCCGGTCTGTATTCAACTGACGATCCCCGCCACTCCCATTGCGGTATTCAATCAATCCCGGCTGACACGACAATGTATATTTGGCTGGAATGGTTTGCTAATAAAACAGCAGATGATTTTCGGGTTTATCGAAGGCTGGAAGGTGAAGATTATGTCTGTGTAGCCGAACAAGTGGTCTATGGAATAGGTGGTCCCTTTGCAAGTTGTGGATTCTATTATGATTACGGACCCGATTTGGAACCGGGGGTTCCGGTCTACTATAAGATAGTTCCCTATAATGACCAAGGGGAGGGCTGGGCATATGAGGGCTTTTGCATTCCTTTCCCCATTTTGGATTTAGAAGTGGATTTGTTGGAACCGGCGAGTGGCGAAGAGGGTGTACCACTGAAACCGACATTCAAATGGGAGGAACTTTATGATATTGGTTCCCAGATACCCGCAGACTATGAACTTCTAGGGAAGGGCTACCAACTATATATATATGATGAAACAGGTGAGAAAGTATGTTCGGAGAGGTTATCGGATGAAGGGACAGAAATTACAATACGAAGAGCCTTGAAGCCAAACACCAGATACAGTTGGGACATTGTCTGCGAAAAGGTTTATGCTCTTTATGAAGTTACAAACGAGGATAATGACGGCTATGCCAGTTATAGTTGGCCCACGTATATACCGGGTGATGGCAATGGACCGAAGAGCATATCATCAAGCGGTCCCATGTTCTTTACTACCGGCGCAGGAGATTGATTATTTTACCGCTACATCTCTTCTTTGCTCGAACCGTGTCTTGTGGAATTTATTCTTGTAAGGAAACCTTCCTTGCCTTTGGAATTGCTTAGCTTTACGGAAAAAGAATGTTCCCGTTGAATTAATTGTTGCCGATAAGAGAAGCGGCAGTTTAGATTGAATTGCGGTAATGTTCGGCAATGAAAATCTCTCCTTTCTTTTTGGGGGGGGATTTTCATTGCCCTTGTTGTTTGGATAAAAAGAGTTTATAATGATAAAGAAGGGAGGTTTGTAAACATTGAGAAAGAAGTACCTGATCGGTTTGGCAATTGCAGCAGTATTGGCATTATTGGTTTTTGGACCCGCCCTTGCGGAAGACCTTTATATCGAAGGTCAGCGGATAAATCCTTCATTGGACCCCTTAATTATTGACGGAGAGCCCTACGTTGTTTTATACGATGTGGCAAACTTTTTACAGATCCCTTATGATTGGAGTTTTGTTGGCAACGGGGCCAAAGTTACACTGAGCAAGACCGGTTACTTTATCGATTCACCCACCATTGTCAACGGTAATTTGTTGGTTTCCCTTGATTTTTTGAGGGATAAGATGGGTCTGTACGTATATTGGAATCAAAAGGATGGGCGGGTTATAATCAATCGCGGTATAGTTATTGACCAACCCTATTTGGGAGGTGACGGGTTGATCTTGCGTCTGGAAACCGATAAAAAAGCATATAAGTACGGGGATCCCATAGCCCTATCTTTATTGGTCTTAAATCGTTCCAATAACCCCCTAACATTAAACTTTAACAGCAGTCAAATCTATGATATTACCTTAAAAAAAGATAATCGGGTGGTCTGGTCCCGGTCGAGGGATAAAGCATTTTTGCAGGCAATGAAGACCGTTATTCTCAATCCTCTCGATTTTCATCATTATGTAGAATTGATCCCGGCCCGGGATTTGATGGCAGTCGGTACGGGTAACTTTACCTTGGAAGCAAATCTGGTGGCCCGCAATCAACGTTTCCAAACTGAACCGATATCCATTCAAATTAGGCGTTAATACCACAAATTACATATCTAAACGCCTTTTACCCCCCTTACCATAGTGTTATACTTAATGTGTAAGGGGGGTCTTATTGTGATTTATCTTGCCAGGGGCCTATATAAAGATGTGGTCATCTTGCTGGTGGTTTCGATAACCTTGGGTGCAGCCTTTTCCGTTATAGGCGGTGCGGCTGTCCATAAATACTTTGGTAATACCGTCGTCAACTTAATCGGCGATTACGGTGAACATGATTTGGTTCTTACAATCAATGAGGGCATGCAAAAGCAGGTGGAAGAAAGGCTCGATGAATTGTTTGCCGGGGATTTCAACGGTGCTTTCTACAAAGAAAGTATCAGCATTGCCGGGAAGACCAATATATTTGTTTCCTTGGGTGCCAATAAAACCCTGCAGGGCTATACGGCCTTTTTAAAAGAACTGCATGGTTTCCCCGGTCTTTCTGCTTACAATATTATGTCGGAACCCCGCCTGTCGGTTCGCGGTATTCCCCTTGAGGCGGTACCGGTAATCGAAGATGCTCTTGCCGGGCGTGAGGGCATCGATTTTATTATGTACACTTCCCGCAGTTTGGAGATATTTCTTGAAGATCCGGCCTATTTACCGGCCTTGAGTACCGAGGTGGAAACTTTGATTGACCGTTATAAAATTCTTTATCTGCCCGTTCCTGCCTCCTATGATTTGGCACCTTGGGAAATGGCCGATTTTTTACAGGAGCGGTTGGCAGCTGATTTGGACTTGAGCCTGACCAATGTGACCGGCACTCAAAAGGCCAACGGCTCATTGGAGGAAGACAAACTTGCTCAATTGGAAGACCTGCTGGCGGCCTATGTCCCATATATTTATCTGAAAGGAGTAAACATTGCAGCGGGCAGCTCCCTTTATTTGACGGCCGGCGAGGGAGAGTCAGCGGGTTCGGCGCTTCCCGGCGAAACACTACCTTTGCTGGTCTATCGGGCCGACGAAAAAGGGACCAAGGCTTTACTCTTGGATGGCGACATCGATTCTTTACCGGGTTTGGAAGTGTATGCGGCGGGAGCGGGGAATACCTTAGGTGATTATTTGGGCAGGGGCGAATTGCGCTCACCCCAAATCCAATTGGACCAAGGTCAAGCCGATATTGCCCTTCTTTTGCCCCGGCTTGGTGGCATCATCGGCCAAATGGAGGCCTTGCAGGAGCAACTGGCCTTGATAACCGAACAAGGTGAAGTTTTGACCCGGCTCAGCCGGGATTTCGATAAGTTGCAATTACCCGGCGGCGGGAATCAATTGGAATTGATGGATTCTTTATTGGCTGTTCTTGATCGATGGGAAGATTTCTGGCTTGATTTGGATATACTAAAGGACGCCTCTGGTCGTTGGCAAGACCGGCTTAAAAGCTTGGAGAAATTGCTGGCGGCCCGACGACTGTTTTTGGCTCCCCATAGCCCTTTGGCGGAACGACTGACCGGCTTGGAAGAAGATATTTTGCATTTACAGAGTCTTTTAAACGATGCGGAGGATGCTTTGGCGGTGCGCATGGGCGGTTTGGACAAAGTTCGGCGCTGGCGGGAGCAGTTGGCTGGTCTGGAAGTTCTTTTGCAGACCGGGCAAGAAGTTGACTGGCCTGATTATCAATGGATTGAAGGGGCCGGGGACCAATTTTTGGCTGGCGACGGCCATTTAGCAACCCTGGAAGGCGATCTTCTGGCAGTGATGGACCTGCTGGAGAGTTTGGCCGATTTTGGTCAATTACCTTTTTTGACCACAGGAGCCGACCAAGTTACGGAAGCTTTACTGGCTTTACAAGACTTGAAGATGGCCCAAATGCCCGACGGTAGCGAGGTCATGTTGATGGTCCCTGCCGAAATCGATACGGGAAGAGTCAGCCGCCATGTAATCGATATCATCGGACCCGGGGCACCCCGTCCCCAATTTAGGGAACTGGGCATCTTCCGTCCCGATATCCGGGGTGAACTTTTTCGGGTAATCGGTGAAGTCCGTTTGACTTTGACGGCCCTTTTGGCCGTCGGTATCAGTTTGATTTTATTGCTCTTGGACCACACGGTAATCATGTCTTTGATGCAGGTCTTCAGACGGCGTCGCGTTATTCCGTTCTGGTTGCGTCCTTTGGCTTATGAAGGTTTTTATGGGTTTTGGGCCGGTGCTTTTACCTTGTGGGGAACGATAACTTTGGCCGGCGGAGAAATCCCGTACTTGGATGGTAGGGCTCTCTTTCTTATCGGTGGGGTTTTGGGTCTTTTGGTATCTGCCCTAGCCCAAAAGCTTAATCCCATTTCAATTTCAGAGTTTACTGCCGGGGAGGCCATGGGTATGGATTTACCGGATATTGTTCGTGAAATAGTTTTGCCGGCCGCCCGCCCGGGAGTCCTTTCTTTGCTCAACAGATGCAATCAATTATTTTGAAAGGAGAAAGTCATGCTGGAACTCGTCGGTTTGCAAAAAAGATTCGGTAAGACGACTGTACTAAAAGGGGTGGATTTAAAGATCGAGCGGGGCGAAACCGTTGTCTTGATGGGGCCCAGCGGTTGTGGCAAATCAACAACCATCCGTTGCGCAAATCTTTTGGTTTATCCCGACAGCGGCCAAGTAATCTTTAAAGGCCGTGATTTATGTCAGGTTTCACCACATGAATTAAATTTGCACCGGCAGGACATGGGCTTTGTCTTTCAGCAATTCAATCTAATCAAGCGGTTGAGTGCCAGGGAAAATGTTATGATAGTTTTAATGCAGAAAGGAATGAGTCGGGCTGACAGTTACAAGTTGGCCGAAGGTGCCTTACAGGAAATGGGCCTTTATCATGGGCTTGATTTACGACCGGATCAATTAAGCGGCGGGGAGCAGCAAAGGGTTGCCTTAGCCAGGGCTTTGGTATTGGAGCCGGACCTGATTCTTTTGGACGAACCGACAGCTTCTTTGGATCCGATTCTGGTGAAAGAAGTTCTCGATTCCATAGAAAAACTTGCCCAGCGAAAAGGGCGGGCCATATTTTTGGTGACCCACGAGGTGGCCCTGGCCAAAAGGATTGCTGACCGGGTTATCCTTATGGATAGGGGAGAAATCGTTGAGGCCGGGCCGCCGGAAAAAATATTTTCCCAACCTCATTCTTGGGTAGGGCGGCGTTACAAGGAGATTATTGCCTATCATTGAAGTTTATCGACCATATTTGCTTACTATAGCCATGTGGATCCAATTAGACTGAAATTGGGCCCGATATTCCTTCTTTGCATATCCTCAAAGATCTTTATTGCTTACTTTGCCGAACATCGTTAGGAATATGCAAATGAAGGAATTTATTTACCTGCCTTGAATTAAATAGAAAGATGATGAAATGTCGAAAGGAATGGAATGTTAAAGCTAATGAAATGATGGAGAGAATGGAGCATTCGAGCTAATGAAATGGCGGAGAAAATGGAATATTAGTAATAGTGAGATGGCAGAGGGGATCAAATGTTAATTGAAAGCGGCAACCAATCGACAATAAAAAATACGGTGTCCATAAAGGGAACAGGTCTTCATTGCGGGGAGGCGGTAGAGGTTACCTTGAAACCTGCGCCGGCCGGGACAGGCTATCTCTTTCGACGAATCGATTTGCCCTTGCCCAATGAAATTATTGCCGATCCGGCAAAGGTGATCGATACGGCGAGAGCTACGACGCTAGCGGAAGGAATGACAAAGGTAATGACCGTCGAGCACATTTTGGCTGCCCTTTATTTGCTGGCGGTGGATAATGTTCAAATTGAAGTGGATGGCAGTGAAATTCCCATTTTGGACGGCAGTGCCAAAGAATATGTGGATTTGATAGAAAAAGCGGGGATAAGGGAACTTGTTGGGTCGCCTCGTTTGGTGCGGCAAGTGGACCGACCCTTCCAGGTTGAAAAAGGAGATGCCAAGATTGTTGTCTTGCCCGCAGATATTTTTCGAATTTCTTACGCTTTTTTTGCTCCGCCTCCTTGTTACAATCAAATAGTCGATTGGCAAGTTGGCGACAGACAGCCGGCCTCGGCCAGAACCTTTGGTTGGGTTCACGAAATTGAAGCCCTGTTGGAGCGGGGCTTAATCAGAGGGGGGAGCTTTGACTGCGCCCTCATTTTCAACCGGGAAAGCCCCCCACCCCCTTTGCGCTTTAATTATGAACCGGCCTGGCATAAAGTTCTGGACTTGTTGGGTGATTTGGCCCTTTATCGGCCGCTGATTTGCCACATAATTGCCTTGGGAGCCGGCCACGCCTTACATAATAAATTGGCCAGGCATTTATTAGCCCAAGAACAACAACAAAGAAGCAATATTATTGAGAGGAAAGGGAGTTAAGGGATGCATGATAAGGTCAATGGTGATGGAAAAACAAACATAGCAGCAAGGATACGCCGGGCAGCTGTTGAAAAGATTGAAGAATTTCGCCGTCGGCGTTTGGATAAACAGCAAAACTTCAGAAACAGCGGTACCCTAATCGGCAGAGAAAGCGAGCAGAATATTTACCATAATGTCCGTCTGAGAGAGATTATCCCCCACGACGAACCCTTTTTATTTGTCGATCGGATCATTGAAGTGGAAAGCGGTAAGAGAGCCGTTGGGGTAAAAAATGTAACCATCAACGAAGCCTATTTTCGCGGCCATTTTCCCCGGCGCCCCATCATGCCCGGTGTACTTATCATTGAGACGATGGGTCAGGTGGGCGGCTTTGCTTTGTTGGAAGGGAATCCGCAATTTCGGGGCAAATTGCCTTTTTTAGTGGGTGTTGATAAAACCCGCTTCCGCAAGCCCGTCCTGCCCGGTGATCGCTTGCGCATTGAAGCGGAGATTTTGGCTTGCAAGCGGAACTTAGGCAGGGTAAAGGCTACTGCTTATGTAACCGGCGAAGTATATGCCGAAGCTTTGTTATCATTTTCTATTCAAGATTATTAACACTTATATTTTTTTATTATAGACGGAAGGATCTTTTAAAGAATAAGAAGTGAGGAGTGAGGGACCGTGAATATTGCAATCCATCCCAGTGCCCAAGTTGATCCCCAAGCTGTATTGGGCCCGAATGTAAAGGTAGGGCCTTTTACGATTATAGGGCCGGAAGTTTCCATCGGTGCCGATTGTCTTTTGGCCAACAATGTTACAATTACGGGCCGGGTGGAGATGGGGGCAAACAATACCGTCCATACCGGTGCCGTTATCGGCACGCCACCCCAGGATCGGGGAACCGCCGCCGATATCGACAGTATGGTAAAGATCGGTGAAGGCAATGTTTTGCGGGAATATGTAACCGTTCATAGAGCCACCAAGCCCGGTGAAGCGACCGTCATCGGTGATAACAATATGCTGATGGCCTATGTCCACATTGCCCACGATTGCCGGTTGGGCAACAATATCAACATCGCCAATTACACGGGTTTTGCCGGTTTTGTTGAGGTAGAGGACGATGCCTTTATTTCCGGTTTTTGTGCAGTCCATCAATTTTGTCGCATCGGCAGCATGGCCATGGTCGGCGGTTGCAGCAAGGTGCGCCAAGATATTGTTCCTTTTGCCCTGGCTGACGGACAACCGGCGAGTATTTACGGTATCAACGCCATCGGCATGCGCCGCCAAGGTATTGACGGAGAAACGAGAAGGGCTGTCCGGCGGGCTTTCAATTATATTTTTTTTGACAAACTCAATACCGGCCAAGCCTTGGCGAAAATTGAAGAAGAGTTGTTTCATGTTGCCCAATGCCGGCAACTGGTTGATTTTATAAAAGAGAGCAAAAGAGGTATTACCAAAAAAAGCGGCCGGGAGGAAGATTAATGAAAAGGGTCGCTATTTTGGCCGGCAGCGGTTCGATGCCCCTGGTCTGGGCCAAGGCCGCCCGGGAACACAATTTGGAGCTAGTGGCAATCAGTTTTGCCGGCGAGGAAGAACAAGCTGCTCTGCGCCCTTTGGTGGCAAGACTGTATCCGATGAAAAGCGCTGATTGGCAGGGTTTTTTGACTATAATGCGCCAAGAGAATTTGCAATATTTGACGGCACTGGGTAAATTTGATAA
This sequence comes from uncultured Halanaerobiales bacterium, assembly GCA_964568715.1. Taxonomy (GTDB): domain Bacteria; phylum Bacillota; class Halanaerobiia; order B1SED10-174; family B1SED10-174; genus CAZMQU01. Next base: position 73,150 of record CAZMQU010000009.1, read on the forward strand.
AAAGGTAATTTTAAAGGGCCTTATAAAGGATTTTCATCTTTTAAAGATTATGGCAGGTCTGAAAGGTAAATCTGACAAGCAAATCTTGCAGGCTTTTGTGGCTGAATTGAACAAAGAAGGCATAAAAGTTTTGCCCCAAAGGGAGATATTGGCAGACTTTTTGCCCCGGCGGGGAGTCTTGGTCGGCGATGATTCGCTCCCGGTGGACTTGATGGCGGATATTGACTTGGCCTGGCGGTTGGCCAAAGATATAAGTCGTTTGGGAATCGGCCAGGTCGTGGCGGTAAAAGGGGGCATGGTTCTGGCGGTGGAGGCCTTGGAAGGGACCGATGCTGCAATAAAAAGGGCTGTTGATTTGGCCGGCAAGGGTATCGTGGTTGCCAAGGTGGCTTGGCCGGATCCTTTGGACCACGGTTTGGAATTGCCGGTCGTCGGTAAATCGACATTGGCGATTTTAGTAGAAGGAGGGGCCCGGGTTTTGGTGCTGGAAGCCGACAAGGTTCTAATTTTAAACGGGCAAGAATTTTTGCAGACCGCCCGGGAAGCCGGCCTGATCGTCTTGGCCAAGGAGGGTAATTCTTGAGTAATTTCTTTGTCTCCGCCGGCGAAGTATCGGGTGATATTTATGCTGCCGAAGTTGTCAAAGCACTAAAAGATAGCCAAGAAAGCTGTTTTTTCGGCATGGGGGGGCGGGCAATGGCCTCCGCCGGTGTGGATATCTTACATGACCCCCTGGCCATGAGTGAACTTGGCTTTGCTCTTTCCCGACAAAGTCTGCAGAAACATCTTAAAACAGCTAAAAAAATGGTGGCTGCAACCTTGCAAAAAAAAGCTGCCGCTGCTTTGTTGGTCGATTACAGTGGTTACCATATGTATTTGGGCAGCCTTTTAACCAAGGCGGGTATTCCCGTTCTCCACTATATACCGCCCGGAGTTTGGTTTTGGGGGCGTTGGCGGGCCCGCTATCTTGCCCGTCGGAATATAAGTGTGGCCACGATATTTCCCGCCGAACACAAAATTTATCAGGCAAAAGGGGCCAGGTCCCATTTTGTCGGTCATCCCTTGGCCCGAGATTTGCAATATTTACAAGGTCGCCCCAAGGATGAAAATTTAATTGCCCTTCTGCCCGGCAGCCGGCGGAAGGAAGTTGAGGCTCTTTTGCCGGAGTTTTTAGCTGCCGCCGAGCTTTTAAAGCGTGATTATCCTGCCCTTAAGTTTATTCTTGCCCCGGTAGCGGAGCTACCGCCTGAAATGGTAAAAAAGACTATGGAATTGGGCATTGATATCGTGTACAATAAAGGCCGGGAACTTTTAGCTCAAGCGACCCTGGCTATTGTTGCTTCAGGAACGGCTACTTTAGAAGCGGCACTTTTAGCTACACCTGCCCTTATCGTTTACAAGACTGACAAGCTGACGTATTGCCTGGCCAAACTTTTGGCAAGGGTTTCTTTCGTCGGTCTCCCCAATTTGCTTTTGGGGGAGGCAGTGTTGCCGGAACTGTTGCAGAAGGAAGCTAATTCCCCTAGGATATATCAAGAAACTGTTCGGTTATTACAGCCCCGGCGGCGCAATGAAATCATTGACAAATTTGCAACCCTTAAAGAGGTTTTGGCCGGTAGGGAGCCGGCCCGCGAAGTTGCTGCTTTGCTTTGGGGACTGGGGAGGAGAAGATGATGTCAGTCCATAAAAGACTTTTAAAATATGTAAAACCCTATACAGGGCGTTTGCTGTCCGCCATTGTGGCCATGATTGGCCATGCGGCACTCAGTGTGGCTGCCATCCGAATTTGCGGCAGTTTTCTCGATACCATAATTTACTCCATGCCCGAGGAAGGGTTAGGCAAGCTCAATTTGGCAGCCGGCATAATTGCCAGCCTGTTTTTGGTGAGGGGTTTGCTTTATTATTTGCAAAGTTATTTAACCCAACAAATAGGTCAAAGGGTAGTTCGGGATATTCGCGGTGAGACTTATGAAAGGTTGCAGCGTTTGGGGTTGGATTTTTATCAAAGGCACAATACCGGCCAGATAGTGTCTCACCTGACCAACGATATTAATGTCATCCAGAATACTTTTATCAGTGGGGCCGTAGGTGTATTCAACCAAGGTTTCACCCTTTTGGGTTCCTTCGCCCTATTGTTTTATATCCATTGGCGTTTGGCCCTTCTGACTTTAGTGGTTTTACCGCCGATGATTTGGGCTTTCAACAAATTTTCTCGCCGCATCCGTCGCATCAGTCGAAGTGTGCAAGAAAAAATGGCCAATATTACCGATGTTCTTCATGAGACCATCAGCGGTATAAGGGTGGTAAAGTCTTTTGGTATGGAAGAAGAGGAAATCGAGCGCTTTCAAAGGGAAAATAAGGCTAATTATTTTTATAATATGAAGAATGTCCAGCTGGGGGCAACCCTGACACCGGTTGTAGAAACCCTTGCTGCCTTCGGTTTTATCCTTGTTTTGTGGTACGGGGGTGTTGAAGTTGTGCGCGGTACCTTGACTCCGGGAGAGTTGGTTGCATTTTTCGGTTACCTCATTACCATTGGAACGCCCATAAAGGCAATCAGCCGCTTGGTCCACAGCTTCCAAAGAAGCTTTTCCGCCGGGGAGCGCATCTTTCGGCTCCAAGACGAAGAAGAAACCGTTGTGGATATCCCCAATGCCGGTGTTTTGGAGCAGGTCGAAGGAGAAGTCGTCTTCAGTGATGTATCTTTCTCTTATCCCGATGGTAACTTTTCTTTGCAGAAAATTAACCTAAAGGCTTCCCCCGGTACCGTTACAGCGATTGTAGGTCCTAGCGGGGCGGGCAAATCTACTCTTATGGATCTTCTACCCCGCTTTTATGACCCTCAGATGGGGAAAATTTTTATTGACGGTACTGATATCGGTCAGGTGTCGATGAAATCCCTTCGTCGTCATTTGGCCATTGTTCCTCAGGAAACCTTTCTTTTTTCGGATACCGTTGCCGCCAATATTCGCTACGGCTTCCGGGAAGCCACCGATGAAGAAGTCGTTGCCGCTGCTAAAGCTGCCAATGCCCACAGTTTCATTATGAATTTGCCGGCGGGTTATGATACCCCCTTAGGGGAAAAGGGCAGCCGTTTGTCGGGAGGCGAAAGACAAAGAATTTCCATTGCCCGGGCTCTTTTGAAGGACCCGCGTCTTTTGATATTGGATGAGGCAACCTCCAACTTGGACAGTGCTTCCGAGATTCTTGTCCAGGAAGCCTTGGACCGTCTTATGGAAAACAGAACTACTTTTGTAATTGCCCATCGCCTTTCCACGGTTAAACGGGCCGATCAAATAATTTATCTGATGGACGGCCTTATCCTTGAGAGGGGCAGCCACGAAGAATTATTGGCCCGCGGGGGGCATTATTATGAATTATATAAGGTGCAGTATCGTGATGAGGAACTTCAGAGGAGGTGGAGGGCTTAGCCCTTAATAATGGCTCAACAGAAGGTATACTCCTTTTTATTGCAATTGATTAGGAAAAAAAACCGAAGCTTGGCAGCTGATTTCCTTTTATGGTTGCTTTATCTTGCCAGTTGGCCCTATCGCATATTCGTCCTGATCAAAGCTTTGTTTTACCGTTGGGGGATATTGCGAAGCGACAGCTTGGAGGTTCCCGTCATCAGCGTTGGCAATATCACGGTGGGGGGAACGGGCAAAACACCGCTGGTCTGTTACTTGGCTCAATTTTACCAAAAGCAAGGACTAAAACCGGCGATCCTCTTGCGTGGTTACAAGGGGAAATTTGCCGGTTCCGTAGGCTTGGTTTCCGACGGGAAAGAAATCTTTATGGATACTCCTGAAGCCGGGGATGAAGCCGTGATGATGGCCCACCAGTTGTCCGGTGTTCCCATATTGGTCGGCGCCGATCGTTTTGCAACCGGTTGCTACGCCCAAGAAAAATTGGGAGTGGATTTGATCATTTTGGATGACGGTTTTCAGAATTTTAAACTGGCCCGCGACTTGGATTTGGTGACTATTGATTCCCTCAATCCCTTCGGTTATGGACATCTTCTGCCGCGGGGTTTGATGCGGGAACCCAAAAGTGCCCTGAAGCGAGCCCATGCTTTGATTTTGACCCATGTCGATCAGATTCCTCAGGTGCCTTTGGATAAATTAAAGGCTAAAATGGCCGACGATTTTCCTGCTATCCCCATAATAGAATCGGGCTATGAACCAATATTTTTACGGGATGTTGCCGGCAGCGAGGAAAAAAAACTGGATTTGAACAAAAAAAAGATCGTTGCCTTCTCCGGCATCGGCAATCCGCGTTCCTTTGAAGAAAAACTTATGTCTTTGGGTGGTGATGTTATCTATCGTCTGCGTTTCTCCGATCATCATAAATATACGGAGGAGGAGATCTTGCAAGTGTTTTCCGCGGCCTTTGCCAAAGATGCCGATATGATTATTACCACTGAAAAAGATGCTATCAGCCTTCCCGCCCACCTGCGGGAATTAATAGCCGGCCAAAAGATGGCTTTATGGGTTTTGGGGATTGAAGTTTCCATTGCCTCCGGTGAAGATGAATTTGTTGCTCTGTTGAAAAACGTTGCGGAAAGAAAAGAAGGTGGAAAGAATGAGTAAAATTATCGGTGTAATACCTGCTCGTTACAGCTCTACACGTTTCCCCGGTAAGCCTTTGGCCCCCATATTGGATAAGCCTATGGTAGAATGGGTTTACCGTCGGGCCGAAAAGTGTCGACTATTATCGGAAGTCCTGGTTGCAACTGACGATTTGCGCATTCGGGAGGCTGTTGAAGATTTTGGCGGCAAGGCGCTAATGACCTCATCGCTCCATAAATCGGGAACCGATCGCTTGGCGGAAGTGGCAAGGCATGTTGCCGCCGACTACTACTTAAACATCCAAGGGGACGAGCCTTTGGTGCAAGGCCGTATGCTGGAACTTTTAATTGAACCCCTGGTCAACAACGAGGCTTTGATGACGACTTTGGCCACCGACTTGCACTCCGATGAACTGGAAGACCCCAATAGGGTTAAGGTGGTGACGGATCTCAACGGCTACGCTCTTTACTTTTCACGGGCGCCCATACCCTTTCCCTGGGAAAAAGGCGGTGCCGGGGCACTTTTGCATTTAGGTTTTTACGGTTTTCAAAGGGATTTTCTTTTGGATTACCCTTACTTAACTCAAGCCCCCCTCGAAAGAAGGGAAGGCCTTGAGCAACTGCGGGCTTTGGAAAACGGTTACAGAATAAAAGTTTCCTATACCGGGTATCGAACGATCGGTGTTGACAGGCCGACCGATATTGATTTGGTCATCAGCCAACTGAAGGAGGAATCGCTGTGAAAGGCTTTTCTTTGACCCCCGATGTTGCCATTGGCGGGGATAACCCATTGGTTCTCTTTGCCGGTCCTTGCGTTATCGAAGATGAAACCGGTTTTTTTGCTTTAGCCGGGGCAATCAAAGAGATTGCCGCCGAAGTTGGCATGCCTTTTGTCTTCAAAGCCTCCTTCGACAAGGCCAATCGGTCCTCTCTTCATTCGTATCGGGGGCCGGGCTTGGAAGAGGGCTTGCAACTCTTACAAGGAGTCAAGGAACGATTCAATATCCCTATCCTGACTGATATCCATACGGTTGAACAGGCGGAAAAAGTAAGCCGGGTTGCCGATGTCCTGCAAGTTCCCGCTTTTCTTTGCCGACAAACCGATCTGGTGTTGGCCGCCGCGGCAACGGGTAAAGCGATCAATATCAAAAAAGGGCAGTTTTTATCTCCTTATGAGGTCGGGGCGGTCATTGAAAAAGCCGGCTCCACAGGCAACAAGAAAATTATTATGACCGAGCGGGGTTTTTCTTTCGGCTATAATAATTTAGTAGTGGATATGCGATCCTTGGTAATTATGAGGGATTACGGTTGCCCTCTTGTTTTTGATGCAACCCATAGCGTTCAAATGCCGGGCGGCAGAGGCAAAACCTCCGGCGGGGATTGGACTTTTGCTCCTCCTTTGGCACGGGCAGCGGCGGCTGTCGGTATCGACGGCCTTTTTTGTGAGGTTCACGCTCAGCCGGAGAAGGCCTTATGTGACGGTCCCAATATGATACCCTTGGCAAAATTGGCAAAAGTATTAAAAGAGACAGTGGCCATCGACAAAGCTAAACGGGAGGTGCGGCAATGATTTTGAAGGAAGCCCGTAGGGTATTAAAGCATGAAGGGCAAGCAATAATTGAATTGTGCAAAACCATCGACAGTAAATTCGTTGATACGGTGCAAGCGATTTTAAATCTTAGGGGGAGGCTGGTCGTTGTCGGTGTGGGCAAAAGCGGCCTGGTCGGTCGCAAAATAGCCTCCACCCTGTCGAGTACCGGCACGCCCGCCTTATTTCTCCATCCAACCGATGCTCTCCACGGCGATATCGGGGTATTGACCCAAAATGATATGGTCCTGGCAATTTCTTTCAGCGGTGAGACACGGGAAGTTCTCGATTTGTTGCCGGTTATCCGGCGTGTCGGCGCCCCTCTGATTGCCCTTTGCGGCAATCCTGCCTCCCATATCGGTACAGAGTGTGATTACTTATTGCATGTCCCCATTGAGAAAGAGGCTTGCCATCTTGGCTTGGCTCCGACGACGAGCAGTACCGCTACCTTGGCTATGGGAGATGCCTTGGCCCTTACTTTGGCTTGGGCAAAGAATTTTAAAGAGGAAGACTTTGCCCTGCTTCACCCTGCCGGCAGTTTGGGACGCCGCCTTTTGCGGATAAGGGATGTCTTGGCTTTGCGGCGCCAAAACCCATTGGTAGCGGAAGATGCCACCATCGACGAAGCTCTCCTGACCATGACCGATTCGCGCATGGGGGCTGTGTCGGTGGTTGACGGCGATGGACTCTTGGTGGGAATCATCGCCGACGGCGATATTCGACGCAGTTTAGCCCAGGAAAAAGAAAATCTTTTGCGTAAAAAGGCCGGGGAAATAATGACTTGCCGGCCGGTAACCATCGGTGATGAAAAGCTGGCGACGGAGGCAATATATATAATGGAACAAAAAGAAATCGGCCATCTGCCTGTTGTTGATAAAGCCGGCCGACCCATCGGTTTGGTAAATTACCAGGATTTATTCCAAGCCGGAATTATATAAAACTACTTGGTTGGCAAAAGGACTGCCAACGAGGCGGCATCGCCAAAAAAAGGAGGTTGCAGGAGCGGGAGCCCGCTTTATAGAATTATTGAGTAAGGACTAAGGAGATGATCCCGTTGAAAGCGGTAACCGATATTTTTGTTTATATTATTATGCGGCTTTTCATTTTTTTGGCCCGCTTCTTGCCGGAGGGTTTTTTCTACCGATTGGGGAAACTGGTGGGAGAGTTGTATTACCGATTTTATCCCGAAAAAAGGCGTTTGGCCCATTATAACTTGCAAAGGGCCTTTTGGCCGCAAAAAATAGATGATGCTTTGGTACGGCAAAACTTCCAGCGTATCGGTATGCTTACTGCAGAATTTTTATTGATTACCGCTTGGTCCGATGAAAAGATAAAAGAACGGGTTACCATCCGCGGAGCGGAACATTTGCAGAACGCTCTGGCCCGAGGCCGGGGTGCAATTATAGCCGGCGGCCATATCGGTAACTGGGAACTCCTTTTGGTTGCTTTGGGCAAAGCCGGTTTTCCCGTTTATTCCATAGTCAAAGAGCAGAGTTTGCAACGGACGAACAAGCTGATTTTTGCGATGCGGGAGCGTATGGGGCTGGGGTTAATCAGTAAGACAAAATTCAGTCTGCGACAAACTTATCGGGTTTTAGCCGATAATGCCCTTTTGTTGGTCCTGATGGATCAATACGGCGGCAGAAACGGTTTGGCGGTGGAATTCTTCGGATCCCGGACTTCGACGCCGACGGGGGCGGCCCTTTTATCCCAACGAACGGGGGCTCCTCTCTTGCCCGTTGCCATCAGGCCCCAAAAACGCGGTTATTACGATCTAATAATTAAACCGATCATAGCAACGGAGGGTAGAGAACCGGCGGCGATTTTAAGGGACTTAAATATTCATTTGGAAGAAGAAATACGATTGACACCTACCGATTGGCTGTCACCCACTCGCCGTTGGCGCACTGATGCCGAAAGGTTGCCTATAGATGTTTAAAAGGGTCGCCGGAGGGGTTTTGGTAATAGGATTACTTTTGTTAGGGGGCTACCTTATATTGCGCCCCATAGAAATGCCTCCGGAATTACAGGTTGATTACTCGGATTTACCTCCTTTAGATGTAACTTCCTTTCAGTTGAATGTTCCGGTGGGAGCGGAACGCCCGGGCTGGCAATTGCGGGGGGAAAGGATGGTGGCGGACCGGGAGGCTGTTTTATATCTGGAAACTATTAGCGGCCACATAGAGCGATTCGAGCAAGGACCCCTTTATTTCCTTGCCCCGTACGGGTACTATGACCAAGCGGCCGGCAACCTAAAGTTGCCTGGGTCGGTCCATATTTACGATGACCGCTATTCTTTGGAAATGGGCTCCATGGAATGGGACGAAGCTACCGGGGAAATCATCGGCCGGGAAACTGTTGTCTTCAGGGGGCCCGATTTGCAAATCACCGGTGAGTGTGCTACAGTAAAAATAGAAAAAGGTAAAGCCGAATATGTTGTGTTTTCCGGAAATGTTGAGGGATATTTTGCAAATATACCCTTTTGGGGTGAAGAGCTGTTATTTGGTCTCGAAGAAGGACAAAACAACGATAAAGCAGTGTTTTATAAAGGGCGGGTTACCATACTCCCCGGGGAAAAATGATAGGAAGGTTTGCTTATGTCCATAGTTGCAAGAAATTTGGTTAAATCATATCGGGGCAGGACGGTCGTCAACGGGGTCAGTTTTGAAGTGTTCCCCAATGAGATCGTCGGTCTTTTGGGACCCAACGGGGCCGGAAAAACTACCTCCTTTTATATGGTTGTGGGGCGGATAAAGGCAAAAGAGGGTCAGGTTTTTGTCGATGAAAAAGAGATTACCCACTTGCCCATGCACCGGCGGGCCCGTTTAGGGCTTGGCTATCTTTCTCAGGAGGCTTCAATATTCCGCGGTTTGACGGTGGAGGAAAATCTCTTGGCCATTTTGGAGGCCAATAATTTTCCGGCCAAGGAAAAAGCTGCCGAGGTGGAGGCTTTACTGGAGGAGTTTAATCTGACCCATTTGAAAAAACAAAAGGGTATCAGCCTTTCGGGAGGGGAACGGCGCCGGGTTGAGATTGTCAGGGCTTTGGCTACCAGGCCCTCCTATCTGCTTCTGGATGAGCCTTTTTCAGGAGTTGATCCCATCGGTGTCAGCGATGTCCAGGAGATGTTGACCTATTTACGGCAAGAGGGCTATGGGATTTTGCTCACCGATCATAACGTGCGGGAAACTCTTGCCATAACCGACAGGGCCTACATTATTCACCAAGGGCGGATTCTCATCTCCGGTTCTTCCGAGGATATTGCCAACAGCGAGACGGCTCGCAAGATATATTTGGGGGAAAGATTTAAGATGTAAAGATTTTAGATGTGAGGTGTCGCCTTTGCCAATCATTGACAGATACATTCTGCGCCAACACTTGGCCCCCTTTGCTTTCGGGGTGGGCGCCTTTACGGCAATTTTCGTGGGTACTGATGTTTTGTATACTTTGGCCAATTTGATGATTGATTACAAAGCTTCTTTGCCCATCGTCCTGCGCATCTTCTTTCTTTCTTTGCCAGAAATACTTGTCTTGGCCTTGCCCATGGGGGTTTTGGTCGGTATAATTCTTACCTTCAGCCGCTTAAGCCGGGAAGGGGAAATAACGGCTTTCCGAGCCGGCGGTGTCAGCTTTCGCCGTTTGGTGGCCCCGGTTCTTTTTGCTTCTCTTTTGATTGCCTTTGCCAATATAGCCTTCAACGAAAGTTATGTGCCGACAGCCCAAGAGAGGGTGCGGGAATTAACCTATTTTGCCCGCTACCAAAAAGATATGCCTATAAGCCAAAACAATTTAACGATTGCGCCCGTAAACAAAGCTACGGGTATGATCGATTATTTTTTCTTTGCCGGCCGCTTCGACGGTTTGCAGAAGATGACCAATGTAGTTTTTCAGGATTATCAGGGGGGAGAACTGCATTCGGTGATAGAGGCCAAGGAAGCCCTTTGGCAGGACGGTCTATGGATTTTTAAAGATGGCCGTTACAACAGATTCAATAGTGACGGTTCAGCCATTGGCGGTAGTTTTGTCGAATACCGTCTGCCGGAACTGCAAAGAACACCCGCGGAAATTTCCTTGGTCCGCAAAAAACCCCGTGAAATGAGCATGGCGGAGCTTAAGACCGTTATTAGGGCCTACAAAGAAGAAGATAGGGATGCCGCCGAGTATCAGGTGCTTTATCACCAACGCTGGGCCGTTCCCCTTGCCTCCTTCATCATTGCCCTTTTGGCGGCGCCCTTGGGGATTCAACCGAGTCGGGCGGGAACTTCGATGGGCATGGGAATTAGCGTAATCTTAATGTTCATCTATTATATGTTGATGACCGTTGGTGGTGCCCTGGCCAAAAGCGGTTCCTTGCCGCCGGTCTTAGGGGCTTGGTTGCAGAATATTATTTTTGGCGGTGTGGGGCTTTTGCTCCTTTTTCGGGCTGACGGTTAGTCGGAGGGGAGGCAGGCGAATGTTGACAGTATTTATTGTCCTTATAGTACTGATTATAAGCGGCCTTATAGCATATCTGGGCGATTTGGTCGGCAGGAAAGTGGGCAAGCGGAAACTTTCTATCTTCGGCCTGCGCCCCAAATATACATCGGTTATCATTACAATCATAACCGGCATTTTGATCGCCAGCTTTAGCATTACCATTATTTTGGTTGCTTTCCGTAACGTTCGCAATGCCGTTTTTAATATTGAAGAGGTTCTTTCCGAACTGGTTATTCTCTCCATGCAGGTCCGCTCGCAAAATAATCAACTGCGTTCCATGCAAAAAGAAATTGAAGAAAGTGAGTCTTTGCTGGAGATGCTTTCGACGGAAAAGAACGATTTGTTGTCTGAACTGGAGATGGCAAGTCGGGAATATATCGATGCCCATCGCCAACTCCAAGATGCTCAGCTGGAGATAAGCAAGTTGGAATCCGACCGGGAAGGATTGCGGCAGGCTTTGCAGGAACAAGAAGAACGTCTGGCAAGTCTGACCGGGCAAAGATGTAACCTGGAAGAAAAAATTGAGCAGTTGGAAGAACGGACTTACATGTTGCAGTCGGCTTATGAACTGATGGAAAGGGACTACAACAGACGTTACGAAGAATTGGGCCGCCTTTATCAGACATTGGATCAACGCTACCAGGAATACTCCGTCGGTGACATCATTTATTTGCGGGGCGAAGAGGTCCATTGGACTGTAATTTACGGCGGTCAAAGTGAACAGGACATCTATCGGGAGCTGGATCATTTTCTCCGGGAAAGCAACCGGGCAGCCGAAATATTGGGGATTCAAGGGGTAGAGCCTGGCAGCGACAGCCATATCCTTTATTATGCCGGCGATTACCTGGCCGTAGCCCAGGAACTGCGCCGCGGTGAAGGTCGTTTTATTGTCCGCTTGGTTGCTGAAGGCAATACCACCCGGACCCAAGTATTGAAAGTCCGTTTCCAGATTATACAGGATTATGTGGTCTATGCCAAAGGGGAAGAGTTATATTCAATTCTCATCGACCCCCGTCTGAACCTGAGTGCCTTGGAGAGTGAACTGATGGGCTTGTTTGAGGGTTTGCGGGAAAGCGCCTTGTCGAACGGCATTTTACCCGACTACTCCAACCAAATCGGCTCCATTGACTTTACAACCTTCTTCCGCCTTCTGGAAGAGCTGAGAGAACACGAGGAAAAGGTTCGCATTGTTGTTGTGGCCAACGAGGATATTTGGCGTATCGACAGTTTGACACAAAATGTCAGTTATTTAGTCATACCGGCAGGTGAAGACGATTGATTTTAGCAGTGGATCCCGGCCGCGACAAAGTTGGCGTAGTCTTATACAGTTTCAAAACGGGTATAGTCGGCCAGGAAATAATTCCTTTTAATGAATTATCTTCATATTTAGCCCGTCTCGGCAGTAAATATAGAGTGGAAAAAGTTTTAATCGGCGACGGTACATGCTCAAAGGACCTGGCAAGCCTTTTGGCAAAAGAAGGATGGGAATACACCTTTGTGGACGAGCGAAATTCCAGTGAAGAAGCCAGGGCTCTTTTTTTTAAGGAAAACCCGCCCCGCGGCTGGCGCCGTCTTATTCCTCCCGGTCTTTTGACGCCGCCCCGCCCCATAGATGATTTTGCGGCGCGAATTATTTTAAAAAGATTTTTGAATAAATAAAGCATTAAGAAGGAATATTTGAATATTTGGCGAACTACATTAGCGAAACTCTTTTTTAATGCTTTTTGTATCGTCAGAGGTAAAGATATTCCCGCCCGGTAAATAATTACCAAAAGGGTAGGCAGGAAAAACCCAACTAAGGTAGAATATCTTTACATACAAGCACTTATCGCCCGGGTTATTTTGCAGTGGAAAGGAGGTGTCCCGCGATTGCTGCATAACCCGCATTGAGGGTGATGAGATATACCGGTCTGTGCGACTACATACGGGTCAGTGGTAAAGATGAGGAAACTAGGATACTCATTTTTAACAATTTCCCTGCCAGTTGTACTAACCGGACAGTTTAACCACAATCAAGGGGGAATAAATAATAATGAAAAAGCTGACAGTAGTATTTGTTTTGGCTTTAGTATTATGCTTGGCAGCCCCTGCCTTGGCCTTTACCGACGTACCGGCCGGCCACTGGGCAGCGGAATACCTCGATGAGGTTGTAGCTACCGGCATCATCACAGGTTTCCCTGATGGAACCTTTGGTGGAGATGACAGCCTTACCCGTTATCAAGCAGCCATCATTACGGCTCGCATCATGGGATGGGTAATGGACAATGCAGGCGACGGCCTTGATATGAACAAAGTCGTCAAAGAACTGCAAAAGCAAGGCTTAAGCGGCGCTCAAGCCGAAGAAGTCATCATTATGATCAGGGCTTTGACCCTCGAATTCAGAGATGACATCGAAGCCTTGAACGAAAGCATCGCCGGCGTAGACGAAAACATCATGCGCTTGCGCGGTGACCTTTTGGCACTCTTGGGCGAGCATTTCGACCTCGAATTCATGGTCTACAAGCTCCAGCTTGATGTTGAAGAGCTACAAGACAGAGTTGCCGAATTGGAAGAAAGAGAAATACCGGAGCCGGAATTGGCAGTCGAAGTAGAAAAGAGCCCGGTCAATGTTTCCTTGACCACCGCTTTCAGCCTTGATTATGCAGTCATCGACAGAGACACCAATCAATATAATGTTGTAGGCCCCGGAACAGGTGGCGAGAATATTTCCAACTGTAAGCCTTACGTAGATCTCAATCCTGACCAAGTATACAAGAATCCTTTCAGCACCCACGTTTTCAATGCAATTGCCGATGCATGGGTTCCCAATGCCTGGACGGAAGGCTTCGACTTCAGCAATGCCGTTACACTGGGCATAAACGGTGAAAGAAACGGCGTCAAAGCCAATTTGGCCCTTGTTGGTCTGGCCAAGTACTATGACGGTGGCACCAATGCTTTTGATCTGGCGGTCAGAGATATCACCGGTTCAGTAGAAGCACCCGATTTCAGCGCAACATTTGCCAATAACAAATTGTTGCAGTTGAGACCCTATGCTTTCGGTGCCACATATTTCCATGGTATGGGCTTGACCTATGACAAAGGCTTGCTCTATATCGGTCAAGGTGCTAACTTAGCTTATACCTACGGCTACGATCTCTTTGATCTGGTCGACGGAAGGGTATTCTTGGCTTCCACGGATATTCTGGATATGACTGCTCCTACCTATGTCGTCGGTTTGGAAAACAACCTGACTCTCGGCGGTTTGAGCGTCGGTGCTGAAGTTGCTTTCAGCGATCTTAAGGCCATGGGTGATCACTACATGAAGTTCTCTGCCGGTTATTCCTTGCCCGACGTAATGGATCTTGATATCAACGCTGCTTACCAACTTACCTCTGCCACCTTTGCACCTCTTGCACCTTGGGGTTTCACACCCGCTACCGGCTTTAACGTTAATTTGGGCCTGAAGCCTTTTGGCAGCGAAATCGAAGCCTGGTATCGCAACTATGATAATATCATGGATAAAGTCGGTGGTAGCTTCGCCTTCGAAAAAGAGTTCGGCATCTTTGATATCGAGCTTGGCACAGTCTATGATCACGACCTCGATACACCGGAACTTTTCTACCACGACCGCTTGGCGGCAATCGGTGTCGATATCGGCAAATTTGCCAGAGTCGGTGTAGAGTATTCTTATGCTGACGGAACCGAAGCCGGTTTGAGGCAATACATGGGTATTACTCCCTGTACTCCTTCAGCTTGGGTTTCTGGTTATCATGATGTTGGCGCAACAGTGACTATTACACCCCTCGACTTGCTGACCATCGATGCCAACCTCGTTTATGATATCGACGGCAGTGCTTTTAGGCACAACTACAAAGCAGCTCTCGATTGGAATTTCTTGAGTGCAGACGTGGCAAAATACTTTGGCAGTGCAAACGATGCCATCGTAGCCAACGTGGCTGTCAATCCTGACTTTGAACTTCTTGGCTTCACTGTCAAGCCTCACGGATCCTTCGGTTATAACAGCAATGTCGGTGGCGGAGATTCCGGCATGAAGTACAAAGCTGCTATCGGTCTTGAGAAAGATCTGTTCAGCTCAATTAACTGGGACGGTAACTTCAGCTACGAACACCGTGCAACCGGACTCCAAGGTGGTGCCCACGCAATGCCCGGTACCTTCTTGAAGTATGATTTTGGTTTCGGTTATGAAGATTGGGCAAACTTGAAGGCTGAGGTTGGTAACTTTACCCACGATACTGACGCAACCTTAGACTACAAATTCAAAGCAATCACCGGAAGCCTCAGGTTCACCTTTTAATTAAAGCGATCTGAGAAACCCCCCCGGTTAACCGGGGGGGTTTTTTTTATAGGTAAAAATATTTTTTGAAAAAGGGCATATTTACCAAGCCGTCAGCCTTGCAAGAGCACAAAATTTGGGGATGGTAAGAGAGTTTAAAATGATAAAAAAACAACAAAATAAAGTTGATATCTAAAAAGATTCCTTGGGAAAAACAGGGGGGATTTCCAGGGCAAAAACACAATAAAAAGGTTTTTTATAAAAATATCTATTGTTTTAAGAAGGTTTTTCCCTCTCTTTAGCGAATTTTTTTGGAAAAGGTAAATATATTCAATATTTGCTTTAGCGTTAAAATAATTGCAATATTAAATCGGATACGAAGGAATGGAGTCAATAATTATTTTAAAATATATCGAGAAATGTTTCGGATAGAAAGTAAGTAGCAGAGGAGGCAAAGAGTGGATAAAGTAAAAGTCGGTGTAGTCGGTGTGGGTAATATGGGGCGACATCATGTCAAATCTTATGTTGCACTGAAGCATATTTGTGACTTGGTGGGTATTTACGATATAGACCGAGAAAAGGGCGACGAGACGGCCCGGGCTTATGGGATTGTTTCTTTTCCTGATTTGGAAAGTCTATTGAAAAATACCGATGCGATAAGTGTTGTAACTCCTACCAATACGCACTATCAGATTGCCGGCGCTGCTATGGAAAAAGGCCTTAATGTACTAATTGAAAAACCCATTACCGGAACCGTTGAAGAAGCTCAAAACCTCCTAAATTTAGCTAAAAAACAAAAAGCAATCTTGCAAGTTGGCCATATCGAAAGATTTAACCCCGCCGTAATCGAATTACCCAAAATATTGGAAGATCAGAAGATAATTGCCGTCAGCATGGAAAGAATGGGGCCTTTTGATCCACGGGTGGCGGATATCGATGTTATACAGGACTTAATGATTCACGATATCGATATTATGCGTTTTATGTTGCCGCAAAATATCAAAGAATTGCAAGCTTTCGGCAGCGTAACACGGTCCTGTAACGGACTTACTGATTTTGCCGTTGCCAACCTTCTTTTGGAAGAAGACATTATAGTCAGTTTGACCGCCAGCCGCGTTACAAACAAAAAGGTGCGCCGCTTGACGGTGACGACCATGTCAGCCTATATTGAACTTGATTATTTGGAGCGACGTATCACCGTTTCCCACAAAGGCGGTTATGCTTCCTTAAATCATCTTTCGGAATACCATCAGGAGAACAAGGTGGAAAAAGTGTTTTCTTCCGATGAAGAACCCTTGCGTAATCAACTGGCCCATTTTATAGCTTGTGTCCAAAATGGCAATAAACCGAAGATTACCGGTATCGACGGCATGGAAGCCCTGCGCATCAGTAAGCAAATCCAAGACCGTATCCAATACCAAATATATTCGCTCAGCAAAGAGAAGGAGGCTTGACACCGTTGATGATACCCATTGCCAAACCCTTGTTTGGCTCGGAAGAAAAAAAAGCCCTCCTGGCTGTATTGGATTCCGGTATGTTGGCAAGCGGTCCCTTGGTAAAGCAATTTGAAGCCGCCTTTGCCGCCTATTGTAATGTGAAATATGGCATTGCCGTCTCATCGGGTACTACAGCCTTGCAAGCCTTGCTTCATAGCCTGGGACTTGCAGAAGGAGACAAAATTCTTACTACTCCATTTACATTCATTGCCACCGCCAATTCAATATTGTCCGCCGGTGCCCGGCCGGTTTTTGCTGATATTGATCCCGTCGGTCTTAACCTTGCCCCTACTGCTGCCGAAGCTGCCTTGCAGAGGGATAAAAAGATCAAAGCCATACTTTTGGTTCATATTTTCGGTTTGCCCTGCGATATCGATGCTTTCCGTGCTTTAGCCGAAAAATATGAAGTGCTTTTATTGGAAGATGCCGCTCAAGCCCATGGTGCCCAATATAAAGGGCAAAAAGCGGGTTCTTTTGGGAAAGGGTCAACGTTCAGCTTCTATCCGACAAAAAACATGACAACCGGGGAGGGCGGTATCGTTTTGACCGATGATGAGGCTTTGGCGGAAAAGATAAGGCTGTACATAAACCATGGTTCCCGGCGGCGCTATCACCACGAAACAATAGGTTACAATTATAGAATGACTGATTTGGCAGCCGCTTTGGGCTTGGAACAAATCAAAAAGCTGCCCCTCTTCAATGAAAAAAGACAAGCCAATGCCGCTTTTCTAAGCAGGCATTTGCAGGAATTGCCCGGTATCGGTTTACCGTCGGTTCCCACCGGCATTGAACATGTCTTTCATCAGTATACAATCAGATTGAAAAGGCGCGACGCCTTGGCTGCATATCTGCGAGAAAAAGGTATAGGAACGGCTATTCATTATCCCATACCCTTACATAAACAAGCCTGTTACAAGGGTACCGATTTTGCGGCTGTTAATTTATGGGAAGCCGAAAAAGCTGCAGAAGAAGTGCTGTCTCTGCCGGTCCACCCGGCTTTGAAAAAGGATGACTTGGCGGCAATCGTTTCAGCAATAAAAGATTTTTGGAAAGTTTAGTGCATATAAATCTGCAATTATTATTTTAAATGCTTTATTATTTTTTTATCTTGTTTTCCGTCGACGGGGTTGCGTTGGGAATTGAATACCTAGGGGGGAAATTGATTGTCCAGGTTTAAGCGTTTTTTATTGGTCCTGGCCGATGTGGTTGTCATTACCGTTGTTTTTTATCTGAGTTTTTTGTTGCGTTTCGAGTTTCAAATACCGGCAAAGTTTTTTACCCCCCTCGTATTTTTCAAGATGCTGGCAGTTGCACTGTTTTTGCGTTTATTGGTTTTTTTCTACATGGGTTTTTATCACCGTCTTTGGAATTATGCCAGCATTGGAGAACTTAAGGCAGTAATCAATGGCGTTACCATCAGTTCGCTGCTCATCGGTTTTATCTTCTATTTTGATAAAACGATGATTTTTCCCCGCAGCGTCATCCTCATCGATTGGGCTTTATCGATCCTCTTTATTGGCGGTATCCGTTTTTTATGGCGTCTGCTAAGTGAGAGGCGCCTGAGGATATTCGGCGGATGCAGTCAAAGGGGCGAGCGGGAAAAAACCCAAAAGAAGACTAAGGTTTTGATTGTCGGAGCCGGCGATGCCGGTGATTTAGTCATACGGGAGTTGTTGAAGCACCGGGAATTGCATTATGAAATAGTCGGCATCATCGATGATGATCCTCTCAAAAAAAATATGGTTTTACATGGGTGCCGGGTCCTGGGCGACCGTCAAAAGATTAAGGATATAATTCCCAAGTACGGTGTGGAAGAAGTAATTATTGCTATCCCGGCAGCTTCCGGCAATGTTATCAGGGCCCTTAACTCTATTTGCCGCCAATTTAACAATGTCAAGGTCAAAACTTTGCCCGGGGTCTATGAATTAATCGACGGTAAGTTTGTTTTCGGCCAATTGCGGGAGGTGCGCGTTGAAGATTTGTTACGGCGCGAACCAATAGAACTTGATACCAATCGAATTGCCGAATATCTAAAGGATAAAGTCGTCTTGGTTACCGGTGGCGGTGGCTCAATCGGTTCGGAATTGGTCAGACAGATCAGTCGCTTTAAGCCTCAAAAAATAATTATCTTCGATGTCGCCGAAAACAGCGTATTTTATATCCATCGGGAGATGAAAGACAGATTGGCCGGGGGAGAAAACGGCGAAATAATTCCGATCGTCGGTAGCATTCAAGATTATCCCAAAGTTAATGGTGTCTTCCAGCAATACAGGCCCCATGTTGTCTTCCATGCCGCTGCTTATAAACACGTGCCCTTGATGGAATTCAATCCGGAGGAAGCAATTAAAAACAATGTATTTGGAACATATAATGTGGTTGAGGCGGCCCATACCGCCGGCGTAAAAAGATTTGTTTTGATTTCGACCGATAAAGCAGTCAAGCCCGGTAATATCATGGGGGCCACTAAACGAATTGCCGAGATGGTTATCCAGGCTAAAAATAAGATAAGCGATACTGAATTCGTTGCAGTGCGTTTCGGTAATGTATTGGGAAGTGACGGTAGTGTTATTCCCTGTTTTCAGGAACAAATCAAAAAGGGTGTTCCGCTGACCTTGACCCACAAAGATATCACCCGTTATTTTATGACCATTCCCGAAGCAGTCCAATTGGTTATGCAAGCTGGGGCAATTGCCCGCGGTGGAGAAATATTTATTTTGGATATGGGAAATCCGGTAAAAATATTGGATTTGGCAAAGGATTTAATCCGTCTGAACGGCTTGGAACCACACATGGATGTTCCCATTGAATATATAGGGTTGCGGCCGGGAGAAAAAATGACGGAAGAATTGGTTCGCCCGGAGGAGAAGATCGAAAGAACTGTCCACGGTAAAATAATGGTCATTCGGGAGAGCCAAATTGATTATGCAAAGATGGTAAAGCAAATCAGGGAACTGGAGACTACAATACTCAAAAGCCCCCATGAAGTCCGTCGCAACATTGAGAAAATCGTACCCGATTTTATAGCTGCAGAGGATTTAATAAGAAAAACCGGCGTATAGGTTGAAGTCCATGCAATTAAGACGGTTTTACAAAAATTAAAAAGAAAGCCCTTTGCCGGAAAAGAGCAGGAGGAATGTTATGAAAGACAGTATTATAAGAGATATTTCTTTGGCATCATCAGGCCGTAAAAAAATCGAGTGGGCCCAAAAAAATATGCCCGTATTGAAGGCTATTGAAACCGGTTTTATCCGTGATAGACCTTTTGAGGGCATAAAAATTGCCTTGAGTATCCACCTGGAAGCAAAGACCGCTTATTTAGCGCAAGTTTTGGCCCGGGGGGGCGCGGAAATGGCCGTAACGGGTAGCAACCCTCTGTCCACCCAAGATGATGTTGCCGCCGCTCTGGCGGCTGACGGGTTGAAAGTATATGCCTGGTACGGGGCAACAGATGAAGAGTATTTTTTTCATTTGAATCGAACCTTGGATATTGAGCCGGACATTGTTATTGATGACGGAGGTGACCTGGCTCATCTTCTCCATGGCGAAAGGCTGGAGCTAGCAGCAAAAGTAATGGGCGGCTGCGAAGAAACCACTACGGGAATAATGCGGCTGCGGGCCAGGGAAGATGCCGGTGACTTGAAGTTTCCCATGTTGGCGGTCAATGATGCCGATTGCAAGCATTTGTTCGACAATCGCTACGGTACCGGTCAATCGACCTGGGATGGCATAATGCGTACCACCAACCTTTTGATTGCCGGAAAATATGTGGTTATTGCCGGTTATGGCTGGTGCGGTAAGGGCTGTGCTTTGCGGGCTAAGGGGCTGGGCGCCAATGTTATTGTTTGCGAAACCAATCCTGTCAAGGCTTTGGAAGCATTGATGGACGGTTACCAGGTAATGACCATGAAAGAAGCCGCCAAGTGGGGCGATATATTTGTAACGGTAACCGGTTGCAACCGAGTGATTAACGCTGAACATTTTTCAGTTATGAAAGATGGGGCCATTCTTGCCAATGCCGGCCATTTTGATGTGGAAATTTCCTTGCCTGATTTAGAAGAAATGGCTGCCGAGAAAAAGGCAATGCGTAAAAATATCGACGGTTACAGGATGGCCGATGGGCGATGGTTGTATTTGCTGGGCCAAGGGCGTCTGGTCAATTTGGCAGCTGGTGATGGCCACCCGGTGGAAATAATGGATTTAAGCTTCGCCTTGCAAGCCCTGTCTGCCAAACATATCCTCTTGGACCACCGAAATTTGGAGCCTAAAGTATACCCGATACCGAAGGATATAGATGAGTCCGTTGCCCGCCTGAAGCTGGAGACCATGGGCTTGGAAATCGATCAGTTGAGCGAAGAGCAGGAAAAATATTTGTGGGGATATTAAAAGAAATCCTGTGCTAAGACAACCTTCTCTCGGAATATTTTCCGTTTCTTGCCCGCTATCGAAGGAAAGTATCGGTTTGTTCAAAAAGTAACTTCCGGTTTTGCCGGTAAAGTACTGGCACTGCTAACGGATTCAAAGTCTTAATTTTCTGTGACAAACAGAATAAAAAACAGGGACCGACTCGGATCGTTACCGGTTGTCTGAATAGGGGCAAGAAGCCCCTGAAGGAGGTAGTTATGAAAAAAAAGATTGCCTTATTTATTTGCTTGGTGCTTATGTTGACCGGTTGTGTCATTAGCCTTAATCCCTCCGATGGGGATGATGAACCGGTTCCGGAAAAGTATGGGAGTTTGTTATTGAATGTGACACTAAAAAATAAAGATGAGCATATCGTTCAAAATGTTGATAAGTTGGTTATAATCGGAACTTGTATCAGTGGGTGGGATATAGACGTTGAAGAAGAGATACCTGTCGAATCAGTAGATCCTGAAACTGACGAAGTGGAGCTAAGTATTAGTCTTGAAGATCTGGTAGAGGGCTTTTGGGAATTTGAGATAACAGTTATGGCCAAGCCGGAATTTGATTATCTTAATGGTGTAATGGCTTGCCAAATAATAATGGTTGAAATTAAGTCAGAGGAAACAGCCACCGATCATATAACTATTAAGTTAGGGCTGGTAGGGGAGCCGACAAGCTTAAACCCACAGAGATAAAAAAGCAAGCGGTTTGCCCTGCTTTGATTTTCGGAGAATTCCTACATTTTAAAAAATTAGTTGAGAATACCCCGAGGCAGATAGGTTGGCCCAAGGCCCGTTACATGAACGGCGGGACCTTGAATCCATGGAAGGTTGGCGCAACTATAGTCTGGTATTTTGAATATCAAAAAAAGGGGATGATAGAGGGTGAGGTTTGTCGATGTTAGGAATAATAAGGAGACATCGAGTAAAGCATTGCCCTCGGGGTATTCAAGCTGGTTGGATTATTGGGAAAAGAAGAAAGGCAGAAAAGCAAATATGTGCGGTGTGATTAATTGCAAAGGAACCCCGGTTGAGGGAGGACATGTTGTTGAGGCCGGGCTGCGAGCAAAAGAATACATATTGCCGATGTGTGCAAATTGCTGCGGCAAGTCCGAGCAGGAAACTTTTGGTGCTTGGAAGAGTGATTTGGAACCCTTGTAATTATAGTTAAATATTATATCCCCGCCCATTAAAGGTGCGATTGTTGCTCGAGATTCCGGCGTTGTAAGGTAAGACTTGCTCCGTTTAGGCGGAGTATTTTTATGAATTTCGGTTAAGGTTGTAAACAGTGTCTAGTTTACTCTTTGGGCTGATTGGTAAAAATAAATTGTAGGAGGAGGGTCTTATTTGTTTTCAGAAGAGTTATTGGTTGATGTAATGCTCGCCGCCTTGTCCGGCGGCGGGGATTTTGTTGAATTATTCGGGGAAGATACTTACTCCACGGTAAACCGTATGTTAAACGGTATGGTGGAGGAGGGTGTCAGCGGACGTGATTATGGTTTGGGAATCCGTATTTTCCAGGGCTTGCGTAGTGTTTACGCCTTTACAAACGATACCGATCGGGATAACCTTATAAAGGTGGCCCTTGAAGCAGCAGCAGCTTTGCAAGGTAGTGGACAAGCAGGCCAGATTGTTTTGAACAGGGTGAAGATAGAAAAGGCTCATCCGATCATGGTTGAACCCCGTTCCGTCGGACAGGCGGAAAAAGTGGCAATAATGAAGAAAGCCCATCAGGCGGCGGCGGGTTATGATAAACAGATCAGCCAGGTAGTCGTTAATTACGCCGATACAGACCAAAATGT
>CAZMQU010000010.1:0-16821 GCA_964568715.1 uncultured Halanaerobiales bacterium
AACTGAAATTGCCGACGAAGAACATCAGGGGCATCATCAAACCCGAGAAAAATTGGCTCTTCCAGCCGCTTTCATACAAGCTATCATTGATTTCTGCAAAGACCCTTTTTGTTTCCCGGCCGGCATTGTAAGCTTTAACAACGGTATGCCCGCCATAGACTTCTTCAATATGGCCGTTGGCGGCTCCCAAGTCATTTTGCTGGCGGACAAAATACTTTTGCGAGCTTTTCATGATCAAGGTCATAGCCAAAAAACCCAGAATACTGGCCAAGATGGCCGTTAAAGCCAATAGCCAGCTATTGTAAAACATCATTATCCCGGCACCGATAAGCATGGTAACAGCCGTTACCAGTCCACCGATACTTTGGTTGAGACTTTGGCCGATGGCATCCACGTCGTTGGTCACCCGACTTAAAATATCACCGAAACTGATCTTATCAAAATAGCCCAAAGGGAGACGGTTGATCTTTTTGCCTATACCGCTGCGCAAATTTTTGCTGACCCGCTGAGTTACCGTCGCCATAATATAATTTTGAGTTAAACTTAAAAGGGCAGCCGTAACATAAAAGCCCAGCAAAAGAAAAGCCGTTTTGCGAAAAGAAACGAAATCTATTTTGCCGGCAATGGGCAGGCCATTTACCAAGGATGGTAAACCTTTCATAATCTCATTGGTCATTATTTTTAATTTATCGGGACCCAGGATTTGTAAAACGGTACCGATGGCGGCGGCAACAAGAGCAACAATTATCGCCGGTATATATTCCCGGCAATGGGCAATCAACCTGGCCCAAGTGGCTTTGGGATTTTCCGCTTTATCTGCCATTCTTCTTCCGGGTCCGTGGAATCCCGATCCCCGGTGACTTTTTCTCTCGCTCATGAGGCTAATTCCTCCTTACTCAACTGACTTAGGGCAATCTCTTGGTATACTTGGCAGGATTGAAGCAGGTCATGGTGTTTACCTTGGCCTACTATTCTACCTTCATCTAAAACAATAATTTGATCCGCCTCCATGATGGTGCCGATTCTTTGACCAACGATCAAGGTTGTGGCACCGGCTGTTTCGCTTTGTAAAGCGCTCCGCAGAGCTTGATCGGTCTTATAGTCCAAGGCGGAAAATGAATCATCAAAAATATATATCTCCGGTTGCCGACAAACGGCGCGGGCAATAGCCAATCTTTGTTTTTGACCACCGGAAAGGTTGGTTCCTCCCTGAGCCACCTCCCCTAAAAGCCCTCCTTCCATTTCTTCGACAAAATCTTGGGCCTGGGCAATAGCCAACGCTCGGTTGATCTGCTCTTCCGGATAAGGCGTGCGACCGTTGTCACCGTAAGCAACATTTGACCTTACCGTTCCTTTGAAAAGGACAGCTTTTTGCGGCACATAGCCAATTTTATTGCGCAAAACCTCTTGCTTGTATTCCTTTACATTGACCCCGTCAATTAATATTTCCCCTTCCGTAGTATCAAAGAAACGGGGAACCAAATTAATCAAAGTGGATTTGCCGCAACCGGTGGAACCGATAAAAGCAATGGTTTCGCCGGCTTTAGCCGTAAAATTAATATCCCTTAGGACATATTCCTGGGCATCGGGATATTTAAAGCTGACATTCTGAAAGGTTATTTCGCCGTACATACCCGTCATTCCCTTTTGGCGCTCACCGTCCAAGATGGTCGGCGAAGTATCGAGCACTTCGTTGATCCGCTTGGCGGACACGCTGGCCCGCGGCAGCATCATAAAGATCATGACCAGCATCAAAAAAGACATTACTATTTGCATTGCATAGCTGGAGAAAACCACCATGTTGGAGAAGATCAACAATTTATTCATTATCTCGGCAGTATCAATCAAATAGGCACCAATCCAATAGATTGATAAAGACAAACCATTCATGACGGTCATCATAAAAGGCATGAAAATTGCCATGGCTCTGCTGGTAAATAATTGGGTATTAACCAACTCTTCGTTGGCCCTTTCGAACTTTTCTTCTTGAAACTCTTCGGCGTTGTAGGCCCTCGTGACTCGCAAGCCGTGCAAATTTTCCCGGGTCACCCGGTTGAGATTGTCGGTAAGGATTTGCATCTTTTTAAACTTGGGCAAGACCACAATCATAACAACTATAACCATGAGAACTAAAATTACTACAGCAGCCGCCGTGGCCACGGACCATTCCCAACCTTTGCCGGCAATTTTGGTAATAGCCCAGACTGCCGTGATGGGAGCCTTGATTACTAGCATCAAGCCCATGGTAATGAGCATTTGAAGCTGGGTTACATCGTTGGTGGAGCGAGTAATTAGACTGGCGGTGGAAAACTGATTGATTTCCTCTCGGGAAAAAGCATCAACTTTATCAAATATCAGGCTACGCAGCCGGCGGGCAAAAGCCGAGGCGATGCGGGCCGCCAAAAAACCGACGACAATTGCACCGGCCAAGCTGCCCAGTGTGCAGAGAAGCATTTTGCCACCGGCAATCCAGATATCGATCATGGCACTGCCGGGAGTTTGAGTAAGGGTAGTTATCCTTTGCATGTATTCGGGAGACTTCAAGTCCAGCCAAACTTGGCCGACAATAAAGAACAGACTGATAAAAGCCATTAGCCATTCTTTAGGTTTTAGGTGCTTTAAAATTTTCAGCATTAACATTTCTCCTCTTTTAAATAAGATTCGGTCTAACCGCTCCATCGAAAACCAGAGTTGCAATACAATATTTTTTGTCCCCATATAATCTGGTCCGGCAAATTTTAATTTTTACTTGGCGGACAAATGAGTAGCCGACGAATATTATTACCAATTAAATAAATTTAGCTTTCTTGCCGGATGGTTGAGCTTTTAGGGGTCAATCGGTTCAAATATCTGCAAGATCGTCATGTTTTTCGGCCATGATCTTTTGAAATTTCGCCGAGAATAACTTTGACAGGCGCAAGAATTCCTTGGTATCCTTTTCGCCCATTGCCATAAATATCTGGGCCGTCAATCCATTCAACTTCTTGGCTACGGCCTCAATCCTTTGCCGACCGGCTTTGGTAATTGTAACCAAAATATTACGTCGGTCGCTTTGATCCACTTCGCGATGTATTTGGCCTTTTCTTTCCAAGGCTCCTAACAAAGCTGATATTCGGGCTGTGCTGCTTTGCAGAGCATCGCTTAATTCAGAGGGATTTATTTCTTTATTCTTCATTACCAAATATTGCAGAACAAAATGTTCTCCCTTACTCATTTTATTCAAGTTATCCATGGCGTTTTTTTGGTTTTGAGTCATAAGATCATTGAAGAATGCTATAGCTTCCTCGACATATTCCGGGAACTCCCTTTCTTTTGTCATTTTCGGCGGCTACACCTCCTTTAGCGATTATCGACTGCCGTGCTGTCTAGGGATTTTTAGGGTTTGCGGCTTGCTAAGCGGGTAAATTCATAAAGGTATTCGGCGGCAACGGGAATCCCTGACTTCTGCTGGGACGGGCTTGCTTTTAGTCACCAATATTGATGTTTATTGCTAACAGTGTTTTTAGTTAACACTATTAATATATTCTCATTAAACATATGTGTCAATAGTACGCCTGTAATTATTTTAAGTCTAGGATACTTTTTGATACAATAAAGCCGTTTTACCATTTTGAAATACTAGGGTAAAACGGCTTTATATTATTCCTCCGAATCTTCAACCGACTTTACTTCAGGATGGAACCATTGCTGCAATAAGAAGCCCTTACTTTAGAATGGAACCGCCAAGGCCGAAGCCCGTTATCCGTCGGATGGACAACACTATACTGCCTTGACTCTTAAAGTCGTTGACCATCTCTTGGCAGAGCCAATCGCCTTCCATCTTGACCATGGTAACAACCATGGTACCTTCGTCGGTAAGTGCTTGGCTTATACCTTCCGTCTCCTCAAAAATTTCAAAAGGAACCAAGGCTATCGCCCCGGCTTTACTGACATTGCTCAGGCTTATGTTGCCTAGGACCATGGTCAAAATATAACCCTGCTCTTCCCGCCAACGCAATTGCTTCTCCTCATCCTCTGCCAATTCATTGCGTAGGGTGGCCAAGTCCTTAAGTCCTTGGTAACTTTGGCCGTCTTCGGTGATGGTCAGGCTGAAGTTGTCTTGGTCCAAAAAAGCCAACATTCCTTCCACATCATAAGCTTGGACCGCTTCTCTGAAGCTGTATATCTTTGCAGATATTTCCTGTTCGATTAAGGTTTCATCAACCTTCGGCTCGCAACCTCCCAGAATCAAGAGGCCCAGGGCGACGATAATTATCAGAATATTCCTAGCTCTGGTCATCTCTATTCCCCTCTCTCTTCCTTATTCAAAATCAAATCTGCCAAAACCGAAGCCGCGGCGGTACTGCTCCCAGAAGAAGGATACACTTGCCTTGAATTCGACTTCCGATTCATTCACCAGTTTCAAGGTAATTGTATGCTCACCGGGGCTTAAGTTGGTACCCATTAAATAGTAAACTGTAGCCGCCGGGCTCAATTCGATTTCTTCTTTGCTATCGATTTGAATGGTCAAACGCTCAATAGCACTCAAGTTGCCTAAAATATTGGCAATTACCAGTGAACCGCTGTTGATATTAAGAGGATTGTGCTCATCATGGCCAACCGTCGGCCTGACGAAGGTGATAAGGTAGTTGGTACCCATTATTAGGCTTGCTTCAGCACTTATGACCGGTTCGATGGTAAAACCATTTTTAGTGTTCATAAGCAGGCAACGGAATATTTTATTTTCATCTTCATTTTGCACATTAAAGAAGGTATATTCTGCTTGGTCGGCACCGCTTATAGATTGCCAATTGCCACCACTGTCTTCACTTACCTGCCACTGATAGCTTAGTTTGCCACCGCTGTCGGCATCGGCAATCTTGGCCTGCAGGGCAAAATGAACATCGTCACCCACCGTGGCCATTACACTCTTGGGTTGGGAGGTAATCTCAGGCAGGGCCAAGACGGTTAAAGAAGCAACATCAGATTCTGTCGGTCCGAATGTTTTACCTCCCAGGCGGTTGGTAATACTGCATTTGTATTGCTTGCCGTGGTCTGCCAAAGTTAGGGTGCTGAGAGTCAATTCCTCTTCCCAATCACCGCCAACATTCTGCCAGCTTGCTCCTCCGTCGGCAGAAACTTGCCACTCAAAGGTCTGTTGGGCGCCAGGAACGGCCTCAACGACCACTTGGAATAGGGCAGAGCTGCCCTCTCCGGCACCGACATCGGCCGGTTGGCTTAAAATAACCGGTTTACCCACAACGGTCAGCAGGGCTTCATGGCTCTCGGCACTTATTTCCAGACTGCCGCTGGTATTAGTCAAGACACACCTGTAGAGCTTGCCGTTGTGATCTTGATAATTAACATCTTCAATGGTAATTGCCGTACCGTTTGCAGCGGTAAGATCCAGCCAATTTTCACCCTGATCGGAGCTCATTTGCCACTGATAGGTCAGCTGATCGCCCGGCAGGCCATCCTTGATCGTTCCGGCGACTGTGAAATTGACGTCGACCCCCGCCAAGACCGTTTGGTCTTCCGGTTGGAGAGTTATTGTCGGTCGGGCAAGTACCTGCAAAAGAGCCGGATCGCTTTCCACTGCAGGAGTTATTAAAAGTCCCTTAGAGTGTTGTATTACACATTTATAACGATTACCGCTTTGACTGTATTGGACATCTTCTATTACACATTCAGGCCCGTCGGCATCAAGCAGTTGGACCCAATTGGTTCCGTCGGTGGATTCAAACCACTTATAGCTGGTAACAGAACCTTTGGCTTCATTGATGCTAACCTTGAAGACGGCATCTTCGTCCTTGCCGGCTATCAAATCTTGAGGTTGTTCAACTATTACCGCTTGGGGAACTACCGTCAAGAGGGCTTCATCACTTATTGTACTTGCAGTTAATCTATCTTTTGTATTGCTGACGAGGCAACGATATCTTTTGCCGTTGTTATTATCATAGCTTACATCATTAATCGCCAGAACGGAGCTGTTTTCTCCCGCCAGGTCTTTCCATTCGTCGCCTTCTTTCTCTTGCCATTTGTAGCTTATGGTACCATCAGCAGATGCTTCAACCATGAAGGTTGTACTCTCTCCCTCCAGTAAGTCGACACCAAAGGGCTGGGTCGTAATTTGCGGCTTAGCGACAACATACAAGCGGGCAGCGTTGCTTACTGCCTCCTCCGACTCTCCATAGTCGTAAACATTCTTGACCATACAACGATAACTCTTGAGGTCATCCTGGGGGCCGGCAATAAATTTAAGAGTTTGACTGTTGCTGTCTTCGATGGTCGTCCAGGGGTCAGAACCCTTTTGCCATTGCCAGCTATAGACTTGTTGGTAGTCTCCATTGGGATCCACATCGACTGAAAAGACAGCCTCTTGCCCTTCAATTAAGTTTTGCCAGGCCGGCTGGTTGATTATTATGGGTTTGCGCATAACCAATAATAGGGCCGGATTGCTGTAAACATAGGCTGACTCATAGCCGGCACGCAAGCTTTTGGTTGCGTAGCGATAGAGGCTCTTATGGTGCTCTTCATAGGTCCTGCTGCCGATACTGAGGACGGTATTATCCGTACCCTCAATGGATTGCCAATTGATACCTCCATCGACACTGAATTGCCATTCACTTTCCCTGCTTACAGCATGCTCCCTATCCAACTCATCTTTATCTACTTCCAAGCTGAAAACAACATTACCGTCGGTTGTAAATTTGTTTTCCGGCTGGGTAACTATGGCAGGGTAATGACAATATATACGTATATCTACACTCTCTGAGTAAGTAGGCTCGGAAAAAACCTCGCCGCAGGAAGCTCTCACCACACAACGGTAGAGGTCGGCTGTCATATCTCTATCTACATAGGGAATGGTGTAGACATAGCTATTTTCTCCTTCAATTGTTGTCCAATTTACTCCATCGTCAGTGGATATCTGCCAACTATAATGTCTTTGAGTACCGCTGTTGCTGCCAAACAAAGCCGCAAAAGCGCCGCTCTTTCCTTCACCCTTTCTAATAGGTTGCGGATTACCATTGGTCGAGGCTAGGGGAGGTGTTACCCATATCGTTCTGGCTGCCTGGCTGACAATTTCGTCTTTGTAAACACCCTTGGTCTCTGTAACAATACAGCGGTAGTTTCTTTGGTCGTCTGCTGAACTGCAGTTGCTGACGATTAGCTCGGCAGCCTTGCCGCCGGGAACCTCCTCCCAAGGCTGGGAACCGCCGTCAGGTCTTCTTTCCCATTGGTAGGAAAGAGTGCTGCCTGCCAAGCGCCCCTCAGCAATAATATTTAACTTAGCGCTGCCGCCCTCCAAATAGCCAGCATCACGCGGTTGCTGGGTAATTCGCAGGGGCTTTTGGACTGTAAGGGTAGCAACTTGGCTATAAGCCAGAAAAGAGGAACTATTCTTCAGCACGGATACATGGCACCTGTATTTTTCGCCGCTATTATCCATAGTCTTCCAAGAGGTCTCATAGATAGCCTTCTCGGCTCCCTCTATTGTCTGCCAACTTGCCCCGCCGTCACGGGATATCTCCCATTGGTAGCCAAATTCATAGCCGGCCGGCCCGTTGACTGCAAGACTGAATTGGGCAGTCTCATATTCATCGATGGTGACATCTTGAGGTTGGCTGACAATAGCAGGCCTAGCAACCCCGGCAACAACTTTAGCTAAATTCGATTGCAGGGTTAAACCACTGAAAGCTTCGTTGGTCATCACACAATAGACAAAACTGTCATTGAAGCTGCTGTCGAAGATAAATTCACCCGGCCGGTCACCGACTTGGGGACTAATCCCGCTTTCTCCTTCATCATACCAGCTAAAGACCGTTTCTTGACCATCGAAAATTGCTTCCTCGCTAAGGTCGAAAACTTGGCCGCTGGGAATGATATTATTGTCGCCCAAGCGGTAATTTCTTTGCGGTTTGTAGCTTAAATAGCCGGCAACCTCCGATAGGGCAAAGAGGTCGGAAAAAGCAAGATAGTTGTCGGCACAATAGACTTGGTTGATATTATTATTAAATTTCAACTCTGTCAAATAATTGCCTGGACAATGAAGATTCAATTCTGTACTTTGGTTACAGGGCCTCAAGTCCAGTTTGTTTAAGTTGTTGTAGGAACAACTCAAGTCCTCCAGTTTGCTACAGGCACTTAAATCCAATTCGCTCAGCAAGTTATAATCACAAGCCAGCACAAGGAGTTCAGCTGCCCCACTTAAATCCAGGGCGGTCAAAAAGCACCCTTCACAGCTCAAGTATTCGAGACTGTGCAAGCCGCTCAAATCAAGGTTTGTCAAGTCATTATAGCTGCAGTCCAGCTCTATTAAATTGGGTGTGCCGCTTAAATCCAAATTCGTCAAGGAGCACTCACTGCAATTTAAGCTCTCCAGCTTGCTTAAAAGATTAAAATCGAAATTCCTTGCATCCATCCGGTTGCAATCTAGGTATTTTAAGTTGGCCAAAGCAGAAAAATCCACCTGCAAATTAGGACAATTCGATATAAAAAGTTCTTCCAGATTGGTGTTATCTAAATTTAAATCTATTAAATGCTCTTGGAAAGAACAATCCAGCTTTCTTAAATTGCTGTTATTGGAAAGATCCAAAGAAGTTATTGAACCGGAGTGGCAAATCAATTCTTCCAAATTTTCGTAAAGACTTAAATCCAGTTCGCTGATAAGTCCATTGGAGCATTCCAGGAAATTTAAAAGCCCACAACCCTCCATCGACAGTTCCTCCAATTCCTGTGAACAACAAGTCAGGCTTTGCAAGGAGGAACAACCATCGGCATTCAGGCCGCTTATGGAAGAATTTACCGCCAGTGTTTCCAAGACGCTAAAGTCGCTGACATCCAAATAGCCTCTTATATTATGGTTATTAATAGAAATACTTTTAACCCGTTTGATGCCGGCTATTTCTGTCCAAACTATGCCGGTCCAGGTCTGCGGATCCTCTACATCATAGTTGTAAAAGGTAAGGTAGTCACCATTTTTAGACTGGCCGGCATATGTTTCCAGGAAATCTACCAGCCTATAATACTCAAAACTGCTATAGCCTTGGGGGATAAAACCGGCTTGGACGGGCAAGGCGGTCAACACTAAGGCAAGGACAAATACCAGACAGCATATTTTAATAATCGCAATTGGTGGAAAATTTCTTTGGGTCATTGCAACCTCCTAGTACTAATAGTATTCGTTTTTTCAAGTTCGATTGGCTGGTCAGATCCTTTAACCGATCAAATATTCTTTTATTTTTTATATTATCGATATCTGCTCCTTTCTGTTTTTAGCCTATTAATATCGTAAAATTTGTAAAATATGTGTCCTCGACCAAATAACAAGCCAAACCGGTGGAGGCTTAAATCCCCCATTAGCCTTCAAATAAGACTCGGGCAATTGGCAGGCCCTTTCTTTATGTTCCGGTGTCGGTCTTATTTAATGAAATTTTTCTTACAATTTGTTTTAGCCAATTTGATCTTTTATCCAAAATTTAATCTTGGCTGAACCACTGGCCGCTGATGACATCCTTGGCGGCATCAGTCAAGGGTATCAAGTCACTTTTATCCAAGTGAGAGAGGGTGAATTTCCTATTGAGGGCGGCAAAATGCTTGATGCCGAAGGCCATCTTATTCAAATAAGAGAACACGCCCACAGCCCCCAAAGGAAAGTTTGCGGCTTGGCTTCCGTAAATTGCCCGCAAATCGGGCAAATCGCCAAAGAGTTCTTCGACGGTATTGCCGTACTTTTGCAGATGCTTGGGAACGGATCCCCCGGCCACCGCCTCTCCTACCTTCTTGCCGACCATGGCGGCAGCCATGGCAGCCCGACAAAGACCAATGGCAGTCACCTTTCCCTCTCCATAGGCTAAAGCCTTGAAGACCTGGTCCTCAGAACTGAAGCCACCGGTCATGACAAAGGCGGGCAGATAACGGCCGGTTGCTTTTAACTTGGTAGCAATCGAGCAGACCGCCTCCTCCAAAAGAAGCGTGGGCAAACCCCACTCATTCATCATCTTATTGGGGCTGTAACCGCTGCCCCCGCCGGCCCCGTCGAAGGTAATCATATCGACCCGCCCCTCACTGCCCAAAGTTATCAGCCTTTCCAGATCGGCAAGATCATAGCCAGCCATTTTTAAATAGATATTCTTCAGACCCATTTCCCGCAACTGCTCAAACCTCTTGAGCAAATACTCCTCATCCCAGAGGGGCAAGCGTTCATAAACATAAAAGTTGGGGCAATTCCCCTCCCGTTCGAGGGCAATCATTTCGTCACTTAAAGGATCGGGTAAAACCATATAGCCTTCAGCCAACTTAGCCAGAGCTTCCTCTCTATTCTTCAACTTCCGGGCCGGTTGGGTTCCTTTGGCACTTTGACCGAATTTAAATTCCAGGGCCTCAACTGCGTGTTCCTTGATGGCATATTCCGGCAGGCCCAGCATGTCGTCTTCGACATTGCATTGGAGGATGATCTGACCGTAACCGCGATAGTAGCGGCGGAAAGGATTGAGCATTTCCTTTAAGGCGGGAAATTCTCTGATCTTGCCCCCGTCAATCTGCAAATCGGCATCCTTATCCCGGGCATTCTCACCGATTACCACCGATACACCGGCCATGGCCCCGCCGGCAAAGTAGTCTGACCAATTCAACTTAATCAGGGCTGGTAAGATAAAAGGCAAGGCCAGCTTGACCCGGTTGAAGCTACCATATTCTCCTGCCAAGTCGACGTTGTAGATATTGGCTTCTTCATAATTTTCTTGGGCACCCAAAGCACCGAAAACCCGGCCGTTGATATTAAAATGGGAAAAATCTATGGGATAGTCCTTTTCGGAAGCCACCTGATTGCTGCCGGTATTGGTCGGGTACACCGTTCGGGCACCCAATATTGCCGCCAAAGCAATCTCACAGGTCCCCTCACAATCCTCCGTACAAAAAGAACACATTCCCGATTGGGGCGAAATGTGGCGCCCCCGCAAGGAAGTGTCATTAAAAGCCGATGAAAGCCGTGGCGAATAAGTCATTATATTACATCTCCTTTTTCACTTTCATTATTCCAATACTATTATGTATTTTATCATATTTATCCAGTGCCTGCCAACTTGTTCAAGTCACTATAGCTTATTGGAATCATTGGCTCAACATTTACTACCTATACCTTTCTATTTAAGCTTTGTTTACCAAATTCCTTGTATATGTTATCCTTTCGCCTAAGTCAAGCGATGTAATTTTCCTCAACAACTTTATCCCTTTCCCCCAAGTACCGCATTTCAAAAAAGAGAACGAGGGCAGTCAGCAAGAAAGCAGCTAAATCAGACAAGGGGGCCGACCACCAAACACCTTCCAAACCCCAAAAATAGGGAAGGATGATAAGGATTGGTATAAAAATCAGAACTTGGCGGGACAGGCCCAAAAAAGTGGCCTGTTTGGCTTTGCCCACAGCTTGAAAGTAGCTGGAGCCAAGCATCTGAACGCCTACCAAAGGAATAACCTTGAAAAAGATATCCAGAGCATGGACACCCATGTCAATAAGTTGGGGATTCTTATTAAAGAGGCCAATCAATTGAGCCGGCCATATTTTAGCAACGACAAAACCGACAGAAATGACTGCAGTAGCAGCAGCTATTGCCAGCTGCAAAGTCGCCTTGATACGATCAAGTCGTCCTGCTCCTTTGTTGTAGCCGATTATGGGCTGCACACCTTGGCTGATACCCATGGCCGGCATTACCAAAAAGGTGGTGATGCTCATAATGATTCCGATGACGGCCAAGGCTAAATCGCCGCCATAATGGGCCAGGCTCCGATTGAGGATGAGCTGCTGAATGCTACTGGTAACTTGTATTACAAAAGTAGGAATCCCCAAGCGAATTATCTGGCCAATAACCGCCCGGCGAAGTCGAAAGTTGAGAAGTTTGATTTTCAGGTAACTTTTGTGACCCAAGAAATAGGCCAAAACCCAAGAACTGGTCACGGCATAGGAGATGATGGTAGCCAGAGCAGCTCCTTTGATGCCCCATTTAAGGATAAATATAAATATATAATCCAAAACTATGTTGGTAACTGTACCGATGAGCATCGTATCCATTGCCGTCTTGGGATTGCCTTCAGCCCTGATAAAATTATTCATACCGGTACCGACGGCTAAAAAAACGCTGCCCAGTAAGATGATCTTAAGATAATCCATGGCAAAAGGTAATACCGTCGGCGTAGCACCGAAGAAGAGCAAGATATCTTCCAGATATAAAAGCCCCAAAATTGTCAGGGCCAAGCCCAGGATTACAAAAAGAACCAAAGCATTGCCGACAATTGTTTCAGCTTCCCTTTGTTTCTTTTCCCCCAGGCGAATGGAGATCAAGGCGGTTGCTCCCATACCGATCAACATAACACAGGCAATAAAGGTCGTGACAATGGGGAAACAGATGGTAACCCCGGCTAGGCCCAAATCCCCCACCCCTCTGCCGACAAACATACTGTCGACAATGTTGTACAAAGCATTGACCAATAAAGCCACAATGGAGGGCAAAGAAAATTTCAACAATAACTTTCCAATACTTTCGTTCAACATTTGATTTTGTCTGTCCATTTGATACTCCCATCATTAGTGCAGAATTTATTGTGTCCGCTTTTGACTTTACTTACATCTCCCGTTCGGCCGGCAATAAGATTGAATTGTCGGTAATCATAAAGACCTTACTCTTATCATGAAAATAAATCCTTATAGCCGGCTCGGTTTTTAGGGCACAATCAACACATAAGGTTATCATACTACCTCGTTAAAGTCAATTTTTGCCGATCGGGAGTATGGGTCAAGTTTCCAGGGAAGTCAAACATATATGACGAAGGCCTTTGAAATACTTTTCGGGCAAACTGCCAATCACTTTCACCGAACTTTTTAAAGCCTGGAAACGGTCACACCATTTTCAAAAAACAGTTTAGCTGCCGGCAACATTTTACCGCCCCCTAAAGCATATCCTATAACAAACCAAGCAAAGCCAAATACATCTTTGCTATTGGGAAAGCAATAATTTTCAGCCACCGATGAAACAGGTGATTTAGCAAAGAATTGCCACCTCCTATAGCAGCCGGGCTTGCATTATTGTCTTATGGGATTATTTGTTCAATGGATTGGCAGGGGGGTATTACCATGAAGAGGACAAATAAAAAAAGAGCCTTACAGGCATCCTGGACCGGCTTGTTTGCTGATATTATCTTATCCTCTTTAAAGCTGTTCGCCGGTATTTTCGGTCACTCAGCGGCTATGTTATCCGATGCAGTCCATTCTCTTTCCGATGTCTTCAGCGCCTTGATAGTCATTGCCAGCGTTATTATCTCTGATAAAAAAGCCGACAAGGAACATCCTTACGGCCATGAACGCTTTGAATGCGTCGCTGCCCTCCTGTTGGCATTTATATTGGCATCAATCGCCGCCAGAATTGGCTGGGAGGGACTTAAAACCATTCTGCGGGGCAATTTAAAAGAAATAGTTGTACCCGGTACGATTGCTTTGTTTGTAGCCTTGCTGTCAATTCTGGTCAAGGAAGGACTTTTTTGGTATAAGCGGACAATTGCCAAAAAAATAAACTCGAGCATCCTGATGGCGGCAGCTTGGCATCATCGCTCCGACGCTTTGTCTTCCGTTGGCAGCTTTTTAGGGATTCTCGGTGCCCGCAAAGGGTTTCCAATCCTTGATCCTCTTGCTGCCATAATCATCGCCCTCTTCATCGTAAAAGTGGCCGCAAAAATCTTCATAGATGCCATCAACAGAATGGTCGATCGGGCTTGCGATGATAAAACCCTTGCCAAGATTAAAACCTTGATCTTGGCTCAAAAAGATGTGGAGGGTATCGATTTATTGAAAACTCGGTTATTTGGCAATAAAATCTATATCGATGTGGACATCAGCGTCAAGGGAGAGATTTCCGTCTGGGAGGGCCATGAAATTGCCCATGAGGTCAAAGAGATTTTGAAGACGGAGTTCCCCAATTTAAAACACTGCATGGTCCACATTAATCCCCTGCAGTATGCCGATGATCCTTCCTCGTATTAAGCTATCAAGAACCGACCAACCGCGGTCTTTTTTTTGCTTCACCCTCCATTATTTTAAGAAAAGCCTTAGCAAAATGGGCATTAAATTGAGTGCCGGCATATATTTCAATTTCACGTAAAGCCGCTTCTTTGCTTAGAGCTTTCCGGTAGGGACGATCAGAGGTCATGGCATCATAAGCATCGGCTATGGCAACGATACCGGCCCCAACGGGTATCTCGTCGCCTTTAAGCCCCTCCGGATAACCCAAGCCGTCAGGGCGCTCATGATGGTAAAGAACGATATCAACGGCATCCTTGAATTGGGGAACCTGAGCAATTATTTCTGCCCCCAACTCGGGATGCTTCTTTACTTCTATGTATTCTTTTTCGGTTAGCCGGCCGGGTTTATTTAAAATGGCATCGTTGACACCGATTTTGCCGATATCATGCAGTTGAGCCGCTCTTTTAATATTTTCAATTACCTGTGGCTTTAAACCCAAAGCTTCCGCCAATTTTACGGCAAGCTCCTGAACCCGCGAGGCATGTCCGTAGGTATAAGGATCTTTTGCTTCCACCAATCGATTGATAACTTGCATGGTGGCCATATAGTTATTCATTATTTCCACCTGTTGTTTAAAAAGGTGGCGGATTGTAAACAGGGTGGCGAAAAACAATAAAGTAGCTACCATGTGGTTAGTCAAGCTGACCATGGCAATAATAGCACCGTATACCCCCTGGATAATATTAATCAGGAAAATACCGGCAAAATTGGTCTTCCAGACAGTCCAAAAAGAATCTTCGGTAACCAAGACCAAAAGTCCGGATAGAATGGATGAGTTGAGCAGTATACCGACAATGGTGGCCAAGACGGCAGGAATAAAGACCGGCTCGCCGATAACACCCCCCAATAATTGATACAATATTCCCATGGAACCCGTTGCCAATATTACCTGAGCAACATTGAATACGGTTTTGTAAAGGGAAGTATTAAATATATGACGGACTCCGTCATCGCCTTTTTGCACCCATACCAGAAAACTGATTGCCATTACCAAGGAACCGGTCAAGGGCCCGTCGAGCATGACGGCAACGACGGCCACAGAATAGCCGGCGGTAATTTTAAGCAGGTTACTGGGCAAAGGAATTGGCAATGATGTTGTAATAATTGCCATCGCTGACCACATTAAAAGTATCTCAAGATTCGGCACAGGGCTATTCAATGCTAAATAGACCAACAAGCCGGTGGCCCCAAGGCAAAGGCAGATTATATAAAGGACAGCTTTCTTGTTTAGTTGCATGAGATATCACCTACTTGTACTTAGCTAGCGACCTGGCCAACCTTAAAACTGTCATCCTTATAATCCGTTTAGATATAATTTCCCTTGCTAAAAATGATGTCGAAATCAAATGACATTTATTTTTTACTTCATTTACAAGGTCACTATCTTCCTCTTCTTACATAATTGTCGACTTTTTCAAACAATTATTTAAATTCTTCTCCAAAATACTTTTTCGTTAACCTAATTAAAACCTCTTTAATTCAAATAATTGCTTACAAAAAAACGCAAATTAGTGGGGTTTTAATATATTCTTCTGCAACTATAAGCCGATAAAATTTAATTAGCCAACGCCATTAGCCCAAAAATTTATTCCGCCAAAAGCAAAGGACTGGCAAAAGGCTTAACAGTTTAAAATACGTTGAAATCACGGAAAATTTTGCCGACATCGATATCGGCAATTACTTTATCTTTGTAAGCTTTGAGGATCAAGTTGCGGCCTTCTTCCAACTGACGGGTTTTAACCCCATGCTCAATTGAAAGAACCGCTTCCGTATAGGCTGCCAGCTGGTCGCAAGCCCTGACCAGTTCACCGTCCAAGGGAGAATAGCGATCCATATTGTATTCTTTGGGAATATCCTCGTCTTCGAAAAGATGTATCTCTTCATTACATATTATTTTGTTGGTAAACTCATTATCCAAGAGATAAAGGAATTCCCCATGCCAAGCCGGCGGCAAAAGGGGCAATAACTTTTCGTTTATTTGCCGCTTTTCATATTCTTTGATTACTTCTTCCAAGCCCTCCACCGATCGTTTGACCGGCGAAATAATGTCGCGGGTCAGAACTTCCGGCAAATCGTGAAATAAGGCGGCGAAGTAGTTGTTGTAAATCCGTTGAGGACACGCACCGAGTTTTATAGACAGAAAATAGGCAAACATGGCGACGATCAACATGTGCCCCAAGACAGAGGTTTTAGGTAAGCGAGGTGTGTGCGCCCAACGCTGCTGGAAACGCAACTGGCCGACCAAATCGATAAAATTGTAGGTCTTCTTCTCCAAGGCAATTTTTTGAACGCCCAGTAAATCATAATGTTCTTCCAACTCATCGTCGATCATGGCTTTGGTATACTCTATGCCATAAAAATCGGAACTCATCTTATAAATTATCTTAAATTCCCAGTTGGTGGCCAAATAGTGGGCCGCTTTCAGGATTCTCTTTTCTGCCGCCTTATATTCGCTGTCAAAGAGATACCGTTCAAAATTCTCGTAAAAATTGGCCGGAATGTCTTTGATGATACCATAAAGGCGATCCAAAACCCACCTGTTCAATTCCTTACCTCGCTCACTCATCAGAGCATAAAATACCGGGGGTTTTAAGTCGGTCAATACCAGCCGATGGAGAAATTCATAGAGCCCTCCTTCAATCAGGGCAACCCAATCAATTTTCTCCCTTTGATGCAATTCTTCATAACGACCCAAAACATAGGCCAATATCATTTTATGGGCCTGCTTATCGAGCTCGGTAAAATCCCGCGGCCGTATATGGTCATTCCATCTT
>CAZMQU010000010.1:16831-82130 GCA_964568715.1 uncultured Halanaerobiales bacterium
CATCTTTGAATGTTGGCGGCTTCATAAAGAAATTCAATAAGTTCCTTTTTCATCCTTATCCACTCCTTTACATAAGGTCGTCTGACAGCTGAAAAATAAGCGAAGGATTTCTTCGGTGACTCCCGCTATAAGGTCTTCGGCCCCGCCCATGGCTGCATCGATATCCATCGGCCCGTCGGTTATAGCAAAAAGAGCCGTCAATCCGTGGTTATGCAGATCTTTGGCATCGGCCCTTAGGGATCCCGCTATTGCCACAGAAGGGATTCCATAAGCCAGGGCTTTTTTACCGACCCCGTAAGGGACCTTTCCGAAAGCGGTCTGTCCATCCAAGCTGCCTTCGCCGGTAAGAATCAAAGAAGCTCCTGCGATTCTTTCGTCGAAGCGCAGCCGATTCATTACTAATTCGATACCCGAAACAAGTTTACCTTGCAAAAAGGATAGAAAACCCGCACCCAAACCGCCGGCGGCACCCGAACCGGGTACCTTGCCCAGGTCTATGCCCAATTCTTTTTTGATTACATGGGCAAAGTTATGCATACCTTTATCCAGCTCTTTGACCATTGCGACATCAGCTCCTTTCTGCGGGCCATAAACCATAGAAGCTCCGCGGGGGCCCGTAAGGGGATTATCAACATCGCAAGCGATTAAAAATTCTGCCCGGGCCAGACGCCTATCGAGAGAAGCCGTATCAATTCGCCTAATCTTGGTCAATTCCCCGCCACCATGCCCCAACTCTTTATCGTCCACGTCATAAAATTTAACTCCCAAAGCTTGGGCCATACCCATACCGCCATCATTGGTGGCACTGCCACCCAAGCCGACGATAAATTTGCGGCAACCGCAATCCAAGGCAGCCCCAATCAGCTCCCCGACACCGTAAGTAGTTGCCAACATCGGATTGAGATCAGCATCTCCCACCAGGGCAAGGCCCGCAGCCAAAGCCGTTTCAATTATCGCCGTTTGTCCGTCGGCCAAAAGCCCCCAAAAACTGTTGATCTTGGTACCATATGGACCTGTGATTTCAAGATCTCTGAGCCGGCCACCTTCTTGGTCCAAAAGGACATCCAATAAACCGTCACCGCCATCGGCAAGGGGTATCTTTTCCACCAGCGCCGTCGGCAGGCAGCCCCTGACGCCTTTAGCCATAGCCCTTGCCACAGCCGGAGCCCGCAAACTGCCTTTGAAAGCATTGGGTGCACATACAATTTTTATCAATTGTCTCCCCCTTTAAGATAAGATCGGATCGTCGGCAAATTCTGTCAATTTCCTCTCTAATGGATTTCTGTATCGGCTCGTCCATACCCTCTAGAAAAAACAAAGATAACCCTAACAACAAATTTGCCGGTTTATCTTTATTAGAAAACACCTATGATTGGAGCAGGGTATTCGCAAATGTTTGAAATCATCACCAAATGTGCATAATATTACCAGAGGTGATTTAAAATGTCCAAATTAACAACCGATACTTTAAAAACCATGGTATCTGTCCATCTTGCCGAAATTGAAAAGACAATCGATTCCGCAGTCCGTACCGATCATAGTTTGATTGACGAAGCAACAAACCATCTATTAAAGGCCGGAGGCAAAAGAATCCGTCCTTTGCTGGTATTAACGGCCTTTGAGTTTGCTGCTCCGGTGGAACCTGAAGTTTATACTCTGGCCGCCGCAG
The DNA here is from genome assembly GCA_964568715.1 of uncultured Halanaerobiales bacterium. Classification (GTDB taxonomy): domain Bacteria; phylum Bacillota; class Halanaerobiia; order B1SED10-174; family B1SED10-174; genus CAZMQU01. The sequence goes on from CAZMQU010000010.1 coordinate 18,501, forward strand.
TAGAAATTATCCATGCCGCATCTTTAATCCATGATGACATAATCGATGGGGCTGACCGTAGGCGGGGCTTGGAAGCATTGCACCGCAAATACGGCAATGAAATATCCGTCTTAACGGGTGATTATCTATTTGCCAAAGCATTCGCTTTAGTCAACCGATTCGGCAACCGTGACATACTGGAGGTCATTGTCGATGCCATAAGCAAAATGTGCCGGGGGCAAATTACGGAGGTAAGTGAAAAAGGCAATGTTTTTCTTACGGAGGATCAATATCTGGAAATCATCGACGGTAAAACGGGGGCTCTTATCAAGGCTTGTTGCCAAGCCGGTGCCCTAGCCGCCGGACTTAGCTTAACCCAACAGAAGGCCCTATCATATTTTGCTGTAAACTTTAGCCGCGCCTATCAAATCATCGATGATCTTTTGGATATTCAAGGCGACGGCTGCATCACGGGCAAAGATAAGAATACCGATTTACGGGAACAGGTAGTAACCTTGCCCTACATTGAATTATTTAAACAAGACCAAATCGGCAGCGATGCCCGAAGGTTATTTTTACAAGCTCCTTATAACAGTTGGGCCCAGAAAATATTGCAAGACTATTTCAATACCGGCAATACCGGTGAATTAGTCAAAGAGAAAGCAAAAAATTATGCCCTGCAAGCGGCCCGGGCCTTGGAAACACTGCCCGACTCCCCTCCCCGCCGACGCTTAGAATATATAACCGCGAAAAGCCTCATTCGGATAAATTGAAGATGCTTTTTCGCCCCTTAAGACAAACCTTTTGCAACAAACGGGCCGGTGGATCCAACTGCTGCAATATCTTTTGCACCGCCCTTTGATTGGTGGACTCATAGATCTTGGCATCGGAGAGATAAAGTGCTATCAGGGATCGGGCAATGAATTTGTGAAAACGGGAACCGGCCAACTTGTCGGATTGCTCGACAGCCCCTTTATAAAAATTCGTCAACCTTTCCACCATAATATCTTCATCGGGATAGAAAGCAACTAGGTTCAAATCTCCCAGTAGTTTATCTTCCTCCCGGTCAATTAGATAATCAAGAAGGATATGGAGCGGCGCCAGGGTGGTAAAATAGTAATCAACAATTTTTTGACGACCCTTTGCATATTCATCCCCGCCGACCAAGGCTTTATCCCAACGATTTAATCTTTTTTTTCTGTAGTCCAAATGTCCACTATGGGCAAGGACCAGCAAAAAAAATATTAATAATGTAGAACCGCTGGCAGCAGCAAATTCCCACCAATAAGGAAAAGGTCGGGCGTCGACGGAATTTTCATACCAGCCAAGCAAAGCGGGGATTCTGTCTACCGGCCGGCAATGCTTGTATACTTGCAGATCGCAGTAAAGCCGGCTGTATTTGGAGAGCAAATCTTTAAAATTGGCCGCATTGGGCCAAGACAAGATTCTGTTCCGACAAGAATAGACCAATGAATCCAAATAGCCCCAATCTTCCTTGAAGGGGAAATCCCGATAATAATCCGTCGTCCCTGCTACTCCCAAAGCAGACAAATAGGCGCCATGGAGGGTCCGAAAGGCCCTTTGTTCCAAAACCCCCAGCCTGTCACAGAGGTTGTCCAGGTAGTCAACTAAGATTTGCAAGTCAACAATTACCGTCAAAAGTTCATCGTTATTTCGCCCTCCATACAGCGAATAGACGGATCCGCCGATGGCATGAAAAGCCTTGTCCTGCAGAGAAGCCTTAGCTTGCTCACAAAGGGGTCCTTCTTTGTTTTGTAAGTAGCTCTGCCAAAACTTTAACCGCCGGCGGGCCTTACGGCTGACTGTAAAGGTAAACCTACCCATGGTAGCCAACATTTACAAAACCCCCTTCAATCATAAAATACCCTTTATTGCCGCCCCTATACAGATATCAAATAAAGAATTAGCAGGTACCCCTCAGGGGTACCTGCCGTTTATTCGGATTCCGTCGTTCATTTTGCCTGCTTTTAGAGATTATTGCCCCGGTAGAGTTCTTTACCCTCCATTGCAACTAAACATGTAGCTCCACAATATCTTTATCGGCCAAGACATAGTCCCTGGCAACCGTTTGACCGGGAAAGCGGGAAGAACCCCAAACCTTAGCCTTTTCTAAGCGATCGACAAATTCTTTATGGACGCCCTCCGCCAAATCCAAAACCGTACTTCCCTTGCTCAAGACAAAAGGAGCATCAAGATCTGCCTCCTGGCCGGGAACCTTACTGTAAACACGGATAACATTCAAAAACTCAAATAGCAGGCCCGGCATTTCAGCCATATTTAAGCCGTTTTGGGCCGATATGGGCAGAAAACGAAGATCCTTGTTAAGATCCTCAATAATCGCCAAATTATCGGCAGCAGCGGGTAAATCCATTTTGTTGGCCAAGATCAACAAATCTTTTCGTTTAAAGGCTTTAACCCCTTCAGGGGCATCCTCCCTGACCACCCTCTTTTCTTCCAAGAGCTCCAGTATTTCCATCAACTGATCGAGGGCATTATCAGCAGCCATATCCAAGATAAGCATCAAACGGTCGGCCCTCATAATTGTCGTCATCAAATCCCCGGGAATTTCACCAGGAACCACGGGGGGAGTATCGACCAGCTGAATTTTGACATCTTCATAAGAAACCATACCGGCCAAGGGTAAAGTGGTTGCAAAAGGGAATTCGGCTATAGTAACCCGGGCCTTGCTCAAGGCACCGACGAAAGTCGATTTGCCTACATTGGGCATACCCAAAAGAACTATTTGACCGGCCCCCTCCCGCTCGATAATATAGGGATTATAGGTAGCCGTTCCCTTGCCTTTCCGCTCACTCTCAGCCCGCAGGCGGGAAATGCGCTTCTTTAAATCCGCTTGAATTTTTTCCGTGGCCTTATGTTTGGGGATAACCGATAACATCTCTTGCAGGGCGGCAATCTTCTCTTCGCTAGTCCTGGCAGCCCTGTATGCCTTTTCGGCTTCAATATATTGAGGGGTTAAATTAGCGGACATAGGGTCACTCTCCTTCATGCTATTATAAAAGGCCTTCGAAGCAAAAGTACTTGTTATTGCAAAAGACCGGTTCTTCTAAAAAGCCCGGCCATTATATCAGGCCGACCAGTTCCATTCTAATTCTTTCCAACTGCTTTTTGTATTTTTCCAACCTTTTTACCGCCATTTGGCGGGCCGGCACCGTATTAAAATTGGCTATAATCATCTCCATTGTAGCAAAGTTATGATGATCATCTATAAGGGTAACTAGGTCGGTCTCCTCTCCGGGCCGGGAAAATCGGTCGGCCAGATAATGGAGCCAAGTTGTAAAACCGATCTTGCTCAATTTATCGGCATCCCAGGTAATAGCCGCTGCCAATGGTCTTAAGGGGGCCTTGCTGCTGCGGGTCAAACCTACATGCTGGGCGATGGCGGCGTATACTTCTTCAATAAAATATTGGGGCAAACCTAAGTCGGTCAAAAATTCTTGGGCTTCCAAGGCACCATAGTAGCCATGGTCCTTCCGGCGGCGTTCATTCTCCGTCGCCGAAAGGGAAAAATCGTAACATTTCCCCAAGTCGTGAAGCAAACCTGCCGTCCAGCAAATATCTTCATCAGCCTGCAACTGCCGGGCCAAAGTTTTTGCCAAACCGGCCACAGTCAAGCAGTGCTCTTTTCTATAATTCAATTGAGCCTTGAAGCCTGCCTGCTTTGCCAAATAATGGGATACATCGGCAAAACGGCTCAAAGCATAATCCTTTATTGCCTTTCTCATATTTTTGTCCAATTCGGTCCACCTTTCATTCAAGGACAAGGATTTCCCCATTATATCTATTTTTCATTGGCCGGTGGATTTCCTGCTTGACCAACGGTAATTTATCGATAACCGCTTGTAACTAAAGGTATTCTTCTTTTGTCATAGTATATTATAAATAACTCTTATCTATAATTATAGGCAGGGGGTTATCAATCATGGAATTTGGAATTGCGCTAAGCGGCGGCTACATAAAAGGTATGGCCCATATCGGTGTTTTAAAATTTATTGAGGAACGAGGCCTCAAAGTAGATATAATCTCAGGCACCAGTGCCGGCAGCCTTGTTGGAGTGCTTTATGCAGCCGGTTACAGCGCTTCAGAAATTGAAACAATTGCCTGCAGCATCAATTGGCGGGATATAATTAAACATATTGTCCGGACAAAATTTCCCCGTTACGGCTTGGTCAACATTAATTTTTTAAGATTGATTTTGGAAAAATATTTGGAACGTTTTCCTGATTTTGGCTCCCTCAAAATACCCTTTGTGGTTGTAGCAGTTGATATTGTGCGAGGCAAGCCGGTTTTTATGACAGCAGGCGACCTAAAATCTGCCGTGCTGGCGAGTTGTGCCGTTCCCGGCATCTTTACCCCGGTAGTAAGGGAGAATCTCTGCCTGGTTGACGGAGGCGTATTGCATAACCTGCCAACAGTTCCTTTGGTTGAAGCCGGTGTAAAAAACATTGCTGCCGCTATAGTCAACGGCTCTTCCGAACTCGAACAAAAACCGAAAAACATATTTGATGTTCTTTTCAAATCCTTTAGCGTTGCTGCCAAAGAAAGGGAAAACTCCCATCTGCAATTGGCCGATTTCCAAATAATAATCGATTCCGGCGATATAGGCATGTGGGATCTGGCCAGGACCACGGAATTGATTGACTTAGGCTATGAAGCTGCCCGAACGGTTTTGCAAGATGTCTCCTTTAAAGAAAAAAGAAAGGCCATCTCTTGGCTTAACATCTTCAAGGGCAAATAAGCGGTTAACTTGCGGGCCTAACCTAAAGTCCTTGATAAAAACTTAACATAACAAATCTCAAATACAAACCCATCATAATTGCCAAGAGGGAACTGGCCATCGTCCCAACCAGATAATATTCGGCGAAGGCTTTTTCTTTAAGATTCTCAAAACGCGCCAAGGATTTGAAAGCCAGAACAAAGCCGATAATCCCGATATTGCCTGTCAATATAAGAACAACAAAGAGGGATCGTTCCAAGATACCGATCAGCCAACCGGCCGGGGCATCATCGGAGCATACACCGTTGATTATACCGGGCCGCAAAGGAATCAAAAGCAATCTGACTATTTCACCGCAACCGATTGCCAAATAATAAAATCCGCCGACCAGCAAAAACAATTCACCGCAAGGATAGGCCACAAAAGCTCCCTTCAGCCGACAAAAGTTTAAACCAAACAAATAAAAAGCTAAAGGGCAAAGAAGTGGTAAAAGGTGGAGAATATAAAGCAAGCCACGCATAATTCTTTTTTCATCAGCCCGGCTTTGGCAAAAACACTTCAACCCCCTTAAAAGGGCAATGATAATACTTAAAAGCAATGGGATTGCCAATCCCTGCAAGTCGTAGAATATAGATATTAATAGAACGGCAACCCAATGGAAGAGGAAACCTTTCAAGATGCAAACCCAAACTTTGGTCTCCTTTTGGGATGCACCGATACCGCTACCGCCATAGAAACCAATCGCGGCGGCAAAGAACAAAGGGACAAAACTGACAACAAATGAAGGCACCAACCTTAACTCTCCTTTCGTTAAGGTATTATACTAAACTTTTTCCGGCAGCCGCCGGCGGCTCTGCTGAGGGCAAGGCCAACTGTCTTTGCAACCATAATCCGCTAACCTGCAAATCCTTCCAACGGGCACCCTTCAATCGCTGGCTAACCGCCGACTTGCTGATACCCAAATGATCGGCAACTTCTTTTTGGCTGTTGAACTTAAGCATTAAACCAACAGCTGTCCTTTGTTTGGGGGACAGCTCGGCAAGGGAATTGAAGAATAGCCTGCCAACGAGATTTACCGCTTCTTCCCGGTCCGAAGGGAAACCTTTGAGGACGAAGCAAAGTCGGTTTTTCTTTGCTTCTGTCAAACCTCCTCGGGCCAGATGGAAGGCGGGCCCATCGACCGCCAAAATATTTTGTTTATTGACAGGAGTAGCCAAAGGACCGTACCCCAAACCAAAACGAAAGGATACCGGTTGCAGGGCCGAAGATAACTGCAAAATCAACCGCAAAATATTTTCCCCTTCTCTGAAGAGGCCTTGGAATTCATCTCCGCCGGTTACCGTTAAAAATGCTGCTAAATCATTTTGATATTCCCTGTTCAAACGATCAAGGACAGCTAAAAAATCTTTTTGAATTGCCGGGCGATCGTATTGGCGGCGCGAGTTGACCATATCGCCGATGAGGACATAATACATTGTCCTGCCTCCCTTTCTGTAAAAGTCTAATAATAAAAAACTCTGCCTAAGCAGAGTTTTTAAAATTTAAGCTATTCTGTCTTCCACCACGACCCCGACATCGACTACCTGTGTCAAAGAAATACGATCACCGATACGGCGCCCGTTTTCATCGGTCAAGACCAAGAAAATTTCCACGATAATAAAGCCAAAAGCAATCAGCGGACCAAAAAATTTACCGATAATGGGCAAGATACCAACAATAAAACCGGCTGCCAAGGTCACGTTTCTTCTTATGGATCTGACCCAGTCAACATGGCCCCCATCTAAACAGGCAATCTTCAGATTCAACATTTTTTTACCGATACTTTTATTCTTGTATTCTTCTTGCTTCGATATTTCATAAATAATTGCATCTTTGGTCAAAAACAAGGCAGCAAATAACAGATTCAGCAGCCAGAGAGGTACTCCGAATATTGCGAATAGGTAGGGTACCATACAAATCAAATGATCCAAGATACCGGCAATGATACGACGACCCAAGTCAGCCCGGGGAAATACTTTTTCCATGTAAACACTCCCTTTCTTTTTTATACCTGTCCTATAATCTTATTTATCGGGTACCGACAGTCGATACCTATTCACCAATCAGCACCCAAAAACTTGTTGTCCATTCAGACCCGAAATCACCAAATTTCGGAGAGTTGCTGCTTGCAATAAGATTCGCCAAAAACTTTGTCAATCCTGCCCAATATGATTTTAAGAATATTTATCGTTAACCCGGTCCTGCAAATAAACATTAGTGAATGTACTTTCCCTTGCCTTCTTTGCCAAGCGATAACCCTCATCTATACACTGCTCGCAAGCATCGGCCGGAATGGTTACGGCATAGATGTGGAATCCGTTATCACTCCTGGAATCAATTGTATTTACCCCGGTGCAACGGGGGCATATTTTGAAACGTTGCTTTTGATTCTCGCTAATCCCATCGGTATCGTAATAGACCCTTCTTTTCTTTTCAACATAATCAAGATCTTTAAATTTTTCCTTTCCCAGACTCTCTCTTTGGCGCCAACTTGCATAGACCTTTTCGGAAAGCTTGCCAATATATTCGGTAATTTCCGGCGCCTGTTTGAGATTTCTTTCCTTATAGTCAGGCTCATGGACATGGGAATAATCCAAGCCCGCCATGGCCAATATTATCCCTAAGTTAATGTAGGGTAAAGCCCCTTCAATTGAATAGCCTCCCTCCAATACGGCAATGTGGGGGTTGAGCTTGTCGTTTAATTTGGCATATCCTTGTGCGGTAAAATTCATGTTGGTAATGGGGTCGGTGTAGTGATTATCCTGGCCGGCAGAATTAATAATTATGTCGGGCTTGTAATCCTCCAGTATCGGCAAAACCAAATTGTCGAGCACATATAAAAAACCTTCTTCGCCGGTGCGGGGCGGTAAGGGAATATTGATATTGTACCCGTAAGCACCGGGGCCCCCCAACTCCTCCGGATAACCGGTGCCTGGATAAAGGGTTCGACCGTCCTGATGAAAAGAGATAAACAAGGTGTCCTTGCTGTTCCAATAAATATCCTGGGTTCCGTCCCCATGGTGGCAATCGGTATCAACAATGGCAACCCGCAGATTGCCATATTCTTGCCTGATTCTTTCCAGCATTACCGCCTCCACATTGACTATACAAAAACCCCGATCCCCATAAACCACCCTTTGGGCATGGTGGCCCGGCGGTCGAACCAAGGCAAAAGATTTATCCGTCTTTTTATCCATGACAGCTTTAGCGGCTGTTATGGCACCGCCAACGGCAATTAAATGGGATTGGGTTACGCGGCTGCTTACATCGGGCACACAAAAATGGACCCTACTGATATCTTTTTCCGTTGCCAAAGAGGGGTTGTAAAATTCTATACCTTCGATATCCCCAATGCCCTCTTCAAAGATTTGATCTTGGGTATAAAGCAACCTTTCCTCCCTCTCCGGATGGGTCGGGCTGATTGCCCAGTCGAAAGCCGGGAAAAATACTAGGCCTAACTTATTTTTTGCCTTGATGGTTTTCAATTACACCACCTCCCAATCATCTATCAAGCCGGGTTTTATTTGTGCTTTGATCCTTATATTTTTTCCGGCGCCGGAAAAACCGCGAACCATATTGAAACTGCTTTCTTCCACAATATCCACTTCAGCCTCATCTACAAAAAAATCCATAGATGCAGCATAATCCGCCAGAAGTTGCTTGGCCTTCTTGCGGGCTTGCTCCAAATCAAAATCTGCTCTTACATTTTCATATAATTCCAGCTCGGGAACACGGAGGATTCTTTGAGCAGTATTGACATGCATATTTATTTCCGCAGTGGGCTTGGCCAGGGCGGCCCCAATAGCATTGGCCACATGGGAATTGGCGGGGCTATGGCAAGGCAAAGCAAATTTCTCCGCCAAAACGGGTGCCAACACATCTGCCGAACCACCAATGATGCATAGATGCTGTGGCCTTATCTGTCTGTCGGCCAATAATTCCTTTATGGTGTAAACCGGCCGGTCATTGATTTCTTTCAGAAGCTTCTCCACCGTATTTTTTATAATTTCGGCCATCCGTGCCAGGATCATATCTGCCATTACCAAGGCATCTACATTCATTTTCCGGCCCAATTCGACCATTACAGCCTCGGCCCTTCGCCTTATCTCTGCTACCTGCGGGATTTCCGAGGTGCCTTCCTCGCCATCCGGGGCGTATTGCACCTGCCATGCAAGGTCAGCAGGACTTAAGAGCCCTTTGGCAATCATCGCATCGCTGGGGGTTGCTCGGGGCCCGCCGAAGGCATAAGGCTTCCCCGCCCGTTGGGGACCAATTTTTATTTTGCCCGCTTCTACCGCCAGACAACTATCCCCACCCAAACCGATGGATACACTATAAATAGAGCGGACCAGAGTATTAAATTGATCAATCCGTATACCTAAAGGTTCAAAAAGCGGGATACCGTCTGCCAAAAAGAAAATATCGGTAGTTGTGCCGCCTATATCCAAAAGAACCGCATCCTCCTCTGTGGACAACATTGCACTCATCCCCATAAAACTGGCCGCCGGGCCCGACAGGATGGTCTCCACCGGTTTTTTGACAGCGTGACTTAAGTCCATCGTTCCCCCATCAGCCTTAAGGATGTAAACAGGAGCATCGATGCCTTTGTCTTTTAGAGATTTTCTGATATAGTCGGAAAATTGTCGAAAAGTTTGATGGACTGCTGAATTTAAATAGGCTGTATAAGCACGACGGGGAAAATTTAAGACACCGGACATGGTGTGACCCATAGTGATGGGATAAAAATCTTCTTCCAAAAGCCCTTTCAATTTCTTTTCATCTTGAGGGTTTCTGGTCGAAAACTTCGTCACCACGGCACAGGCTTCAATTCCTTTAGCCTTAAATTTTTTGATTCCCCGGGCAACGTCTGCCGAATCGAATTCTTCAATAACGTAACCCCGGTGGTCGGTGTAACCTGTCAAGTAAATGCTTTCTCCCAATCCGCCAAATAGATTAGCAGGAACCATTCCGGGGCCGGCCTGAATCATCATACCCACCGGAGCCGTCTTTCCCTCCACAATGGCATTTGTTGATATTGTCGTACTTAAATTAATTCGCTTAATTTTTTTTGTATCATAACCGGCCAGGAGTTCATCCAAGCAGTTCCAAATAGAAGCAAATAAGTTTTTCTTATCGATGGGTTTCTTGGTGATCCTGCTTATTTGTCCGTCTATTATGATAACGCCGTCAATATTTGTTCCCCCCATATCCAGGCCAACAATCATTTCATTAGCTCATCCCTTTGCAATTTAAGTTTTCTTGCTCAATTTCGTTGCAATTTTTCCCGAGGGCATAAGAATCCGTAAAACCTCGATAAAGGTATCGTTCCAAAAGACGGTTGTAACTTGTCCAATCGCCGGTGCTGTCAATATCATTGGTCAGAACTTGTTGCACCTGCTTGGCTTTACTGCTCATCATATCAGCCTGATGGAGGATAACGGCTTCCAAGGTCTGAGGCAAGACCGGCGCCCCCATTTCGTATTTCCCGTGATGGGATAATATAAGATGGCCAAGATGCAATTTTTGCTCTTCGGTTAAATATTTCTTGGCCGCTTGGCTGTTATTGACCATTTCATAGCCCAGAACCGTATGGCTTAATAAGCGCCCCTTATCAGAAAAATAAATAAAAGCGTGGTAGCTGTATTCTTCCATCTTGCCGATATCGTGCAAAAGGGCTCCGGCAACCAGCATTCCATAATCAGCTTGCGGATACATTTTGGCCACAACGCCTGCAATAGTTGCGACTTCAAGGCTATGCTCCAAAAGTCCGCCCAGGTAATTGTGGTGGACATTTATTGCCGCGGGGGCCAAGGAATATTTATGTAAAAAAGTTTTTTCCCCTAAGTAAGCGGCCAGAAATTCACTTATGGCTTTATCATCCAAGCCGCTAATCAATTCTTTTAGTTCAGTCGTCATTTCATCGATAGGTCTGGGGGCCATGGGTAGGTATTCTGCAAAATTAACCTCCCCGGCCGGTACAATCTCCATATCAATAAGATTCAATTGCAGGTTATTCCGATACTCTTCCACAATTGCCCGGATCCTAATAATGTCACCAACCTGCAAATCGGCCTCCAGGGCGACCCAATTGTCCCATTTCCGCGCTTCAATTCGACCGCTCCGATCGCCCAAAGTCATTGCCAGATAATTTCCCTTGGAGGGATCTTTGAAGGGAGGGGTTTCCTTCCTTACTACTGCAAAACATGATTCCACCCTTTGACCGGCAAGCAAATCGCCAATAAAGATTTTACTCATTTTAGCACCCCTATTCCCTGTTCAATTCTATTTAAAAAATAAGCCACAACAATTATGCGGCAAGAAGATTTCAACCTGAAATTTTGTCGATCAAACCTTTGAATTCAGCAAACTGTCAGTAATATTCAATCAATAGCGAAGTCGAAACCATTGCTCGGAATCCATGCGACGATCAAAGGCAACAACCGGGTTATCATCTTTTTTAACCAGAAAATATGTCCAACCGGAGTGTTCAGCTCCTTCGTAAAGGTCGGCTCGCAAACTGGGCAACAGCCCAGAAACTGTAATAAAATCCGTATATACAACACCGGTTTCGCTGACTGCTTCGAACATAACATGGGTAAGGCTGAAAGCAACATCACTCTCCGCCCTGTTAACCCTTATATGAAACTTGGCTAAAATGTACTCTTCGTCTCCGCCGGGTTCCTCGTTGAAAATATTAGCATGCTTAATAATTTGCCAGGCTTCTTCTCCAGAGATGACCTCCTGCAGTTCCATCTCCAATTCAACCCTGCCGTCAATAAAGTCTGTCCTGGTAAAGGTAACAACATCACCCAATTCGGCAGGCTGTTGGCGACTGGTATTCATTAGCGTTGCAGACCCGTCCAAACTTTCCAAGGACAAAGAATCGGTCAATACCCAACCCTCGATATTCACCTTGGTCCATCTTTCGCCCGTTTCCAAAATATTGACGGGAATTCCGCGATTCAGTCTGCCAATGATTTCGCCACCCAGAGGTTCAGTCCTTAACACTGCATCTTGTACCCTTATAAAAGCGAATTCATTACGGGCCAAAATCGACACACTTAATATAAAAATGAGAACCGTAATTATCAGAAACCGTTTTTTCATATTCTAGCCTCCAATAATCTCCTTCGCTATTTTTAAGATAATTCCTTTTTGCAAAATAAACTAAGAGGGCAAGATCTTGACGGTTAATGGCTAGCTTTATATCAGCAACTATCCAAATCTATGATTCCCCGGCTAATCTTCATCAGTGTATCGACATAGAGTAAATGTTCTTGGATAAGGACTCTGTCCGCCAAACTTTGAACAGTATCATCTGCTTCTACCGCAACTTCCCGTTGATTAACAATAGGACCTGTATCATAATCTTCTTCCACCAAATGAACGGTGGCTCCTGTTTTTTTATCACCTGAGCTTAGAACCGCCTCATGGACAGCCAAACCAAACATGCCTTTGCCTCCGTATTTGGGTAATAAGGCCGGATGGATATTTAAAATTCTACCCTTATAGCCTTGTAATATCCGGTTGCCCATCTTTTTCATATAACCTGCCAAAACAATTAAATTAACGGAATGCTCGTTCAATATCTTGAGGATTGCTTCGTCGAGCATAAACGGATCAGGATACTTAAAGCTACTTATATGGTAATTTGCTATGCCGTAATTCTTTGCCCTCTGTAGGGCAAATGATTGCGAATTGTTGCTGATTACCACCGCAACCTCACCATTTATTTTATTTTCCCGACAAGCGTCGATTATTGCTTGCAAATTGGAGCCGCCATGGGAGGCAAAAACCGCCATCTTTAAATAATTCATTTTAACACCTACATAGTTATTTAATCCCGACAATTTAGCCGCACTAACTTATCCGTTATTTATCATAATCACCGATTTGCAATTATTTGCCGTACTTGCTTGCCCGTATTTATCCCTTCACTATTGTTTATCCACAATCCTTCAACCGTAAAAATTTAGCCTCAATTATTTAAGAGCAGTTACTTAGGCGTAACTGCTTAGCAATGATTTCTTATCCGTATCATACAAAAGTGGCGGGAATAATATTAGTCCTTAAAGAAAAAATTACAGCCTGGCCATTCTTTCAATTTGGCCATCCCCTCTGCCGATAAATACCAAATCGGCCATGCCGACAAAAAGGCCGTTTTCTACTACGCCGGGTATTAAATTGAGAACCGTATTAAGCCTCTGCGGATCTTCAATTTTATCGAATTGACAATCCATTATATAATTTCCGTTATCGGTTACAAAGGGCGAATCATTAATCAGCCTGCGGCAGACCTTGCAGCCCAGTTCGCTAAGGCGGGAGGCGGTTACCTCCCAGCCAAATTGAGTTACTTCAACGGGCAAAGGGAACCTGCCCAACCCTTCAACCCATTTTGATTCATCGGCTATTATTACCAAACGATCGGAAACCGAGGCAACCAATTTCTCTCGCAAAAGAGCACCGCCGCCCCCTTTTATCAAATCAAGCCCATGGGATACCTCATCGGCACCGTCGATTGTAATATCTACTTTTTTTAACTCCGCCATCGGCAACATCTTTATCTTCAATCCTCTGGCCTGTTCTTCGCTGGCAACGGAAGTGGCAACGGCTGTAAAGTTTAAACCCGCCGCTTGCCGGGCACCAAGTTCTTCAATGGCCCAATAGGCCGTAGAACCCGTACCCAAACCAACAATCATCCCATCTTGTACTTCCTGTGCAGCTCTTTTGCCCAAGAGTTGTTTAATCTTCATCTTTTTTCTTTCCCCTTTTAAATAGTAAACTGAAAAGACCTCCACTACGCGGCCTTTCCGGCAGTTTTACCGGCATGTAAAGAAAGGTACCCTGGCTGCATACCTCCTTAAAACCCAAGGTTTGCAGACTCTTTTTAGTCCTATGTTGAGAATATACGGAGCAGATTTTGCAACCTTGCCTTTGAACCCCTTTAAGGGCTTCGATAAATAATGCAAGCAAAATATCATCGTCTTTAAGGGCAAGCGGGAAAGCCAAGTTATAGAAACCCGTACAATTCTTTTCAACAAATAAAGATAAGGAAGCCAAGGGTTTATCATCCTGTAAGGCAACATAGTGTTGCCAACCGGTTGCTTCCCTGTAGCCCAAATCCTTGTACAATTGTAAACAGCTTTCCTTAACGGAACCCTGTAACTTGAACAACTCTGCCAAAGGTTCAAGCCATAACTTTAAATCATTTTCATCATTCACTTTTTTTATCTTAAGGGACTTTTTGCTTGTAAAGTCGGCTTGAAAATTTTCGGCTGTCAGAATCATTCCCTCTGTATTCGCGGCCCGAAAAAATCCTTTTTTCCGCAAAAGTTTTATCAACTTTTTATCGTTGATCTTGGCGCCGGCAAGAAAACGCATAGATTTATTCTCGTCGCGGAAAGGGCTGAAGATTTCATGCAAATCTTCAGCCGGTCCGGCTTTAGTAAAATCCCAGGCAAAAGTAACGTTTAAAAACAGATGGGACACCGGCATGCTGAAAGTTCGGGCCTTGGCATAATTATAAAGGCTGCCTTCACTGCTTTTGGCGTAAGAATCGATACTCAGACGCAAGTTGTTTTCAATTATTTCCAGAGCTTGTTGTTTAGAAATATCACTGGGAAAAAGAGACATAGCGCAGTTTTTCCTCCTCCGGATACTAATACTCAAAACCCCTTACCAAGACAATCGGCGTGCCTGCATCGGCGGAACCGGTTACCAAGTCGGCTAAACTGGCCACAAGACTGGTAATGCTTCTGGGAGTAGTACCCATGCTGTCCGTCGGGGGCTCTTCCTTTTTCTTTTTTAAGATGGCTTCGATCTCATCTTTGGAATAACCTTGCCGAGATAGAGTGTCAACCAATAGTTTTAATTTTACCCCGGTCCGCAACATCGTTTGACGCAAGCCGCTGCTCACACCAATGGCCGGATGGGGGTCGGCTAATTCATAAATACCTGTATCAGGATCTTTATAAGCACCATCGCCGAAAATAATGACTTCAACATTCTTTTCCGTTGTTTCTTTTATTTTTTCTTTGATATCTTCCGCTACTTGATCAGCATTTGCGGGAAAAAGTTTCATGACCCCTTCTTCGTAATCGGAGACGTTGGAACCGATAATTCCCCAAGGTTCGGGACCTATTTCTTTTAAAGTAAAGACAGGGACCATTGCTCCAAAAGCTTCGAAGAGCTCTTTCAGTTTGACCCTTTCATGAATTGCCCCGATACAAATTCCGTCTATATAGGCAAGATTGTAGACCTTCAGGGGGTTATTGGTAAATATAATTTCTCCCTGGGCGCCACCTGCTTCAATCTGCTCCAAATAAAGATGGCGATAATCCACGCCGGTAATCGGATGCCCGAAAACCCGCTCGCCCAATTCGTTGATAAAAATCACATCGGGCTCGCTGTAACTGGCGACTTGCTCAACAAAAGAATATTTTACAGGTTGGGCGTTTTGCTCAAAATATTCATGGGCATCGACGATTTGCAGGTAATCATGTTCCAAGTTTACGGTAATTGCCAAGGCCACCTCCGCCTCGGGCACATCTTTCATGATACCGATGGCTTTGTTTGCAGCCCTGTTCATGTCTGCAAAGGTCACTTCGATGACCGCTGTCTTGCCGTCGGGGGTTCTGGCCGTCAAATCGGCGATACCCTGGCCGGTAATTTTGCGGATACTCAATATGTTGTAGCCCAGTTCTTGCAATTTAAGGGCCGCAATAATTTCACGAATTAAAACATTGAATTGGGGTGTATTGCCCCGAGCTTCGCGGAGGCTTTGCAGAGTCTTTTTCAAATGAAGGCGGGTTGTGGCAAATCCTTCTTCTATTACCTGGTTCCCCACTTCATCAAAAGGTATCGACAATTGGACGATTACCTTACCCCCTCGGGTTGCCATAGCTAAAGCCCTTAAAATCAAAGCAAAACGATTGCGGCTGGCAATAGGGCTAATTACCGCCAAAGTGCTTTTGGGTTTCAGGTTCAACTTATTAATTATTTCCTCCGACAAGTCTTTACAGGTTACATAATGATTTTGAGAGCGAGCTACCACAGCTTCCGTAAGACAAACTATGTCTTTATCGATGACAAAATCTTGAACCGTCTCAGTTGTGATTGTGATGATATCGTCATAGGGAACAATCAAGCCTGTTTTTAGACCAATTGCCGCCACACCGGCGCTGGCCGGTAATTTTAACTCCATACTCATACACCCTTTCTAAGAAGTAATGAATGTCGATTGTTTTTAGCGGGTTGCGGTTCCTATTTTTGAGTTTGGTTGCATACCTTCTTTATTATACCAGAAAAAAAGCATTATGCTACATTTATTTTATAAAACCTGTTGCGGCCTAACTTTGTTCCCCTTTAGACCTTTTTGTTCCTTATTGGAATTTCTTACCCCCGGTAGATCTGTCATCTTTATTTGAGCCGAACAGAGGTCCTTTGCCCTGTGTAAAACCGCAATTGATATGGCATCTTTCCCTGTGAATACATTATGCTCTTTTAGTCTGAATTCGTCTGATTTATTGCTGATCTTTCTGCTTTTTAGCCCCTCTGACCTCGCAAATATTTAAAAGGAATTTAATTCAATACGTTGAATTAAATCTTTGGGGAGAGCAAATATGGCTGCCGCCCCATTCACTTAATTTTCGGTAATTGAAGAAGGAGGAATTACATGCGTAAAGATAATATAGTAGACAACTACCATGGCACACCGGTTGCAGACCCGTACCGGTGGATGGAAGACAGTACCTCGCCGGAAACAATCGCTTGGGTAGACGAACAAAACAAGAAGACCCGGGAATTCCTTGCCATACCTTTCCGTGATAAGCTTATCGCACAATTGACCAAAGCTATGGACTTTCCCAAATACTCTTTGCCGCAAAAAGTAGGTAGCCGCTATTTCTACAATTACAATGACGGCTTGATGAATCAACCGATTCTTTATATGAAAGAAAAGTCAGCTTCTAAGCCCGTTCAAATTCTCGATCCCAACCAATTCAGCACCGATGGCACCGTGGCCTTGACCAATATCGGTCTCAGTCGGGACGGCAAAATGATGACTTATGCCACATCGAGCAGCGGCAGCGATTGGCAAACGGTCAAAATCCGCAAAATCGACCAAGGAGAAGATTTGCCGGAAACCCTCGATTGGTGCCGATTCACAAACTTTGCCTGGCATCCGGACGGCAGCGGATTTTTCTATACCCGTTATCCCGAACCAGGCACCGTTCCCCCCGAAGAAGGCAGTTTCCACAGCAAGGTGTTCTTTCACAAAGCAGGCACATCACAGAAAGAAGATAAACTTATTTACGAACGTCCCGACAAAAAAGAACTCGGCTTTTCGCCCTTTATCAGCGAAGACGGTGAATACTTGGTTTTGATTGTCACCCACGGAACCGAAAGAAAAAACCGCTTTTATTACCGACCGATAAACGAAGACACTTCCTTTATCCGTCTTTTGGACGATCACGATGCCATGTACAGCCCCATCGGTAATATCGGCAGGATCTTTTATTTCCACTGCAATTTGGCTGCCCCCCGCGGAAAAATTATTGCTATCGACCTGGATAAGCCACAAAAGGAAGAATGGCAAGAGATAGTTCCTCAATCGGAGGACATCATCGTCAACGCCCGACTAATAAATAACGAGTTAGTAATCGTATACAGCCATCATGCCCATCATCAAATCAAGATTTTTGACGTCAAAGGCAAGCACTCCCACGATGTTGAATTGCCCGGCTTAGGTGCCGTTGAAGGACCCTTTGGCAAGAATGCCGACGATGAATTCTTTATTACCTTCTCCTCCTACCTTTATCCCGGCACGGTTTTGCGCTATGATTTTGCCACAAAGAGTTTGGAACCTTGGTTTGAAAGCCCCACCGGCAGCTTCAAGGCTGATGATTATGAAACCAAACAGGTATTCTACACCTCCAAAGACGGTACCAAAGTTCCCCTCTTTTTGACCCACAAAAAAGGCCTCCAATTGGCGGGCAATAATCCTACGCTACTTTACGGCTACGGGGGATTCTCCATCAGCATGACCCCCTCTTTTTCGCCAACCATATTGCCTTGGCTCGAAAACGGCGGCGTCTATGCTGTTGCCTGTTTGCGCGGCGGCAACGAGTACGGTGCGGAATGGCATCGGGCCGGCATGTTAGAAAATAAGCAAAATGTCTTTGACGACTTTATTGCCGCCGGTGAATGGCTAATTGCCAACAATTATACTAAAAAAGAACGCTTGGCCATAGTGGGCCGCAGCAACGGCGGTCTATTGACTGCAGCAACCATGACCCAGCGCCCCGATCTCTTCGGTGCAGTGGTTGTCTGGGTCCCGGTTATAGACATGTTGCGCTATCACAAATTTACCGTCGGTCGTTTTTGGATTCCCGAGTACGGCAACGCCGAAGCCAATCCTGAACACTTCAAGTTCATGTATGCCTACTCCCCCCTCCACAATGTAAAAGAGGGAACCCTTTACCCGCCCGTCATTATCATGACTGCTGACACCGATGATCGGGTCGTTCCGGCCCATGCCCTCAAATTTGCCGCAACCTTGCACGAAAAGGCCAAAAAAGACAACCCCATCCTTTTGCGGCTGGAAACGAAAGCCGGTCACGGAATGGGTAAGCCGACCCAAAAAGTAATTGAAGAATGGGCCGATATGCTTACCTTCCTCTCCAAGACCTTTAATATGGCAGAAAGTTAGAGTTAGCTTTGGCAATAAGACCTAAATCAGCAAGACGTAGGCAATAAAGAGGCGATTGCATCGCCTCTTTTTGTTTTGCCTGACCATTATCTTATGATTTTCACCTGGGATTAAGCGGTCCGGCTTCAATTGCACATATAAAATCCATCGGTCCGATGAATAATCGCTCAAGATCAAAAAATAAATCTTTGCCCCTCATCAAATCGAACCGCCGCTGGCCAGATATTCCTTCGTCGGTTACCGGACCAAGGAACTGATATCACCCACTAATTCCTGATCCCACAATTATGTTGTTTATTCATAATGCGGTTGATTATCTCTGACCCCAAATTATTATATCCATATAGCTGGCCCCTGCCAAAGATTTGCCCCCCGGCGCCCAGGCAACCGATTCCCAAGGTAAGCCGTGGACAAATACCGCCAATTCTTCATTTTCGTAAGGGTCCCAAATCCTAACGGTACCATCTTCACTGCAGCCGGCCAAATAGCAACTGGCGGGAGACCAGCTGATATCGTTCACTACACCCTCGTGGGTCTTTAAAATATTTACATTTTCCCCCGATTGGGCATCCCAAACCAAAACCCTGTTTTCAAAGGCTGCGGATGCAATATAAAGGCCGTCCGGTGACCACTTTATAACCTTGATATATTCCTCGTGACCGCTTAAAACTTTAATCTCTTCACCCGTAAAAGCATCGTATATATAAATGTTTTTATCAAGACCTCCTGCAGCAAGAAATTGGCCATCAGGCGACCAGGCAACGCTTCGGGCCCAATTGTCGGTGTTTTTAATGGCCCTTATCTGCTTTCCGGTCACAGTATCCCAAATACCGATAGATTTATCCATGCTGCCGCTGGCTAAATGCCTCTTATCCGGTGACCAATCCAAGGCCAATATCCAATCTTCGTGGCTAACATTGCCCATACCGACAAATATTTCAAACCCTCCCTTGTGCAAGAAAGGCTTTTTAATTCTGTCCGTCAAGGTAGCATAATGTTTCTCAGCAACGGGGTCCCAAAGGTTGATAAAAACATCGTATCCTCCGCTGGCAATGTACTTACCATCCGGCGACCAAGTTATTGCTTCTATGCCGTTGGGATGAAGGCCGATAACAAACATGTTCGATTTTTCCAGGCCCGTTTGGAGATCCCATATGCGGATGGACATATCAGTGCCGCTACTAGCCAAAACATTACCGTCCGGTGACCAAACCAAGCTTTTTATCGGCAAAGCGTGCCCTGATATAGCCAAAACTTCCTCGCCGGATTCCGCCTGCCAAATTCTTAGGACCATGTCATTGCCGCCCCCGGCAATATATTTGCCATTCGCCGACCAGGACAAGGATAGTATACCTGTGTACAAAGGCATCCTGTTCAGTATCTTACCCGTTGAAGGATCCCAAAAGTTAACGATGCCATCCAGGCTGGAGCTGGCAAGGATATCGCCTGTCGGAGACCAAGCCAAAGAGTTGATTTTTCCCGAATGGTCGATTAAGGCCAAAGACTGCAGATGGGCAAAGCCTCCGTCAAAACCGCTAGCTATCTCAATATTTCCGTAACCATCCCCGTAGGCCAAGTGTTTGCCTTGCGGCGACCAGGCCAAAGTCGATATTCTGCCTCTTGTTTCAAGTACGTGTAACAGTTCACCGGTTTGAGCCTCCCAAAAATAGATATCGCCGCTGTCACCGCCGGCAACAATGTAGTTACCGTCGGGAGACCAAGCCACGGCTTTTACCCAATCATTGTAGGCAGCGGAATAGATCTCTACACCCGTCTGGGCCTCCCAAACACAAATCTTTTTATCCCAACCGCCTGTCACTATATTTTGGCCATCCGGCGACCAGGCAATTGAAGAAATATGGTTGCTATGACCATAGAAAGCATTGACAGGAAAACCCGTATCCAAATCCCAGACCAAAGCGGTATTGTCGCTGCTGCCACTGGCCAGATACCTGTCATCGGGAGACCAGGCCAAAGCTTTGACACTGTACCTGTGACCGATAAGTTGGGTCACTTTTTCACCGGTTTGCGGATCCCATATTTTAATTGTCCAGTCATCCCCACCGCTGGCAATATATTTATTATTGGACGACCATGCTACAGCACCGATTCGTCTGGTGTGACCGCCAAATTCGTCTACAATTCCCCATTGGGAAAAGTCGATCTTTTCCGTCCGGGAGCCGCTGAATTGGATCTCTCGAGCATCCGGAGCGGGGTCCGCACTGATTTCCATGGCCTTAGGTAAAAAATCATAACCCCTCTTGCGGGGAATAACAACTACATCACCACTGACTCGTGCTTCGAAATAGCCTTCCTTATCGGTTACTAGAGTCTGACAAGTATCACCCGTTATGATAACTTGAGCATCGTCAATGCCCTTTCCTTCCTCAAACAATATCCTGCCCGATACTATGTATATTAATAATTCTTCTTTTTGAGTACAAGCACAAGTAAGAATCACAATCAGACTCAATAAAACTGCGAATAGACGAAACCTACGAAGCATGCCTTACCCCTCCCGTACTTATCTTTTAATGCCCTGTTCGCCTGCTCCCAATAACACAATATTGGTACCGGATGTCCCGGCTAATATCTTTCCATCGGGCCGCCAGGCCAACGCTTCGCATGACCAATCCAAAGGAATATTTGTCAGTAACATCCCGGTGACGGTATCCCAAATCCGCAAGCTGCAATCGTTACTGCCGCTGGCCAAATAGCGACTATCGGGAGACCAGCTGACGGCATTGATAATGCCGACATGGCCTAAAAATGTTTCAATGTTGGCGCCGGTCTCAACCTCCCAGATGCGGATGCTACCATCAAAAGAACCGGTGGCAATATAGGCTCCCTCCGGTGACCATTCGACCGTTCGTATAATGTCGGTATGGCCGCTGAAGGATTTTATTTTTTCCCCTGTAGTCCCCTCATAGATATTAACGGTACAATCCACGCCGGCGGCAGCCAGATATTGACCATCCGGAGACCAGGCAACGCTACGCATCCACTTATCAGCACTTCTAATAGATTGCAATTGCTTGCCGGTCACGGTATCCCAAATCCCAATGGTTTCATCCCAGCTTGAACTGGCCAAATGTCTATTGTCCGGGGACCAGTCTAAAGAAAGAATGCTACTATCGTGGCTGACATCCCGGTTCCGAACCAAAAACTCAAGCCCACCCGAATGGACAAGGGGTTTTTTGATTCTATCCGTAAGGGTCGTAATAATCAGGCCTTCTTCAGCATCCCATAAATTTATAACCGGATCTAAACCGGCACTGGCGATATATTTGCCGTCCGGAGACCAGGTTACGGCCTCGATACCTCGCGGATGCCCAATCGAGAAAAAGAATCTTTCTTCCAAAGATTCCATATCCCAAATGCGCATAGTCATGTCGGTACTGCCACTGACCAATAGGTTGCCGGCCGGTGACCAGGCCAAATCTTTTACCGGTCCCAAATGGCCGCTAATAGTATATACTTCCTCACCTGTTTCGACTGACCATATCCGCACCCTACCGTCATTGCTTCCTGTAACAACAGTCTTATTGTCGAGAAGCCATGTTAAAGATAAGACATTTTTAAACAATCTGATCGGCTCCGGTCGTTCTGAGCTAATAGGCGACCAAAAATATATTTCACCATTGCCGCCTGCGCTGGCCAATATTTCCCCCTTTGTGGACCAGGCCAGATTATTTATCTTGCGGTTATGATCGGTCAAAAGAATCGGCTCATCATCAATCTTTAAATCGGTAGCGGGATCAAGGCTGAAAATCATTATCATGCCGTGCAGATCCCCGACAGCCAAATATCTGCCGGTAGAGGACCAAGACAGAGAAGAAATGTAATCTTTGGTTTTAATGCCGGAAATAAGTTTACCGGTGCCGGCATCCCAAAAACGGATTTCTTTGTCATCACCGCCACTGGCCAAAAAACGACCATCCGGTGACCAGGTAACGCCTTTAACCCAACTCGAATGGTTTAAAATAAATACTTCTTCGCCGGTATCGACGGCCCAAATTCGCACGGTTTTATCCCAGCTGCTGCTGGCAACGAATCGGGCATCCGGTGACCAAGCAAAATCGGACACATAATCGGAATGGTTGGTAAGATAGTGTAAAGGTTGCTCGCTTTCCAAATCCCAGATTATGGCTGATCCGTCGGAAGAACCGCTGACTATATATTTGCCGTCCGGTGACCAAGCCAATGCCCTGATATTTCTTCGGCAGCCGGTAAGCATCTTCACCATTTCCCCTTTTTCTATATCCCATATCCTGATCGTCAAGTCATCGCTACCGGTAGCAATGTACCGGCCCTCCGGCGAAGAAGTAACAGCTCCTACCCTATGGGTATGCCCGCCCAAATAATACAAAGGCTCCCAGCGAACAAAATCTGTTTCTTCTTTTTTATCGGCAACAAAAGTCAAACTTGCAGCACAATCTATTATTTCTTGGGCAGGGCTAAAACCATAACCTCTCTTTCGAGGACTAACCGTAACCGTTCCCGCCACGAGGGCTTCCCAGTTACCTTTGTCATCACCTTGTACGGTTGTGCACGTGTCTCCGCAGATGACAATGTTGACTTCTGACAAGTCGACCATATCGTTTCCCGCCCTGATATTTCCTGATATTAAATACTTCTCTTCTCTTTGACAAGCGGCGAAATTAAATATAAGGATGAGAACAAGTATAATTGCCCCAATGATTGCCTTTTTCTTCATGATCAAATCTCCTCCGTTCCATCAGTAATCTTTACTAATTATAATTCTATCTAAAAACCTTTTATCCCTTTATATGTCTACATTTATACTTCAATAAAATTACAAACCGCTAACCGGAGGAAAAAACAGTTAGCGGAATATAATTCAAATAATAATTTTTTGTAGCAAAACTCTCTTTTAGTAAAAACCGGCCGCCGATAGCAATAAAGATGCTCTTGCCGGCAATCTTTTGCGCTAAAGTAATCCTCTAGCCCACCTCCGGGAACAATCTGGATTCGCTGAATTGACTGTCGTAAATTTCAGCATAAAAGCCACGGCGGGCCAACAGTTCTTCGTGGGTACCCTTTTCAACGATATTACCCTTATCCATTACCAAGATAACGTCGGCATTACGTATCGTCGACAAACGGTGGGCAATAATAAAGCTTGTTTTGCCTTCCATGAGTTTCTCCATCGCCTTTTGGATTAAGATTTCTGTCCTGGTGTCAACGCTGCTCGTTGCTTCATCCAAGATTAATATTGCCGGCACCGCCAATATTGCCCTAGCTATGGTGATTAGCTGCTTTTGCCCGGCTGATATATTCGAGGCTTCTTCGTTGAGCACGGTATCATAACCTTGAGGCAGGGTCCGGATAAAGTGATCGGCATAGGCGGTCTTGGCCGCTTGCACCACGTCATCGTGGCTGGCATTGTTGCGTCCGTAAGTTATATTGTCCTTTATGGTTCCTTGAAAAAGCCAAGTATCCTGGAGGATCATACCGAAAGCACCGCGCAAAGCATCTCTTTCGATATCCCTGATATCCCTGCCGTCGACAGTAATCTTGCCGCCCTTTATTTCATAAAAACGCATCAGTAAGTTGACCAAGGTCGTCTTACCCGCTCCGGTAGGACCGACAATCGCCACCTTTTGTCCGGAACTTACATTTATGGTCATATCGGGTATTATAATATTGTCATCGGTATAACCGAAACGGACATTGGAGAATGAAATATCGCCGCGAGGATTAAATTCCTGCAGAGCCTCCGGTGCATCGGGTAACTCTTCTTCTTCATCCAACAATTCAAAAACCCGCTCCGCAGCAGCAATGGTCGATTGCAAAATGTTTGCTATACCGGAAGTTTGGACTATGGGATGGTTGAATTGCCGTGAATATTGGATAAATGCTTGGACATCACCGATGGTAATCTGCCCTTGGGTTACAAATATTGCTCCGACCACCGCAACGAGAACGTAACCGATGTTGTTGATAAATGACAAGAGGGGCATAATGATGCTTGATAGGAATCTGGAACGCCAATTGGCCTGATAAAGTCTCTCATTGATTACACGAAAACGTTCCATCGCTTCTTCTTCGTAATTAAAAGCCTTGACCACCATATGGCCGCCGTACATTTCTTCAATATGGCCGTTGATATTACCCAATTCCCGCTGGTGGCCGATAAAGTGTTTTTGGGAAAGCTTGGCGATCTTGGCGGTAGCGTAAAAAGCCAGGGGCAAGGTCACCAAGGTGATGCAAGTCATGGGAAAACTGATGCTCACCATCATGACAAGAATACCGACAATTGTCACCAAAGACTCAATGATTTGCAGTAAGCTCTGCTGGAGGGTACCGCTGATTACATCCATATCGTTGGTAACCCGGCTCAAGGTTTCGCCGTGGGTATGGCTGTCAAAATATTTTAAAGGCAAAAGAGGTATTTTTTCGCTGACATCATTTCGCATATCATAGACGATTTTTTGCGAAACGCCGGCCATAATATAATTTTCTATATAGCGAAATATTGAACTGAGCAGGTACAAACCAATCAGAAACAACAATATTTCTCCAATGCGATTAAAATCTATTCCCGCTCCCGGAAGGCCTTTAGCTTTCGCCATCATGCCATCGAAAAGAACAGTGGTGGCCCGACCCAAAAAACGAGGGCTGATAATTCTGAAAAGGGTACCCAAAATTGCCGAGCCAAAAACCAACAAAAGTAAAAATTGATAGGGTTTAATATACTTTAAAAGTCTGATAAGAGTCTTTTTAAAATGCTTGGGTTTTTCAGCCGGCCTCGATAAACCGCCGGGTCCCCCTCCCCGGCGACCGACGCGAGGTGTGGACTGCGCCCTGCTTTCTTGTCTTTGTCTGCCGCTCATGCAATCTCCTCCTCTGCCAGTTGTGAAGCTACAATCTCCTTGTATACTTCATTATTTTGTGACAATTCCTTGTGGGTACCAATCCCGACAATTCTTCCTTCATCCAAAACAATGATTTGATCAGCATCAATAATTGTATTGATCCTTTGAGCAATGATAATGAATGTCGAAGAAACAATTTCTTCTTTCAAAGCGGCCCTCAGTCTGGCATCGGTTTTAAAGTCCAGGGCCGAAAAACTGTCGTCAAAAATATAAATCAAAGGCCTTTTGGCAATAGCGCGGGCAATTGCCAAGCGCTGTTTTTGCCCACCGGAAAGATTTGTACCGCCTTGGGCAATTTCTGCTGCAAATCCATCATCCATGGCCTCGATAAAGTTGCGGGCCTGGGCAATCGTCGCAGCCTTTTCTATTTCTTCCTCGGTTGATTCCTGCCTGCCAAAACGCAGATTGTCCTTTACGGAACCCGAGAAAATAATTGCTCTTTGCGATACATAACCGATAATTTGCCGTAAATCCTTTTGGGTCATTGCCCTGATATCGATGCCGTCAAGGCTGATACTCCCTTTATCGACATCATAGAAACGCATAATCAGATTAGCTATCGTCGTTTTGCCGGATCCGGTCCCACCGACGATTGCTGTAACTTTACCGGGCGGGGCGACAAAGGATATATCATTTAAAACCGGGGTTTCTCCATCAAGATAACTGAAAGATACATCCTTAAATTCAATCTGTCCTTTGCGGTCAATGGGTTTTTGAGGTTGGAGAGAATCAGTAATTTGTGGCACCGTTTCCAAGACCTCATTTATTCTCGCCGCCGAGGCCGAAGCCCGCGGTATCCAAACAAACATCATGGAAACCGTCATCAGAGAAAACATAATGTGCATCCCGTACTGGATGAAAGCCATTAAGTCACCCACTTGGATAGAACCGCCCTCGATGCGCCACCCGCCGAACCATACAATACAGATAGTCGTCAAATTCATAATCAACATCGTAACCGGGTTCATAATCGACATGATGCGATTAACTTTTATGGCTGTATCGGCATAATCTTTGTTAGCCTTTTGAAAACGTTCCTTCTCGTAATCTTGACGGGTAAAAGCCCTGATGACCCGTATACCCATTAAATTTTCCCGTAAGGCCCTATTCAGATTGTCAATTTTCTTCTGCAACAATCTGAAAAAGGGAAATCCTTTCCGGCCTATTATAAATACCGTGAAAAAAAGTGCGGGAACCGCCGCCGCAAAAATCAATGACAAGGGAAGATCTTTAGACATGACCATAGCCACGCCGCCAATACCCATTATTGGCGCCCTGGTCATCATCCGCATACCCATAAATACAATCATTTGCAATTGGCTTACGTCATTTGTTGTTCTGGTAATGAGGGAAGCAGTGCCGAATTGGTCAAATTCTTGCAAAGAAAAGCTCTCCACTTTAGCAAAAATTTCCTCCCGCATCAGGCCGGCAAATCCGGCAGCAGCCCGGGCGGCAAAATGGCCGGAAACCAACATGCTCAATCCACCGATCGCCGCTATCAAAAGCATTCGAATTCCCATCTTGACAATAAAGCTTACATCACCGTTAACTACACCGACATTTACTATGTCCGCGGTTATTGCCGGCAGATACAGTTCAGATACCACTCTGATAACTACCAAGGATAAAGCCACAACAACAAGCACCCAAAATGGTTTTAAATACCGCATAAGTTTAACCATATTTTCACCTCAGCATTAGCTATAATTATTTCAATATTTGTTTGCTTAAGAAGTCAAAGGTCTCTGATAAGAGTTCAATAAGTAACAAACTTTTCTCTTTGCCCAGATGATCAGCAAGTTGACTGTACAAAGCATAGAAGGTTTCGGAAGATTTTTTGATTGCCTCCCGGCCTTTTTCCGTCAATGAAACCCGTATGGAGCGTCGATCATCGGGATCAATAGTCCGTTCCGTCAAGCCCATTTCTTCCAAGGCATTGATCCTTTGGGTAACTGTCGGTGAGGTAACCCTTAAATGTTTGCTCAGCTCTGTAATTGATATGCCTCCTCTTGCTTCAGTCCGTTTATTAATAATAAAAAGCATCCTGGTCTCACTATGTTTCAAGCCGGGAATGGGACTGCGGTGATATAGGCGTCGGAAGCGAAATAAAACGTCCATCAACTTCGGGACAATCTCCTCTTTACTGATATCGGTATTCAATTTCATCATCCTTTATAAAAGAATATAATTAGTTAAGCAAATTATTAGATTGCCTAACTAATTATATTATAAGTTACCCAACATTGCAATATCTTTTTTATCAAAACAGGTCAACTTATTAATCAGTAATCATTAGCAGCTAAAACCACCATAGATACTATTTTCCAAAGTATGACCAACTTCTTTTTCCGGAAAAAATACATTGAAAGAAGTCTCATCGTTATCGCTGCTTACAGTCAAAACCCCTCCATACTTTTCAATAATATTGCGGGCAGTATATAAACCAAGCCCTTTGCCATTATCTTTGGTCGTAAAACCGGGTTTACATAAATCCTTGATAAAAGCCTTCGGAATAGTCGGACCGTTGTTTATAATCTCAAAATGATAGCCCCCCTTTTGGCGGATGATTATCGTCAACTCCTTATCCCCGTTAAAAGTTGACAAGGTCTCAATAGCATTGGTAATTATATTCCCCAAGGCCCGACTTAATTCGGTCGCTTTGATCTCAAGATTTTTTAAGTCGGTCATAATATAAATATCCGTTTCAATTCCTTTTGCTTTAGCCAGACCCGCTTTATAGTATAGCAGGGAATCCAGGGCCGGGAAATTTGTCTTCAGTATCTCCTGTTCCAAGGCGGCTTCCTCAACCAGTTCATCGACATATTCCTTGGCGTCCTTATGATTCCCTTTGATTAAAAGGGTATAAAGGACTTGCAAATGATTATTGTAATCATGGATTTTCCCCCTGATATCATTGTAAAGGTAATCCATATATTTTTCCGGGCTATCCTCATTTATTCCTTGGCGGTCGCTATTAATTTTAAAGATTAAACCAACCAACAAAGCAAAAAAGAATAAAGTTAAAACAAAGAGAATGGTTCCGAAAACTTTGCTTGCCAATAGTGATGCAAGCAATTGGCCGGCGGGAAACAAACCCCACAAATTAGCAAACAGCAAAACGATTGCAATAACAAACACCCCTGCCAATGCCAAC
Source organism: uncultured Halanaerobiales bacterium (assembly GCA_964568715.1). Classification (GTDB taxonomy): domain Bacteria; phylum Bacillota; class Halanaerobiia; order B1SED10-174; family B1SED10-174; genus CAZMQU01. The sequence continues at coordinate 47,036 of CAZMQU010000010.1, forward strand.
AGCAACGAGACTTGCGTTTTGAAACACATATTCATTAACTCCTTTTGTATGTACTGTCTTGTACATAAGTTATTCTTTAAACACACATTCCATAGGACTTGGAATGCATGTATATTCCTGATAAAGAATATTTTAAAAGGGTTAGCTGTTTAGTGCAATCCAAGGGTGCTTTCATCAATTTATATATTCCTGCTTATAACCAACCTCCAATAATCGGCTCATAACAACGGCAGGGCATTGCTCGCTGTTTTACAAACATTTTGGCCACTGATTCTAACAGTTTACCGTTTCTTGGCATAAGCTTTGGATTATTCAGAAACCATATCCATAACAATTACATCCCCTATAATGAATTTTTGAACGCATAATATAAGAAACAATTTCGTTAAAAAATAAGAAAAAACGCAAAGAATGCGTTTGCAAGATGATTTCAAAAAAGCTAATTACACATAGACCTGTAGTCGGGTTTGGCCCAATTACCACAAAAAATTATGTACAAAACAATCATAGCCAACCTGATTTTAAGAAGGGCCGCAAGTGAGGACAACAGCGCAAGCAAATTATTTTCTTTCCTCAAAAAAATCTTCCTTTCATAAACATCCAATAATTTAAAAAACTGACTATTTGGAAAGCCAACTAATTAGTTCTACACTACAGTTAATTTTTCCTGCACTAACTGGTAATTTTTATGAGATATTATAATAATTTCTTTTTAAGGCTAAATTTAGTTCCAAAGGCACAGCCCGTCGCCGTTTTTTTCGCAACGGGCATCGCCGAAAACCCTTAAAAATCAAAGCGAAAAGGCCTGTCGAAATTCATCCGATGATAATAAACAGCCTCAAGATCCTTTTGATCATAAACAATTGACCATTGGGTAGAGGAGCTAACCCGAGTGAGAGCCTCTTTAACTTGGTCGACATCCATAATCCCATCGGCTTGCGCCAGCAAGTCTTTAAGTGTGTCATAACGATATGCGCTCCATTCATCTTTGCCGTCATCATGGTAAGGCCCCGGAGTTAAAATATGATTGGTAGCGGCAGTTTCTTCCGTAACATACATTATGTTATCGATGTATTCAACCACCACCGCCTGGCCGGTCGCATCCGCTAGGGCAAAATGATAACCAAGCTCTGCAGATGAACACATATCATATCGTTTTAATAGTTCCAAAGCCTCATCAACCGTAGCAGCTTGATCCAGCAACATTCGGATTGCCGTCGTCGTCGTAATACCCGCCTTACCCGTATCTTGCCGGGTCTGCCAGGTATCGTCCAAGGCCAAAACCGCGACACACAAACCTTTCTCGTTCATTCCATCCAAAGGAGCATAGGTTGAGCCCAGGTAGACAAATCTATCAGCGATGTTTTGCGGATCACCACTGACACCCAGAAATTCTGCGTTGGCAGTGGATATGGAAACATAGCCATCAGTGGGAACGGTTTTGATAATCAGCACCGTACAATCATCCCAATCAAAATTGCGGCCAAAAATGTTGCCTCCTTTCGGTGTTTGGGCAGCAAGGGTACTGCAACCATATATTGTTTCCGGCGCTTCGAATTTGTAAAGCCCCCGGGAAAAGAAGCCGGTCAAGTAGGCTGCCACCTCATCGTCAGACTTGGCGCCGCCCTGCTCCAAAAATTGAGTCAAGCCGTAATCTCCCTCATACTCCATATAAAATAAGTTATCGGCCAATTTGGTTATGGTTCTGATCGCTTTGATTTGCGTACCGAATCCCAAAACGCCGATTAAAGCTATCAATACAATCAAGCCGCCTATACCGATTAATACTTTCCGTCTCTTTGTCATGCCTATACCTCCCAATCAATTATTTTGTGATTCTTTCTTATTAAGCAATTTAAGCCCGGGCAAGCCTCGCCATCAGCCAATTAAATACTGTCTTGCGGGCACTCCGGTCAATAATCTGATGAAAATATTCGTTTTACCAAAATTTTGCCGACCGGGAAATCTTTGCTGAAAAAATTTAACCCATCATCTCAACCGGGCCTTCAATTAAATGATAACATTACCCAATTCCCGATTACTCTAGCCGATACCTGCCTGAAAAATTTTTAACGGGGATTACTCCCTAAAGCAAAATATTAAAGGCGGTAAAAATCCCTACCGCCCCAATTTTTTATCAATATGAATCTTGCCGTGCCCAAACATGTCGACCGGCCGTAATTATTCCCTAAGCCAAGAGAGTCCGGCTATTGGCAAATTCTTTCCCGCCGGCCCGCCCGAATCGGTTCAAGAGATATTCCACGGTAATATTTTTTTTGGCTTCTCCTTTAATATCCAAAATAATCTTGCCGGCATGCATCATAATCAGTCGGTTGCCGTACTCGATGGCATCTTTCAAATTGTGAGTTACCATCAATGCCGTCAATTTGTTATCTTCAATTAGGCTGTCAGTCAAGATCAATACCTTTCTTGCTGTTTTAGGGTCCAAAGCGGCAGTATGCTCATCGAGTAAAAGCAATTTGGGCTGTTTCAGTGTTGCCATTAACAAAGTCAAGGCTTGGCGCTGCCCCCCCGACAACAAGCCAACGGGAACTTTCAGACGATCCTCCAAACCCAAATCCAAGTATTGTAAGGCCTCTTTAAAGAGTCGTCGTTCCCCTTGTTTGATTCCCCAAGCCAAGTTGCGCCTTCTACCGCGGCGGAAAGCCAAAGCCAAGTTTTCTTCGATGCTCATGCCGCCGCTGGTTCCAAGCATGGGATCTTGGAAGACCCGACCCAAAACCTTGGCCCGCTTGTGTTCGGAACAGGCGGTGATATCGCTGCCTTCAATTTTAATCGAACCGCTGTCGACATCATATACACCGGCAATGCAATTGAGCAAAGTCGATTTACCCGACCCGTTGCCACCGATCAAGGTTGCATAGTCATTCCTCGCCAAGGTCAGATCGATATTTCTCAAAGCGACTCGCTCATTGATTGTTCCGGGATTAAAAATTTTACTGACAGCCTCGATTGCCAACATATTATTGCCCTCCTTTAATACTATTTTTGAACGGAAGCCAGTAAGGCTTGAAAACGGGCAAAGCCAGGGCCAAGGCCACGGTAATCGCCGTAAAGAGCTTTAAGTCATAGGGCGGCAAGCCCATCTCCAGTACCAGAGCAATTATCACCCGATAGGTAACCGCCCCCAAGGCAAGAGAAAACAAGCAATTGAAGAAGCTACGTCTGCCAAAGAGGACTTCACCGATAATGACCGAAGCCAAACCGATTACTATTGAACCTATACCCATTTGTACGTCAGCATAGTTTTGTTGTTGGGCGATGAGAGCACCGCTCAGTGCCACCAAACCGTTGCTGATCATCAAGCCGAGGACAATCATCATCTTTGTATTGATACCCTGCGCCCGTGCCATCTGGGGATTATCACCGGTCGCCCGCAAAGAACAACCTATTTCTGTGCCAAAAAACCAATAAAGGATTGCCACAGCAAAAGCAAGGCAAAGCAGGGCAAAAGCTATTACAGCGGGAATCTGCCCGAGCTTCAAATCGACAAGGGCCGGACTTTTAAATATTTTCATATTGCTGAATAACCTATAGACGGTTTCCAACCGTAACAAAGAGAGGTTGGCTTTGCCCAATATCCTTAAATTTATTGAGTAAAGACCGATCATGGACAATATGCCGGCGAGCAGAGGCGGAATTTTTAAGCGGGTATGCAAGAGGCCTGTTACCAGACCGGCCAACATTCCACCTAAAAGAGCGAGTCCTGTTGCCTTAAAAGGGTTAAAACCCGAATAAATTGCCCGGGCAGCAATGGCTGCCCCTAAGGTAATACTTCCTTCCACGGTTAGATCCGCAATATCCAAAATGCGATAGGTAATGTAAACACCCATGGCCATAATTGCCCAAAGTAAACCCAACATTATTGCTCCCAAAAATATTTGCAACATCCTTCTCACTTCTCCCCTTGCTTGTAATATTAATTATTAAGTCCGGTCCCTCGATTAGTTATTTATAACAGCATATATTATCGCGCTGCCGTCTCATTGCCCTCCCAGCTGTTTGCTCTATTAGTCATTTCCGTCAATCGCCTGAAACTACATATCCTTGCAGTTCTTGAGGTATGGTCAATCCAATTTCTTGGGCGACAGGCCCGTTTATATAGTATTCAAAATCAGCACCGCCCTCGATGGGCATTTGGGCCGGATCCGCTCCGGCCAAAACCTTGACCGCCATCAAACCGGTTTGGTATCCTAGGTCATAATAGTTGATTGCCAAGGTTGCCACACCGCCCGCAGCTGCCATGCCCGCTTCGGCGGGAATTACGGGTATGCCGGCCGGAGCTGCAACACCATGGACCAAAGGCATGGCTGAGGCAAATATATTGTCGGTCGGTATATAAATGGCATCGACCTGCCGCACTATGGACTGGGTAGCCTGCTGGACTTCATTGGAATTAGCAATGGTCCCCTCAATATAGTCCAAACCCATGGCCGCTATTGCCTCCTTGGCCAAGCCGGCCTGCAATATCGAATTATCTTCATTGGAAGTATAGAGAATGCCGATTTTTTTGACATTGGGAACCAATTTCACAATCAACTCAATTTGCTCCTTGACAGGATTCATATCAGTGGTGCCGGTGACATTCTTGCCCGGCCGTTCATTGGAATCAATCAACCGGGCCACTACATAGTCGGTGATAGCCGTCCCCAATATGGGTATATCGACGGTCTTGCCCGCAACTGCCTGGGCGGCCGGTGTTGCAATAGCCAATATCAAGTCGACCTTCTTACCGACAAAGCGATCGCTGATAGTCGAGAGATTGGAAGCATCCCCTTGGGCGTTTTGATAGTCGATTTGAATGTCTTTTTCCGGTTCATAACCGCTGTCAACCAAGGCATCAATAAAGCCTAGACGGGCGGCATCCAGAGCTTGGTGCTCCACATATTGAATTATACCGATGGTGGTACCTTTCTTACTGTCACACCCCGCCAGAATTAACAACAGACCAAGACACAAGCCGATTAAAACCATTTTTCTTCTCATCATTTTTTTGCCTCCTAAAAATTTATTCGATGGTTGCGCTCGGCTGCGGTCCGATAGAACAAAAAACCCGCCGCCTGCTTAACAGGGGCGAGTCATCTTCTCGCGGTACCACCTTGTTTTCGTTGTATGGATATACAACCTCAGCGAGCAACCATCATTGCTCCTCCATTTTAACGGTCGGATGCCGGCGCAGCCTACAAGGTTTAACCTTTCAGCCTGCAGCTCTCAGGATGAATTCGCAACACTCCCAACCTGCTTTTTCTCACCAACCAAAGCTCTCTGAAGGGTGGACTGTGTTGTTACTGGTTCCCGGTCATAGCTTTTTTAATATGTTGAAATAACTATATCTTACCGGTATCAGTTTGTCAAGACCGATTTTTATATTTAATTTTTTTGCCTGGGTATTCGCAATTTTATCCCACATTTTTACCGGCTAACCTTCCTCGAAGCCCCAATGGGATTAAGACAGCCCCCTTTAATTATAGAAAAAGCGGTGCATTCCCGAAGAACACACCACTTTACCTGCAATTTCGAAAATTAAGTTAATCTTTTTAGCCTTGGATTCTGGGGTCCATTATATCGCGGAAAGCATCACCGATAAGGTTCCAGGAAAGGACAAACAGTATAATGGCCAGTCCCGGCCAAACCACCGTATACCAGTATTCCAAGGGATTTGTAGGGGTTCCTAGAATCCAGTTGCGACCGAAGCTGATCAACTGTCCCCAGTCCGCATAACCTTCCGGTGCACCAAGCCCCAAAAAGCTCAAAGTTGAAGCAGTTACAACAATCGAACCCATATTCATCGATGCTTGAATTAAAACAGGAAAAATGGTGTTGGGCAAGATGTGTTTAATTAAAATAGCCGGGTGGGATACACCGCTTGCCCTTGCGGCCATAATATATTCTTCTTGTTTAACTTGCAAAACACTACCGCGGATCAGGCGGGCATAACCCGTCCACCTAAACAATACCAGTGCTATAATAACTTTATCCAAGCCCCTTCCCAATACCGCTGTTATTACAATAGCAGCAATCAAAAAGGGAAAACTCATAAACATGTCCACAAACCGCATGACCAATTCGTCAAATTTCCCGCCGATATAGGCACTGACAGAACCTATGCAAACACCTATAAAGCATGACAAGCCTGTGACTATTAGGCCAACCCGGAAGGCTGTCCTAGTCCCCCATACCACACCGTAAAAAATGTCGTATTTACCTTCGCTCAAACCCATGGGGTGCCCTTTTTGGGGAGGTGCCGGAGCTGTCCCCCAGCCATAACGGGGTACACGGTAGGGTTCATCTTTATGATCTTCCCGGGTAGGAGCTATCCAGGGTGCAAAAATTGCGACAAATATAAAGAAAGCTAGGAGTATTAGCCCGGCCATTGACAGCGGGTTGCGCAATAACTTTTTAAATACCATAGACCATCACTCCAATCTAACCCGCGGATCTATAACTGCATAGAGAACATCGACGACCAAGTTTGTTATAACCAGAAGCAAACCGTAAAACAGAGTAGTACCTAAAATCAAGGTATAATCCAGTTGTCTGGCTCCCGTCGATATCAATAGGCCAATACCCTTGTAATCGAATACCGTCTCAACGATTACCACGCCGCCTAAAAGTCCAAGGACCATCGTTGCTGCAACCGTTGCAACCGGAATTAATGCATTGCGCCGCACATGCCTATTAATTACAACTTTTTCTGTAAGTCCCTTGGCCCGTGCCGTCCGGACATAATCTCTGTTCATTACTTCTAAAATACTCGAGCGGGTAATGCGAAGTAAAAAGGCCCACCAAAGATAAGCCAAAGTCAAGGTCGGCGCAATCAGGTGGCGAATAGCATCCCAAAATATATCAAAGCGGCCATTCAACAAAGAATCAAATGTATTTAGTCCGGTATACCTGACAAAGCTCCCGGTAAGGACCTCTTTATCGGCCCACATAGATAATCTCCCCGGCGGAAACCACCCCAGTACCCCGTAAAAAATCATCAGCAAAATCAAACCGAAGACGAAGTCGGGCAAGGACCAGCCAACGATGGCAAAAGTCCTCGTTAAGTGATCGAGTGGTTTATTATAGTGTTTAGCGGAAATTGTACCCAACCAAATCCCACCCAAAACGACAGGGATAATAGCAAACAGGGCCAGCTCAATTGTGGCCGGGAAACGCTTGGCAATTGCCTCCGTTACATACATATTCGCCGATCTGGAGTAACCCAAATCACCTTTGAGTAAATTTTTCATCCAATTCACATAGCGGATATGGGGAGGTTGGTCCAGCTCATACTTGCGAACCAAATCATCAAGGCTTTGGTTTTTAAGTTCTTCCGGGCTCTTAATATAGGCGCTGACTAATTGGTAGGGAGACAGGAAGGACATGACAACAAAAACCATGAGCGTTACTCCCATTAGTACAATTGGTAATAGCAATAATCGCCTAACGATATAAGTTAACATACTTTCATGCTCCTTAGATACTTAAAGTTATATGAGCAGGATTGCCAAAAGCAACCCTGCTCACCTGTTTCATGTTTAACAGCTGCTACTCTTTGTATACTTCCCAGAAATCGTAGTTGGCACTATAAGCCGGGCAATAATTGAAATTTTGGACCCAATCACGCATTACCCTGTTAGCTGTAGGTTCTGCATAAGGCATGGCTATAGCCAAGTCGACATAACGCTTTTGGAGCAAGTGATAGATTGCTTCCCTTCTGGCCGGATCGGTTGCTTTGATACCGGCATCGACCAGTTCGTCAAACTCGACTTTTGCCAAATCAATAAGGCCCTGACCACAATAACCGGCAAAAGTTCCGGTTGAATGCATAAAGGGTACGGCAAAGTTGTGGGTATCGGGGAAGTCAGCAAGCCAGCCCATTACAAATATGGGGAGCGAAGCCGATCTCAACTTATCAAGGACGTTATCCCATTCAAGACCAATAACATGAACCTTAAACTTGGGATTGATCAGCTTGACGTTATATTCCAGAATTTCCAAGGCGGTCTTGCGCATATCATTACCGATATTGTAGACGATACCGACCTCGAAACCTTTTTCCCATACCTGCCCGCCAAAAGCATTACGGAAGTGGGCTTCAGCTTTGGCCAAGTCATGAGTATAATAATCTTGGTTCGGGTTTACATAGGGAAGGACTTGGGGTATTGGACCGACAGGAATTTCACCGGCGCCTTGAGCAACTTCGTCAAGATAAGCATCATAATCAAAGCAGTAGTTGAAAGCTTTACGAACGTCAATGTCGGCAAAGAAATCGCTGGGGATACCTTTACCGTCCAATTTACCGCTGAAGACCAGGTCTTCGTTGCCTTCAACGGGAATGGTGAAACTGTAGAACAAGACCGTGTTGGTTAGCTGGGGCAAAAGCCTCATAACCCGAACGTCGGGCAAAACAGCAACCTGATCCAAGTCTTTTTCGTCGACATAAATGGCATCGGCGTCGCCGGCTCTCAACATCAACAGACGGGTGCTGAACTCATGGACTGACTTGATAAAAGCGGTCTTTATTGTAGCAGGCCCGCGCCAATACTCATCGAAACGGCTGAAGACGATTTGCTGGCCGCTTCTGTCCCAGGTATCCAGTCTGAAGGGACCGGTACCGTTGGCCTTATCGTAGCAGGTCATTTCTTCTTCAGCTAGGTCATACCAATTTTGCCAGGTGTCGGCTTTGCCGTCCCAGGCGCCATTTTCAATCATCCATTTTTTGTTGACAATCGATGCCCAAGAACCACCCTTGGTCAAGATGTTAATAAAAGGCGGGTAAGCACTGGCCAAATGGAAGACCACATCATCGCCGTCAACCTCAATAGTGGCGGCAACGATATCGTGGGCTTTGCGCAAGATAGCTGCATCGACTTCATTGATATCAATATAGTCGGGATCTCCGCCGGCCATTTCGATAACATCACGCATGGAAGCAGCATCCAAAAGAGGCTCAAAGAACATCCAGGTCGGTCCGCCGGAGGTATCGGCTAACATAGCCCTTAAAATAGAATAGCGGACATCTTCGGGAGTCATGATTGCACCGTTATGGAACTTCACGCCCTTGCGAATCGGGATCCTGATTGTCCGACCATCTTTAGACATAAGTCCATTGGCTACAGTCGGAACCTCGGTAGCCAACATGGGGCCAATTACATCCAAGTCACCATCGACATACATGAACAGATTATCATAAACCTGATGGATAACTTCCCCACTGGCAGTATCATAAGCAGCGGCGGGATCCAGTGTCTGAGGTGAACCGGCACCTCCCACATAAACAAAGGTTTCAGGATCGGCAGGGGCAGCAAGAACAGAGAAAGACATGCCTAAAACCAACAACATAATAACTAAAAACAAAGACTTTGACTTCATGCTTTTCCTCCAATCATTCTCTTATTGCCTGTACGGCATATATAGCATAAACTAACCGATGTTTATACGGCCTCCCCTACCGTTACACCGGTTAAGCTCAGCTCCTTAGCAAAATGGCAGGCCACGAAATGCCCTTTACCATCGAAATCAACCAATTGAGGATCTTCTTGGCGGCATATATCTTGAGCATAGCGACAGCGGGGATTGAAATGGCAACCCTTGGGCGGATTTGCCGGGCTGGGAACGTCCCCCTTTAAAATTATTTGATCGCCCATAATGTCCGGATCGGGATCAGGAATGGCGGAAAGAAGCGCTTCTGTGTAGGGATGCTTGGGTCGGGCAAACAAATTTTCCACAGCGGCCATTTCCACAATGCGACCCAGATACATAACGGCAACCCGATCGCTGATATGTTGAACGACTGACAGGTCGTGGGCCACAAATAAATAAGTTAAACCAAACTGTTCTTGCAAATCATCCAGCAGGTTCAAAACTTGGGCTTGAACCGAAACATCCAGTGCCGATACCGGTTCATCGCAAACAATCAAGGAGGGATTCAAGGACAAAGCCCGGGCAATGCCGATTCTTTGCCTTTGGCCACCGCTGAATTCGTGAGGAAAGCGGTGCATGTGGTGCCTGCCTAAGCCAACCGCTTCCAAAAGCCCTTCCACCCGTTTGTATCTTTCAGCCCGATTATTCATACCGTGAGCTTTTAAGGGTTCCGCAACGATATCGCGGACTCGCATGCGCGGATCCAGTGAGGAAAACGGATCCTGAAATATAATCTGCACCTTATTGCGCAAACCACGGATTGATTTGCCATCAACAGGCAACCAATTATCGTCCACATTCAAACTTATCTCACCTTCGGTAGGTTGGATCAATTGCAATAGACTTAAACCCACCGTAGTCTTCCCACAACCGCTTTCACCGACCAAACCAAGCGTTTCGCCTCTCATTATTTCAAAATTTACTCCGTCAACAGCTTTAACAAAACCCACCGTGCGACGAAATAATCCCTTTGTTATGGGAAAGTATTTCTTTAATCCCTCTACTCTCAATAGCACATCACTTGCCTCAGGCACAGCTTTATCAGTTTTAGTAGTCGTCATGGTTTCGCATCCCTTTCCTATCACTCGTTTTTAAGCAAATAGCCAACACCGGGCCAGATGACCATTATCAACATCCATCATGGGCGGATCTTCTTTACATTTTTCCGTTGCCTGGGGACAGCGCTCCCTAAAACTGCAACCTGTCGGCATATCCCGCGGATCAGGAACAACCCCCTTAATCGGAACAAGGCGTTGTTTACGCGTGCTAAGCTTGGGTATGGAATTTAATAGACCCACCGTATAGGGGTGCAGGGGATTATGGAAAAGGTCCCGCACCTCCGCATGCTCGACGATCTTCCCCATATACATGACGGCAACTTCATCGCACATGCGACTGACAACACCGAGGTTGTGGGTAATCATCATAATTGACATCTTGTATTCTTCCTGCAGGCGACGCATTAAATCCAAAATCTGGGCTTGGATTGTTACGTCCAGTGCAGTAGTCGGCTCATCAGCAATCAAAAGAGTCGGATTGCAAGATAGGGCCATGGCAATCATAGCCCGCTGGCGCATTCCTCCACTCATTTGGTAGGGATACTCCTTAACCCGCTGTTCGGGGCCGGGTATACCAACGTTGGCCAACATCTGCACGGCCATCTTCCAGGCCTCTTTTTCACTTACATCTTGATGAAGGGTAATTGCTTCAACAATTTGGTAACCGATTGTATAAACCGGATTCAAAGATGTCATCGGCTCTTGAAAGATCATGGCAATCTCATTGCCACGTATCTCCCTCATTATGGGACCGGTAGGGTTTTGCGTGGACAAATCAATGACACCCAAGTTCTTGTGTCTAAATAAAATTCGACCGGAATGAATAAAGCCGTGCGGTTTTGGTAAGAGTTGCATAATGGACATGGCCGAAATTGTTTTACCGCAGCCACTTTCACCTACAACCCCCAAAACCTGCTCTTTTTTAATTTCAAAGGAGACACCGTTTACAGCTTTAATCAATCCTTCATCCGTTGAAAAATAGGTGTGTAAATCTTCGACTTTTACCAGCACATCTTGATTCATAGAGTCCTGCGACGAACCATTGTCTTTTACCGCATTAGTCGGGTATGTCGGCTTATCCATTATTACAACCTCCAATAGAACCAGAATATAATTTTGGGGTATTGCATTAAAACTTCTCCAACTATATTTTACATGGTTATACCAAATCTTTAAAACAATATATGTCATAGCGATAACCGGTATTGACTGCAATTAAAACCAGGTTTACTTTTCTCTTTTAAAAAACCGTTTGCAGGAGCTTTATTCCAAGTGTCATTTTCTGTTTCATAGTTCTTTCGACATTGAAGCTACTAATTCCTTTAGAAAATTTATTTAAAAAACAAAAAAAAGCCCAGCTTATGGCTTGTGCTTGCAAAAACATACTAATTTATTCAATTGTCGATGAATTATATTCTTCTCAGGGAGTATTGCCGACTTTTAAAGTCGGTCCTTTTTCTCAAAAATTAACTTACCGAAGTTTTTTTCCAATAGTTTGTAGGCAATTTCCGCCTTGACCGGCATACTGAAAAGATAGCCTTGCAAATAATCACAACCGGACTTGCTTAAAAGATAAGACTCGTTGATTTTTTCGACACCCTCCCCGACAACCTCCATGTCCATTCCGTGGGCTATTGCCACCAAACTCTCCAATACAGGTAAATTCTCCGCTAATTTTCCCGTCAGACTCCGGTCGAGTTTTATTCTGTCGACGGGAATACGGGTAATATAGTTGATGGAGGAATAACCGGTACCAAAGTCGTCCAAGGAAATTTTAATACCCAGCGCTTTGAAACTGTTGATTATTTTGATGACTTCTTCCACATTATCGATCAGAACGTTTTCTGTTATTTCAATCTCAATTAAGGATGGCTCAATATTATTTTTTGCCAATTGATCAACCAGAAAAGCTTCCAAGCCTTGGTCAAAAAATTGTTTGGGCGAGAAATTTATAGCAATGGGTTTGACACTCAGGCCCATTTGCTCCCATTCTAAAAGTTGATTGATAGCTTCTTCAATAACCCAGCGGCCCATCGGTAATATCAAATTTGATTCTTCGGCAACGGGTATAAAATCCGACGGGGAAATGGGAAGATCTTCTATTCTGATAAGGGCTTCAAAGTAAGCGACATTCCCGGAAGCAGTATCGATAATAGGTTGATAAAGCAGCATAAATTTTTTCGTTTGGATTGTCTCCACCAAAATACGCTCGATGTGAACTTTTTGACTGAAAGTTGTCGCCATATTGTCCTCAAAGAACATGTATAGGTTTTTGCCTTTCTTTTTGGCACTGTGCATAGCAATATCGACTTTTATTAATAGTTCGTCAACGGTCTTACCGTTGCTAGGAAACACAACTATGCCGGCACTGATCGTAAGGTGGATAACACGACCCTCAATTATGCGGGTTTGATTTAGGCAGTTAAAGATCTGATTGATATATTTGTCCAATTCATCCTGACCCTTTTGTCCTCTGATAAGAACCAGAAACTCATCGCCGCCAAAACGGTAGGCATCAGAATTGGGCGGCAAGCACTCCACCAGTAGCCTGGTTATGGACTGTAAAACTCTGTCACCATAGACATGACCCTGAATGTCGTTAATATTTTTAAAATTGTCGATATCGAACATGAAGATTGCTCCGCTGTCTTCCTCTTCCAGGCAATCCCGCAAGTGTTCAGTAAATTTACGACGATTAAAAAGTCCGGTCAGGGGATCGTGGTCGGCCAAATACTGTATTTGTGTCCTATGTTTAATTATTTCGTCATATTGGGTCTGCAGTTGCTGCTCATTGGCCAAGAGCTGTTCGTAGGAAGCTTCCAACTCTTCTTGCTTATTGATCACATCCTGAAAATATTCTTGGGTCTTATTGAGACCGCGATTGATTGTCTTGCGCAGGGTGCCAAAAAAATGACTCCGGCGAATCGGCACCCGGTAAGACAAATCATCGGCCGGAATGGACATAATATCATTATCTAGTTCTTGCATGGGCTTTAGAATATATTTTTGCAAAAAAAGCAGCAGTAAAACAAACATTATCAAATAAGAGAAGATGGTCAAGAGAATCATCTGTAAGTTCAACACAAACCTGTTCACCAAATCATCCAAGGGGGCAAAAGTTGCAACTATCAAATCCAGGTCTCCCAACCTTTGCCAACGTAGGTAACCGTCATCCCCGCCGTGCAAACCGGTAAAATGCATATCCGACATCTTTCCTGCAAAACTTGCCGGGGTTATATTTGAAATATCGGCAATATTCTTGGGATAATCGATATCAAATCCTGTACAGGGGCAAAGAATGATATCTCCATATTCATCAAAGAGAAGTGAACAACCGTTCGGTGTTGCTTTTTGCACCTGTAAAAATTTATTCATTCCTGCCAGAGACTTGTCAATGCCTAAAATACATTTTAAGCGGTTTTTTTCATCATAAACAGGCAAAGCCAAGGTGATGACGAAGGTACCATCATAAGCATGGAGATAAGGCGCTGTGAAGATTAGCTTGCCTTCCTTGGCAGCGTCAATATACCAAGGCCTGGTCCTGACATCCAAAGCCTCAGCGGAAGGAATTGTATTACTGACGTAAATTTGCTCATTGGTCGGAGTACCCAAAAATATAGCAAGGAAGGATTCATTTTGTTCCAAAAGACCTTGGAAAAAATCCTCAATCTTCCCTTTATTTTCTTCGATTGAAACAAGAACCGCCAATACATTTAAAGCATTTTCAGCCTTATCAATATCGGCGGCAACATGTTCGATTATGTTGTCCAATTTTAAGACAATATGATTTTTAATTTCATCATGAAATTTTTTTTCCAGAAAGCGGTGACCTAAAAGGGTATTCAACCCTCCTAAAAATACAAATAAAAGACCGAATATATAGACTCTCCTTTTGAATAATTTCATTTTTTCACCGCCGACCATATTTTTTCTATTAGTTGTGGTCCGGCCCTTGCCAACAAATCTCGGTAAAGGTAAAATCATAATATTTCACACAGCAAAGTTGGCATAAGATAAATCTTTTGTAAATCATTTTGGCCAATTGAGCTGCTGACAAATTTAGTCAACATAATATTATGTCGACCAAATATAATATTTACTAAACCGAAAAGCTATTTTAGAGAAACAAAAATCCCCCGGATTTTGTCCGCATTATTTGACAAAGTTTATGTTACATACTGTAATATGATTATCGGTAAAAAGCAAAAAGCATTAAGGTATATTTCTTGCATCCAGGTTATCAATAATTTTTTGTCAACATCCCCCCGTAAAAAAGATTGAATTCCGATATGGCCGGCCAATCAAAGGATACAACAAATCTATCGGAAAAGCTTTGCAGTCCTTTCCAGAACGGATTACAACTTAGCAAGCAGACTTGTCTTAGGAAGAAATACCCTATATCGGCTTATGTGTTGTAGCCTATTTAAATTTTACGGCGGTTCCATAAACAATTACTTCGGCTGCCCCCTGCATGATTGCTGCTGAAGCGTAGCGAATATTAATTACTGCATCGGCACCCAATTTATTTGCCGCCTCGACCATTCTTTTGGTAGCCAATGCCCTGGCACCTTCCATCATTTCTGTATAAGCTTTGAGTTCACCGCCAACCAAATGCTTAAAGGCCTGGCCGATATCTTTACCAACGTGCCTCGTCTGGATTGTACTGCCCTTCACCAACTCCAAAGTTTCCAACTCGTGACCGGTAATATAATCAGTATTGACTAAGATCATCCTCTTCACCACTCCTTATCTCATTGCATCTTTCTATAAACGCTTTTATAACCAGATAAAACAAAGCTATAAAAACCAGAACACCCAGCACAGCAAAAAATGTGGCTGTCAGTTTGCCCAGTCGGTGCATAGAAGAAAAGAACAGGTTGGAAACCAACATATAGGCAAAAAAAGCGATACAGACTGCAAATTTTAAGGCTATAAAACAAGTAATTATAAAGGGTATAACAAGTTTATTTTTTTTCACATTCCCCTCCTCCTGCAATCTGCTTTCATAAAACAGCTTTCCTGCCTAAAACAATTTTCTTGCCTAAAACGACTTTCTTACCCAAAAAAGCTTTAAAGATTGCTGTGTCAGTTTTGCCTCACCAACAATCGGTTCAATGCATAAGGGCACCGCTGAAGTTAAACTGTGGCGATTTGTCCCGCCTCGATTGATAATATTTTGGCGGCATTTTTATAATAAACCTTTTTAAGCACTTCGTCATCCAAGCCAATACCATAAATCTTCCAGCGACCCTGCCCCGGTATTTTTGCCGATGAATAGTCGAAGTATTCATTTCGGGTTTCCAAGAATTCAAAATAGGGCCTATAGTTGGCGGGATAGCCGGCAACAGCATCGATACCGAACAAGATGCGATCCTGAAAACGGATAAAAAATCGCCGGGCAGTATAGGGTTGCCGACCAAGCTCGGCCAGGCGGGCGGCAAAATCAATATATAAATTGGGGTAAGTATCCAACCAGATGGCCACTTGCCCTAAGTTTTCCGTATAAGAAGCCCCATGAGCAATGATAAATGTAGTTTGGGGATTTTGAGCCAGCAAATTTTCCTGTTGGGCCATCAATTCCGGGAAAGAATATAAATCGGGCCGGTAAAAGGACCATTGGGGATTTTTAACCAGCTCTTCATAACGTTCATTGGTTGGCCCTAAGGGTTTAAAAAAAGCAACCGGATCAGCAATGTGCAATAAAACGGGCAGGTTCAATTCGGCTGCAGTCGCCCAGATAACTTGCAAACGTTCATCATCGATGGCCAGATAGTGACCTGTCTCGTCTTTCTTGTATAAACCGATGTCCTTCCAAAATTTTAGTCCCCAAACCCCTTTCTTCTTGGCTTCCGCCAAGGTCACTTGGACATATTTTTCAAATTTCGGTTCGGCAAGTCTGGTTACATCAACGGAGCTGAAAGTAAGAATAAAGTCTTCGTAAGGATGAATTTTTTCCAGCATCTCGTCCAGTTCCCTATCCCAAACAGTTTCCGCGTTGACGATTTTTACGATACCCCGTCTTTTGAATTTTTCCACTTCTTCGCCGGTATCGTACCTGTTTTTATAATCTTTCCCCAAGACCAAAGGGCCAAAATGCGCATGCATATCGATAACAGGAAATTTAGGGTGCTCAACTACTTTACGCTCTACTACCAGCTCACTTTCGGGAATAAATTCCGACAACTTCAACTCCTTGTCCATCCCTGCTCCTCCCCGTCCTTGGAAAATAGTTTTTCCATATTAGTATATTTTGACAAAAGCCATAAAATACCTCTGAAACTATGCATTTAATTGTTCAATTATGTCAATTTCTCTCATCAAAGCAAGCAAAATATCCATTGAAAACCTCGTAGCCAACAAGGAAAATGATTTAAGTCTTCGTCAATCCAAAGGGGCAATAAAGTCGACCTCCGCCCGGTATAATTCCTCAAACATTTCCTTGATCTCCGCTAAAGAACAAACTGCCGCAGTGAGCGGATCAACCATCAAAGCCTGCATTGCCATCTCCTTATCCCGGGCTAAGACAGCCTCAACCGCCAAATCAAAAAAGGCCATATTGCTTCTGTTGAGGGCGGCCAAATGTTCAGGCAAAGAACCAAAATAAGTCGGGCTTATACCGTTTTGGTTGACCAAGCAAGCCACTTCCACAATTCCGTCTTGGGGAAGATTATCAATCAGGCCTGTATTAAGGACATTGCCGTAGATAACCGTCGGTTCATTGGCCAGTATTGCTCTGATAATCAGGGCAGCATATTCATTGCTCATTGTCAGGGACAGCTCTTTTTTGCCGTTGACCAAATCTTGCACTTCTTTATCGGTTCGCTGTCGCCAAAGGGGCCATTGATTGGCGTAAAAACCGGTTGCCCCATTGTAGCCGCTGTTGCAATGTATATCAATCAAATCTTGACGCTTCCTATAATAAGGTACATACTCGGAGAAATGGCCGCTGGATTCCGTCACAAAGTAGCCTAAATAATTAAGGGCATCCAGTCGCACCGGATCTTGGGCCAGAAACTCCGGATCTTTCGTTTTTTCTTTCAGGCGAGGATACATATCTTTGCCTCGGTGTTCTAAGGTTGTAAACCAAGCCATATGGTTAATCCCGGCACAACTCCATCGAAGTTCTTCATAGGGCACTGCCAAATAGTCAGCCAACCGCCGGCTGCTGCCTTGGACGGAGTGGCAGAGACCAACGATGGGTATTGACGAACAGCGAACGGCAGCCAAAGTAATGGCGGACATGGGGTTGGTATAATTTAGAATCAGGCTCTCGGGTGCCAATTCTTCGATATCCTTCAAGATATCGAACCAGGCGGGCAAGGTCCGCAAAGTTTTAAAAAGCCCTCCCGGTCCCATGGTATCCCCTATGCATTGTTTGACTCCGTATTTAAGAGGTATCTCATATTCATATTTTACCGTCTCCAAACCGTGGACCTCGATCTGATTGATGATAAAAGCGGCGTCAGCGATGACCTCCCGCCGATCTGTTGCCGCAATAGTATGCCATCTCTTATCCATCTTTTCGATTATCATCTTCACCAACTTTTCCGCCAACTTCAACCTGCGAGGATCGGTGTCCACCAAAGCAATAATACCCTCCTGGCAATCTATGGTACTCAAAATGTCGACCAGCAAGCGCCCGGTAAAAGAGCTGCCGGCCCCGATGATTGCTATTTTAATCATTTGGCTGCCTCCTTTTAAATCTTACCCGGCCAACTGACCGGGATTTGTTTCTGCCCTCACCTCGACAAAAGGTTTTGCCCGCCCTCGCCCTCATGCAAACCGCTTTGCCCGCCCTCGCCCTCATGCAAACCGCTTTGCCCGCCCTCGCCCTCATGCAAACCGCTTTGCTCGCCCCAGGTTCCGGATAAAGATAAGCCCCTCGGACATACTCCGGGCCATCCCGGGCTTTTTCCTTTTTGGCCTAAAGCTAACCGGAATCAAACAGTCGAATCGCCGTTTTTGTCGCCTGCCAAGGCAATCCAAGGCTGAAGACCCGCCGGTTTATCCGGATTCAGGCCCCGCTCCAAGGCTTTATAGTAGGCTATGGCTTGCGGCAGGAAGATAAAAGGAATCCCCAAAACACCATAATTCTCATATCGATTTGTGTTAACCTGCCAAGTAGAGTCCATATCAAGGTCTTCCGCCATACCTATTGCAAGAACACGGGCACCCTTCTTCTGCAGATCTTTAATCAGATCTTTTTGCAGACGCGATTCAGCCGGCGACAGAACAACCACAGCAAGGGTATTTGCATCGACCAAAACCATCGGACCGTGGCGGACATCCAAAACATTATAATGGTTGGCAGGTATTTGGGGAATTTCCGCCAAAGCCAAAGCGGCCTCGCAGGCAATTCCCGCTAATTCAGAATCGCCCAAGACGACAACTTTATCCCAGTCGGTAGCAGCGATTTCTTGAGCCAAATCGTCATAATCAGCCATAAATTTTTCACCTGCCTCGATGGCCCGCCCGATTTCCTTCAACAAGCCCTCATTAGCGGTAAAGATGGCAATAAGCATTAGATTGGCAGCATAAAAATTGGTCACGGTACGGGTTTGGCAGACGCTTTCATCGAAAGCCCAAGGAATCTCCAAGATCAGATCCGTTCGCTCTTTCAACTGTGATCCTTCCTTGGCGGTGATACCTAAGGTTCGGATGCCGAATATTTGGACTTCATCCACTGCCATTATTACCTCACCGGTACCCCCGGAGCGTGAAGGAGCAACCAATAAGGAACCTTGCAAGATGTTTCCGTATTGCTTGTGATTCAATAATAAATCGCCGGCTGCAAAGGCATGGGCACCACAATCCAAATGAATTTTTGCCGACATAGCCGCCGAACGGCAAAGGCAATAACCTGAACCGCAACCGATAAAGATAAGGTTACGGGGCTTTATCTCCCGATAGAAAGCCTCAATTTCCCGCCTTTTTTGAAGTATGTAATCGAATGTCTTGCCCAGTGCCTGATACTGGCTAAATATTTCTTTGTAGGTCAAATACACAAAATCACCCCTTCATAGTCTGCATTATTTACCGCCGAACCGAAAGAACCGGTCCGGCCAATCTATCTATAGAACAATATTCGCATTTATCCCGGTCGGCCCTGCCTGATCATGCAAACTTTCTAAAATTCTCTGCCTTTTTAAAGAATATTTCCTCTTTTATGAAAAATTAAAGGAAATCAGCCTTGCCGGGAGTAATTGCTAAAATAAGCAAATATAAAGGAAAGGTCGTTTAATATGTTCTATTTAGGCGTTGACGCCGGCGGGACAAATACTTCTTTGGTCCTGATTACAAAGGATGGTAAGATTAATAGCCATCTTCTAACAAGAGAACTGGACCTTCAAGCCCCAGATTTCAATAAAATAAGCAAAACTTTGGCAGAAGCCCTCGGCACTCTTTGCGGCAGAGCCGGTATAGAGCGCCACGATATCTCTTACAGCGTATGGGGCTTGCCGGGGTATGGAGAAGATTTAACTAACTCCCTGTATCTGGAGAAATTGGTCGGTGAAATATTGGCAAATACCGAATACACCTGCATCAATGATGTTGAAATTGCTTGGGCCGGCTCTTTGGCCGGTAAACCCGGCTTGCACCTGGTGGCAGGAACCGGTACCATTGGCTTCGGCAAAGATGCAAATGGAAAAACAGCCCGCTCCGGTGGCTGGAGTGAGATCTTCGGTGACGAAGGCTCAGCTTATTGGTTGGGCATTGAATTGTTGCGCCTTTTCTCCAAACAAGCCGATTTTCGCCTTGAGCGAAGCCCTCTCTACTACTTACTTAAAAACCATTATTCACTTAAAAGGGATCTGGATTTAATCAGCCGAGTCAGGAAAGCAAAAAGCCGGAAAGATATCGCCCGTCTGGCCATGATCGCCACTCAGGCAGCCCAATCCGGTGACAACAATGCTCTGGCCTTATTCCGGCGAGCTGCCTATGAATTGAGCCTTACGGCCAAAGCTCTCTTAAAACAACTTTCTTTTTTACCTCAAACAAAAATACCCCTCTCATATAGCGGGGGGGTCTTCAAAGCCGGCAAGCTGATCTTAGCCCCCCTGGAAGAATGCTTGGCAGAAACCGATATTATTTTGCAGCCACCGATTTTGCAACCGGTACTGGGGGCTTGCCTTTGCGCACTGCAAAAGGGCAATACAAAATATGATGAAACCATAGTCGAACGATTAAGGAAATACAAAAATATAAATTGATTAAAGAAATGGGGTAAGCGAATGAAAAGAAAAAATGGTTCACCTTGTTTTTGGGTCTTATTGTTATTCTTGGTCCTGGCATTTTCCACTTTGCAACCTGCCGGGGCAGCACAGGGTTCGGAATTAACCATTCTATTCACCCACGACCTCCACGATCACCTCTTGCCCTACACCCTTTACAAAGGCGATGAAATTACTTCTCTGGGCGGTTTTGCCTATTTGCAAAGTGCCATCAAGCTGGAAAGGGAAAAGGACCCGGATCTGCTTTTGGTAGATGCCGGCGATTTTTCCATGGGAACTTTGTTTCAAACCATCTACAGCAGCCATGCCCCCCAACTAAGATTAATGGGTCTTATGGGTTACGATGTTACTACCATCGGCAACCATGAATTTGATTTCCGGGCAAGGGGCTTGGCCAATACCCTATCTGCAGCTCTAAAAAGCGGCGACCCCCTCCCTCAAATAGTAGCCTCCAACATCACTTTTCCCTATGATGAAAATGACCTTCTGACTCCCAGCTTGCAACTTTTACACGATTCCATGGCGGCTTACCCGGTGAAAGACTACATAATTCTTGAACGAAAAGGTGTACGGATCGGCATTTTTGGCCTGATGGGGGAAGAGGCCGAGCTTTGCTCACCAATGGCTGAAGTTGAGTTCACCGATGCCATTGACAGTGCCCGAAGGGTCACGGCAATCTTGAAAAACGAAGAAAATGCAGATCTGGTTATTTGCTTATCCCATTCCGGCACCGGCGGAAAAAGCCCCAAAACCGAAGATGAAATATTGGCCAAACAAGTCCCCCAAATTGATGTAATCATAAGCGGTCACAGCCATACGGAACTTCATAAACCCATCGTCGCAGGCAATACCATCATCGGTTCTTGTGGCGCCTACAGCCAAAATTTAGGCATCCTTAAAATTGAAAGGGAGGCATCCGGTGCTTGGCACTTGAAAGATTACACGTTAAAACCCATTGATTCCTCCCTACCGGCAGATGAAGAAATAGCAAGAAAAATCGAGGGCTACAAGGAAATAATCCAAGAAGAATATCTCGACCAATTCTCTTTGGGCTTCGATGAAATAATTACCCAAGCTCCTTTCAATTTTACATCCACTTATGATTTCGGCAAAACTCACCGGGAGGAACCTTTGGGAAATCTAATTGCCGATGCTTACATCCACGCGATAAAAATTGTCGAAGGCGACGATTATGAACCCATTACGGCTGCCATCGTTCCCAACGGAATTATAAGAGGATCTTTTGTGGAAGGCCCCATTACCACCGCCGATGTGTTCATTGTCAGCTCCCTGGGCATCGGCGCAGATGGAACACCGGGCTATCCTTTGGTTTCAATTTACCTGACCGGCAAAGAACTGAAAACCTTATGTGAGATGGAGGCCTCGATTGGCCCCCTAATGCCGGCGGCCCAATTATTCATGGCCGGTCTGAACTACACCTTCAATCCCAAGAGACTTATACTCAATAAGGTAACCGAAACAAAAATCCAAGACCCCGACGGTACCCTCCAAAAGATCGATGACCGCCGTCTTTATCGGGTAGTAGCCGGACTCCATTCCGGACAAATGCTACCGGCAGTCAAAGAAAAATCCTTCGGTTTACTCTCTTTGGTCCCCAGAGACAAAGAAGGACACCCCATAGAAGACCTGGAAGATTACATCGTCATCGACCATTCCATACCCGGCGGCCGTGAACTTAAAGAGTGGTATGCCCTGGCTCAATACTTGGGCTCCTTTGAAAAAATCGACGGCATTCCCACTATATCGGAATATTACAGCCAAGCGCAGGGCAGAAAAAACCTGGATACGAGTAAAGATCTTTACTCCTTAATAAAGAAACCCAACAAATATTCCCTAACCGTTTATGGTGTAACTGTGGCAACTTGTACCGGTATCGGTATACTCATTTACAAGCTTATAAAAAACCAGGCCCAAGAAACCGGTTTTATATTCAAAAGCCATCCGGAAAGGATGGCTTTTTCATCGGTTTGTAATTTCAGCTCGGTTTCCGGTATTAACTATTCCTTCGCCTCTTAGCAATCCATAAGATTAAAACTAAAATTAAATCTTATTGCCACCGGCCAAATTTAATTTGCTCACCGGCAACAATCAGAAGTTCCTTTCCTTACAAAAGGCATCAACATGACAGCCAGACCCGATACCATCTTAGGCTGTTAATTCGTTACCGCCTCTTCTAAAATCCTGATTGCTTCTTCCAGGTAAAGCTCGTCGATTTCAAAGCCGATAAAATCTTTACCCAATTCGCAACTGGCAATAGCCGTATTGCCGATACCCAAAAATGGATCCATAACCAACTTGGTCCGCTCAAGCCCGTGCAACTCTATGCACATCTTGGCCAATTCCACCGGATAGCTGGCCGGATGGGGTCTGTCTTTCATGCGGTTCTGTATGGTCCTATAGGGTACAAACCAAGAATTGCCCCGGCATCGGAGCTCCCCCTCACCGCTACCCCAACGGGCTATGTTGGTTCGATCCTTATAAGGAACTCCCAAAGCCAAGCGATCCAGTTCGACTTTGCCCGACTTGGTCAGGTGAAAAACATATTCATGGGTATCATTGATAAATCTTTGGCTGTTGATAGGCTTGTAGTGGCCTACATTCACTTTTATCTTCTCTCCGTAGCTTTCCTGTTCGATGTAAATTGATTTTACCCAGTGGATAACATTTTGCAAATGAAAATATTTGCGCATTTCCATGACTACTTCAAAAGGTACCCAAGGATCGGAAGGTTTGGAACCGATATTTAAAAAGAGGGAGCCCTCCTCTGCCATTACCCTCTTTAAGCCGGAGGCCCATTGGCCCAACCATTTTATGTATTCTTCACGGGGGACCTTATCATTGTATTCATTGTAGGCAATACCGATATTGTAGGGGGGAGATGTGACAATCACATCGACGGATTGCTCTTCCACATATCTTCCCATCCCCTCCAAGCAGTCGCCCCTATAGAGTTTACAGCTGGAAGAATGCCCGCAGGCATTCTCTTTTTTTATGACCTTAAGAAACAATTTCATCCGGTCCTTTCCCGGCAGGTTTGCCTTTTCCATAAGCATATCATATTTTTTCTTCTTTGCCATGGCCGGCGGGGGGCGGTATTCATATAAAAATATCCGGGGCTTGACCATCCTTGGGTTTCTTGATTTAATGGTTCGCTGCTATTTCCTCTTCTCTGTTTCTTTCTGTTTTAATCTTGCAATTCCTCTAAGTAGCCGACATAAATGCCTGCCGGTGCCTTACCTTCTTCAACGAGAACAGCACGGAAGGTCTCCTTGTCCAAGGTTGAGGGGATGTAATATTTACATTTTTCATTAGTCCCATAGAAAGCAGGTGCCATCCTATCTACAAATTCGATAATAGGCAATTCATCGGCTGTATAGACGAAAGTTTCCATGTTTTCACAACCCCAAAAGGCACCATAGCCAAATCTCTTTACGCTTGGCGGTAAAATAACTGTTTTAAGTGATCCGTTACCGCCAAAACTGAGTTTCCCGATTTCTACTAATTTACTCCCCCGCTCAAAGCTAAGCTTTGAGATTTTCGCAGCCGAAAAAGCCCGCTCCATTTTAATAATTCTTTTTGGAATAGTTAGCTCTCCTTTTATACCCACACAACCCATAAAAGTTCCCTTCATATCAATTATCTTTTCATCAAAGATATTATTTACGCTTTTCAAAGTTAAAGCATCGCATCCACAGAATTGAAAGGATGTTGCAGTCTCGAAAATAAGATATTCACCGGCAGGTCTTTCCCCATAAAACTCTACCTCTTTCAGTTGTTCGCAATCATAAAAAGCTTTACTCCCGATCCATTTAACACTTCTGGGTATCTTGACACTTGTAATGGTTTTATTTTTTTTAAACGCTTCAGGATCGATTCTGGTAACCCTCTTCCCCTCTACTGTGTGGGGAATGGCTACATCCTCATCTTCTCCCAGATACCGGACAAAGACTACGGTCTTTTCCTGTGAATAAAAATCCCAATCTTCCGGATCCCATACCAAGACCTGCCATTCATGGGTAACAGTCTTACCCCAAGTATTGGTTGCTCTAACCTTGACAGATTTTATGCCGGCTTTGTCGGGGGCTTGCCAAACAGCCTTGCCCATATCTTTTTTTATAAATTCACCTTCATCACATTCCCATAAGTATGCCGACTTTCTTAAAGTCGGTTTTAGGAGCATGATCTCCAACTCCCTAGTATCGCCAACTTCAACCTGTAGCAATGGTTTACTGGGTGTATGGTGAATAATTTTTGCCGAACAACCGGCCTGCAAACAAATAATGAATAAAACAAGAATAACAGCTAAACTTCTCTTCATTACCATTCCCTCCTACAACTTCTCATGTTCTTGATCCTTAAATGCATTGCACCCCAAAGGCAATATAAGGATCCAAAGTGATGCTTAAAACTCTAGATTTTTTTCTTATTGAAAATCTGGATTGAAAGGATAATCATTGCCACAATAAGTAAGATATTCACAAGGACAGCAATCGTCAAATCTTTTGGCACCTTGGCACCGGTCAGCAAAGGCATATTAGCGGATGCCAAAAGAAAGGGGTTGTATTTTTTTATCTTGGGAACAGTGTTCACCAAGGACAAAACCAGGACCAGACCGCCTGTACCAAGGAGACTGCCATAGGCCTTCTTGGTAAGCACACCTAAAAAAAGAATGGCGGCAATTAAGAGGATGCCGAAAAGCCATAAACAAAAAAGCGAAAAAGGCAAATTGAAAACCCCGCCCTTGCCCCAGTAATAATTCGTATATAGATAACACAGGAAAGAACAAATAAAGTAACCCGCTGTCCAAACTACTGTGGCAACAGTAAATTTTGCCAGTACTACTATTTTGCGGGGCAAGCCCTTGGTGAGAATGTTAATCAAAGTACCCTTACTAAATTCGCCGGCCATCATGCTGCTGTAGATGATGGCCATAATAATTAAGCCCATCTGGGAGACATTCTTAAAAAATTGGGCCCAAGAATCCAATGCCGTGGGTTCTCCCATTATAATTTGCATGTCTTCCGGCATCACCGACTCCAGTAATTGCGGAGTCACTTTGGCCACCAGAGGAGACATGATGCCAAACAAAATAAAAACTGCCATCATAATAACCAATTTATAGGTCCGCCAAAATTCAACAAATTCCTTTTTGCTGAATGCCCAGTAAACCCTCATCGGACCACCTCCAAAAATAAGTTTTCCAGAGTTGGCTCCAAAACTTCAAAGCGGGCGGGGAAAACCTTGTTTTCGACAAAAATATCATATATAATCGGCTCTATTTCGGTAATATCATCAACATAAAGGATTAATTCACTGTTGTTTTCTTTAAAATCAGTCAAGAAGGGTTTGAGCTCCTGAACCTGCATAAATATTTCCTTGTCGGCCGGGCTTTTAAATTCAAGTAAAAGGCTGTCCTGCCTGTATTGTGATTTTATCTTCTGTAAGGTTCCTGCAAGCGCGGCCTTGCCGTCATGTAAAACCACGATTCTGTCGCATATCCTCTCAGCATCATAAAGAATATGGGTAGAAAATAAAACCGTGGTCTTATCCCGGACCCCTTCCAAAATATCGAGAATCTCTTTGCGACCCTTGGGATCCAAAGCCGAGGTTGGTTCATCGCAAATTAATATTTGGGGTTCATTTAAAAGGGCTTGAGCTATTCCCAAACGTTGCTTCATCCCCCGCGAAAAACTACCTATCCTTTTATCGACCCTTGCCAGACCGACCAAAGATAATAATTCTTCGCTTCTCGCTTTGATATCAGTTTGGGACATGCCGGTTATTTCTCCGCAAAGTTGCAAATATTCTTTGGGCTTCATATATTTGTAGAAAGCGGGAACATCAGGCAAATAACCGATAAATCGGTTCGTCTTGGTCTCCCCGTAGGTAACCGGCTCCCCCATAACGGAAATTCTGCCTCGATCGGGTTTTAATAAGCCTAAAATCATTTCCATGGTGGTAGTTTTACCGGCCCCGTTCTCACCGATAAAACCGAAAATTGAATTCTTCGGCACGGAAAAATTTAAATTTTTTATCACTTCGTTTTTGCCAAAATTTTTGTATAAACCTTCGATTTTAATTATACTCATTAGTCATCACCGCGACCGATGATAAAGTAAAGTACCGGTCCCAGAGTATTGACAAACAAAACAATTATAATCCATAAAACCCTATTGCCAAAGCGATAATTGGGATGCTTGAAGATATGAATCAAAGCTGCAACAGCCAAACCTATTTGAATAATTATCAACGGTATAAAAAAAGGCAGATATTCTCTAATTAAATCCACATCAGTTCCCCCCTTGGTTTCTTTTTAATCTGGTCAACATTTTTTTGTACTGCGACTCCTCTGCTAAAAAAGCAAAGACCGGATTGCCCACAACAATATTATACATATCTTCTTTGATCAATCTTTCCTCCCGGGGCGGGTTGGCCCCTAAAGTCAAATCCGCCAGCCAGTCGTCGATCTTGTCAAAAAAGTCGTCCCCCTCTAATGAGAAACAGGAGAAATCCATACAGCAAATATCGGTGTATTTTTCCAACATGGCCAGAGTCTTGGCACTGTCTTTCTTTTGGCCATAAAGGGTGGCAGCGGTCAAATAAATTTGGATCATGGCATTGGGTTGCAATCGGTCAACATTAAAGATTGATGCCACCGATAGGGCCCTACGTAAAATTTCCTCTCTTTTATCATCATCACCGCCACAGGCCACTAAATATCCGGGGAAAACGCCCATCAAGGCAAGCAAATATTGGTACAAGCTAATTTGTAACATCTCTATGGCCTTCTCTCCGTTACCCAACATCTGATAAGCTTGAGCCAAGATCTCATAATTGGGTCGTAAAGGGCGAATCGAATCTTCCAAAAGATCCAACACTGCCTTTGGCTCCTTGAGTGCAATGTAGCAAACCGCCTGAAAAGACATTGTTTTTTCAACCAACCAGATATCTTCACTTTCGTCAATTATTCTTTGACACAATCGGCAAGCCTCTTCCAAGATTTCTTGCCGGGTTTCTTCATCCCCTGCCAACATATGATGATTGACCAAAAGAACTGCCATTTCAAAGAGCAAGGGCCAGCAGGAATAATACTTTTTGATTATGGCCCGGCATTCGGCCATGATTTTCTCCCAAGGCTCCCTTGCAAAGGATTTTGCCAAACGCCGATAGAGCATTTTGATGTCCTCTTTGCTCATTTGGGGAGAATAGCCAATCAACTCGTCAATACTGATATTAAAATAGGTTGCCAGTTGGGGCAAAAATGTAATATCCGGGTAGCTTTGGCCCGTCTCCCATTTGGATACGGAGGCCTTGGAAACCCCTATGTAAGAGGCCAATTCCCCTTGAGTAATGCCCTTCTCCCTCCGCTTGGCCGTAATCTTATTGCCAATATTTATTTCCTTCATTCCCTCACCTCCCCTTTAATTTTATCGACTTTCAACTAAAATTCAAGGGATTTACGGTTGATTACAGTTGATTTTTTTAACTGTGAGGAAACTCAACAAGGGCTAGTTACAATGGCTGGGTGTTAAATGTTTTTTTACACTGTTTGCTTACCACTACTCCCCCCTTTAAATTTATCCTTGTTGTTGATTTATTTGGGGCTGGCTTGAGAATAAAATTGGGTCAAACAATAAATATACCCGCCAATTTTTTGAGCGGGAGTTTCATCCTTTGATACAAATCCACTTATTTACACCAAATTTCCGCCTGCCAGTCAAATATCAGAAAAAATTAAGCAGCCAAGGGTAGGTTAAAATCACAGCCATGGTTAAAAAAAACAAACCCCGCCATAATAGGGGTATTAGGAATAAAATAAACAAAACTAAAGAGGGATATTATGATATCAGAATTCGTTCCGACTCCTTGGCCAGAAGATCGGTTGCCGCCCGAGGCTTTGGCCTATAAAAACTGTGAGGTATGCTCGGAAAAATCAAGAGTGATTTGGGGCGAAGGAAACCCCCTTGCCCCTATTGTTATTATCTTGGATAACCCCGGCGCCCGGGAGGATAAATATGGCAAAGAATTTGTTTGCGGCACCAGGCGGACTTTGCAAAAAACCTTGGATGCCGTTCATTTAAGTTCTGATGACCTGTACCTGACTTATTTATTGAAATGCCGGCCCCTTCGCAAATACAACAAGGAGGCTGCCCGGGCCTTCAGCAAACCCTTTTTGCAGGAGCAAATAAGGCAACTAAACCCACAATTCATTGTGGGTTTAGGCAATGTGGTAGTCCAAGCCATTTTTGCCGATTCTACCGCACAGGTTCGTAAGTTACGGGGCCGCTGGCATTTAATAATGGGTAAGCCGGCCATCGTTTCCTATCATCCTTTGGCGATAAGGAGAAGGCCCAATCTGTGGGCAAATTTCAAGGAAGACTGGCAAATCTTGGCTCGACGATTTTTGGAAAAGAGGCCAGCCAACTAGCAATGGCTCGCTTGCTCATCGCTAAAAGTAGCACAAACAATTATTTCCATGGGGCCCCTCTGATAACTTTCCCCGGTTTTTTAATCTCACCAAACCGGTACCTACTCGGTTCTTAGGGCTTCTACCGGGTCCTTATTGGCTGCAATCTTGGCCGGGAACAGGCCGGCAACAACGGTCAAAAACATGCTGATTAATATCAAACCGAACCCGCCGTATATCGGCAAAGATGAAACATTTGATACTTTTGCAGTCAACTTGAGGATAAAGTTGATTGGAATATTTAAAAGCAATGTTATAAGGATCCCCAAAGCACCGGCGACAAAACCGATGATGACGGTTTCCGCATTGAAAACCCGGGAAATATCATTCTTGGAAGCACCGATGCTTCGTAATATGCCGATTTCTTTTGTCCGCTCCAACACAGATACATAAGTAATAATTCCAATCATCAGAGAGGAAACCACCAAAGATATTGCAACAAAAGCAATCAACACATAAGTTATGATATTGACAACGGAAGTAACGGAAGACATCATTATTGCCATCATGTCGGAGTAACTGATAACATACTCTTCAAAGCCCGCCTCCCGTTGCCTTGTATTGTATTCCTCGATATAAAGGGCCACTTTTTCTTTTGCTTCATAGTCTTTCGGATAAATATTAATCGAAGCGGGATTGTTCAAATCAACAACACCAAAATCCCTTAGATTCTCTTCATAGCTTGTTGCTTTGCCGGCATCATCTTTCATTTGTTCAACAAATACGGCAAGAATCATTTCTTCCGGCATGCTTTGCAACATACCCCTAATCTGTTCCTGTTCTCTGCCCGATAGATTTTCGATATACCCCCAAACATCATCCATGGTCAAATGTTTGGTATAATCATCGATATCAAAAGGCAGGCCGGTCAAGACATTTACAGCGGGGTTTTCTTTTTGTTCCCGGACAATTACCGAGTTATTGATCTTATCGATGACATAGGCGGTAAGCTCCGAATTATAGGCTACTGTACCATTGATCGATGAGGCGGTAACTTCTTCATTGGGTTTAATAATTCCGACAATTTTAAGCTCCAATGCATCGGCCACGATATTTTTCATGTAAGAATCCCTGTCTCTTCTGTCGATCCATAAGCCGTCCTGCTTCTCATAATAATCCGTATTTAAAACCAATTTAAAAGATTGATTTAATAGCTCTTCAAAGGTAAAACCGACAATTTCCGAGGCTGACTCACCTAAATTTTCGCCTTTTTGCAATTTTTTCAGCATACTTTTCAGTTCCTCTTGATCCAACAGCCCCAAAGAATAAAGCACGGCATCACTGAGTTCGTTTTTTTTGTCAACCACCAGAAGGAGCTCATTAAATTCAGCTGGCCAATTGCCGGCTAAAAGATCATATTGTTTTTCAAGCAAGGACCTATTATCGATCATCTCCGTCCAAACGGCGGAATTCGCCGTTGCCGTCATGTTCATAGAAGGGGTATTCATCTGCTCTGGTCCGTGCGGGGTTTGCACCATTTGGGTAAATACTTGGCTGGGGTTAACCTGTAAAACACCGTCGTTTGGGTCGTCTTTATAAATCTGTAGGGCGATATCATAGCCGTACTGAATAGCATTAGTATAGGTAAGTATTTCTTTGCCGGCCTCGCTTCCCAGATATTCTTTAAACTTTTGCAAGTCATTTTTTGTTGTCTTGGCAGCAAGGGTCTTCATCATATTGGTTATTATGTTGTTGGAATAAATTTTTTTCGGATCACGCTCCCCGGGGAGTCTTTTGGACACATTCATCATGGTAGACATCATGCCGCTGATATCCATAGTTTGATCGGCTATTTGCAAAGGATAGGTCGATAGGGTATCTTCCTGCATTTTATTGATGTAGGCTTGCATACCATTTGATAATGACAAAATCAAAGCTATACCGATTATCCCAATGCTTCCCGCAAAAGCTGTCAGAAAAGTCCGAGTCTTCTTCGTTAAAAGATTATTAAGGCTCAATGACAGGGCAGTAAAAAATGACATCGATACTTTTTTCTTTTTCCCGACAAATGACTCAGTTTCATATTCCTCATCCCCATCAGGAGGGTTGGTATCAGAAATAACCTCACCATCCAAGAGACGGATAATACGAGTGGAATAATTATTGGCCAGCTCCGAATTATGAGTGACCATTATAACCAGGCGTTCCTTGGCAATATCCTTAAGGATTTCCATAATCTGCAAGCTGGTCTCGGAATCAATTGCCCCGGTTGGTTCATCAGCCAAGAGGATATCAGGATTATTCACCAAGGCCCGGGCAATGGCAACCCGTTGCATTTGTCCCCCTGACAATTGGTTGGGTTTCTTATCAATTTGATCTTCAAGGCCAACATCGGCCAGGGCGGCTATTGCCCTCTTTTTCCGCTCCGACTTCGAAATTCCGGCCAAAGTCATTGCCAGTTCCACATTGGCAAGTACACTTTGGTGTTGTATCAAGTTATAATTTTGGAAGACAAAACCTATGGAATTGTTCCGATAAGTGTCCCAATTAGTATCGGTAAATTCCTTAGTAGATACACCATTTACTAACAGGTCACCACTGGTATAGCGATCCAAGCCGCCG
Source organism: uncultured Halanaerobiales bacterium (assembly GCA_964568715.1). Lineage (GTDB taxonomy): Bacteria > Bacillota > Halanaerobiia > B1SED10-174 > B1SED10-174 > CAZMQU01. The sequence continues at coordinate 78,808 of CAZMQU010000010.1, forward strand.
ATAATATTAAGCAAGGTTGTTTTACCGCAACCGGAAGGTCCCAAAATACACACGAATTCGCTTTTACGGAATTTAAGATCAATTCCCCTTAAAGCTTCAATAACCGTAGGGCCTAGCGGGTAATGTTTAACAATCTCTTTTAATTGAAGCATATACTTTAATCTCCTCTCAAACAGCCACCCGGATTAAATAATAAACCGCAAAAAAATGCGAACTATATAAGGGTCGCTTTATTGCCATACTTTATTCCATACCAATCTTACCATATCCTGCCTTGAAAACAAGCCATTTAATCCCCTGTTTTTTCTCGATTAGTAACCTGTTGGAATAGATAATAGATTCGGTAACTAACCTACTCAAAGTAGTGGTGTAAATATGAGTTCAACATTTGTTGCTTCCGTTTGCAATCAAATCCAACCTTTAGTAGAATCATCTTGCCTGCCCATCAATAACTGTTTCAACAAGAATCACAACTTCAAATCCTCCCGTGTGATTTGAAAATGGACCCAATCAACAATATCATTAAAATGCTCCGCTCTGTTTTCCCTTACAGCTTGCCAAAACCTAAAGAATGTCGGCCAGCGAAAGGGAGCGACCAGATGATAAAGTTTGGGGTAAGCGGTCCGCTCTGGGTCAGTAAACTTATAGTTTATAGAAATAAAGTCCAGTCGTTTTTTCAAGATCCGATCCTGTGTCTCAAGATAGCTTGGCTGCATAAGCCGGTCCAATTTTACCTCTTTACAGACTGATTCGCAAAGACAATAATTCAAAATTGTCTCCGTCCCACTCAAATTAAAATCAATCAAACCGATAAATTCTCTTTTTTCATCAAGCAAAATATTGCTCGAATTTAAATCACCTTGAAAGCTAGCCTTGGGCAAACTCCTATATTCAGCTTCAAATTCCCCCCGCAAGTGCCGATAAATTCTCCATATCTCTTCCACCACTTTACTTCTATTAGGCACAGCACGAGAAAACAATTGATACCATTCCGAGGCACATTGCCAGTTTTCATCTGTTTTATCCTCAAAAGAAAACACGTCATAAAGACTATAGGCGGTAGGCCACGGGTAAAGATCGCCCGATCCGGCAGCTATTTTGCCGATCATAAGAAAGATTGCCTCTTCATAATTTTTATAATTAACCGGGGGTGTAAACTCATCTGCGGCCAGATACTTCTTTCCTTCTTCGACATAGGCAATCAGATTCACGTCCTGATAATAGACTTCGCCGTTTAAACCGGATAAAATGCGAGGCGCGTAAATCCCGGCATCGTTATATTTTTCAATGATTTTTTGCCAACCCCTAATGCGTTCCGGGCCGGTAAAACAGTTATTTGCGACCTTTATTGCAAATTGGCAACCCTCCTTATCCACTACCAAAATGGTCTTGCGATAATCCTTATCACCCCTGGAAGAATCTATCTTCTTAATAATACTCAATTCCTTCAAGCCATAAAAAGCAGCAATTTTTTCAATGTCCATCGCGGTCAACTCTCCTAAAAGATTTTCAAATTCTCCCAAATAGGTATATCAGAATACCGCACTAACCAAAAATAATATGTACGCTTATATTATGGTCAAAATCGCTCCAGGACAGAAAAATAGTGGGCAAAAAAAGCTTCCCGATCAACGCTGACAGCTATTTCATGGCGACCCTTTTTATCTTTCGTAAAATCCATCATGCCCAATCGATTCCGATCATAAAACTCCACATCGATAGTTCCCTTTTGATATTCGCAAACTTGCGGTTTAAACAAAGAGGCTCCCACCAAAGGGTCATGGAAAGTCATGGGATTACCCTCCAACCAAGGAGTACCGAAATCCCGCACCGCCTGCATCAAAGGGGTCTTAAAAAGATTCTCCCATTCCCGGCCGGGTAAGACCAACTTGCTTGTCACATTCAAACCGAAGGTTCTGATAATAGGAACAGCCGCCTGATAAACGATTGCACAGGCATGGGGATCGAGCCAGGGATTCCAGTTGCCCATGGGCATATCTTCATTCCTTTCCAGCTCGGGAGAAAAAACACCACCCATAAAGTGCAGCTCTTTAATCAAAGGTGCAACAGCAGGATCCAGCAAAAAGAGGGTCGCAATATTAGTCAAATGACCGATGGCCAAAAGAGAAACTTGATGGGGATGCTCCCGGATGGTCTTTCGCATAAAATCAACCGCCCTATATTGAGGAAAATTCCTGTCATGTTCCCAACGGGATAAGGCCGGCGCCCCACCGGGAGTCGGGTATAAATCGCTAGGCAACAATTGCCAATCGGCACCGGCATATATCGGTACCCGGCGGCCGGCACTTTTGCAAATAGCATCCGCCACCATGGCCCTCTTCTCAACCTCACCGCCTACCGTAGTAATTCCCAAAAGGTCGCAATTGGGTTGTCGGAGAAGATAAGCCAAACAAAGAGCATCATCAATATCGCCGCCAATATCCGTATCCAAGATTACTCTTTTCTTCATAATTGCATTATTCCTCCTTACCCGAACCAATAAATTGTATTACACTCTTAGGTAAAAGTAAAAATAGGTACTAATCAATTAATTTCAATAACTGCTCTTTTAATATTTTTATATCCATCTTAATAATTTCCCATATTAAATTTAAATTTACTCCCTCATAATCATGAACTAGACGATTTCTTAATCCCCTTAGCTTAAACCAAGGAATTTCATTGAATTTTGAAACATACCCTTTATCAAGCTTATTTACCAATTCGCCTATCTGACTTAGATTAAAAACACAGGCTTCAACCATCATACTATTGTTTCTAAATTCTGCATAATCAACATCGTTGGTATACTTTAGTATAGAGTTTATATAGTTAATTATCTTTTGGATAATCTTTTGATTTTTCATATATTACTGTACCTCCATTTTTAATTTCTTGCATTATCATGGAGTCATCTTCTATATGAGATTTATCGATTAAATCTATATCCATTCCCAAAGTATTAACAAGCACTTCCAGCAAGCCAACAAAATCAAGACCCTTTAATTCCCCATTTGTATCAATGTATATGTCAATATCGCTAGCCGTTACAGCCTTACCTTTTGCACAAGAACCAAATAGTATTGCCTTGTTTACGGGATATCTTTGAAAAACGGGTGTTGTTTTTTCCCTTATGGTCTTAACCGAAATAAAATTGGAAGTCATTATTTTGCCCTCCTTATCATTAAACTTAATGCAATATATTAATTTTACCATAACAGTCAAAGATTAAGCCCATATAATTGTGTAAATAGATAAAATGAGCCACAGATTTTTTCCATCGGTTATAATGTAATTGTTCAATACAAAACCGAGGAGGAAAA
>CAZMQU010000011.1:0-64070 GCA_964568715.1 uncultured Halanaerobiales bacterium
TGGCCATCGATTTCCTCTTCAAGATATGACCTCGACCGCCAAACTCCTCTTCATCTATCACTCCCGATATTTTAATCCGTCCATTGGAGCGGCGCAAAGGGATAACCAAAACCTCTACATCCAGTAAGAGACCCATATTGGGACCTTGAACTGCCAAGCCATGAGCCAAGCCGATTTGCGGACTTTCATTTATTTTTTTATCAGGACGGGGACTGTATTGACCTACAGCAATCACTTTCTCTACGTCTTCCCTGATAACTGTGCGTCTGTTTTGAGTTAAGGCAATGCCGGCACCTATTTGCACCATATTAACCGCTTCTCGTCCGTTTGCGGAGTATTTCTTGATTACCTCCAAGGTGTCTCCTTCCAGAACAGTACCAATCTTCTCTGCTGCCCGCAAAGCAATCTCGCCGATTTCCCGGGTGTTTAAAGCCCGGAAAAATATTTCTAAACATCGGGACCTTATGGCAGGAGATATATCGGCAGGCAATTTCGTAGTAGCACCCACCAATCTAAAATCTGCCGGCAATCCCTTTTGAAATATTTCATGTATATAACGAGGCACGTTTTTATCCTCTTCGTTGTAATAGGCACTTTCTAAAAAGACCTTTCGATCTTCCAATACCTTCAGTAGCTTATTCATCTGAATCGGGTGAAGTTCACCTATTTCATCCAAAAAAAGTATACCGCCGTGAGCCCTGGTCACTGCGCCCAACTTTGGCTGAGGAATACCGGCAATCCCCATGGCACCTGCTCCTTGATAAATAGGATCATGAACAGAACCGATGAGAGGATCCGCTATACCGCGCTCGTCAAAGCGGGCAATCGTTGCATCCATTTCAATAAATTTGGCGCCTTCAGCAAATGGTGAACGAGGATTTTTTTTGGCTACCTCTAAGACCAACCTAGCAGCAGCTGTCTTACCTACACCGGGTGGTCCGTAAATTAGGACATGCTGGGGATTTTCACCGCAGAGGGCAGCTTCCAAGGCTTCAAGACCTTCTTTTTGGCCAATTATCTCCCCAAAATCCATAGGCCTTGTCTTTTCCGCTAGAGGTTCCGTCAATCCCATTCGCCTCATCCTAAATAGCTTATCCAATTCTTTTTGCGATGTTCGACCCACTGATACCCTGCTCCCTTTTTTCTTTTTTCGTGCTTTTAATAAATGGAGACATAAGAAAACAGCGAGAATTAACTGAATAGCCCAAAAAATTTTTGCCGCTGTGCTCATACAATTCTCCCCTCATTGCTTCATTCCAATTTATTATGCCACCCCATTAATATTTTTATCCTAAAATACTAATATATTCTGGCTAAAATAGGGCAATAAAAATAGGTGCCCCGGTCGGAGCACCTTGAGAAATATTTTCAGATAGGTTGCTACATATTTTTAAGCGGTTTCACTTTTATTTCTAACTCTCACCAATTCTGGTTGCTCATTTTTAGTGATCACACCCTCGGTGATTTTTATCGCCTTTACATCGGTACAGGAAGGAATATCATACATTACGTCCAAAAGAGCCGTTTCAACTATGGAGCGCAAACCTCTAGCCCCTATATCGCGTTTAATAGCCAAACGGGCGATAGCCCGTAAAGATTCCTTTGAAAAATCAAGATCCACGTTATCGAGCTCAAAGAATTTCTTATACTGCTTAATCAGAGCATTGCGCGGCTCGGTTAATATTTTCATTAAATCTTTTTCCGTTAATGAATCCAATGTGACTACTACCGGCAGCCGCCCAATAAATTCAGGAATCAAACCGTAACGCAATAAATCTTGGGGCAAAACCTGTTTGAGGATTGATCCGATATTTTCTTCACTGGGCATCTTGATATCAGCACCAAAACCCATTACTTTTTGACTTACCCGGCTTTTAACGATGCGCTCTAAGCCGTCGAAGGCACCCCCGCAGATGAATAAAATATTTGTCGTATCGATTTGAATAAATTCCTGGTGGGGATGCTTGCGCCCCCCTTGCGGAGGCACGCTGGCCACGGTTCCTTCCAAGATCTTTAAAAGGGCCTGTTGCACACCTTCTCCAGAAACATCTCTGGTTATCGACGGATTTTCCGACTTGCGGGCAATTTTATCGATCTCGTCGATATAAATTATCCCTCTTTCAGCCCGTTCCACATCGTAATCGGAAGCTTGGATAAGCTTGAGGAGGATATTCTCAACATCTTCCCCAACATAGCCGGCTTCGGTCAATGAAGTAGCATCGGCAATCGTAAAAGGAACATCCAAAATTCGCGCCAAAGTCTGGGCCAGCAAAGTTTTCCCGCAGCCTGTAGGACCGACCAGCAAGATATTGCTTTTTTGCAATTCAACCTCATCAACCTTCATACCGCTGTTTACTCTTTTATAATGGTTATAAACAGCAACAGCCAATGATTTTTTGGCATCTTCTTGCCCAACTACGTACTGGTCTAGTATTTCGTTGATTTCTTTCGGCTTGGGAATGTTTTGTAAACCAAAGTCCATCTCGTCGGCAAGTTCTTCTTCGATTATTTCATTGCATAACTCAATGCATTCATTGCAAATATAAACACCGGGACCGGCAACAAGTTTTTTTACCTGTTCTTGAACTTTCCCACAAAACGAACATTTCAGTTGTCCCTTTTCATCCCCGTATTTAAACATTTAATCACCTCTTTGCAGGTTAGCGCCGCTCCTTATTCTCCCTAATAACCTTATCAATTATACCATATTCCAGGGCCTCCTGAGAAGACATATAGAAATCCCTTTCTACATCCTTGGCAATTTTATCCACGGGCTGCTTGGTGTGCTGGGCCAAAATATGGTTTAATTGCTCTCTGATATTGAGAATTTCCTTGGCTTGAATATCAATATCCGTTGCCTGCCCGCGGGCACCGCCGGTCGGCTGATGAATCATAATTCTTGAATAGGGCAAAGAAAATCTTTTACCGGAAGCACCGGCCGCCAAAAGCAAAGCCCCCATACTGGCAGCCATCCCTATACAAATCGTTGAAACATCACAACGTATATACTGCATGGTATCATATATGGCCATCCCTGAATAAATAGAACCGCCGGGGCTATTAATATACAGAAAAATATCTTTCTCCGGGTCTTCTGCTTCCAAAAAAAGCATTTGGGCAATAACCAAATTGGCGGTTACATCGTTGACCTCCTGACCCAAAAATATGATGCGATCTTTTAACAGACGGGAAAAAATATCATAGGATCTTTCCCCCCTGCTGGTTTTCTCAACAACAATCGGAACCAACGCCATATTTTTCACTCCTTACTATATTATTCCATACAAGCTATTATCTATTCACCTTTTAATCCTTTATTTTTCCTGTGGCTCTTCGCCGTCAACTTCTTGAACATCGCCAACAATACTTTCTCCCCTGTCACTGTCTTGCCCTTTTACATTGTTCGTATCGTCATCTTCCTTTTCACCATTAACTTTGTTTGCTTTCATAAGAAAATGGATAGCCTTCTTTCTAAGAATATCAGTTTCCAAAAGGCCCAAAGTCCCTTCTGTCCTCATGAAGGTTTTAATCGTGTTCAGTTCTTCTTTTTTACCCTTCGTTACCTTCAAAATCTCTTCATCAATTTCAGCCTCATCAACACTGTACTTTTCCGCTTCAACAACAGCATCCAAAATAAGATGGTTGCGAACCTGTTTTTCAGCCACCGGGCGATAATTGGAAAACCATTCTTCTACGCTGCTGCCGGTTGCTTGCAAAAAATCCTCCATCTCGATACCGCCCTGCCTGTACATATTAGCCATTTCTTGGAACAATCCTTCCAACCGATTGGTAATCATTTTTTCCGGAATTTCAAGGGTAATACCGGCGGCAACAGCATCGAGAACCTCGTTTTCATACTTTACTGCGGCTTTATCTTCCAATTCTGCTTGGAAATTCTTCCTTATTTCGCTTTTTAAAGCCTCAATGTTATCATAATCACCGACTGTTTTAGCAAAATCATCGTCCACAGCAGGTAGTTCCTTTTCTTTGATATCTTTAATATTTACCTTAAAAGTAACCTCTTGACCGGCTAGCTTCTCTTCCCGGTAATCTGCGGGGAAAGTAACTTCGATTTCCTTTTCACTGCCAAGTTCCGCACCGATAAGTTGCTCTTCAAAGCCGGGTACAAAGGTTTTGCTACCGATACCCAACATATAATCATCACCTTTACCGCCCTCAAAAGGCTCTCCTGCCAAAAAACCTTCAAAATCAATCAAAACATAGTCGCCTTCTTCAACAACCGACCTTTCACTGACAATCAATGTAGCATGTTGGGAGCGAAGATCTTCGATGGCTTCATCGATGCGCTCTGTTTTGACTTCTTCTACTTCCTTCTCAATTGCCAAACCGGTATATTTACCAAGAACAACCTTGGGTGGAACCTCCACAGTTATCTTTATACGAGCCGGCTCATTTTCTTTTAGATATATATCGTTCAGTTCCGGCCGGTCAATTGGATTAATCTTATTCTTATACAAGGCTTCCGGCAATACTTCCGCAATAACAAAATCTATAGCATCTTGATACAAGACCTCTTTACCGAATCGCGCCTCCAAAATCTGCCTTGGCACCTTGCCTTGACGAAAACCAGGTAGTTTAACGTCTTTGACTATTTTTTGATATGCTTTTTGTAAAGCACGATTTACAACCTCTTTCTTCACCTCTATATCCAAACTAACCCGATTGTCTTCGAGCAATTCTTTTTCAACCTTCATTATTTGCCTCCTCGCCTAGTTCAATACAAACTAACGAATATTTTTTTACCAATAATTAAAGCTTGCATACATGTATTTTAGCAAATGAAGAACTTTTTTTCAATGGTGCATTTATATAAAGGCAACCGGCCATAATATAATCGCCTTGTCGCCGGGAGAAACAAAATAGAAAGGAACAACAAGTTCCTTTCTATAAAAAATGGGGTGAGTGATGGGACTTGAACCCACGGCCTCAGGAGCCACAATCCTGCGCTCTAACCACCTGAGCTACACCCACCATAATTTTCGCCCCAACATTTCTTCCTCTACATTATAACAAGCCTTTGCTGGAAAGGCAAGTTCTAATCTTTGTTCAGACTTTCTTTGTACGCAGAAAATTCTTCTTCGTTGGCCAAAACAAAATGCTCCGGCCTAATTTCCCGCCATCGGGGAGGGTTATCTTCATAGTTGTGCCTGCTTGGATCATAAACTTGTGCCTTCCTGCTTCGTTCCAGACGGGGATGAGGAACGGGTATGGCTGCCAAAAGACTTTGTGTATAGGGATGAATTGGGTTTAAAAATAATTCATCGGTCTCAGCCAATTCAACAATTTTCCCCCTATGGATGACGGCAACTCGATCAGAAATATACTTGACCACGGACAAATCGTGGGCAATAAACAGATATGTTAATCCCAATTCATTTTTTAAAGAATTCATTAGGTTCAGTACTTGGGCTCTAATCGAAACATCCAAGGCCGATATGGGTTCATCGGCAATTATCAGCTCCGGGTTCATAACCAAGGTCCTAGCTATACCGATTCGTTGACGCTGACCTCCGGAAAATTCATGGGGAAAGCGGGAGGCAAATTCCGGTAAAAGACCGACATTCGTCAATGCCCTTTCTACTTGGGCCTTACGGTCCTCCTCAGATTCATAATTCTTTGTATTGAACAAACCTTCGGAAACAATGTAATCAACTTTGGCCCTCTCGTTTAGGGAAGCCATTGGATCCTGAAAAATCATCTGTATTTTTTGTGTCAACTCCATATCCAGCCTTTTGCTGATTTTGCCGCTGATGCAGCGACCTTTAAAAAATATTTTGCCATGGCTGGCCGGGTTTATTCGGACAATAGCCCGACCAATAGTTGTCTTTCCCGACCCTGACTCACCGACCAAACCCAAGGTTTCACCTTTGTAGATAAAAAAGTTTACCTTGTCAACAGCAATAAATGTTTTTTTACCTGTGCCGAAATGAACGCTCAAATCCTTGACTTCCAATAGTTTTTCACGGGTTGACAAAGTTTTCATCCCCCCATCTTGACCTTAAAAGTTTAATTGCTTCGGGTAATTCAACTTTGGGCGCTCGTGGATCAAGCAACCATGTTTTGGCCTTGTGGGTAGAACTTACTTCAAAATAAGGAGGGCGATGGATGAAATCAACCAGTAACGCCTCCGGATTTCTAGGTGCAAAAGCATCCCCGACAATTTCTTTAAAAAGGCTCGGTGGCGTCCCTTTGATGGCATACAAGGGTTTGCCTTTAATGCCCAACTGGGGCAAAGAAGATAAAAGATTGAAAGTATAGGGGTGTTGAGGATTATAGTAAATTTCCTCTGCCAGACCCACCTCAATAATATCACCGGCATACATAACAGCAACCCTATCAGCCACATGGGCAACGACTCCTAGGTCATGTGTGATATATATTATAGTCAGATTGTACATTTTCTGCAATTTATCCAAAAGCTGCAAAATCTGAGCTTGAATTGTAACATCCAAGGCTGTTGTAGGCTCATCGCAGATCAAAATTTGTGGTTGACATGCTACGGCAATGGCAATTACCACCCGCTGACGCATCCCACCGGAAAATTCATGGGGATAATGATTATAACGCTTTTTCGGTTCATCAATACCGACATTTTCCAGAATTTCATATACAGCTTTTTGAGCTGCTTGCTTGCTCAAGCCCTGATGAAGCTCCACTGCCTCCTGAATTTGTTTACCTATTGTCTTCAAGGGGTTCAGGGAAGTCATGGGATCCTGGAAAACCATGGCTATCTCTTTGCCTCTAATCTTTAACCACTGAGTCTCCTTTTCATATTCAGCCAAATTGGCCCCTTTATACCAAATTGACCCGGAATCGATCCAACCGTTATTATCGAGCATACCCACGAAAGATTTCGTCAATACGGATTTCCCCGAACCCGATTCGCCGACAATACATAGGCTTTCACCTTTGTATAAGTCGAGGGAGGCCTGGCGAATGGCTGTCAATATCTGATCCCTTAAGCTGAATTTAATGACTAAATCTTGAACGGACAAAATTTTCTCCTTTTGCAAATAATCTGCCCTGATTTCTTCTAGCGGTTTATACATCGCAGCCACCTCCTAAACATGGTTTTTAGGGTCCGACGCATCCGCAAATGTATTACCCAATACATAAAAAGAAACTGTGATGATTGAAATTATGGCCATGGGGAAATAAAGTTGGTAGCGCAGGGTTGGGCTCATCATATAAAGGCGACCTTCGTTGAGAAGGTTTCCCAAAGAAGGAATGCTTAGCGGCAAGCCAAGCCCGATATAGGTTAAGAAGACTTCATAACCGATTGCGTAGGGAATAGCCAAGGCAATTCTCATCATAATTATTGAAACCAAATAAGGAAGTATATTTTTCGTGATAATTCGGGCAGTCGGAGTTCCCAAACACCGGGAAGCCAAATTATATTCCCGATCCCTGATAATTATTACCAAGTTGCGGATAAGGCGGGCCATCTGGGTCCACCCCGTCAAAGACATAGCAAATATCAAGGTGGAGATACTGGGTCGCATTATATAGGTCAACAAAATTAGAACTATCGTTGAGGGGATATTATTCCATACATTGAATATTTCCGTAAGGATACGGTCAAGTCGGCGCACATATCCCCAGGCCGAACCATAGGCAATGCCAATCAGAGTCTCTATAATGCCGACGGCAACCCCGATGAATAAAGATGTCCGGGCTCCGCTCCATATGCGGGCCCACAAATCCTGACCAATGGAATTTGTCCCCATCCAAAAGCTTTCATTGGGTTGCTGGTTTCTGAGCTGCATGCCGGTATTTGGATCCAAATATATCTTAGTGGGATGATTCTGATTGGGCAAATAAGGTTGAATTATTGTAAAAAGGGTGACGGTTGCAATCAAAAAAAGGAGTATAAGAGCCACCTTGTTTTTGATAAAGACTCGCCAAGTTGATTTCCAGTATGAATAGTCGGAATATCCCCCTCGTTCAGCCTCTTGAATGTCGTGGCAGGCAAAAGCAAAAAGAGAATCATCAATCAAAGCAGGATCTTGCCCTTCGCTATATGTCTTCATCATCTGCTCTCTCCTTTACGGTCAAGTTTAATGCGGGGATCCAATATTACCATTAACATGTCGCCTAAAAACAAGCCGAAGACACTGAAGGAGGCAAAAATAAGAACCAAAACTTGCACCAAGGGAGTATCCTGCCTTTGGATAGTTTGGACCAAAAGCCCTCCCATACCGGGAATTGAATACAAATACTCAATATACAAGGAGCCGGAAATAGTAAACAAGATCGAGGCCGGCAGATATTGAGCCATTGGGATGAAGGCATTTCTCATTACATGCTTGACCATGATGGCACTGCTCTTAAGGCCCTTAATCCGCGCTAAACTAATATAATCCTTATTCAACTCGTCCACCATGTAACGCCGCATCCACATTGCATATCCGGCAATACTGGGTAAAGCCATGGAAACCAAGGGCAAAATGTAACTGGCCGGTTGACCTTCCCGATATAAAATGGGCAAATTAAACCAGGACGTAACATTAATTTGAATCAATAAATAATAAACAGCTGCCGGTACAGCATTAATTAAAACAATATAAATAGTTCCGATCTTGTCCCAATAATTAGCCTTTAAAGGTGCCAATAACTTTTGCCAAGTACCGGTATCTTTCTTTTGCAACCTTACGGCCGCACCGGCTCCCTTTGAACGGGCCATGAGAATCCCCAAACCCAAGCCGACAATCAGTGAAATTGCCAGAGATCCCATACCGAACTTCAAAGAATAAGGGACTTTAGGTCCTATAACTTCCATAACCGGCACACGTGGCCGGAAAATGGTTGATACACCTAAATCCCCTTTTAGCAAATTGATATAAAAATTCTTCAACTGAACAAAAATATTGTCGGTCAAGCCCATGCTTCGAAGGATAGCTTCTTGTTGGAGCGGATCAAGTTTATCAAAACCTTCCCCTAAAAAGCCTTCAATCGGCATTTGCCGCATCAAAATAAAAACAACAGTCACGATAATAAACAGTGTAAGAAGGGATTGCAAAAATCGCTTGAGAGAATATTTTAGCATTTGGCACACTTATCCTTCCGTAAAGATCTGTTTTTCGTAAAAATCCTGTTAAATATATACCCGGTCAGGATTTTCAAAAAAGCTTTCCCGTACTATCTTCCGAAAATAATAGCAAACTTATCTTCGGAAAATCTTAGGGTAAGAGCCCTCCCTTATATTACCAAGGGAGGGCCTTCTTCATTTCATTGGACAAGAATCTTTTTTATTGTAATACCTTCGCCCTTTCTTCTTCCCACTTCTTAAGGGCAGCTTCGTAGTCCTCTGAACTCATAGGTACTTCCAAGATCTTTTGACCGGTCCAACGCTCACCGGCAACACCGAAAGGCGAAAAGGGTGCTTCGAAAGGATCGAGCTTTGAGGAAACATAGCCTCCGCCACCCAGTCCGTAAGGAAGGACCCAAGCGTTTTCGATAATAAAAGCCTCAGCTTTGGCAAATAGCTCATAACGTCTCTGTAAATCAACGACTTCCGCTATTGCCTCTTCGAGAATCTCTTCGTAAACAACGAACAGATTAACTCCGTCGTCATTTACTTCGGTAGTATACTCGGGGAAATTGTATGTTCCACCCCGGGCGAAAGGATCGGTAAATGTCTCGGGATCAGCATAATCAGGACCCCAGTTACATTCTTGCATAGAGTAGTTTCCATTGCGGCGAGTACCATTTAAGAATCCTGTCGGTGGATGAGCCAAAGGAATAATGTCGATATAGTCTTTGCCCAATAGGTTTTCCATTTGTTGCTCAATTACCTGGACCCGGTTGGTCCAATCCGTCGATCCGGTATTATAGGGCATGACAACCTTAACCGGGAATTTTACTTTACCCTTCAATTCTTGCATGGCAAGCTTTTTATAAGCAAGGGCCAAACCAGGTTCGAAAGGATCGGTATTGGCATGAATGGCTAAGTCACCGATTTGTGTATAATCGACCCCGTTCAAAGAAACGAAGGTGACAGGGGTAACAGTATTGCTTAATCTATTCTCCGGGAAGTAGGGATCTGCGGTTAATTGAGCGGCAACACGGTCAAGAGCATGGAAAAGAGACTTGCGGAAATTACCATTGTTGACGGCCACTTTCCAATTTTCCGGCTCATACTGGGAATCAAATTTTGGATCAAAATTAAAAGCATAGAAATAAGAGTAAAAACTAGCCCGGGCAGGCCGTACCATTACCTTCTTTTCCGGATCATTCATCCACTCGTCAATAATACCTGAAGCAATTCCGACGGAGGAAATTTCACCCCGTAAATAAAGCTCAGGACCAATCGTTGCAGCTTCCTGATTAAATGTATAATTGAGTTCTTCAATAAACACATTATCTTTATTCCAGTAGTTAGCATTTTTAGTCAATATCCTTTTAGATTGAGGCTCAAAAGTAGTCATGATGTAGGCGCCATTATAAAGTAAATTCTTGTTATCAGTTCCGAAACGATCACCGACTTCTTGTAAAAACTTGCCATTGACCGGGAAAAAAACGGAATAATTCAGCATGGATAAAAAGTAAGGTACCGGGTGAGATAAAGTATACTCAAGGGTATATTTATCTCTGGCCTTAACACCTACTTTACTAAAATCATTAATCTCCCCATTGTAATAGTCTTCAGCATTTTTTAGGACACGGTAGGCTATGTTTGCCGTCTTAGAACCGTTGTCCGGGTTAAAAACATATTCCAGAGCATCGACGAAATCCTGGGCAACTACTTCTGCATATTCCTTACCCTCCCAGGTATACCACTTTACACCCGGTCGGATTTTAAAAGTCCAGGTCAACCCATCGTCGGAAACGTTCCAACTTTCCGCCAAGGCGGGTTGGATCATACCGAACCGGTCATAATCGATGAGCGTATCAACTAAGTTCGCAGCCAGACCGAATTCGCTGGTGGTTGACGTTACTAAGTAGTTGATGGTCGTAACTTCCCCGGAATAAACTGTGGAGTAGATATGGGCTTTATCCACCGCTGTATCTTTATCACTGGGCTGGCAACCCACTAATAACATTACTACAGTAACCGCCAGTGATAGCCATAACTTTTTCTTCACAGAAGCAACCTCCTTAAATTTTTATAACAAAAAAGTGCCTAGCAAACAATCCTGCTGATGTTTCTTTACATTCCCATAGGCACCGCCCTCCTTATACTTGTATTTTTTTATATACCCATATTTTGTAGGTTAAGATTTTCATCCTTCCAATAAAATTAACAAATTGCATAATTTGTTAAAGATTTTTTCTTGTGTTTGAATATCTTCGCCCCCCAAGTAAATAATTCCTTTATTATTTTTCCGATTTTAAATTATTCCAAGTATAACCAAATGATAAATTTTCCAAAGACAAAAACCAGATAAGTTGACCTAAAAAAAAAAGCGGTTTAACCGCTTTTAATAATCATGGCACGCCTGGGAGGATTCGAACCTCCGGCCCATGGATTAGAAGTCCATTGCTCTGTCCCCTGAGCTACAGGCGCAAATGGAGCGGGAGACGGGATTCGAACCCGCGACCCTCAGCTTGGAAGGCTGATGCTCTAGCCAGCTGAGCTACTCCCGCTTATAATGGTCGGAGCGAAAGGATTTGAACCTTCGACCTCCTGCTCCCAAAGCAGGCGCGCTGCCAAACTGCGCCACGCTCCGTTTTAAGGCTTTTATTTAGAAAGCAATAACCTTGATTTACTACATTAAAAGTATACATTAAATTTTCGATTCGGTCAAGTATTGAGCCAAAGCTTTCAATGCCTTGGCCCGGTGGCTTATCTCATTCTTTTTTTCACCAAGTTGGGCCAAAGTCAGCCCGTATTCAGGCAAATAAAATAGCGGGTCAAAACCAAATCCACCCTCACCGACCGGCTTTTCGGCAATATAGCCATTGAGCCCGGCAGTGAATGTAACCCAGTTGCCGCACTCAAAGACCAAGGCAACACAACAAACGAACCGAGCAGTTCTTTGATCAAAAGGAAGACCGCTTAAAGCTTCCAGCATTCTTTCATTTCTTTGCCGGTCATTTACTTTTTTGCCGGCAAAGCGGGCCGACCGGATACCGGGCTCTCCGTCCAGATAATCCACACAAAGTCCGGAATCATCAGCTATAGCAGCTTTATGGCTGTAGAGAGCCACGTGGCGAGCTTTTATTAAAGCATTCTCAGCAAAAGTTTTCCCCGTTTCGGCAGGCAAACTGATGGAAGGAAAATCTTGCAAAGTTAAAAACCGCTGCGGCAATGCTGATAATATTTTTCGGATCTCCTTTGCTTTGCCGGTATTACCGGTAGCAATAACTATCTCTTGAGGCACTTTCATTTTCCCTCATCTGTCGTATTATCGGTAGATTCAGTCGGTATTAACTCAGCCAGTGGGCCCAAAACATCTTTTTGCAAAGCCGTTATTTCTTTAATCCCTGCCAAGCCCAAATTGATTAAGACATCAAAATCCTGCCGGGAAAAGGGAAAACCTTCGGCGGTTCCTTGGATTTCTACCAACTTGCCCGTTCCTGTTCCCATAATATTCATATCGACTTGGGCCGTGCTGTCCTCCTCATAGACCAAATCTGCCATCAAGCAACCATCGACTATTCCAACGCTTATGCCGGCCAAGTAGTCCGTGAGGGGAGTTTTTTCAATCAATTTATGATCCAACATATCCTTTATTGCATCGACCAAAGCAATAAAGGCCCCATTCACTGCAGCTGTCCTGGTTCCTCCATCGGCCTGTATAACATCGCAATCAAACCAAATCGTATTTTCCCCCAATAGGTCCAAATCGACGACTGAACGCAAACACCGGCCAATCAGCCTTTGAATTTCACACGTTCGGCCCGAGGGTTTGCCACGGATCGACTCCCGATGGACCCTTGTTTGCGTCGAGCGGGGCAAAAGCGCATATTCAGCCGTAATCCAACCGCGGCCGCTTCCCCGTAAAAAGGGCGGCACTTTCTCCTCAACCGTTGCATTACACAAGACAACCGTATCACCAACACTGATCAACACAGAACCTTCGGCATACTTTGTATAGTTTCTTTCAATGGATATAGGCCGCAACTCCGACGATTTTCTTCCATCAAAACGCAATATCCTTCCCAAATAAAAATCCCCCTTATTCTATCTAAGCAACTTAAATTGACTCCTTTGTTCACCAACCAGCCCCACCAACAAATAATGGTCGGAACGATTGTCCTTGTAAAACTCCGGCAACAAAACAAAACCTTCTATATCTCCTGTATTCTTCACATGCACCCTGGGCCCCGTACACAAAATCCGTCTGCCACCGAAGGATACACACTCATCATCTATATAGCTTATATCCAATTTTCTTTCGATTAATTCTTCCACCTTTTTTTGAATTGTATCAATACTCAAGTCCGGCAAACTTTCAAATTCCAAAACAAAACCGCTTCGGACATCGCCATGGAACAATGAACTTTGATATCCCATATCTTTGATCACAATTCCGGTTAAATCTTCTGCTGTGTGGGCCATACGACGATAATGGATGGAAGCAAAAACAATTTCTTTAATCTCCTGTACTTTTGGCCCAAAAAGCCACGGTTTTGTTAGGATAACTTCCTCCCCTATACCAATTAGCAAATCCGGCCTGGCGGCAAATTTGTCCCCTAAAAGATCGTAGTGTTCAACGACAACTCTTCTTTTTGCCGCAATAGCTGCATCCACGGCTTCCACAAGCTCCCAAGGCTGATAGAAAGCACATTCAAAGCGAGCATCCAAATGATATATACAGTTAGAAAAAATTCTTTCCTGGTAATGCTCCATCAAAGGTAAAGGGCGCAAATTAATCCCCATGTCATCATTGGTAAGGGTCAAACCGGGAAACATACCTCGAATTAAAACGGACTTCCCGGCACCGGCATCACCTATTAAACCAATCAACCCATCCTGGGGCTGTAAATATCGTTGTGCCAAATTATTGCCCAACCGCATTAGCCTTTCCTTGCCGCGGGGCGCAAAATAAACGGAATGGGAAAATCCTCGAATCATTATAATCCCTCCCCTTGATTATTTGGAACATCTTAGCAAAAAATTGGCGGACTCAATAAATTAGGGCATCTCAATTTCAATCTGTAAAAGAGGGGCATGTTGCTGAGCACCGTAGACGTCGGTCTCGCCAATATCCCCTGCCGTCAAGGGCCTTTTAATGGTTGCCTTTATGGCCAAGGCGGAATCAAAAAACACAAAAGCCACGACATCCTCCAAGGGAATTTTATACAAAGAGGCAATCAACTCCTCATCGATCAAACCGCTTTCTTTAATATAAAAATAATCTTGTTCTTCGTTGAAAATTAAATCCAGAGTAAGTTCATAAGGCCCGGAGTTTTTGCTTCTGACAACCCGGCACAATTCCGTTATATTCTTCCTCATAACTTCCTCCCCCTTTCGGAAGGATAATTTTCGATCAATTCGACAGGAAAAAGCCCAAGCGGATCCTCCACCTTGACAAGATGATACACATTAAAAAGGTAGACCGGCCCGCCTGAAAAATCAGAAGGAGAATAAGGAAAAGCCAAATTCCCGGCAGTAGCAATGCGACCCGGATATCCGTAATGCAACAAAGTGGAACGGGCAAAGCTGCAAATCGTATCTGCTTCTTCCTGCGTCTTGGCAATTGTTTCGATTATTAAACCCAACTCGTGGCCGGAATACTCCTCCGGCTCCAAATCACCCATCACACCGTCCTTGCCATAAAGGCGAAATATTAGGTAGTGATCTTCTTTTCCCAAAGATTGAGCAAAATTATCAGCAACCTGTTCCTTTATGTTTTCCAAAATCTCATCAATTTGCCCAATCATTATCGGATCTCTTATACCGGCAATGGAGATTGCCCGATAACCTATTTTCTTGGCTCCTTCCAGCTTCAAATAATAATCCTTTGTGGGTACATATTTCGTCCCTCTGACTTCCACCCTTCTGTCGCTGACAGCTTGAAAGGTAGTCTCTGACAAATCCAAATAACCGCCCGGCCCCGGCAAATGAAGGGGATTTGTTTTTTCATACAAAGTATGGGCAGCCACCGATACAGGCGTACATTTGCGGACCGGGTTGGTCGGTTCCACCTGAAAATAATCCGGACCCAAAATTCCCAACATAACATCCCGCCCGCTACCGGGATCAGCAGCAATGGCAGCACACTCAAGAATTTTTCCCAGATGTAAAGCCAAGGCTATATCCATCCCTTTCCAAATAGCATAAGCGGCAAAAGCGGAAGGGTCGTAAGCCCGTCCGGCCAGAATAATTTGAGCCCCCCCTTCCAAGGCAGCAACCAAAGGCTCGTGGCCCATCTGGGTCACGATTCTTTCAGCACTTTCAATCTCCGTCCCATCCAAGGGCTGTTCATCGCTTCCGACAACAATTTTGCCTGCCTCGTACCATTCTTTAACCATGGGCTTATCAAGTTCTGCCGGTATCACAGCCAGATTAAAACGGTAGCCTTTTTCCAAAGCAATTTCATAAATAATATCTTGACACCATTGCAAGTGTTTGTTGGCACCGGCACCACCCGCACTTCCAATTATCACAGGAATCCGTGCTTCCGTGGCAGCCTTTATTATATATTCAAGATCTCTCTTTACAGCATTGCGATCCGTAAAGGATTTTCCTGACCCGAGATAGTAAGGCCCCGGATCGGTAGAGCCTGCATCAACAGCTATTACGTCGGGCTTTGCCTCCATGCCCCGCCAAAATGATTCAGCGGGAAACCCGTAACCCAGTATAGCGGTGGGCGATAGAATCCTAATTTCTCTCACCTTATTCATCTCCTCCGTATTTGTGGCGCAGCAAAACCAAAGTCCTTTCCATTTCATTGCGAACAATCATAAGACCCTCATCGACACCCATGCCCGGCTTGGCCAACATCTGGTCAGGTCGGGCCGCCAAACTCAAATGGACACATGCCTGGGCCGATCTGTCTGTTTCGTTGCAAGTTCCCCCCACATAAGAACCTATCTCTTTTTGATTGCAATATAATATAGCCGCAAGTGAGTTTTCCAAACCGCCCAAGTCGGGAGTCTTAATTTGAATCATATGGCCGGCTCGAGCATCGACAAACTCCTTGATATCTTCAAGGGTGTTGCACCACTCATCGACGACTATCTCCAAACCTGCGGTCTCTTTATCGACAGCCTGAGTAAGCTCTTGCAAAAATTCTATCTGGGCTTCCTTGTTGCCCATATCGACGGGACCCTCTATACGTATTTTATAAGGAGCAGCAGCTTGACATAAAAGCAAGCAATAATCCTTGATGGCCTCCATGTTGTTATCAAAAGCCAGACCAAGCGTTCCATAAACATCAAAATGCAATATAGGATGATATCCCGAGGAACCGATCTGATTTATGCGTTCCTTGAGCCAACCGACATACTCTAAAAGCTTTTCGCCCCGCTCTCCCAGTTTGGTTTTTACATTATTTATTAAAGCATGGGGTAAAACATCCACGCCCTTTAAAATCATCTTATCGGCATTATCGTAGCGGGCATCACCGGTTTGGGCAAAGATAGGAATCCTTTCCAGCTTTAAAGGAAGATCATATTCGTCCAGCAGAACTTCGGTCATGGTTACTTTTTGCGCCTTGGCCACTGCATCTAAAATCCCCTGACTCAGGCCGTACTGCAAAGCTCGATGCAAACGGCTGCCGTTGATTTCCAGTCTATTGATCTTGGCCATCAAACCGCGGAAAGAATCCGTCTTTTGTCCGACAATTAAATCCTTTATCTCTCCCTTTAAGTAAGGCATAAATTCTTGAGCAAGAAACAATCTGTCCCTACCCGCCGCCCCTGAATATTGGACAGCTGCACAGTCCCCCCAAGCTATTTGGCCATCCTCCAGTTGCAACATAATCGACAAAGATTCGCCTTTTTGCCTGATGGCATTGAAACCCGGCGTCCGAGGTTGGCCTATATAGGTAAATCCATCCTCACGGGCATCGCCTTTGATAGCTTTTTGGTCATCAAAATAAAATCCCGTCAGCCCCGGTGCTACTATCAAATCAGTTATAATCATCTTCGTACTCTCCTTTCATTTAGGGGCGACCGACAAGCCTGCCCTTGCTGACTGCATAAATATCATCAATTACCATTTGGAAGCTGGGGCTGCGGCTTTCCGCCCGACCCCTCTCTTCCAGAAAATTCCGGTGCATATCTTTTAAGTCTTGCGAGAAAGGAAGGTTACCTACTTCCAAATAGCGGATAGCTCCTTCATTATCCCTGGCCGGGAGTGTCAATCCCTTATTGAATTTACTGGGCGCAAAAGGTACATCCAAAACACCGGCTTCAAAACCGGCTACCGTACCTCTGGCCCAGTCACCTTCACCTAGCTCCAATACCTTATCCAGGATACAGGCCACTTCGGCTTTAATCATTTCTTTTTCCTGTTGCAATTTTACCGTATCTTCAACGGTTTGCTCCTGCAACATGTTGATTATTTGTTTTGTAGCCCGCAAACCTTGGGCATTAGCTTCTTTTGTCGGTATACCGAGGGCTTCGTGGGGTGTCTTGACAATTATTTTCGTTGTGCGGGTAAGGGCGGCAGCTACCGATCCCCAAGCAATAACACTGAATGCTTTTGCTTCATCTTGAGGGAATCCACCCATCCATTGATGAAAAACCGTTGTCAAGAGAATGTCATCATACCCTTCCCTGCTTAAATATTCCCGTCCCAACTCATCAAGAGTCAAAAGTGCGGCAATATCCTGCCTTAAATTTCCGCCTTGGCCGTAGCCGATGGTAAGTGCCCTTACCCCCTGTTGAACAGCCAAAAGGGCTTCAATAATTGCAATGCTGTGAGATATCGCGGGGGGAACCAAGGTGCCCGTCAGAGGTCCGAAGGGCTCCCTGTTGATCAACACTCCCTTTTCAGCATAAAGCCCCACCAAACGGTCGACATACTGCCAATGGGCAATGGTGTCGGTAAGGGGGACATGTTTCGCGTAAGGTATATTGTAAGAAATGGCACCGCCTTCAAAATCTGTGTAGCCCGCGGCCAAAGTTATTTCCGCCAATAGTCGAGCATCGGGTGTTCCGTGGCGAACCTGTAAAGGGCGGTCCAAAGATTCAACTACACGCCTGGTAAGGGTAACTCCATGATTTACTGCCGGGAAACCGTTCAGTAAGGACCGGCCTTGATGACGACTTTCCTGAATCCCCTTTTCGGCCTCCCCATAGCGGTTTTGGCGAGTATAGGAATCAATGGTAGTCGGCAAAAGGTCGGCCTCGCCCACATCCTGCAAATATCGCAACAATTCAATATGCTCATCGACTAATGCAACACCTGCTCTAGGCTGTATCAAAGTCCTCTTGTCCTCTGTAGCTTCTTTTAGAACGCTGAACATCCGTTTTTCCTTGGGCAATGCTTTATGAAACTTTATTGCTTCGTCAAGGTTTACGTCTTCCCCTGTTTGCCAGTGGCCCAATACCTCACTGCGTTGGACCAGAAAAAAATCTTCTTCCAGCCTCTTATTTTCTAACTCCATTTTTTAAAATGAACTCCTTTCAAGTTTCTTTATGGATTGCATTGCAAGCTTAAAAGCTGTATCGGGATATTTTTCGGCCAACAAACCTACGGCAAACAAAATATAAGTACTATCCACAAACAATTCAGGATTTTTTGGCCGCAAAACCATCTCTTCTCCCTTCCCATCGACAACCCCTTGTAAAATATTTTGGGGAGCGGAGCTTCCCGCTATAATTCCGCCGCAACCGATAACCGTCTTAACAGAGGATAAATCTTTGCCAAACTGGAAAAACACCGGCCCCTGGGGCGTATAAAATTGTTCCAGATGCCCGCAGTGCCTGTCGCTGCTGATTGCCACCGCCGCATATCCCAAAGCTGTCTCAATGGCGATTTCTTCTTTGCCTACCGCCAAACAAGCCGGATTTTTCTGCACCTTATTTAAATATTTCAGCAAAGTTCCCTCATCAATCTCCCCGTCGGCCAACCTGTTGGTCAATCTTTGGAATTCTTCCTCCCCCCAAACCCGTCTAATATTGCGTGCATTATAGCGCATGCCGATATCTCCCTCAACGGTCCTTTTTACTAGGGATTCAGGCAAACCCTTTGGTATTATGCTGACATTTTTAGGGTGTCCGGCGGCTATGGAATGGACATCTGTAGTAGCCCCACCAACATCGACAACAAGAATTTCACCCAAGCCGCTAAAATTATTCGTTCCCCTATAAAGCAGTTCAGCCCCCTCCAATACAGCTGCCGGGGTCGGCATCAAAACTCCATCGATGGAGGGTAGGTTTTCCATCCCCCGCGCTTTGGTAATCTGTTCCAAGAAAATACGGCGGATCAATCTCCGGGCCGGTTCAATATTTAGGGTATCCAGTTCCGGCATTACATTCTCAGTGGCGAAAACTGAAAACCCGGCATTTGCAAGTATTTCTTCTGCTTCGGATCGTACTTTAACATTACCGGCTAAAAGCAAAGGACATTTATGGTAACCATCGGCCAATGAAATACAGTTTTTCAAAAGGATTTCTTCGTTGCCACCATCGGTTCCGCCGGCTAAAAGGATAATATCCGGTTTCAGTTGCTCGATTACCCGGACATCCTCTTTTGACAACCGGTAGGAAAAAGTAGCGATTAGTTTGGCACCGGCACCCAGAGCTGCCCGACTGGCAGCCTCCAAAGTCAAAGCCGGTACCAAACCGATTGCTATCATGGCCAAACCCCCGGCGGCACTTGAACAGGCCAGTCTGGTCTGCGCATTTCGCCATTCGATGCCCTGCTCGGCGAGTCCGGCTAAAACTTTCTCGACTCCGTAGCTGACATCTTCGTCGACAGTTGTTCTATAGATTGATTCAGCTAAAAGCGTACCCTCTTCAAGGGAAACCGCCCTGGCTTTTGTAAAGGTACTGCCTATATCAAAAAGAATTGCTGTTCCCATTATCAGCTTTGCTCCTTGATCTTAAATTTAAATCAGAGTTGAGGTGCTTGATTGCATCTTCAACTAATGTGCCGGGCGGGTATACCCTATCAAAACCCATGGCCTTAAATTTCTCCCGGACCTCCGACCAATCCTGTTTACCTACAACCAAGTTACCGCCAACATACAGTAAAATATCACCGATACCGGCTTCAACACATCTGTCTCGGAAGCCCTGGCAATCCATTTCCCCGTGACCGTACAGGGAGGATACCAAAATAACATCAGCATCGGTTTCTATGGCCGCCTCGATAAATTCCTGTTGTGAGGCCATTACTCCTATATTTATTACTTTAAAGCCGGCCTCTTCAAAGGCGTAATGGAGAATTTTATTACCGACGGCATGGACATCGGAACCAATAACACCCAAAACAATGGTTTTCTCTCCCTTGCCAAATAGATCTGTTTGGATGAATTCCGGTTTTTCCCAACCTAAATATAATGGGCCTTGTTCCATAAACAAAGAAGACAATGCTTTTTTATCACTGGACAAAAACTCTTTTACCCCCGCCTCCGGTTCTTGATTTAAAAGGTTCTTTTCAGCCAGTTCCTCTTGTACATCCAAAGCTATTCTTTTACCGGGATAAACGATGGCAATTTCGGGATCGACAATCTTTTGAATAACATCTTTTAAATAAGAAAAATGGGTACAACCCAAAATTAATGTATCGATATCAGCGACCGCCAATTCAGCCCAATAGCCTTTGACGGTTTCTTCTACTTGCGGTGAACTGAAATCCCCTGCCTCTACCAAAGTAACCAAGTCAGGGGCGGCCACTGAGATAATTTGATGGCTCCCATTAAGTTCTTTCAATAAATCAGAATAAATATCACTCTTTACAGTTCCTTCCGTTGCCAAAATACCCAAGCGACCGGTTTTTGTCCTTTGGTCAGCCTCTCTTGCAACAACCTCAACTACATCCAATATCGGCACTTGATACTTCCCTTTTACTGTAGCAAGGCCGGCCGCAGTTGCGGTATTACATGCAACAACTATAGCCTTACATTGTCTTTCCTTAACCAAGTAAGCGGTTATTGCTTCAGTGTAAGACCTTATTTCAGCAAGGGGAGCAGGACCGTAAGGATTATGCAAATTATCAGCAAAATAGATAATATTTTCCCGGGGCAAAAGTTGGATAATTTCCTTGGCAATGGTTAGCCCCCCTACACCTGAATCAAAAATACCGATTGAACGTTCTGACATAAAAACCTACTCCTTTTTAACAGATTTAAAGCTAAAAACAACTATTAACAAGAAATTTTTTAAATGGCACCCCCTTTAAAAGGAAGAATATGAAATAATGTCGAATGAAGATATATTAAAAGCTAAATTAGGAGGTCAAAAGGATGCTGGATAAAGATAGGCAAATCGTCAGGCAAAGTTTTCTGAAATCGTCCGTTATAACCATCCCAATTGGCGCTATTGCGGGTATCTTCGGTGCACTTCTTTTGTTTGGCAGACCCACCTGGGAGGAGTATTTGATTGCACTCCTTCTGGGCGTGTTAATCGCAGGCGTCACATCTTTAATTGACAGCTACACAATTTACAAAGAATCGGCTAAAACAATTGAAATCATCGACAACTTTGCAAAATCCTTCAGCCGATTGGATTTCACTGCACCACTGGAGGCGGACAGGTCGAGTCACTTGAGTACATTGGTGGAAAATCTGCAAGGTATAAAAGAAAATTTTATTAAGGTGTTCTCTATCTATCAGGAGCAGGTCACTGAACTCAATGATGTATCAAACACCATTCAACAGATAGTGGATACTTCCGATGAGGTCAACCGCCATGTAACAGAAACCACAGATGAATTCCTCACCAACATCAAAGAGCATGGGAATACTGTCAAAGAAAAACTGCCATCGCTACAGGAGTTATCACAAATTAACACCAATATGCTCACCCGTAGCAAAAGCCTGCAAGAAGGTTTCAGGCAAACGGAACAAGAAATTCAAAAAGACATAAGTACTATGGGCAACACCCATGGCGGTATTCTGGAAGCCGAGGAAGCCATTAAGATGTCTTCCGACTCCTTGGCGGCCCTGCAAGACTCTTCGACAAAGATCGAGTCAATAATCAGGACAATCAACAATGTTTCCAAACAAACCCACCTCATTGCCTTGAACGCCGCTATCGAAGCAGCAAGAGCCGGAGAGCAAGGGGCAAGTTTCGCTGTAGTCGCCACCAGAATCCGGAACCTTGCCCAAGAAGCATCGCAAGCAACCAGCGATATTACATCAATGGTCACCGGCATTCAAAATGCCGTTAACTCAATTTTAGAGGGCATCAACAAAACACAATTAAATATTGGCGCAAGCAAGCAAGCAATAAACAGGATTAATGAAAGGTTTCCGGCCTTTTACAAAAACATTCGAACCTTGGCGGAATGGGCCAACGAAATCAGCAATTATTCCCTGACCATTTCCAATAATATCTCTCCGGCCTTGGAAATTATAGATAAGCTTAGCGGTACTGCAGAAGCGACCACGGCAAAAGCGGAAATAGCCGCATCAATAACCCAGGAGCAAGCAACTTTATTCCATGAGCTTGAGGGTGCCGGCAAGAGGATTGGAACGGTTGCCGAAGAAATTCAAAGATTAACAGCGCTACTTACACTACCCACCGATTAAAAAGGCCTGCCAAGTAATATTTTTTAAAGTATGTTGGGGGTTATTAAACATTCGGAGAATTTTCCTGTTATCCATTTTGCATCATCCTTTTGTAAAAAACACATTTAATGTCCATCATTTTTTCCGCAGAACATTCATAGAGCCGCCTAGTGCGGCTTTTGTATCCATAACTGTAATAACAGCCTTTTGGTCATGGCTCTCGACAATCTTAAGCAGTTTTTTCCAGTCTTTCCGATAGAGATGAGTGGTCAATATTACCTTCGTCCCATCTCTGCCCCATCCTTCCATGGAGGTTACACCAAAACCATTTTCTCTGATTATTTCTGACAAATATTCCGCTTCTTTGGTAGGAATAATTTGCACTGTCATAAAACCTAGGGCCATCTTCTCTTCTATCACACTGCCCAAAAATACGCCGCTGGCAAAGCCGATAGAATAGCCCAGCATGTTCCATATATTATCAATGTTAGTCAATACAGCCCCCAAAACAGAGATAAAAATAAATACTTCTACAAAACCAATTATTGAAGCCAATAATTTTTTACCCTTTAACATTACTATCAATCTCACCGTACCCAGCGAAACGTCAATAATTCTTAAAAAACAAATTAAAAAAGGTTGCAGTAAAATAGGAATACCGGCCATTTATCTTTCCCCCAAACGTAATTGTGTAAAATAATTATTCAACCCCTTTAAAATTGCCTCCGCCACCAATTGCCGGCGATTCGCATCTTTTAGAAGCATTTCTTCCATGGGGTTTGACAAGAACGCCACTTCCAACAATATACCCGGCATTTGCAAAGGGACAAGCACGTCATAACTTTTATACTTGATACCCCGATCTTGGAGATTCAATGTCGTATATACTTCATGGTGGACAGTTTCAGCCAATTTGTGCGTAAGGTTGGAACATCCGGGTATTATATATGTTTCAGTACCTTTCGGATCAACAGTCTTTAACTCCAACCCATCATACCCCTCCCGCGAAACTGAGTTAGCGTGGATACTGATGAATGCATCGGCTTCAACCTTATTAGCCAATTCAGCCCTGGCCCAAAGGGAGGCAAACTCATCTTTATCTCTGGTCATAATCACCCTGGCACCGGTCTTTTGTATCAGCTCTTTTAAACGAATTCCGATATCCAATACAACATCCTTCTCATAAACTCCTGTTATGCCTATAGCGCCGGGATCGAAACCCCCGTGGCCGGGGTCGATTACTATGGTTTGCCCCAATAAGGGACTTTTAGTAAACTCCAAACTGATACGCCGGTTGTCGGTTGATGGCAAAACTTGATACTGGGGATTAAAAGCTAAATCCAAAACAACTCTGACGATATCCGGATTATGGGAATATTGGCTGACACGCAATCCCCGCACCACTCCACCCTCTTGGGGTAAAAAACTGGAATCAATATCTGTAACCGTGTCATTTAGATCTATTACCAGTCTCTCCGGCGAAGGGAGATAGTGAATCTCATAATCAACTATACCACTGACATCTATATGATATCTATCCTTGAATACGCCTTCTTCGTGCTTTACTTGCATCAATTTGTGCTGAAAACCAATTTTTGTTTTATAACCTTTTTCTTCCCACGAATTAATCTTGGTTTGGAAATTTTCCTGCAAATCGAAAACTATTCTCACCGTATCCGCATCAAATTGTGAATGTCTAATGCGTTGGATAGCACCTTCACTGATTTCTATCGGCACAGCCTCCGCCTGCAAAAAAGCATCGGGTATATCAAAAACCAATCGAAGCGGGTCAATCAGCGTGAAACTTTTCAGCTCTATTGGACGGCTTGAATTAATTAGCAAGCCCTTGCCGGACTCATCGTTGATCCAGCTGATTTTATCGATAATTGTCAACGAACCGATCTCCAAGATTAATTTTTTTTCCTCCGGTTGTCGAACAACGTAGTTTACGTCCTCTACGGCGGGTATTACAATTCTTGCCACCATGGGATCCAATGTAAATTGACTTGCCCTAAGCCCCTCACCAACCAAATTAGCATTATCCAAGAGGAGCCCTTCCAAATCAATAACTAATCTACCGGGTTCTTTCAGTTGAAAAATATTATAATCTTGTAAAGGCCCCAAAGTTGTTAACTCCAATCGCCCGATTCCTTCATTATAAAAGGCTTCAATCAGCCGGGAGGGAAACTGAAATACCAGCTTGAAGCCATCCTCTTTAAACTCTTCCGTCACCAGCGGCAAAGGCATTTCCGGTAAAACAATCCTTATTGCAGCCGGGGGCCGCTCATCGATCTCATTTTTTACATCCTCTAATTTTTTTATCAACCGCTCATCGCCTTGCACATTCAAAAGATTAATCGTGCAGGGATTCTTTTCTTCAATCATATAAATAAATGGATTATCGGCCTTAACAATCAGTTTTTGTTTTTCTCTGTCGAAGGCAATCTCTTTTATAGTATTTATTTCTCCGTTAATATGCAATATCTTTGTATCGGAGTCGAAGGACAAAATATAACCCAAGGGAGTCAGAACATCTCGGACAGGAATCCAAAGGGCACCGTCAATAAGCTCCGGTGGTGGTATGACCTTGACAACTTTATCGACCTGCATATTTTTGTCACCCTGACGCAATCGGTATTGTGATTCGCCCAAATTGACTTCCAACAACTTGAGAACCCCAAACCATTGCATTTGTGCGCCAAAGTGCTGCTCTAAAATTCGGGCAGGAACAAAAAAAGAATCGCCGATAATCCGACCAACAAATCCGCTATCCTCTCCATCGACAAATACTGAGAAATTATCAGCAGATTCCCCCCCTAGGGAAAAGGTAACAATTAGAAGCGAAATCATTATTATAGCGAATGCTTTATTCAATACTCTCCCCCTTCCCGTCTCTTTTTATTATTCGCTTCGCATTCACTATTTCCCTTTTATGCAAACAAGTCTATATGTTAATATTACTAATATAAAAGCTATTTTTCTAAAATGCTTATCTATAAGAATTTTACGAAAAACTCGACTATCAAGTTTTAATATTTAAATAAGAAAAACTCCCTTTAGGGCCATACCAAAAAGATATTGCCACGCAACAGGTTTTTAAAAATTGGTTTCATTACGGATCCTTTTAAAATGTTTCGAATTTCCTCTGTCAAATCTATGTATATATACAATAAGTTGGCCAAAAGAATCCACGATAAGTATAAGAACAAAGATGTAACCGGCAAATATATCCTCACAGATAAACAATAAATTTATTCTTTTTGGGGAATAACTATAAACAAATATTACTGCAAGATGATAGAAAGGAAATAACTATGGGCGAAAATTTTAACAAAAAGCTTTCCGGTAATCCATCTTATCCAAATATAAAAAAATGTCGCAACAGTCGGCAAGGACTTATTCGCTATGAATTGTCTTCCATAGCAATTAAGGATGAATATCCCGGTGAAATATATGAAGACGACTATGAGCAATTCGATATTTTTGAGCAAAAAAGCAATTATAACAAGATTGAAAACTATTTCGGATCAGCATTGGCTCTTTATTACAACCGTTTCTAAATTTTGACCCAAATAGCCATAATTCCTTTCTTTTTGATAAACTCTGGTAATTCCCATGAAATATTTGACATAATAATTTTTCTGTGATATATTTGGGAAAGGTAAGCCTCCCGCTTATCGGATATTTTTTTAGGGGGAATGTAGAAAATGATTTATCGTGGTCGCGTAAAGTGGTTTAGTGCAGAGAAAGGTTTCGGTTTTATCGAGCGGGAGGACGGGGACGACGTCTTTGTCCACTTCTCTGCAATACAGTCAGATGGTTTTAAAACTTTAGAAGAAGGTCAAGAAGTAGAATTTGAAATTGTCGAAGGTGATCGGGGTTTACAAGCCGCTAATGTAAATAGGCTTTAATTTCCTGAACAGGTCAAAACCCCGTTAACAGCGGGGTTTTTTAGTTGGGGTAATTATTAAAAATAAAAAAGTTTTTTCCGGCGACCAACAAGTCGCTTTTTTATTTATATAAAATCCGACAATAATTGCAATTATCTTGCCTCTCCATGAAGTCAATAATCGAAACTTGTTAACAAAACCCGCCCCGAAAGCTGCAAGAGTTCTTTTGGTTTAGTGGTTATCGGCAAAAAAACAAAATACCGGCCATTATTCTTGCTGGACTTGCCCAACTAAACAATCTTCTGAATCAAGGCAAAGACTTGCTACCCAAAAATGTAATGATGCTATCCATTTCCGTGCGAATAACATTATTTATCAGGGGGTTTTTGCCTTCATCTTCCAAGTAAATCGTTATATTCAAAGTCTGACTATTGAGGCTTCGAATCAAATGTCCCAGTTCACGAGAAAAATACATGTAGCTAAACCCGACATAAGATACATCGATAAAGCTAGAATCAGCGGCGGCATCATATTCTGATAAAAGTATGGTGTCGTTATTGCGGGTATTGACTTTAATAATTAAGCAATCATAACCCTCTATTACTTGCTCCCCTACAACCTCATATACAATCGTGACAGGAAAAGATTCCCCTGTAACCGGAGGTGGAAACATGAAATCTGCCTCTTGCGTCCATTTAGTTCCAATTATTAATTCTTCAGGAGGAAGATGCAAAACGAGCTGCCTACCTATTTCCACCAGGTCAATATTTGTTATATTACGAACCCTTTCACTGAAATTTTCCTTTACGATCTGACCCCCTTGGTCAATTGTCATTGAGATAGCCCGGGTGTCGATAAGTTTAGTAAACTCCAGCTGAAGTTCATCTTTAAGCTTTTTTCGATCAACAGTGCCCCATTTTTCAGGCCGGTCCGACTTAATAAGCCTGTCGAATTTATTCACATTTAAAAGGTTGAAGATTAAATCAAATTCAATTGCTTCGCTATCGTGGCGGGTTATCCTTTGGGTAAACTCACTGGCAATTTCCAAATCCGTATCAACAATAAGCTTGCTCGTCCCTTCCATCGATGTTTTAACGACGGTAAAATAGCGGAAAAAAAGGTCGTCTCCCTTAGTATAATTGTAGTAAGATGCATGTGTGTCTTTGGAAAAAACAATAGTGAGTATTATTACAAGTGCTAGCAACAATATATCTTTTTTATTTGTGTTCATTGGCATCTTACCTCCCCAACTATAAATATTCGCCCGGGAAAACCTTTTCCCTTTTCCGATATTTTTTATCTTTTGATTTATTATTTATAGCCTAAACAGTGATCAACAATCTTCTTCGCTAGGAAACTTTTTCACCTGTAACCAACCTGTGGCTGGATATTGGTAAATTGCAAATAATCCGGACAAAAGTTATGCCGGCTACTTGCAACTGTCCTTCAGTGATCTTTTTGTAGATATTGGTCTAAGTTTAAACAAATAGCAGCAGGGAATTCCGTTGCCAGTATATCCATATACAAAGTACCGCATTTCTTAGTACCGTAAATATTGGCTTGGCGCCGCATGCCGATAGGTTTGAAACCGCATTTCTCATAGCAGGCAATGGCCCTTTTATTATGTTCTTTAACGGTCAACATTACGTTATTTAAATTCAAAATATTAAAACCGTAAGCTAAAAGTAACATAGTTGCCTCGCTCCCAAAACCCTTGCACCA
The DNA here is from genome assembly GCA_964568715.1 of uncultured Halanaerobiales bacterium. Lineage (GTDB taxonomy): Bacteria > Bacillota > Halanaerobiia > B1SED10-174 > B1SED10-174 > CAZMQU01. The sequence goes on from CAZMQU010000011.1 coordinate 28,208, forward strand.
ATGCTTTTTATCACCGATGAAAATACCCAGTTCGGCAGTTTTATTTATCAGATCAATGTTATGAAAGCCGCAATTCCCAAGCAATTCATCCTTTTCTAAAGTAACAATGGCAAAGTTAAAATCTTTACTCATCTCTGCCAACAGTTCTTTTTCTTTTTCTTTGGTTATCAACCGGCCGCTAAGGCCTAAATTCAATGATAATTCCAAATCGTTGATCCATTCGGTATACTTGTCAACATCACTCAGATCGATTGGTGACAAATAAATATTGTCGCCTACCAATTTTTTGAAATATTTCACCCCATCACCCCTCAATCAAACAATGTCTTGTATTTATAGAAAATTACTAAAAAACAAGGTTACAATCTTGGCAAAATTACTTAATAAGTCCCGATATTGCCTTAAATTCTTTAGAACCCGACTCTTTCAACAAATCAAACAATACGGTCTCCGCATTAGATATAACTGCACCCATTTCCGACATCAAACATATGGCATTGAGATAATTTTCTCCCGCTCTTGAACAAATGGCATCGCCTATTACAAATACATCGTAGCCGGCAATCAATAAATCCCGAACCGTTTGCAGCACGCACACATGAGCTTCCATTCCGGCAATAAGAATTTTTTTTCTTTTAGATTCCTGCAAAGCTTTTGCAACCGCCTCAGTATAAGCGGTGAATGTTGTTTTCTCAAATATCGGACTAGCCTCCAAACAAGCTGCGATTTCAGCCACTGTACCACCCAAGCCCGTGGGATATTGTTCAGTAGCCAAACAAGGAATATTCAAAATTTTAGCTGCCTTCAACATCATCACCGTTTTAGCGATTACTTTTTTACCTTCATCCATCACCTGACTAAGCCTTTCTTGAATATCAATTACTAAAAGAAAGACTTCCTCCCTACTTAAAAAAAACTTTGCTGCCCTCTTATTATCCATTCAATTATCACAATCCTTTTGGCATTTTATTCACTATAAACCCTAGTCCCCGTGAGCTACCGAAATCTCTTCAATAAATTAAATTTTTCCAAGTACCAACCCTACAGCTCCCGGTATTTAAGGTTGCAAAACAACTCGATTGCGACCGGCATTTTTAGCCGAATACATAGCCTTATCCGCTTCTTCAATTATGGCCCGCGGGTCTATATTATGACCGGCGTTGTCGGCAACACCAATGCTAACCGTAACATTAACAGCTTCAGTTGCTTTTTTCCCGACCGACGATGTCTTAGAATTCTCAACCTCCTTTTTACCATCATCAAGCACAATTTCTTCTTTTTTCTTCGGCCTGTCTTTTTGACGAATATAAAAGGGGCGCTCTTCGATAATAATGCGCAAGGCTTCCAAGTGAATCCACACTTCTTTTTTGGTAAAACCGACAAAAATCAAAAGAAATTCTTCGCCGCCATATCGATAGGCCCGGCCACCTCCGGTAACATTTTTAAGCATCGAAGCGATAAATTTCAAGACCTGATCGCCGACCTCATGGCCATAACTATCGTTAATTTTCTTAAAATGATCTATATCGACCATGGCAATTGAATAAAGTCCATTGAGCCTGTTGATGTGGTGGAGCAAGGAACGTCGTCCCGGTAGACCCGTCAGCTCATCGATGTAAGCCATCTTATGCATTTCATTCAACACTTTAAAAAGAATTATGACGGCTGCCCCACTGTAATAAATTTCCCAAGCCAACAAGTTATCTTCGAAATAAAAAGGCAGAAGCACAGCCACCAACACTCCCAGGAATCCGATCATATTTTTCTGGGGCCACAAGCTTGGGGAAGCCAAATAAAATATTGAGCCTAAAATCAGAATCAAACTTTGAAAAATTGGCTGTTGTAAGGTTGAAACAGAGCTGACAACATTTACGGCCAAATACGCCAAAACATCGCTACCATATAAAGCAAGGATAATTATCGCTGCCGCCTGCAAAACAATAAAAAGAAATGACAAAGCCCCCCCAAAAGAAAGAACCCCTTGATCTTTCATAAAAGAAAAAGTTACCGTTGTAGTGGTTAACAAAATCGTTAAGATCCAATACAGGGGCTCGATAATTATTCCCGCCATGTAGTATTCGATAAAATAGAATCTGATAATATAAATAACAACCAGGTATAGAAGAGCAAAAAAATACCGCGACTTGTCAAACCAAATACTCAAGAGCATAGCAATTATAAAAACTGTCAAGACAAAATAATTAAATACATTCACCGGGAGAAAAGAAAGGCTGCCGGAAAAAAACAAATAACTCGCAAGTAATAAAATAATTAAAGGCACAATAAGGGCTTTAATCAGTTCATCCAACTCAATCACTCCCGGTCCTTTCTTGTGTTTTTGCTGCCAACTTGAATACAAATAAGATTACATTAATAATAACACAAGTCCTTTTTAAAAAAAAGAAACAATCAAAACAAACTTTTCCAACCAAATAAACTGGGCTTTCGCAATCAAACAATATATTTACCTTTGTAAATAGTATCGTATGGGTAGTTCTATTTTATAAGCGGATAGATAAAGTTTATCCAATTCCGACTGTCATAATTGCGGAAATCTTCTTCTCGGAAACCTTCTTTGCTCAAGGGGATGCTGACGATAACATGAGTTTTATCCTATTAAGTTGATTTATTTCGCTGGCACCGGGATCATAGTCGATGGCAACTATATTGCTTTCCGGATAAGCCCGCTTTAATGCGCGCAACATGCCTTTACCGGTTATATGATTGGGCAGGCAGGCAAAAGGCTGCATGCAAACAATATCTTTTACCCCGTTTTCAATTAATTCGATCATCTCACCTGTAAGAAGCCAGCCTTCGCCCGTTTGGTGCCCCAAAGAAATGATCTTGGAAGCATTCTTGGCAACATCCTTGATCAACCTTGGCGGTGTAAATCTCTTACTTTTAGCAAGGGCAGCTTTATAAACCCGTCTGTAAAGTTCCATTAAGCTTATCAATAGTTGGCATAAATATTGGTCAATCTTCTTACCGGCCAAATATCTCTTTTTAAACTTAAAGCCGAAAGCACTATACATAAAAAAGTCAATCAAATCCGGAACAACTGCTTCAGCACCCTCCTCCTCAACTAAGCTTACCACATCATTGTTGGCGGTCGGGTGGTATTTAACCAATATTTCTCCTACCAAACCAACTTTGGGTTTCATTTTTTTAATAGTAGCAAAATCATCAAATTCTTCCACTATCTTCATAATATTTTTTTTGAAGACAACGGGTCGCGCAAGTCGCAATGATTTTTTGCAAATCTTGACCCATTTCTCATAAAGTTCGTTGGCGGAACCGGTTACCTTTTCATAAGGCCTGACCCTTAGCAAACACTTCATCAGCAGATCACCGTAAACCAAACCCATCATGGAACGATGCAAAAGTGGCACGGTCAACCGAAAACCCGGGTTTTTTTCAAAACCCTGTGCACTCAAAGATATAACGGGAACTTGGAAGAATCCGGCATCTTTCAGCGCTTTGCGCAAAAAACCGATATAATTTGTGGCTCGGCAACCTCCCCCCGTTTGGCTGATGATAACCGTAGCATTGTCAGGATTATAGCGGCCCGACTTGAGGACCTTGAGCAGTTGGCCTACCACAATAATTGCCGGATAACAAGCATCGTTATTAACATATTTTAAACCTAGATCGATGGCTTCTTTATCCATTGCCGGGCAAACCACCATATCATAACCGGAAATCCGAAAGGACTCCTCCAAAAACTGAAAATGGATTGGCGCCATTTGAGGAACAATGATTGTATGGTTTTCCCTCATCTTTTTGGAAAATACCGTCCGACGATAACCGGAGTCTGATTTTTTTGCCGGCACCAAACCCATGTTTTCTCTTTCCGCTATGGCGGCCTTTAAAGAACGAAGCCGTATTCTCGCCGCCCCCAAATTACTTACCTCATCAATTTTCAGACAGGTGTAGATTCGGGTATAATCATCCATAATATCCTGAACTTGATCAGTCGTTACAGCATCCAAACCACAACCGAAAGAGTTCAATTGAACCAATTCCAGGTTTTTCTCTTGCGCAACAAAACTGGCCGCCGCATACAAACGGGAATGATAAGCCCATTGATCGACTACCCGTAGAGGTCTCTCTACTTTTCCTAAATGGGCAACTGAATCTTCGGTAAGTACCGCCCACCCCAAATCATTTATCAGGGCGGGAATTCCATGGTTTATTTCCGGATCGATATGATACGGTCGGCCGGCTAAAACTATACCTCGCAAATTTTTCTCAGCCAAATAAGAAAGGGTTTCCTCACCTTTACTTTTCATCATCTTACGAAAATCAGCTAATTCCTGCCAGGCTTTGTTGACCGCTGCTTCCACTTCAGAAAAGCTGATTTCAAAATCGTCCAGCTCCTCATACAGACGCTCTATAAGACGTTTTCTATGATGAAAAGGTAAAAACGGGTACATGAATTTTATGTTTTTTCTCCGCAAATTTTCAACATTATTGAAAATGACTTCCGGATATGAAATGACGATAGGACAATTAAAATGGTTGTCCGCATCCCTTTGTTCCTTTTGTTCGTGGGGTAAACAAGGATAAAAAATAACATCAAGACCTTTATCCAAAAGATCAACGATGTGACCATGGACAATCTTACCCGGATAACATACCGATTCCGAAGGCATTGTTTCCATACCTTTTTGATATATTTCTTTTGATGAACGAGATGACAATTCCACGGAAAATCCCAATTCAGTAAAAAAAGTAAACCAAAAGGGATAGTTTTCATATATATTCAAAACACGAGGGATTCCAATTCGGCCCCGCCTAGCTTTTCCAGCGGGAATCGGATTGTATGAAAATAGCTTTTCATACTTATAATCATATAGATTCGGCAAAACTTCTTTCTTTCGTTGGCTTCCCTCCCCTTTACTGCAACGATTGCCGGAAATATAACGATGGCCGCCACTAAAATAATTGATTGTCAACAAACAATTATTTGAGCAGCCTTTGCACCTAGTATGTTTAGTTCGAAAAGACAAATCCTGTATTTTCTCTTTACTCAAAACAGTCGATTCGTAACCCTCTTGAAACCTTTCTTTGGCTAGCAAGGCCGCCCCAAAAGCCCCCATGATACCGGCAATATCGGGCCTGATAACCTCGCGTTCAGTCAATAGCTCAAAACTTCTTAAGACGGCATCGTTATGGAAAGTACCGCCCTGAACGACAACCCTCTTACCCAACTCATCTTTACTGCGAAGCTTTATGACTTTAAACAGGGCATTCTTTACTACACTGTAAGCCAATCCCGCCGAAATATCACCTACAGTGGCTCCTTCTTTTTGGGCTTGCTTCACACTGGAATTCATAAAGACAGTACAGCGGGAACCCAGATCAACAGGTTCAGAGGCCAACAAAGCTTCTTCAGCAAATTCTTCGATGTTGAGCTGCAGGGATTGAGCAAAAGTTTCGAGAAATGAACCGCAGCCTGATGAACAAGCTTCATTGAGTAGAATACTGTCGATGGCACCATCCTTTATACGCAAACACTTCATATCCTGACCACCGATATCCAAAATAAAATCGACACCCGGGCAAAAAAATTCTGCAGCCTTGTAATGGGCGACCGTTTCAATTTCACCAATATCGACCTTTAATGCCGCCTGAATCAGACCTTCTCCGTAACCGGTTACTACAGAATTTGCCAGACGGGCTCCCCGAGGTAAAACATCATACAAATTTAACATAGCTTGCTGCACCGACTTTAAAGGATTCCCCTCGTTGCTGCCATAAAAAGAAAAAATGATCGCACCGTCTTCGTCGATAAGGGCCGCCTTGGTCGTCGTCGAGCCGACATCTAAACCTAAATAGCATAGCCCTTTATGGTCAGCAATATTTTTACGACTGACCCGATTGCAATTATGTCTGGTGCGAAATTTTCTTAATTCCCCCTCGTTAGCAAACAAAGCAGGTAATCGTTCTGATTTTTCGATGACCACATTATCCATATCCGACAACTTGTCAACTAATTCCTTAAAGCTAATCCCATCACAATCGACAGAAGAGATAGCCGCACCCAGAGCTATGTATAATTGGGGGTTTTCAGGAAATATTACTTGGCTGTCGGCTAACCTCAAGGTCTCAATAAATCTTTGTCGCAATTCAGAAAGGAAGTAGAGCGGCCCCCCCAAAAAAGCGACATTGCCTTTGATGGGCCTGCCACAAGCCAAACCGGTAATGGTTTGGATTACTACAGCTTGAAAAATAGACGCAGCAATATCTTCCTTGGCAGCCCCTTCATTTAACAAAGGTTGAATATCGGACTTGGCAAAGACACCGCATCTGGCAGCGATGGAGTAAATTGTTTTATGCCCCTTAGCCAATTCATTCAATCCGTTTGCATCGGTCTTGAGCAAGACTGCCATTTGGTCAATAAATGAACCGGTTCCGCCTGCACAAATACCGTTCATCCTTTGTTCTATACCATCCCGGAAATAAGTAATTTTTGCATCTTCTCCACCCAATTCTATAACTACATCCGTTTGAGGAAAGAATTGCTTTATGGCCCTTGTTCCGGCAATTACTTCTTGGATAAAGCCAACACCCAAATATTCTGCAATGGCAATACCCCCGGAACCGGTAATCAAAACGGTAACCCGGCAATGGCAAAATTCATTGTATGCTTCCAACAATAAGTTCCTTACCGAATCTTTGATATCAGAATAATGTCGTTGATACTTATAAAACCGCGTTTGCATCTTATCGTCAAGGACAACAATTTTTGCTGTAGTCGAACCAATATCTATACCTATATGTACTACCTTTTTCAAGGGTGTTCTCTCCTTCCAAAGGCTAACAGTCCTTCAGCCGATCAAATAAATCTTGGATTTTTTTTCGACGTCTTTCAGTTTCTGATTCAGCCAATTTAAAGCTGACTTTTAACCAAGTCCCCTCTTCAGTGCCTTCAGGCAAAACAAAGCGGGGAACATTGATATTAATTTTGCCCTCTTCAAATATAACGACAGCATAGTCACCCTCAAACCGATCGACAACTACTTTCAATTTACCACCTCGCTACTTTTGGATATCCCTTAGGATATCAGCAAATACTTTTGTCCCACCGATCAATATCGTTGGGGACCAAACAATTATTATATTAGTCCAGCCACGGCTCAAAAGCTAATTTTTCGGTCATAATTCATTTCTTCGCTAGGTGGGTAAAAAAGATTTTTACCCCATAGCTTTAATTTGTTTTCCATTACTGTTATAATAAAATTAATCGCCAATCCTTCCTGGAAACGGACAGATAGCACCCATCATTTCCTATCATTTGCCTTTCCCAACAATATTCAATTCTAAACCGCTTCACTCTTTCAAGTACCTAATATATTTTATCTTCTTTGCCGGTATCCTTTTTCCCTTTAATAGTCAATTACTTCAACAACAAATGAATTTTTGGCAAAACCAGCAAATACTTAACTCGGAAACAATCCAAATAAAAAGGAGATTTACACATGAACAGAATAGCTTTCGAAATCGGGCCAATCCAAGTACATTGGTACGGTATCTTGGTTGCAATTGCAACAATAATAAGCCTTTTTGTCGTCACTAAAAACACAAAACGATACGGACTTGAACAAGACAAAGTTGACACCTTACTGATTAAAATTCTCATTGCTGTTCTGGTTGGAGCCAGACTGGGATTTGTCCTAGCCAACTATAAGTATTTTCTGGCAAATCCGGCTCAAATCATTCGCATTGATCAAGGCGGCTTGGGCTCCCACGGTTCAATTATTACTGTCATGATTTTAGGTTACTTTTGGCTGAAAAAAGCGAACATTCCTTATTGGCAGATGGCTGATGCCATATCGCCCAGCTTACCCATCGGCCACGTATTTGTCCGTGTGGGAAACTTCATCAACGGTGAACTGTATGGCCCTCCTACCAACCTTCCTTGGGGAGTCAAGTTCCCGACTACCACCGTCCCCGTCCATCCCAGCCAACTGTATGAAGCCTTGGTTTCAATTCTAATCCTTATTTTCGCCCTAAAATGGTCAAAAAAACCGCGCTACCACGGATATGCCTTCCTGCGGGTCTTACTGGCCCACTCCTTGGCGCGTTTTATGATTGACTTTATAAGGCAACACAGTCCACTAATCGGCCCCTTCGTTCTTACGCAAATTATTGCACTTATTCTTAGCTTTGCTTCTTTTGCCCTCATTCTCTACATGGAACACAAGGATAAAAGCAACAAAATCCAACAATAAAAGAAATTGATATATAATACATCCGGACGAAATTCTTTTGACAATCCATAAATACAGTGTCTGTTATTTAATAAGTTTGCCTTGTTAACGCAATTTAATGGATTACTAAAAAAACCTGCCTAAGGCAGTTTTTTTTTTGCAAGTTAATCTTGACAAATTACTTTAAGTATGTATAATTAAAGTATAGGCAATTATAATAACCATTATTATAATTGAAACCAATGCTACATGAACTGTTTATACTTAAACCTAATCATTTTTCAAAGGAGCAAAACAATGTTGGAAGGTTCTTTGCCTAAAGATGTATATTGGCTCTTGCGCATGACATCAAAGAATTTAAAAACACGCTTGCGGGCGATGCTGGAAGAGCATGGTATCACATGGCCTCAATTTCATACGCTGTACCACATCAATAAAGAAGGAATCCCAATAAACGAATTGGCAAAAAAAATGCGTTGCAATCCCAGCAACCTTACCGGTTTAATTGATAGAATGACTGAAAATGATTGGGTCTTTAGGGAACATTCTTCGGAAGACCGTCGGGTTTGGTTGATAAAACTTACCCAACAAGGGCACGATCTTAAAGAAGAAATGCTGCCCCAACATCGAAAGAATCTTACCAAACTGATGAGCACCCTCAACCAAGAAGAGCTCTTAAGTTTAAAAAAATTACTAACAAAACTAAACAACAACGAGGCTGGGGAGAAAGAAAATTAGGAAAAGCCGGGGGATTGCCGAAATCCAATCGAAGCTATATAGCACTTCCCGGCTAACTACCCGTAGCATTTGTCTTTGCGTATTTTTCCCGGTAACCAAACCGGGATAAAAAAGTTTATGGCTCCCCGTTACCAAAGATAAAAACAGCATTCAAACAGCCTAAGCAGCCAACAAACAAGATTTCATTCTAAAATTGGCAAACGGTTAAAACGAAAAACCGGATGCGGGAGAGTCAGACCTTCCGGTGGGCAAAAGCAGAGAAAATCGATTGCAAGAATTATACTAAAAGACGTACCAACATCAATATTAGATAAAGTTACCTCTTCGGTTAATACACAAATTGAAATACTAATACTGGAAGCACTGAACATATTTAAAATTGATAAAACTACCTTGGTCATTGCCCACCGGATTTCAACTCTTCATCATGATAAGAAAATACCGGTTCTGGAAAAAGGCAGGACCTTGTGAAAAATGTAAGCTTATATTAAACGGGGGTTTATGCTCCCATTTTCCGGAACCCTAGTAACAGTTTAACCCTCCTGGATATCTTTTCCGGATTAAGCCTTGTATGGTCCATACAAGGTTTTTTTCTGCCTGTCGCCCCTTCCTTTCCCGAAAAATTCCACCCATAAAGACCCCTTCTTCAAGCGCTTTTATAAATACCCGACTTTTTGGTGAATAAAGAATAAATACAACGCTATGTCCTATTTATATTTATAAATTTTTGGTTGTTATGCATATTTTAGTATGTTATAATTGGAATGGTGTTGAATGCCCTCAGGGGCACCCCATACTTCCCGTACTTATTGTCAGCAAGGATATGTGTGAATCATTCGAAACATAGGATATATATATTCTACTTATTTACTATGTACACATTAAACAATTATAACTAGACCACAATAGATACATAGAATCTAATACAGTGTTTAAATTATATCCCCCCATTCTTGCCAACCGGAAAGAAATAATTTTTAACCGGTCATAAAAATTATCAGCGATTTAGAGCTTTTCACAAAGCTTTATTTCAGTAAAAACCTTATAATTTACAAGGAGGAGATTTAATGAAGTTCAGTGGCTTAACAATCGGTATACCCAAAGAAATAATGGAAGGAGAAAAAAGAGTCTCCGCCACACCTGAAACCGTTGAACAAATGGTTAAGGAAGGGGCAAAAGTTATTGTCCAATCCAATGCCGGTTTGGGTTCTTACTTTCACGACGAAGAATATGTTGCCGCCGGTGCAACGATTGAAAAAGACGTTCAAAAACTGTTTGAGCAAGCCGACTTAATCCTAAAAGTCAAGGAACCCTTGTTCAATAACGAAGTGGGCAAGCATGAAGTAGAATTGATGAAGAAAGGCCAATACCTCATTACTTTCTTACACCCCGCTTCACCGATCAACCACGAAATGATAAAAAATCTGGCCAAGCAAGGTGTAATCAGCTTAACTTTGGACGGCATTCCCCGTATAACAAAAGCTCAAGCTATGGATGCTTTAACCTCCATGAGTACTGTGGCAGGTTACCAAGGCTTGATGCGGGCAGCCAACAGATTGCCTAAATTTGTTCCCTTAATCGGTACAGCCGTCGGTATGATCAAACCCGCCAACGTTCTTGTTATCGGTGCAGGCGTTGCAGGCCTTCAGTCTATAGCAACTGCTAAAAGACTCGGTGCTCAGGTCCAAGCAGCCGATATCCGTCCCGATGCTGCTGAACAAGCCCAAAGCTTGGGTGCAAAATCAATTGAACTGGGGGTTCCCGCTGAAATAGCTATCGGTGAAGGCGGCTATGCCAGAGCATTGCCCGAAGATTGGTTGAAAAAGGAACGCGAAGCCCTCAAGGAATCTATCATTGATGCCGATATCATCATCTTATCCGCCCTTGTTCCCGGCAGGGTTGCGCCCATTATCGTAACCGAAGAAATGGTAAAACAAATGCGTCCCGGCTCGGTTATCGTTGACATTTCCATCGACCAAGGTGGCAACTGTGAACTGACCGAACCCGGCGAAGTTGTTGAAAAGCACGGCGTTATTATTAAAGGAACCAAAAATATCCCGGGAATGTTGCCGACCAGCGCAACCTGGATGTTCGCCAAAAACGTTCTCAACCTCATCTCTTACCTAGTTGAAGACCAAAAAATTGATATTACAAAAGACGATGAAATTATTGCCAGCATCCTTGTCACGGACGGGGAAAAAATTGTCCACGCCGGCACATTGGAAGCTATGGGCGAATAATTAACCCTTAAAACATTTTTACCCATTGCAAAAGCCTTTTTATTCTATTTACCCCCAAAAAAACAATCATCGGATCACCTTTTGCAATTATCATATAACAATTGTATCTTAAAATTATGGGAGGTGCAAAATTGGATATCATCCTGCTATTGATAATCTTTGTAGTTGCCACCATAGTTGGCTATAAAGTAATCAGCAGCGTTCCCAGCCTGCTTCATACCCCTTTAATGTCTGGTATGAATGCCCTTTCCGGTGTTACTATCTTGGGATCATTGATTGCTACCGCTGCTGCTGTGCATTTGGGTTTCAAAATTCTCGGTTTTATTGCAATAGTGTTGGCTACGATAAACATCGTCAGTGGGTTTGTGGTGACAGACCGCATGCTCAAGATGTTTCAAAAGCAAACCTAAATTTATTATTGGGGCTGATGATAAATGACCTTAATTTCCGTTGAAAACTTAATTGGGCTGGTTTTAACAATTGGTATAATTTTGGGAATCCGGTTGATGAGTTCACCCAAAACTGCTGCTAAAGGTAATCTGCTCGGTGCACTATGCATGCTTGCAGCTATAGCAATAACTTTGATATATAACAATATTCTCAATGTTGCCGAACTATGGATTGCTATGGCAATTGGGGCTGCCATCGGTTACTTCATGGCTATAAAAGTTGCCATGATCCAAATGCCGCAAATGGTGGCCTTACTCAATGGCCTCGGCGGCGGTGCCTCCGCTTTAGTTGCCCTTGTTCTAATGCTCAGCGGTTCTGAGCCGACAATGTTCAGCCAGTTTACAGCCGGACTGGCATTGGCCACAGGTGGCATTACCTTCAGCGGTAGCATCATTGCCGCTTTAAAACTCGATAGACGCATGAAACAGGAGCCCGTTGTTTTACCCAATCACACCGGCCTGAGTTTCGCTACATTGATAGTTGTATTTATTCTCATCTTGGTATTTACTTTTACCGGCCTTGCCGGTGCACCTCTTTATCTGGTTGTATTGGCTAACTTCGCCTTATCCTTGTTATTTGGGCTAATTTTTGCTATCAGGGTCGGTGGCGCCGATATGCCGATAACAATTTCATTGCTCAATTCAATGTCCGGTGCAGCTGCTTCTATCGCTGGCTTTGCCATTTACAACCCCCTACTTATTGCCATTGGTGCCGTAGTTGGTGCCTCCGGCTTTATCCTTACCCAAATTATGTGCCGAGCCATGAACAGAAAACTCTTTGAAATAATCACAGGTAGCACAACTGTAGCCAAAGATGATAAACCTGTAGTTACAGAACAAAAAGCTGAAAAACCTATCGAGCAAAAAGAAACCGTTAAAAAAGAAGATATCGATAAGGTAATCAAGGAAGCTAAAAAAATCGTTATCGTTCCCGGCTACGGCATGGCTTTATCCCAAGCCCAAAGTAAAGTTAAAGAATTGTATGAAATATTAATTAAACAAGGAACCGATGTTTCTTTTGCCATCCATCCCGTAGCAGGTAGAATGCCCGGCCATATGAACGTTCTTTTGGCCGAGGTCGACATCCCGTATGACAAATTGATTGAACTGGAAGACATCAACCCCGAGTTTAGCAGCACCGACTTGGTAATAATCATCGGGGCCAATGATGTTGTCAACCCCGCCGCAAAAACTGCTGAAGGGACACCAATTTACGGTATGCCTATTTTAAATGTCGATGAAGCAAAACATCTTGCAATATGCAACTTTGATACCAAACCCGGTTACGCCGGTGTCGACAACCCTCTATATGACGGCAGAAGCAACGTAACCTTGCTTTTAGGCGATGCCACAGAAACATTGGTTGAAATTCTAAAAAAACTGTAAAAAATCATAGGCGATTTTACCGATATTCTTTACCAAAAGCCAACAAGTGTTTTTTAAAAAACCGCCTCCTTAGTAGGCGGTTTTTTCACACCACCGTCCAAAAACCCTGACGTCAACTATGTGATAAGATTTTCTAACATCTCCCCTGCAGAAATTGGCATCTCAACAAATACATTCAGCAAAATACCGTAACGATTTTAAAAATTCTGACCTAAAATAAAGGAGTGGCATTGATGGAAGACAACAAAGCTGAAAAAAACAATAATTACAAAGATAAACAAACGGCTTCCGATAACTTATCAGGCAAAGCCCCCAAGAACAATATCAAAAATCCAATAGCGATCTTAAGCGGAAAAGGCGGTGTGGGCAAATCTTTGCTTACCTCCTTACTAGCCATAGCTACGGCCAAGAAAAAATACAAAGTGGGCATATTGGATGCTGATATTACCGGCCCGTCTATTCCCAAAATCTTCGGTCTTGGACACAAGAGAGCCGAAGGGACCAAGGACACGATTTATCCAGTCGAATCAGCCAAAGGAATAAAAATCATTTCTGCCAACCTCTTGCTTCCCAATGAGGATGCACCGATAATTTGGCGGGGACCTCTGATTGCCAATGCGGTAAAACAATTTTGGACCGACGTTCTCTGGGGAGAATTGGATTATTTGTTTTTTGATATGCCGCCGGGTACCGGCGATATACCTTTGACCGTCTTTCAGACTGTTCCTTTGGCTGGCATTATCATAGTCACTTCGCCTCAAGATTTGGTATCATTGATTGTCAAGAAGGCCATCAACATGGCTAAAAAAATGAATATACCCATCTTGGGCCTAGTCGAAAATCTTAGCTACGCAACCTGCCCTAAGTGCGGGGAGCACATCAATATTTTTGGTAAAAGCAACTCGGAAACCGTTGCTGCAGAAACGAAAATCCCCTTTTTAGGTAAACTGCCCATTGATCCAAATCTTGCAAAGTGTTGTGATAGCGGCCAAATTGAAGATTATGATCAAGACTACCTAAGTGAAATGGTTTTTAAATTAGAAGATTTACTAAAATAGTATCTGCTGCCGGCTATCTTAGACAAATAAATATTTTCTGCCGGCAAAGGCAAGTTTGCAAATAACTCCTAGGGGAGGAAATATCTATGGATAACAGATTTAAAACAATTCCCGCTAAATCTATCACAGACAATACTTTTAGCCTCATCGACGATGATTGGATGTTAATTACTGCAGGCACACCTACCGAATTCAACACCATGACCGCCAGTTGGGGTGGACTTGGTATCTTATGGAACAAAGAAGTATGTTTTTGTTTTGTCAGACCACAAAGACATACTTATAGCTTTATAGAAAAGGGCAACATTTTCACTTTATCATTTTTTAATGAAAAATATCGGCCCGCCTTACAGCTATGCGGTTCAAAATCAGGCCGCGATATTGATAAAGTCAGCGAAGCCGGATTAACACCCTATTATTTGACCGATGGCGGAATCTCTTTTTCCGAAGCCCGCTTGATCATCAAGTGCAAAAAAATTTACTCGCAAGACCTGGAGGCACAAAACTTCCTCGTACCCGATATTGATGAACATTACTTGGCCAAGGACTACCATCGCCTCTATATCGGCGAAATCATCGAGTGCCTTACCAAAGACGAATAAAATTTACTAGGCTTTTTCTGTAGGTGAACCCATGACCATTTCAATGCGGAGGTGATTTTGATAGCTATATTCAACAATGAAGCTGCTGATTACGATTCTTGGTATACAACCAAAATGGGTAAACATGTGGATTGGGTGGAAACCCAATGCGCCTTTGGCCTTTTGCAAGGTAGAAAGGGCCAAAAAATATTGGATCTAGGTTGCGGTACTGGTAACTTCAGCATAAAATTAGCAAAACAGGATTATTCAGTAACCGGTATAGATATTTCCACTGAAATGCTCAGAATTGCCCGCAAAAAATCTAACCAAGAAGCACTAAATATCAATTTTAGGAGGATGGATGCTTGTAATCTTGATTTTGCAGACCAGTCTTTTGATGGTGCTATCTCTATGGCCGCCTTCGAATTCATCAAGGATCCGGCCCGGGCTATGGATGAAATGTTCCGTGTCGTAAAAGTCGGCGGTTTCGTTCTCCTTGGGACTATCAATAAAGACAGTAAATGGGGAGAGTTTTATCGTTCTGAAAAGATTCGTCAAAACAGCGTCTACCACTATGCCAATTTCAAGACAATCGATGATTTAAAAGAACTAAAAAGTGAGTCATTGCAGACTATTTCATCGTGTTTATTTTTACCCCCCGATACAAAACCTGAGGACATTAATCCAGAGAATGAGCTTAAAATGGCTGAATTTGAAAGGGGTGGTTTCATATGTGCTCTCTGGATAAAATAGCATCATGCCAAATTGCTTTCGCCCCCATCGAAAGCAAGAAGGGTTACCAGGAAGACATAAAAAAGGTTCTTGCCATAATTGAGGGTTCACAATTAACAACAGATATAGGCATGTTTTCTACAAATGTTTTAGGACCTAAAGATAAGATATTTGAACTTATCGAGACCATCTACGACCAAATGACAAATGATTGCGGTTTCATCTTGGATATAAAAATTTCTAACATTTGCGGTTGCAAACTATAAAAAAAAGCGGCTTTTATAAAAAACAAATTAGCTGAATTTTACCAAAACCAAAAAAAAGAAGGTCAGGCTTGACCTTCTTTTTTTGTGTATATCTTTATCTTATTACTCTTCTCGAGCACTCCTTATCCTACTAAAACAGTCCTTTGAAGACAAAATGGATAAAAGGATCTCCCTCCAGATTCAGACCTAACCCTAATCCGGGGCTGACCTTTAAATTATCCGAACTAAGACCGAGTAAGAATTCTTGGTATACTTCCAAGCCGCCGGAAAGGCGAAAATCTTCACCTTTAGCAAATGCCGCATCGATAAATAAGTCGCCACAAAAATCCTCCAACCCCATAGGCATATTTAGAATTTTACCTTTTTTCCTTATCTTAATGAGGGGGCGCCCATATTCCAAGGAGAAGTTGCCGCCTGTTTTGGCATCGGTAAATTCGCTGTAACCACGGATGGCGGGTAAAGCATTACCCACCTTTTGGGGATCGTGAACTCCCTGCACCGCAAAAAGCAATTCCCCATCGCCAATATTCTTGGCCATGCTCAAATCCCCGCAAAAGCCAATACGTTTTTGGCTTCCACCCAAAAGATCGCTTTCCAAGGGCAAAGCCAATCCCAAGTCGGCAGTTAAGCCTGGATAGATAAAAGAGAAGTTCAGATTGGGTGTTATTTCCAAGCCGACACCTTTACCGAACTGTAAGTCACCACCGGCAACTATACTGCTTAAACCCGACGATGCTTGGTTTAGATATAGACAATAACCCATAGCCATGATAAGAGGGCGTTCGGCCTGGCTGGAGTAAGCAAAAGCCAGTTGACCACCCGGCATGGCGTTAACAGGTACCACAATATTGGTCCCAAATTTCTTTTGAATAAAATCATAGTACAGGGAAGCTGAATATTGAGGTATATAATATAAGGCATCGCCACCGTAAATCTCTATACCCGGCCCAAAGCCCTTGTTGGAAATATGAACGGTCGGTGATACCATTTTAGGTGTTAGGGTTTTTATATTATCCCAAAAACCGCCCTCTCTTACCTCCAGCTCTTCCAAAGAAAAGTCGGGCCAGTCGGTAAAGGTCGGCTGGGGCAGTTCATAGTCAAGATAGGTAACTTCTTTTTTGTACAAATCATAGCCGTCAGGATGAAGGCTCATAAAGTAAATCTCGTTGTCCCTTTCACTATATTGGGGATAAACGGCATAGGAACCGTCGGTAATCTTATAAACCTGTTCATCAGTCAGATCATAGCAATATATTGAATTAATCTGGTCATAATTGGCTCTGTAGAATAGCTTATCGCCAACCACACTTATTTCACATTCATTATAGGGAGTATAAACCAAGGGCAAAAGATTCCCGCTTGCCAGGCAAAATGAAAAGATTCCGTTGTTCTTTTTCTCTTCAGAAGCTACAAAGTAGATGTCCTCCCCATCGACGAGAATCTCGTCGACCAAAACATCCAAATCATAAAGGAGTTCATGTCCTTCACCCGGCTTGTAGCTGTAAAGGCTTGAACCGTATTCCTCTCTCTTAACTACTGTGTATAAAATACTGCCATCGGCCAATAAGTCGAAAGAACGGATTTCGCCGGTAAAAACTTTACGCTCTTTACCCGTCGACAAATCTTTCTCAAATAAAGTATTGGTCATACCCAAGCCCAAGTTGGCGGGATTTGCATAGCCGGCCTTTATCTCATAAACGCCGTAATAGAGCTTGTTTTTAAATATTTTAATGGGCGTTGAATAAAGCATAGGTGCAGAAGCAACAGTTTTTTCCTCCCCGCTGCCAAGATTTTTCTCTTTGATTTCATAATAAGTATAAACCTTACCGGCATTGGCCTTTACAGGTCTGATTATTTGATAATAGAGCCTGTCGCAACCGTCATCACCGCTAATCAGCAAAGTATTTGCCTTATGACCGCCGCTTTGGGTAACTTGGCTGCCGTCGATACGAAAGTCCTTATAGCGTTCTTTTTCGTAGACCTCCCAATCTTGCCAAAGCTGATCGAAGGTCTTACCGAAGACCTCTTCAGCATCCGTGTTCAAGTCACCGAAGCCTGATCCGTGCTCGGTGAAAAATTCACCTAATTTCTCTTCGCCGAATTCATGGGCCAAATATTCAAAAAAAACGCCGCCATAGGTATATATTTCATCCAAATGGAAATCCATCATAGGCATGGTAGGATCAACAATTGTCGGAAAACGATCCGCAGCCGCCCTGGCACCTACATAAGCATTGAATCTACCGTCATTAAGCCGTCCCTGAAATTCCGACAATCTGGACTCGCTGTAGACGGTGATTCCCTCATAAATCCAACCGGGTACCATACAGTTGGGATTATAAATATTGCCGAATACATCACGTATCACGCGTCTGAAACCGCTTGCGTTAGTCATTTGCAGCATATGGGTGTACTCGTGAACTGCCACCAAAGTATTCCAGTCCTCGACTCCACCCATATCGAGCATACCCGTAGGCGGATACCAAAACAAATGGCTCCGATAAAATACCGGGTCAGCAAAGCCGTTCGCTATTATGCCGAAATCGGCTAGAACTACCGGTAAATGGAGGCGTTCATTGCCTGTAATCTTCTCTACCTCCGGCCGATAATATTCCAATATGCCCAAGACTTCCCGGGCTTGTTTTTCGAGTTCAGACGGATAAAATACTGAAAAATGGTCGGTCTTCAAACACCGCCATTTTGTACCGGCCAAGACATTGCCGGAAACAAAAAAAAGTAAAGCAACCAAAAAAATCCCCAAAACTGTTTTTTTCACTATTATCCTCCTATTCATTCCACCAATTTGTCAATCCGTGCACCAAACAAACGTAAACATCTTAAAAACAAAGAAAACAAACTATCTTAGGGTAACCATACACGCTCAGGGCATTATCTGACTAATTTGCTCAATTTTGGCAATTAACACCCTCTGTTTTTCTTGAGTGAAGTACAGCTGCTCTTCCCTTGCCAAACTAATAATTAATAGGGGTATCTTTCCAAGAATGCACTAGTTACCTATCACATTATTACTATATGGCACAATTTCATTTTTGTCAATATTTTCTTGCAATCAATATGTGTCAAGTTTTCGCGGGCAAACTTTCCCTTGCGCAATCAGCCGTTAAATATTACCCACAACTTCAATGGCTATTCAACATTCCAAATAGTTTTTAATATTAGATTAAGCTGTCTGGCAACTTTACATTTAATAATAATGCCCAACAGGCGATTTTTTGATTGACGGAAACAATTGGGGCTTCTAAAAAGGATTTTTCTCTTTCCATAGCGAAAATAATTACAATTTAGAATTTTTGGACCTGAAGCTGTGGCGATAGCTAAAAAGTCCATAAAAGGAGGTGAAACAATGGACAAATACAGATGCATTCCTTGCGGCTATATCTATGACCCGGACATCGGCGATCCGGAAGGTGATATCGAGCCCGGTGTCAGCTTTGACGATTTGCCCGATGACTGGTTGTGTCCTGTCTGTTCTGTTGACAAAGAATACTTCGAACCGGTGGACTGATTGTTGATTAAAAACAGCAAGCAAATAAATCGCAACTGCTACCCTAAAATAGGGTAGCAGTTTTTGCGGCATAAATTAATCCCTTGCCTTGGCATTTCCGAAAATTATCTAGAGCCAAAACAGTACTTGAAATATCTTACGAAGCTTGGGTAATCCGATTTCTACCCCTTTTTTTAGATTCATAAAGAGCATTGTCGGCCCTTTTAATTAATTCTCTTAAGCTCTCATCTTGTTGTTTAATGCATGAAACACCGAAACTAGCTGTCACGGAACAATACTCTCCTTCAACAACCTCAATCTTCAAATTTTCCAATCCGTCTTTTAAACGTTTAGTTAAAATCATTGCTTGCGACAAATTTGTATGGGGCAATAAGATTAAAAATTCTTCTCCTCCATATCTACAAAAGAGATCGGTACATCTAATTTCATTGCTCAAAAATATAGATATTTCTTTTAAAACAATGTCACCCCCGTCGTGACCATAAGAATCATTAACCCTTTTAAAATAATCCAAATCAAACATGACGACACTGAATTCCTTACCGTATCTCTTATATTTCCTGAACTCCCTGTCCGCCAACGAATTAAAATGGGAACGATTCAGGAGACCTGTAAGGGGGTCCTTTGTCGCCAACAGTTTGACCTCTTCATAAAGTTTAGCATTTTCGACTGCAATCGTAATATAGGAAGCCAATGTCTTGAACACTTCAACCCGATAATCATCATAGGCATTCTTTGCATAACTTTGCATCGAAAGAATACCAATGACCTTGTTGCCCAATATCAGGGGGATATAAATAAGTGAATTCAGCTTATCATCATCCGGTTCACCGGTGGAGATAACATTAGTAATATATCGGGAATATTCTTTCCCTACATCATTTATGACAATTTCTTGTCGGTTATTTATGGCCCATGCCCCAAAGCTTTCCTCAGATTCCACACAAATTTTAAACGGTGTGAGCCACTCGCCAGCCTCAATAAAGAAGCGATAATGTATTTCTTTTTTTTCTTCGTCATATAAGCCCAAACCCAATACCGGCGAATCCATGATTATATTAAGATTCCGATATATGGTAAAGACAATCTCTTCGAGGTTTAAGGATGAAGTAATTTCCCTGCCGATTTGGCTTATCGAAGATATTTGTTGGTACATGTTTTTAAAAGTTTCTGCTTCCCGAGCGGCCTCATTCATTTTGAATCGATCAATTTCTTTGGCCGCCTCCTTGCTGAACAATTCTTGGGCTTCTATATGATATTCGCTCAGGTAATCATAAGCTTCCCGCCACCGTTTCTTCTCCTTGAACATAAGGGAAATACTTTTAAGAGAATCAACCTTTATCGATGAAGCATTTATTGACACAGAAATATTCAAGGCCTTCTCAAGATAATTCAATGCTTTGTAATGTTCCCCTTTCTCCAAAAGAAGATTGCCCAATATTAACGAAGACTCGGCTTCAATTCTGGGTAAATTTAAATTTTGAGCTTGATCTATGGCTAGGTTCAACATTTCAACGGCTTTGTCGTTATCACCCAACCCTTTATAAATTGCACCCAAAACCATATATATTTCTGTCTTTACCACTTGCCTGTCGACCAAGTCCACAATTTCCAAAGCCCGATTGAGATAAGTTAAAGCTTTATTGTGGTCACCCATCAAATGATAGGTGTAACCAACTCGTTCCAAAACAATTGGCATGTTCATTTCGCTGGGACCAACCGAAAAAGATTTCTCGAAGTATTCCAAAGCCTCATCATATTGTTTTAAATCCAAAAATCCCTCACCCATATTGGCAAATATTTGCGCCTTTGCCTCAGAGTCGTCAATGTTTTCAGCAATCTCAAGGGCTTGATTGAATCTTTTAAAAGCCTCCATAGGTTTGCCCATGCTTGAGTAACAGAATCCCAAAGAATTAAGGACCCGAATAATCCCTAGCTGATCGCTGGATTCTTCCATTAAAGCCAGGCTTTTAAAAAACATTTCGTTGCCGGCGCGATAGCGGCCCAAATCAAGCTGTGTCCACGCTTTTAAATAATACAGGCGAGCTAAATAGGCCTTATCATCCAACTCCTGGGCCTTATCGATGGCACCGTCGATTATTTCCGCCATTTCCAGAGGATGCGATCGATAATGCTTTTCTATGTAATTTAATGAAATTTCCTTGAGCTCCTTATGGTCGAGGTTTACACTGATTAATTCGTTGTATTTCTCTGTAAGAGATTTTTTCCCCATATATTCTCACCCTGTTGCTCAAATTTTTCATACAAATCAATTATATTAACAAATTGAACTCATGTCAATTCTTCGTCGAACATCGTTTGCCCTTTGCCGGAAACCTTCGGCACTTAGAAAGCATCAAAAATATTTAGCCGGCTCAAACGGTAAATAATATGAATATTGATACATAGAGGATAACTTAGGGGATATTTGCTTAAGCTACAAAAAATAACGAGGCTTTAGCATGCTAAAACCTCGCTTATTTACTGGCACGGGAGGCAGGAATCGAACCCGCAACCGCCGGATTTGGAGTCCGGTGCTCTACCAATTGAGCCACTCCCGTAAAATAATTATTTATTCGCCATCTCTTTATGCAATATAACACATATTGAATCGCCTTGTCAACAATGATTAAAGGAGAGAAGCAAACCGGATCATGGAAAGACAGTATTATCACTTTGATTGAAAATCGCCAATCAAAAATTATGAGCAAATTACAAATTTATTTCTAAATTTTTTGGTGGAGGTGGCGGGAATCGAACCCGCGTATCCACTGGGGCTGATAATAGCTTCTACGAGCATAGCCTGCATTCTGTTTACCGTGTCTCTCTCCTACAGGCGGGATAAAGACACGGGGAGCCTGTTAATTATTCGGCTGTCCCCCTACAGGCACGGGGAACACCTATCCTGCCTTATGACGCCCCTATCTTCTCCGGCAGGAACGGAAAAGAGAAGCGAGCAACCGAATCTATGCGGCTGCTAAAGCGAAGTTATCTTCGGCAGTTAAATAAGAGTACCAGTGTTTAACGAGTGAAAGGAGTCCTCGGCTCGCAACTAATACCTACGCCAATGGAGCGAAACCAAATCACCCCCGCTTAGTCCTTCTGACGTTCTCGCAGAGCTCTTTCAATCTGCCGTTGGGCAGTTTTTTCTGCTAAATCCCTGCGTTTGTCGTACATTTTTTTCCCTTTGGCTATCCCCAAATCAATTTTAACCAAGTTGCGGTCATTAAAATGAACACGAAGGGGAACCAATGTATAACCGGTTGTCTTTACATAACCAATCAAGCGCCTTATCTCTCTCTTGTTCAGTAACAACTTCCTTTTACGTTCCGGCTCATGGTTAAATCTATTACCTTGTTCATAAGGGGCTATGTGTACATTATATAGAAAAACCTCGCCGTTTTCAACCTTGGCATAACCGTCTTTAATACTTACACTACCCCTACGGATAGATTTAACTTCGGTTCCTTGCAATATGATCCCAGCTTCCAACGTTTCCTCTATATGGTAATCATGATATGCTTTTTTATTACGGGCGACAACTTTTCCCCTCTGCCCCATCTTTAGCGCCTCCCTAACTTACAATTATAACAATACAAAGCCGCCTGTCAAATCAGCAATCCTCCACGAGAACAAAATCAATCTCCGATAAAGTTTTATTTACCTTGTCAACCTTAATCTTGACGGGATCACCCAGGCGGTAAATTTTTCTTTTTCTTTCACCGAGCAAGAGGTGTTTCTTTTCCTGGTAATGGTAGAAATCGTCGGTCAAAGAACTTACATGGACCAAACCCTCTACCAAATTGTCCAACTCAACGAATAAGCCAAAGGGCAAAACAGAACTTATATGGCCGTTGAACTCTCTGCCAACTTGGTTGGCCATATATTCAACCATCTTTATATCAACCGATTCCCTTTCCGCCTCCATAGCCCGCCTCTCCATCTCAGAGGAGTGTCTGCTGATTATTGGCAACTGCCCTTCCAGCTGATCCAGCCTCGTTTTCGATAAAGAGCCCAAGTCAAGAGTTTCTTTTAATATTCTGTGGGCCACCAAATCCGGATACCGCCTAATGGGCGAAGTAAAATGAGTATAATATTTGGAGGCCAGTCCGAAGTGGCCAAGGTTCATCCAATGATAACGGGCTTGCTTGAGTGATCTCAAAACAACCATTTGAATCAGTTTTTCCTCCGGCCGACCTTTTGCTTGCTCCAAAACAACCTGCAAGGCCTTTGATTCCACCTTGCCATCTTTTTCTTTGACATAGTAGCCTAAATTAGCCAAATATTCCTTTAGCTCCTGCATGTCATCACTATCAGGCACCTCATGGATGCGATAGATAAAAGGCATCTCCCGGTAACAAAAATATTCAGCAATTGTCTCATTGGTTATGACCATAAATTCTTCGATTAAAGTTTCTCCGGGGCCCCTTTCTTTTTTAATTATGGCCAAAGGAGTTCCGTCTTCTGCCAAGTCTATAAAAGGTTCAGGAAGATCAAAATCAATACTTCCTTTTTGGGACCTGGCCCGTTTCAATACCTTGGCCAAGCCCGCCATTTCCTGCAAAGTCCCGGCCAAATCCTTATCGTCCGGTCCTTTTCCGCCCTTCAGAAATCCATTGACTTCTGTATATGTCAACCTTCTCTTGCTTTTTATAACCGTCTCGCAAATATCGTAAGTGCGCATCTCTCCCGTTTTTTTATGGATTTCCATAAAAACCGTAAGGGTCAACCTGTCTTTATGGGGTTGCAGGCTGCAAAGATTGTCTGAGAGCCGTTCGGGAAGCATCGGAATGGCCCTGTCAACCAAATAGATACTGGTGCCCCTTTGACGGCCTTCTTTGTCGAGAGGGCTGTTTTCTTTGACATATTCAGCAACATCAGCAATATGAACCCCCAATCGCTGCCACGGCCCTTCAAGAGGCTCCAATGATATCGCATCATCAAAGTCTTTTGCATCTTCTCCATCAATGGTAAAAATCAGCTTGTCGCGCAGATCCAAACGATTGGCCATTTGTTCTTCGCTAATCCCCTCCGGCAATAAGTCGGCTTCTTTTAAAGCTGCCCGGGAGAAATTGCGGGGCAAATCCAGCCGATAAATCAAACTTTCAATATCTATACCCGGTTCATCGGGGGAACCGAGAATTTCGATGATCTTGCCCTCAGGATTACGTCTTGCAGCCGGCCATTTTTCAATCTTGGCCACGACTATATCTCCCTCTTTTGCCCCCATTTGGCGATTGGCGGGAATAAAGATATCATAAAATAGTCGGTGGTTATCCGGAACTACAAAGCCCAAATGACGCGCTTTCTCCATCCGGCCGACAACTTTTTCGTTAGCCCGGCTGATTATGCGAATAATCTCTCCTTCCACCTTTCCTTCCGAACGATGCTTTTTATAAGGGCGGGCGATAACACGATCGTTATGCATTGCGCCATTCATGTTTTCCAAACCAACATATATATCTTCGATCGTCGAGTCATCGGCAATAATAAATCCGAAACCGTTGCGATGCCCCTGTAGACGACCCACTATCAGGTTCATTCTTTCAGGAATACCATAGCGATCCTTGCGGGTTTTTATTATCAATCCGTCCTTTTCCAAATCCGCTAAAATAACTTGAAAAGGCCTCAGGTCGTGACTTGCCAAATTAAATTCCTTAGCCAGTTCTTTGAAAGTAAGCGGCCTATAAGCTTTGCTACGCATAAATTCGAGAATCTCTTGTTGGGCCCTCATTATTTATCCCCCGTTCCATCTTCAACAAAGATAAGGAGCGCCTTGTTCGGGCGCCCAGCAAGCTAATTTACCAAGTATCGTAGCTGACAATTTCTTGCAATGTTTTTCGCCTACGCTCCGGAGGTTCTTCAGCAGGATAACCCAAGGGTGTCAAGGCAACAACCCGGTAAGATCCTGGCACCTTCAACACCTTCTTCACACTGTCTTCTTTAAAAGCTCCAATCCAACAAGTACCCAAACCTTCCGCCCCTGCCGCCAGAATCAAATGATCCAAAGCAATAGCAGCATCAACAGCAAAAGAAGACATATAGCCGCCGATCCCCTGATAGCATTCCTCCTCATCAATCGCTACAGCAATTATACAATCCGCTTCAGCAATGAAGGATTGCCCCCTACATGCATCAACCAAATCTTCTTTTGTTTTTTCATCACG
Source organism: uncultured Halanaerobiales bacterium (assembly GCA_964568715.1). GTDB lineage: Bacteria > Bacillota > Halanaerobiia > B1SED10-174 > B1SED10-174 > CAZMQU01. The sequence continues at coordinate 53,564 of CAZMQU010000011.1, forward strand.
GACGACAATCAAACGCAAACATTGAATATTTCTTGCCGACGGAGCAAGTCTGGCAGCATTCAATATCCTGTTAAGCTTATCTTCTTCAATTTTTTTCGTTTCATACTTGCGGATACTACGCCTTTTTTCAATGACTTTGTAAATATTCAATCCCCATACCCCCTAGGCTCAAGTCTGCAAGGATTATCTTCAAACCACCAACCCAAGACCCGTAACCTGCCTCGTAGCAAACTATTGCCCGATGTTTTTCGCTGTGATACCAAACAATTTAACTACCGGCAAGCATTTCTTCGGTTCGGTCAATAAAAAGGGCCTTAGCTTTGGCTAAAACATTTCTATCTTCGTCGAGAATACAGGCCTGCAATATTTTTCCCCAACGTGACTGCCGACCCGAGGGGAAATACCCTTCGGCAAAAAGAGCTTTGTTAATCGGCACCGGACGGTGAAAGGAAACTTCCAGCTTCCCCGTAACTGCATATATATTTTGATTCATCAATAAATGGGCCATTGTTTCATCCAAGATCGTTGAGACAATTCCTCCGTGTGCAATGCCGGGATAGCCTTGAAATCTTTCCGGTAGGGTAAATTTGCAAAGAATTCTTTCGTTCTTGTAATCAAAAGTTAATTGTAAACCGTAAGGGTTTTTAGTTCCACAGGCAAAACAATTTTCAGGATTATTAAACATAATTTCCCCCCTTCCCTAATGTAACATTATACCATAACTCAGTTCTTTTGCCCATAATATTTGACTTGCCTGGAATTCATTATCCTTGCCAACAAAAAAACCCCTGCAAAGCAAGGGTTTTTTGCAAGTCAAAACCTTAAAATTAAAGGAAAAGAGGCATAAATATCAATGAAACGATTGTCATCAGTTTAATCAATATATTCAAGGAAGGACCGCTGGTATCTTTGAAAGGATCACCGACGGTATCACCAACAACCGCCGCAGCATGGGTTTCGGTACCCTTGCCACCATAATTACCGGCCTCGATATGTTTTTTGGCATTGTCCCAAGCACCGCCGGCGTTGGCCATCATAATTGCCAAGAGGACGCCTGTTATCAAAGCACCCGCCAAAAATCCTCCCAAAGCCTCGATGCTCCATAAACCCACAACAATCGGGATGATGACTGCCATCAAACCGGGAACAATCATTTCCTGCAAAGCCGCTTTTGTACTGATATCCACACAGCGGACGTAGTCTGGCTTGGTGGTGCCTTCCATAATACCCTTCATTTCTTTAAACTGGCGCCTTACTTCCTCTACCATCTGGAATGCAGCCTTGCCAACCGCCTTTAAAGTCAAAGCGGAAAATAAAAAGGGTACCGCCCCTCCCAAGAAGAGTCCGGCAATTACATGGGGTTGGATCAAGTTTATTATAGAGATATTGGCAGCCTGAGTAAAGTCGGTAAATAGGGCTAAAGCGGTCAAAGCCGCTGAAGCAATTGCAAAGCCCTTACCAATTGCTGCCGTAGTATTACCGACGGAGTCGAGCTTATTGGTCCTTTCTCTTACTTCTTCTCCCAAGCCGGCCATTTCAGCAATGCCACCGGCATTGTCGGCTATGGGTCCGTAAGCGTCGATTGCCACCGTCATACCTACAATCGATAACATGCCGACTGCAGATAAAGCAATTCCAAACAAGCCACCGGCTGCCGTGCCCGTAGCAACTTGCCCTTGGGAATAGGCAATGATGATTGTCAAGGCAATGACCAGCAAAGGCAAAGCTGTACTTTGCATACCGACTGCCAAACCTTGAATAATATTGGTAGCAGCACCGGTTTGCGAGCTGTCGGCAATTGCCTTGGTCGGTTTTTTATCGGGGGAAGTATAATATTCAGTCAGCCTACCTATTACAATTCCGGCCAAAAGGCCAACCACTATCGACCAAAAGAATCCCATACCTGCTTTGCAAACATACTTTACCAATATGAAAGTAGTTATAATTTGAATAACACCGCTGGTAATGGTTCCCCTGTCCAAAGCTTTGGAAGGATCCCCGCCTTCTTTAATTTTTACAAATTCCGTACCTATAACGGAAGCCAAGATACCGGCGGCGGCAACATAAAGAGTCAAGATAACAAAATTTGAACTGATCAAAGAACCCAAGGCCATTGCAGCAATGATGGACCCCACATACGATTCAAAAAGATCAGCCCCCATACCGGCAACATCTCCAACATTATCACCGACGTTATCGGCAATTACAGCAGGGTTTCTCGGGTCATCCTCAGGAATCCCGGCCTCAATCTTACCTACCAAATCCGCACCCACATCGGCGGCTTTGGTATAAATACCTCCTCCAACACGGGCAAAAAGAGCAATAGAGCTGGCACCAAAAGCAAAGCCTCTGACCAATTCCACTTGCCGGCCAAAAGCTATGTAAAGTATAGCTATACCTAGAAGACCTAACCCCACGACGGTCATACCCATTACCGCCCCACCAGAAAAGGCAATGGTCAATGCTTCATTAATCCCCTTGCGGGCAGCATTGGCAGTTCTGCCATTAGCCCGGGTAGCGATGCCCATTCCCAAAATACCGGCAGCAGCTGAAAACAATGCACCCATGACAAAAGCAATAGCCATCCGCCAATCCAACTGGGGCAAGACCAAAATCAAAACAGTAATCACCAGCACAAAAATCCCCAAAACAGTATATTGCCGTCTTAGGAAAGCCATCGAACCTTCTTGAATAGCTTTAGACAACTCTATAATCTTTTCCGAATCAACCTTAATCCGCAGGACCCGTACAGCAAAAAAAACTGCGGCTGCAAGACCCAAGACACCCCCAACCACCACCATAGCAATATCCAATTGCCAACTACCTCCTTTAAAGAGCAGCTATTACTACCGACAAAACAATGAAAGCAATTGCTGCAACCGTTGTAATTTTAGACAGTAACTTATCCAACCCTTTTCCCTTTCTACCAAATACCGTCGCAGCACTTCCACTAATTGTGCCTGACAAACCCTCACTTTTACTCGACTGCATCAAAACGCCGATAATTAAAACCAATGAAACTACCACATGGATAGTTTTAAGGGCAACCAGCAAGCGCAGCACCTCCTTAACCGATTGTTCGGATTCACACCTTTTTTAATTCTAACATACCGGCGATGAAAAAACAACAAGCCCGGTCGCTTTGAAAACGGCATTTTCACCGAAAGAAAATAACATTGTTATCAACTTAACCGGACCTTATAAAAAACGGCTGCCATAATATTTGCCTGCAGATCCCAAGTCTTCTTCAATACGTAAAAGCTGATTGTATTTAGCCGTTCGTTCCGAACGGGCCGGGGCGCCGCTTTTAATCTGCCCGGAGTTGACAGCTACAGCTAAATCGGCAATGGTTGTGTCTTCAGTCTCCCCGGAACGATGGGATATAATACTGGTAAAACCGGCCCGATGAGCACGATCGATAGTAGCCATGGTTTCCGAAAGTGTACCGATTTGGTTCAATTTTATCAATATTGAATTAGCAGCTTTCTCCTTGATGCCTCGCTCCAAGCGGCGAATATTGGTTACCAATAAATCGTCACCGACAATCTGGACCGAAGAACCGATAGAAGCGGTCAGTTTGCCCCAATTAACCCAATCATCTTCCGCCAAAGGATCTTCCAAAGAATAAATCGGATACTTATCGACCAATTCTTTATAATAATCAATCAGTTCTTCGCCGGTAAGGATTCTGCCCTCTCCCTTCAGGTGATATTTACCCTGCCGGTAAAATTCTGTGGCAGCTGCATCCAAGGCCAAAAATATATCTTGACCGGGGCGATAGCCGGCCAATTCAATAGCTTCAATAATTATTTGCAAAGCTTCTTCATTGGATGATAAATTGGGTGCAAAACCTCCCTCATCACCAACTGCAGTGGAAAGGCCTTTTTTACCCAAAACTTCCTTGAGGGTATGATAGATTTCGCTCCCCATACAAAGAGCGGTTCGAAAATCAGCTGCCCCCAAAGGTGCTATCATAAATTCCTGTATATCCATATTGTTATCAGCATGTTCCCCGCCGTTGAGAATGTTAAACTGGGGAACGGGCAAGAAAATGCCACCCACTCCACCCAAATACTTGTAAAGAGGCATACCGATGCTTCGGGCCGCCGCCCTGGCTACCGCCAAGGAAACCCCTAAAGTACTGTTAGCTCCTAAATTTTCTTTGTTTTCTGTTCCGTCCAGTTCAATCAATAAATCATCTATTTCCTCTTGCAAATAAACATCATAGCCTATTATTTCCGGGGCAATAACTTCCAAGACATTTAAAACCGCCCGTCGGACCCCTCTCCCTTTATATCTTTCATCGCCGTCACGCAATTCCAAAGCCTCGTGGAATCCCGTTGAAGCTCCGGAAGGCACTCCGGCTCGGCCAATCGTTCCATCAGCCAAAACCACGTCGACCTCCACTGTAGGATTTCCACGGGAATCAAGAATTTCCCGGCCTATCACATCTACTATAGTCGAATCAAAATTCATGAACATCCTCCCTCTATAATTGATTCCCCGTCCATGGCCCGGGGTTTTTCCAAACCCAATATTTCCAATATCGTCGGTGCCACATCACTCAATCTTCCCCCCTCCCTCAGTTTCTTGGCAGTTGAACCACAAAGAATAAAGGGAACAGGATTTATAGTATGGGCAGTAAAGGGGCCTCCCCGCTCATCGATGAGCTTTTCCACATTGCCATGATCGGAGGTTAGAATGACAACCCCGTCTTGTTTTAATATCTCCGGTACAAGTTTAGACATACAACGGTCCACAGCTTCAACGGCCTCAACAGCAGCCTGGTAGTTTCCCGTATGCCCTACCATGTCAAAGTTAGCATAATTAATAATATACACATCTATATGGCCGGCTCGCAGATAATCCAAAGCTTTTTCGGTAATAGCGGCAGCACTCATAGCCGGCCACAAATCGTATGTAGCCACCTTGGGTGAAGGCACCAAACATCTTTCTTCACCCGGAAGCTGTTCCTCCCGTCCCCCGCTAAAAAAGAAAGTAACATGAGCATATTTTTCCGTTTCAGCAAGACGAAGCTGCCGCAAACCATTTTTACTCAACCACTCTCCTAGGTGGTCAATAATGTTCTGCGGGGGAAAGAGTACCGGCAAATCGAAATTTTTATCATATTCAGTCATAGTAATAAAATCAATTGTCGACGGCGTTAGTAAAAGGGGGAAATGGGGAAAGTTGTTTTCCGTAAAGGCTCGGGTCAACTGTCTGGCCCGGTCAGCCCTGAAGTTGTAAAAGAGAATTAAATCTCCCGCCTTTATCCGGCCGGCTCCATGGGTAATTACAGTGGGCCTTATAAATTCGTCGGTCTCGCCACGTCTGTAGCCTTCTTCTACAGCCTCTTGAGCTGTAGAAGCCCGATATCCTTCCCCCGCCACCATAGCCACATAAGCTTGCCGGGTTCTGTCCCAACGATTATCCCGATCCATATAATAATAACGTCCACCGATAGTTGCTATCTTACCGATTTGAAATTGCTTACCCACCGCTTCAATTTCCTCCACAAAGAGGGAGGCACTTTGGGGTAAAACATCCCTGCCGTCGAGAATGGCGTGGATAAAAACTTCCTTTAAACCGTTTTCTTTGCTGAGGGTCAACAATTCTTTTAAATGGTTGATATGAGAATGGACCCCACCGTCGGATAAGAGTCCTAAAAGATGTAAGGCACCGTTTCTTTCCTTTAAATATAGTAAATTATCCAACAGGACAGAATTTGCTGAAAACCCGTCTTCCTTTAAGATTTTGTTGATCCTCGTTAAGTCTTGATAAACTATCCTACCGGCCCCGAGATTAAGGTGCCCTACCTCTGAATTACCTATCTGCCCTTCCGGTAAACCGACATCCGGCCCAGTGGCGGCCAGAGTTGTCCAGGGCCATTCCTCCATCAAAAAATCGAGATAAGGAGTTTGGGCGGTATTAAATGCATCCTCGGGACCCTTTGTCCCTTGCCCCCAACCATCTATTATTATTAATGCCAACGGCCCTCTCTCAATCATTTGCCTACCAACTTTCACCGGTTTTGCCGATCTATTATCGGGATGAAATCCGTCGCCCTGAGGCTTGCTCCGCCCACCAAGGCACCGTCAATATCTTCACAGTGCATATATTCGCAAATATTATCGGCCTTGACGCTTCCACCATATAGAATTCGCAAATTGTTCACTTCCCGGAGCTTTGCCCTTATCTTGCCGGCCATTTCTTGGACATCGGTAGGCTGTGCCCATTTGCCGGTGCCAATGGCCCAAATCGGTTCGTAAGCCACAACCAGCCCCGTCAAGCCCATCGCATCAATTCCTTCCAAACCCTGCGTCAGTTGGTTCTCGACGGTCTCCCAAGCCCGATCCGCCTCCCTTTGGGCCAAGTTCTCACCAAGGCAAAGTATGGGTGTAAGCTGCCAGCGAAAAGCTGCTTTGACCTTTTTATTTATAAGATCATTTCCTTCTTTAAAATATTGGCGCCGCTCTGAATGGCCGATTATAACATAGCGACAACCGGCTTCCTTTAGAAAAGGCGGGGCAATTTCACCGGTGAAAGCACCTTTATCCTCAAAATACATATTTTGCCCGCCTAATACAATATCGGTATTGCTCAACATTTCACCAACCATAAATAAAGCCGTTGCCGGCGGACAAAGGACAATTTCCGCCGCCACTTCGTTTTGCTTGCAATATGAACACAACCCCTTGACCTCTTCAAGGCTGTTTCGACCACCTAAATTCATCTTCCAATTTGCTACAAATAGTTCTTTCACTGCTTCTCCTCCTGTAAAACAGAGATACCGGGTAGTAATTTTCCCTCTAAATATTCCAAAGACGCTCCACCACCCGTCGATATATGATCTATATAAGGAGCTACTCCGGCTTCGTTTACCGCTGCCACCGAATCTCCCCCGCCGACAACCGTCCATGCATCTATTTTTGCAATAAATTCAGCTATTTCCTTTGTCCCGCGGGCAAATTCCCCAACTTCAAACACCCCCAAGGGGCCGTTCCAAAAAACCGTTCCGGCCTCTGCCAATTGCTTTTTAAAGTCCAAAAGAGTCCGGGGGCCCAAATCAACAGCCATCCAGCCTGCCGGAACCTCATCTTCAACGGTACAACTTTTGCCACCACCCTTCAAACGGTCAGTGATAACTAGGTCTATAGGCAAAAATATTCTTTTCCCTCCCTGCTGCGCCTTTACCAAAAGATCCTTGGCAGTATTTATTTCATCCGCCTCCAGGAAGGAAGATCCCATAGCCCGGCCTTGGGCAGCCAAAAAAGTATTAGCCATACCGCCGCCCAAAAGTAATCCGTCAACTTTTGCCAAAAGCGATTTAATAACACCTATTTTATCCGAAACCTTGGCACCGCCCAATACTGCAATATAAGGGCGCTTAATTGCCCCTTTTACCAGCTTGTCCAAGGCAGAAAGCTCCTTTTCCAAAAGAAGACCCGCCCCACTCGGCAGGTACCTTCCTACACCGACGGTGGAGCTATGAGCCCGGTGGGCGGTTCCGAAAGCATCATTGATAAATATATCAGCCAATTGGGCCCACTCACGGGCCAGTTGCTGATCGTTTTTTTCCTCACCGGGGTCAAAGCGGGTGTTTTCCAATAACAGGATCTCTTTTGCTCCCAATCCCCGTGCTTGATTTCTTACTTCCATCCCCCGCCATTCATCGCTCTTTTTTATGGGGATACCCAGCAACTTTCCTAAACTCTCGGCAACAGGATTCAAACGCAAGTCGGCAACGATTTGCCCCTTGGGGCGTCCCATATGGGACAATAAAATCAAAGAGCAATCTTCGGCCAATAAATATTCAATGGTCGGCAAGGCAGCTTTGATTCTCGTATCATCTCTTACTGAGCCATTTCCCAAAGGAACATTGAAATCAACCCTGACCAATACTTTTTTCCCCTTCACATCAAGATCATCCAAACGGCGGTATTTCATTTATGTCCTCCTTTGAGTTAATCGATGCAAACCGGTCGTGATCAAATTTGTGCCGTGTGTATAAAACTAAAGTTCCGGCAAGCAGAATTATTGCCTTTTAAGCAATAGAGCAATAATTTATTCTTTTGATGACATGTAGCGTATAAAATCGACCACTTTACAGGCATAGCCATATTCATTATCATACCAACCAACCAGCTTTACAAAATTATCGTTTAATGCTATACCGGCACCCGCATCGAAGATGCATGTATGGGGATCACCTATAAAATCAGTCGATACTACCGCTTCCTCAGTGTACTTGATAATGCCCTTAAAGCTTCCTTCGGCCGCTTTCTTAAATGCTGCCTTAATTTCTTCATAAGAAGCGCTCTTCTCAATTCGGCAGGTCAAATCGACCACAGAAACATTAAGCACCGGCACACGGAAGGCCATCCCGGTCAACTTACCTTCCAAAGAAGGAATAACCTTGCCCACGGCTTTGGCTGCCCCGGTCGAAGATGGGATTATATTGGCAAAGGCGGCCCTGCCTCCCCGCCAATCCTTTTTCGTCGGTCCGTCAACGGTTGGCTGGGTAGCAGTAACCGCATGGACAGTTGTCATCAACCCCTCCACCATCCCGAAGTTATCATCGATTACCTTTGCCAAAGGAGCCAGGCAGTTGGTCGTACAGGACGCATTGGAAACAATATTCATATTAGGTTGATAATCGGTGTGGTTTACTCCCATTACAAACATAGGTGCATCCTTGGAAGGTGCCGTAATTACAACTTTTTTGGCGCCACCTTTTAGATGTTGGGAAGCTGCTTCGATGGTCGTAAACTTTCCGGTAGCATCAGCAACATATTCCACCCCCAACTTACCCCAGGGAATATCTTGGGGTGACATACTCGTAAAGATTTCGACGGGTGAACCGTTGATCAACAAGTTATCGCCTTCGATCTCCACCCGGCCGCTAAACCTACCGTGGACCGAATCATATTTAAGCATATAAGCCATATGATCGGGCTCCATAAAAGGTTCGTTGATGCCAACAATTTTGACATCAGGATTATTAACCGCATACCTTAAAATAAGTCGTCCAATTCGCCCAAATCCATTTATACCAATCTTTATACTCATTTTTACCTCCCGCTGTTTGTTAAAATTTATCTTTTAGGTCAACATACAATCACAAAGTTACTTTACAACCTTTCAGATCAAGCTATCCCTTCCTTTACTTTTTTTATTATCACCTCCGCTGCCGCCTCATCCGTTATTAAGACATTTTGATTTTTAGCATTTACCACAGCCATTATTGCAGCTGCCTTATCGGCACCGCCGGCCACGGCAATTACTTTTCGTATCTTAGGTAAATCCTCCCAATTAATGCCGACACTGGGTGTAGTATAGACCACTTCCCCTTTACTGTTAAAATAATAACCAAAGGCTTCACCAACTGCACCGGCAGCAATAATAGCAGCAATCTTTTCCGCCGGTAGCTGCCGTCGGGCAGCCATTTCGCCTGCATCGCCGATACCATGGAGCAAAATGTCGGTATCCTTCAACACGTTCAATACTTCCAATATGGAACGTTCTTTTTTTAAGCTTGCTAAAGTTTCCGGCTCCAGATAATCGGGCAGATAAAGTAAGGAATATTTCCCACCCATTGCCCGGGCAATATTGACAGCAATCGTATTGGCCTCAATCTCTACCCGCTCCCCCAAACCACCCCGTGCCGATACAACAGTTAGATTTTTGGGCGACCTGGGATTGCCATGGGCCGCCGCTCCAACATTTGCCAAAGTAGTACCACCGGTAACAGCCAATATTTGACCTTCTTCTATAGTATCCAACAAATAACGTAATGTAAAACGGCCCAATTCTTTTTTTCCCGATAAAGGGTTACCGTGACCGGGAACGACAATGACATGTTCCAAACCGAAATGATCACGAAGGATTTTTTCCTGCAGTTCAATCCCTTGCATAATTTGCACGATTCCGTCAAGCTCTTCGACCAATCGTCGCCCGGCGGGCGTAATCGTTGTCCCGCCACCTGTAACCTGTAAAAGACCTTGCTGTCGCAGGAAATCCAAATCTTTGCGTATACTTCGTTCTGTTTCCTTCATCTTTTGGGAAAGCAAGCGGCGGCCGAGGGGCTCAAAATGAAGAATGGTTCGCAAAATATTGTACCTTTTGATCAATACTTCTGTAATATCCGGAACTATTTTATTCTGTAAATGCAACCAACTGTCCATATACTTCTCCTTATGTCAGCAGGAAAACAACACTGAATCACAAGGCCCTGGACTAAATTTGTCCCACCTCGCGATATTTGTCCCACAGGCCAGAAAAAAATACAATTTTCCTAGTCCACTAGTGTATTCGCTTGAAAGTGTATATGTCCTGCCTGAATATCCAAAATGATCTGATAATTTTCTGCCGGCAGTACTTACCTTTCATCAACCGACACCCTTAATTTTTCACTCTTTTTACCATTATCACATATTCTATTTTGTTAAACCCATTAAGACGTGCTATGAATAGTCAATAGTTTTTTTGGACTTTGATAACCACATAG
>CAZMQU010000012.1:0-18461 GCA_964568715.1 uncultured Halanaerobiales bacterium
CCACCGTGCCGATGCTCATACGGGTCCGGACCCGTATGAGCATCGGCACGGTGGCTTCCAAGGGCAATGAAAAACAAACAATCTTTAGCGGCCCGGGGGCCCACAGGGGCTTTGAACTCTTTGAAATGGTTGACATTGAAGAGTTGGCAATCGATGCGGCAAAAAGTGCGGTTATAATGGTCAATGCCAATTATGCTCCCAGTGGCAGATATCCGGTAATCATCGACAACGGTTTTGGCGGTGTAATCTTCCACGAAGCGTGCGGGCATAGCCTCGAAGCAACCAGTGTTGCCAAAGGCGCCTCAGAATTTTCCGGCCGTTTGGGCCAGAAAGTAGCCGCCGAACTGGTTACGGCGGTAGATGACGGGACCATCCCCAATGCCTGGGGTTCTCTGAATATTGATGATGAAGGAACCAAGACCCGGCGTAACGTTCTCATCGAGGACGGTATCTTGAAAGGTTATATGATTGACAAGTTAAACGGGCGACGCATGGGTATGGAGCCGACCGGCAACGGCCGACGCCAGTCTTACAAATTTGCTCCCACCGCCCGCATGACCAACACATTTATTTGTGCCGGCAAGCATACAAGGGACGAAATTATCAGCAATACCGAATATGCCCTTTATGCAAAAAAAATGGGTGGCGGTTCGGTCAATCCGGCCACCGGCGAATTTAATTTCGCTGTCAATGAGGGCTATATTGTCCGCAACGGTAAAATAGATGAACCAGTCCGTGGTGCTACACTCATCGGTAAGGGTTCAGAAATTCTGCAAAAAATAGATATGGTCGGTAACAACTTGACGACAGGACAGGGGATGTGCGGTTCGTTGAGCGGTTCAATTCCTACCGATGTGGGGCAGCCGACCATCAGAGTCAGCGAAATTGTTGTCGGCGGCAGAAAGGGGGCTGAATAATGGATATTCAAAAGTTCAAAGAACTGGTTTTTTCAGCCGGTAAAAAGGCCGGCTTGGAAGATATGGAGATCTATGTCGAGCGGGTGAATAACTTTTCGGTCCGCGTCTTCGAAAAAGAAATAGATGACTATTCCGTAAGCGTTGAACAAGGGGTGGGTTTTCGGGCCCGCTACGAAGGCAAGATAGGCTATGCCTATGTGGAAGCTATTGATTCCGGCTCGGTAGAACTTTTGGTCGAAGGGGCCAAAGCTAATGCTAAAATTGTCGATTCCACCGATGAGATTGAGTTCTTTGCCGGGGCCGAAAAATATCCGGTTGTGGAAGCATACGATGAAAAGTTGGCAAAAGTCTCTGCCGAAGAGAGAATAGAGTTTGCCAAACAACTGGAAGTGGAAGCTTTTGCGGCCGATAAACGAGTGAGCATGGTCAACTGGGCTACTACCATGTATCGGGAAGCGGAAGTTTTCATTGCCAATACAAAAGGCTTGGAGCAATCTTACCGCAATAATGGTGCCGTTGCTTTTGTCATGGGTCTCGTCCGCGATGGGGAACAAACAAAGACCGGTGGGCGGCAGCTGGTAAGCCGCAATTGGGAAACATTCAATGCTAAGAAACTGGCCCGGGAGGCCATAGAGGAAGCGACCTCCCTCTTAGGTGCAAGCAGTGTAAAGTCAGGAGACTATCGGATTATGTTGCGCTACGATGTTATGGCCAATCTTTTGGGAACCTTTGCCTCAGTCTTTTCCGCCGAAGCTGTCCAAAAGGGCTTGTCCTTGTTGAGGGATAAAGTCGGTCAAAAAATAGCCGCTCCTATAGTAACCTTGATCGATGATCCACTTTCAGCCGACGGATTTGCTTCTGCACCCTTCGATGGTGAGGGTGTTCCAACCCGCACCAAAAAGGTAATCGATGCGGGTTTTCTGACGACTTACCTGCACAATTTGAAGACAGCCAAAAAAGATGGTGTAGAATCGACCGGCAATGCATCAAGAGCCTCCTTCAAGTCATCAGTCGGTATTTCCCCCACCAATTTCTATATCGATCCCGGCGAGAAAGGCTATTCGGAACTCATAGAAGATTTGCAGGAGGGATTGATTATTATAAGTGTCCAGGGTTCCCATTCCGGAGCCAATGCCGTATCGGGAGATTTTTCCCTCGGCGCATACGGGTACTTGGTTGAAGGAGGTAAGATCACCCGGCCCGTTGACCAAATTACCATAGCCGGCAATTTCTTCGAACTCTTGGCAAATATAGAAGCTATCGGCTCCGATATTGAATTCTCCCCGGGTGGTGCCGGCAACATCGGTGCACCGTCAGTAATTGTAAAATCCTTGTCCGTAGCCGGCTTGTAGATGCAAAATAATAAACAAAGTAAATATAAAGCTTCGTGTTAAAGCAGAAATAAGGGGTTAAGGTTAATACAAAGATTACGGTGCAAAATGAAGACGGAAGTTAAGGTAAAGACGAAAATTAAAGTAAAAAAGACAGATTAGGTTTGCAATAAAGTGGTCCCTTTTGCGGGGCCACTTTTGTTTTCCTTTTGACCTACTCCCGGCGTTAAAGCCGGCGGCCGGCTGCCGATTTATGTAAATAATAAAATTTTAAGGAAAGTTATAAATAAATGCAACCTTTGCTTAAAATTAATCCTCTAATAATATAGAAGCAAAGAACAATATGGTTGCCGGGAAAGTCACCCTACTGGGAAAACCTTTGGCCGGCATAAAAGTAATTGCCAATCAGCAATACAGATTTGGTGGAAGCCCAAAATCAGCATTCAGTCGTTCCGGCCGGGATGGAAGTTTTGCCGGTCTGTTGGTTCCAAAGACCTATTGGTTTCAAGTTATTCTGGATTATCAACAGGCTAAGCTGGTGGAAGGTACTTACCTGAGGATTAACAACGGGGAGGCAACAGTAAAGACCGGTTCGGAGCAAGAGCTGATCGAATTTTCTTTCGTTGAGCCGGTGCAACTTAATTCACCCAGCCCCGGTAGTCTTTATAGAGGCGGGCCGCTTAAAATTGCATGGGAGCCCTACCCCGGCGCTTATGAGTATGCAATCGACATTGAAACGACTTGGCTGGGTGAAGATAATAACCATCGTGTTTATTGCTGGAGAGATTATATAAAAACTACCGGAACTGATTGTTTGGTTGAGTTTTTGAATCCTTATTTCTATTCATATGCTTTTGATCAGATAGGTATTGCACCGGAAAGCTATTTCAATCTGTTGGATATTAGTGATCTGGTTGAGGTAAAAGTCAAGGCCTTGGACCAAGAGGGTAATATTATTTCCAGCAGCGAAAGCCTGATTTTTGATGAGGATTTGCCGGTTCCCGGCCAAATGATTGTAGAAGATAGCCTTAAGCATCCGGTTAAGGAGATGCTTTTTGAGCGTAAGTATGATGAAGCCTTGGCATATTTGGAGGAGGCAGTCAAGGCAAATCCCGCCGATGAAGAATTGCTTTGGATATTGGCCCGTATGTATTTTTTTGGTACCCATAACATCCAAAGGGATGAGGGGTATTTTGAGATATCCCAGAGGGAATTTAAAAAAGCATATTGGGTTCTTAAGCATCTAGAGGAGATAAGCCCCGGGGAAGAAGTGAACAAGGCCCTGGAAACAGTTCGTACTTGGCTTTTTATGTCAATATTGAATTAAGGGTTTGCTATAAAAAATGAAATTATTCCCTTTAGGCGTCCCGGAACTTTGGTGTTGATTTGCTTTATTGGTAGAAAGAAGGGTAATAGTAGCTCTTAAAGAGGGAAATGCTGGCTTATTGAAGTAGTACAATATTGTTCGGACAAAAACACCGACCACCGAGGTACTGACGCCGGCAAGAGATGAAGCCGATTTTCTTTGTCGGAAAAATTTCTTATTCAAAAAGAAATGATGTGAAAGTGATGGATGTTGGCGGGAAAGATAAAAACAAATCAATTGATACTTCAAACTCGGGTAACGGAAGAACTGTCGATAGCCCCTTTGTATCACGCGAGGGGGCTAGCCTTGAGATTCTGCCCATGGCTGCGAAGTTATCATCCATTAATGAGGACGGAAATCGAAAAGGGCTTTCTGTTGACACCTCAACTGCGGAGCAAAGAAAGCTATTTATCGATCCTTTGGCTGGAAATCAAAAGGGTTTTTCCAGCGAATCTTTGGGCGGGAAGCAAGAGGATTCTTCTGACGATACTTTCCCGACAAAGCTCGAAGAGCCGTCCCTGGATGCCTTGCGGCAAGGCAAAAAGGAGGCCATCGCTTGGCTGGTGGATAACCATGCCGATCGCTTGCTCAAAGCAGCCACACTAATTATCGGTGAGCAGTATTGGGCGGAGGATGCCGTGCAGGATTGCTTTGTCGATGCAATAAGATACTTGGCGGGCTTCCGCGGTGACTCTTCTTTGTACACATGGCTCTATACAATTCTCCTGCGATGCTGCAGTCGAATAAAAAAAGAAAAGAGGAAACAACAGGTGGGTCTGACAGTTTCCCCAATAAGCGATGGCGTTTTATATAAAAAAGGCTATTATAGCACAAACCCGCCGGTGGCGGAGCGAAAAACATTGCGCAATGCCATTAAATCATTATCTTATCGTTATCGGGAAGCAATCGTTCTCTATTATTATGAGGAGTTTTCCATCAAGGAAATCGCTCTCCTTTTGGCCATACCGGAAGGAACAGTTAAAAACAGGCTGTACCGGGCCCGCAAAAAGCTCACTAATATTTTAGGGAGGGAGGAAGGGCTATGGACGTAAGAAGTCAGTTTGAAGAAGAGTTGACCGGGGTATGTTTTTCAGAGGTTAAAAAAGATATGCTCAAGAATCTTTTATCCGAATGCGCTAAGAAACAAAGAAAGAGCCGCCTGTTTGCATCCTTCGTCCAGTTTTGGCACGGCTCGACTGAAATTACGCCCACTTGGGGATTGGCCTGTTTGGCACTGGTGGCCTTGCTAATGTGGAAATCCTATGCCCCCATCCTGTTCGTTGACCAAACAATGGCTGCCGCTATACTGCAGGCCGGGGAGGTAACCATGCAGGAAATTAAGACTGGTGTCAGTCTGCTGTAGTTGAAGGTAAGAAAGGAGGGCAAAGTTCATGAACCTAGGCAAATTAAAGCTGCGCATAAAAAATAAATATATAATTATCGGGGCAACTATAATAGTATTATCTCTTGTGGCAATCCGTGTCTTAGGAGGCAACTATCTTTTTTACAAAGCCCGAAAAGCTGCTTATAACCACGACAGAATAAAAGCTTTGGCCCATTATGATGCCTTTATTGAACAATACCCCCAACATAAGAAGGTGGCTGAAGCCTTATTCAGGTCGGCTGACCTATTTGAGCAATCAGCCCATACCTACTCGGCATTTTCCCCCGGTTCCTTTATGACTTCTTCTGTTGGTCATACGCTTGGAAGCATAACGGATTTAGCCCAGGCAAGCCTTACACAGGAAGAAAGGTATTTGCTTTCACTCGAGCTAAACCCCAGCCGATGGCTTGCCGATATCATTGACTATAAATTGGCTCAAATTTATTGGCAGTCCGGTGACCTCCGCTGTGAAGAGCTTTTTCTTAAAATCTTATATGAGCATGATGGTTTCTGTCCGATGGCGGCAGCCCGCTTGATTGAATTATATTTGAAGCAAAGCAAAATTGAACAAGCCAGGGAAATTGCTGATTATTGGCAGTTTAAAGAGCCGGATAATAAAATCTTTTATACTTATTTGGGAGATATTTATCTGGAAGAGGGCCAATACGATTTAGCCCGACAGGCTTACGAGAAAAGCAACTATCTAGTAGTCTATCCGGTGTTAACCTTTCCCCTATATTTTGAGGAAGATCGCTCCGGTCGCCATATAGATTACAGGGAAGCCAAGGACTATAAAAGGCAAGCAATGCAAATTGGGATGCCTTCTTACAGAGAAAATGACGAATCTTTTGGAGGGCAAGTTAATATAATTGGGATGCCTTCTTACGGGAACTATGGGGAATTTTATGGAGAGCCGTTTACTCAGGTTGTAATGCCTTCTTACGCAGAGAATAGAGAGCTATATTTGGAAAAAATGGCCTCAGCTGATTCTTTTACCGAGGTAAAAGGAGTGGCTACCCTTGACGGTAAGCCCTTAACCGGCATCAAGTTGAAAGTTAATTATAAGGATCACCAATTGTATAATCACCATTCAGTTTTTCGCATCACCGATGAAGAAGGTATGTTCTCCGGTAAGCTGCCCACAGATTCTTATGAGTCTCTTAATATAATTTTGGATAGCCGGCATATGTCTTTGGTGGCAGGAAAGTATATGCAAGTTGTCGAGCGAAAATCAGACGGTGAAGGAAAATTCGGCCAAGCTGAGCATGAAGTGTGTTTTCATTTTAAAGAACCGATTCGACTGAAAAAGCCGGCGGCCGATTTTGTCTATGAAGGTCAACCCTTTTTGATAAGTTGGGAACCATATCCCGATGCCAAAGAATATCAGCTAGATATCTGGAGAGTATTGATATATAATGATGGGAGGGAAAGCCTTTCTTTTATCGGGGAAAAAATTAAAACAAGGGCATGCGATTATTTGTTGCCGGAGGATTTTTTGGAAACGCATTTATGGAAAGACTATATCTTTGGTGTATTCGGTATGGATCAACGCGGTGTTATGCCCAGTCAATTAATTCACCGCTGGAAGGCCTATGATGGGATAGCGATTAAAATTGAAGCACTTGATGAGTCTGGCAATGTTATTGCTTCAAATGAAGATTTAGATTTTTCGGAAGACGAATGGAAGCGCAACGAATTTCCAATGGCCAGGGGCTTGCGAAACACCGGTGAACAAATGCTGGTGGAGCGAAGGTATGATGAAGCCGTCGCTTATTTTGAAAGAAGAGTAAAAGAGAATCCTGATGATACGGATTCCCTTTGGGTATTGGCTGCTATTTATTTTCATGGTACTTATTATCCGGAATCCTGTGGCTTTTCCGGGATTGAAGAATTCAATGTGGCAAACTTAGCCCACAAAGATTGCCAAAAAGCCCTTGAGGTTTTGCAACATATTCAAAAGCTAGAGCCTGGCTCTAAGGTAGACAGTGCCTTGAGAATTGTAAAAAGTGATTTAAAGAAGTCAAAGGTTGATTAGTTCTTGACGATTCGATAATAGGCTTTGGCGGTGAGGGAGTAAACAATTATGTAGAAGAGGGCAAAGACGAGGACCGCCAGGGCCGTGAATTGGGCGTAGAGCTTGACATTGGTCAGACTTAAGATAAAGAGGAGTTTGGTGATTACTTTAAAGGCGAAGGCCAAGTGGATAACGGCAGCTAAAAGGGGCAAGAAGAAAACCTTGCGGACTTGGCTGCCAATTATTTTTTGGACCTCCCTCCGGCTCATGCCCACTTTTTGCATAATCTCGAAGCGTTGTTTGTCATCATAGCCTTCCGCTATCTGCTTGTAGTAAATTATCAAGATGGTGGCCACGATGAACAGCAGCCCCAAAAAGATGCCGATAAAAAAGAGTCCGCCATAAGTGGTGTGATAGCCAGCTCTTTCTTTTTCCAATGCTTCAACCTTGCTTTCGATATTGAGGTTCTTTAAACGGTGGATCAGGGAGTCAGCCAGGGCAATCTGGCTTTCTCTGCCGGTTGCCAAATCGAAGGCGTAACGGTAGGTAATTTTTATTGAATCATCGTTTTCACCGTCCATGGCCCGGTAAATCGCCTCCATGGTTGCCAAATCCTTAACGATGAATACAAATAGGTTGGTCGGTATTATTGAGGCATCCTTTATTCGTCTGGGATCGTTTATCTTCTCTTTGATTTTAATCTGCAAGCCGTTGAAGTCGGCAATGTCGGCAGCAATCTTGCCCCGCAATTGATGGACGATTAATTCTCCCTCCTCCAAGCAAAGAGACTCTTCTTCCAACCGGTTGTATTCTTCGACGGTGTAGCAATCAATCATGGCCATGTTTTGAAAGCTGAGTTTGGTTGGTCTGTCGGAGGAAAAACGGTTATCGTCTTGGCTCGCCATAAAGCTCAGGCGTTGGAAGGTATAAATATCTTGAGGCGTTACCTCCGCTTTGGCAATTTCGTCATCAATGGCGGCTCGAAAGACGCTTTTTTCTTCTTCGGTGAGGTTGATCCCATTAATCTTAATATTGTGGGGGAACATGGTGTGTAGAACATCCTCCATACCCACATACAGAGAAATCGTTGTGGAAAGCATAATTATGACAGCAGTAGAGAGAATGCAGATATTGGCCAGACCGGCTGCATTCTTTTTCATTCGAAACATCATGCTTGAAATCGGTATGAAATTTTTAAGGCGGTAATAATATCTTTTGTTTTTCTGTAAGGCTTTTAAGAGAGTAATGCTTCCCGCTGCAAATAGGCAGTGGGTGCCGATTATGGCCAAGATTACCGCCAGAAAAAAGTAATTGATGGCTGCTATGGGTGACTCGGTGGTCAAGCTGAAATAGTAGGCAGCACCCAAGGTCAGCAAGCCGATCAGGGTCAAAAACAAGTTGGATTTGGGTTCTTTTTCGCCTGTTTCTCCTCCTTGCAGGAGTTCAATGGGTTTGGAACGATAGACTTGCCAAACATTGTGGATTGTGTTGATAAAAAAGATGCCGGCAAAGAGGGCCAATGTGTTAAGCACCGCTTTGGCGGGTATTTCGAAACCGAAGGGAACTCTGAAGGAGACAATTTTAAAGAGGAGTAAAAGCATCAGTTTGCTAAATAAGATGCCTCCGGCCAGGCCCAAGCCGATGCTTATCAAGGCCGAAAACAAGGATTCCCAAATAATCAGTCGGGCGATATGTTTTTTTTCCAAACCCAGGACATTATAAAGGCCAAATTCTTTCTTGCGCCCCTTTATTAAAAAGCTGTTGGTGTAGAAAAGGAAGATGAGGGCGAAAAAGGCAATTATCCCGGCGGCAAAAGACAGAATCATTTTTAAAGTTACACCGGCGCTTATGTTGGTCAGATCCTTGCCCGAGGCCAAAAAACTCATATTGTAATATAGGGCAACGGTGCCCAGACCGGTCAACAAAAAAGGGATATAAAGGCGGCTGTTTTTCTTTAAATTAGACATTGCCATAGAAGGATAAAATAGTTTAGACATCTTGCGACCCTCCCGTGGCGATAAGAGTTAGGGTGTCGGCAATCTTTTCATACATTTCCCGCTCAGTGGAGGTACCCTTAAAGAGTTGGTGAAAGATTTCGCCGTCTTTGATGAAGAGAACCCGGGGAGCTTTCGAGGCGTTTTTAATGCTGTGGGTTACCATTAAAACAGTTTGTCCGGTAGCGTTGATGTCGTCGAAGAGTTCCAAAAGTTCGGCAGAAGCCCGCGAATCAAGAGCCCCGGTTGGTTCATCGGCCAAAATTAAACTGGGTTTGGTTATCAAAGCCCGGGCAATGGCGGCCCTTTGCTTTTCTCCCCCCGATACCTCGTAGGGGAATTTTTCCAAGAGGGCGGTGATGCGAAGTCTTCGGGCAATGGGATCCAGCCGACCTTTCATTTCTTTGTAGGATTTGCCGGCCAGAACCAAGGGGAGGAAGATATTATCCTTTAGGGAAAAATTATCGAGCAAATTGAAGTCCTGGAAGACGAAGCCTAGATTATCGCGCCGGAAGGCGGCAAGCTCTTTTTCTTTGAGGGCCGTAATGTTTTTGCCCTCCAGGCGAACCTCCCCTTGGGTGGGTTTGTCGAAGGCAGCAATAATGTTCAAAAGGGTCGTTTTCCCGGAGCCCGATTCCCCCATGACTACGGCATACTCACCCCGGTCTAAGCTGAAAGAGACGTTCTTCAATGCTTGGACCGGTTTGGCCCCAAAACGGCCGGTATAGATTTTTTTTAATTCTTTGATTTCTAAAAGAGGCATCATATTCCCCTCCGTCTTTATTTGTTGCTTCAATCATAACAAAAAAAGAATTGATCCTGCCATCGATTGGCCTTACAATCTTGTTTCCAGTCTTACAATTATGTAAGTTTTGTTTTTATGCAAATTTTGAAATTGCTCCGGCTTGAGAATTATGCCGGTTTGGATCTATATTATTAACGATAAAGCAATTTAAAAAAGGCCCCGGAATTTGCATTCAATCGAGGGCCAGTTCCTTTTGGGGAAAGCCGATAAAAATTTTGGTTCCTTTACCGACTGTTGATTGGGCTTCAATGGTATGGCCCAATTTGTCGATGATCTCCTTGCACAAAAAAAGCCCCAGCCCGGTGGCTTTTTTATCCAAGCGCCCAATATGGCCGGTAAAGCCCCGGCTAAAGATCCGGGGTAAATCTTCCTTGCGGATGCCGATGCCGGTATCTTCAATTACCAAACCGGGGGCCGTTCCGGGAGTCGCATAAACGGATATTGAGCCTTGGGGGGTGTATTTCAGAGCGTTAGCCAGGACTTGTTCGATTACAAATGAAAGCCACTTCTCATCGGTCAATACGGTTTGTTCGAAGGGAGAATAGTTAAGCTTTATATTTTTACCGATGAAAAAGCGGGCATGTTTCTTAATTGCTCCTTTGACAATTGCAGCCAGGGAATATCTTTGAAAGAGGAAATCGGACTCATTGCTTTTTAGGCGCAGGTACTGAAGAACCATGGCCACATATTGCTCGATTTTAAAAAGTTCGTCCAACAGTTCTTCACTATCGGCGATTGCTGATGATTGGAGGAGCAGGCGCATGGCGGCAATGGGGTTTTTGATCTGATGGACCCAAAGAGTGTAATAATCGAGCAACTCGGCGGTATCTCTATCTTTTTGGCTGATGATTGTTTTAAGTTGGAAATCGATGCCGGTTGCTAATTCTTGATAACTTTTTTCAACGGCATCAACGGGGCGGGGCATTTTAATTTCACCGCGACCAATGTTACTCTTAATTTTCTTTAACCTGTCTAAGCGCTGCGAATGGCGGAAAAAACCAAAACTACCGATTATAAGAATGAGAATACCTACCAAGAGATGGGCATAAATAACCGCCTCCGATGGTAGAGAGTAAAGATTGAAGACGATAAAGAAGATTAAAAAAGAAGCGAAAAGTGTTAGCAGAACCATCTTCTTATCGCATAAATATACTATTAGTCCGGAGAAAAACACTTTTACCTTACTCCACAATGTAACCAAGACCTTTCTTGGTTTTTATAAAGTCGTTGAGACCCAAAGAAGCCAACTTTCTCCGTAGTCGATTGATATTGACCGAAAGCGTATTATCATCGACGAAATTATCGCTCTCCCAAAGATGAGCCATGATTTTTTTCCGGTAAACTATGGTCCCGGAATTTTCCATGAGCAATTGTAGTATCCGTAAATCATTTTTGGTTAAAGCAACTTTCGCGGCACCGTAAGACAAAGTGGAGTTGCTGAGATTTAATATTGCTCCACCGCTTTCTATGGTATGGTGATGGCCGCTGAAAGAATAGGTGCGCCGCAAGAGTGCTTTCACCTTGGCTGTCAATACATCCAGGTCGAAGGGCTTGGCGATAAAGTCATCGCCTCCCATGCCGACGGCCATGACAATATTCATATTGTCGGTAGCGGAGGAAATAAAGATGACCGGAACCCGAGAAAGTTTGCGAATTTCGCTGCACCAATGGAAACCGTTGAAGAAGGGGAGCATTATATCCAAAAGGATCAAATGGGGTTCAATTTTTTGAAATTGATTCGTAATATTTTTAAAATCGTCGACAACAAATACGGCAAAGTTCCAACGGGTAAGATGATTTTTTATGGCTTTGGCGATGGCCAAATCGTCCTCGACGACCATGATCTTATACATAGTAATCACTCCACCTATAGAATACCATTTTCAATTGTTGCAAGCAAATGATAAGCGGTTGCCGATTCGTTCTGATTCTATAAAAGGCTTTGCCGTTCCTTGCAACAAGAGTTAAAGTCTTTAGTATAATATCGCCGCTATTTTACCGAAGATTAATTAAGATCTGATATTTGTTTATATTTGGCAAGGATTTAGTTGATAAGTGGCGAATATCAGCCAAAAGGGGGAAAAGAGTTGGAAAATAATACTGTTAAAATCGGCAAAAGGGCTTTTATTTCTGCTGTAATTATTTTGGCTTGCTTGATTGTTGTCGCCGGCATCTTGACTTACCTCGTTCCGGCCGGTACTTTTCAACGGGAAATTGTTGATGGGCGGGAGGTAGTTATTCCCGATACCTTTGTCTATGTCGAAGCCCCCGGTTACCCCTTTTGGCGCTGGTTGACAGCCCCTTTGGAGGTTTTGTGGGGCCCGGACAGCCTCATGGTTATCTCCATTATGGCCTTTATCATGATTATCGGGGGCTCTTTTGCCGCCCTTGATAATGCCGGGGTCCTTTTAGCCGCCATTCAAAAGATCGTCGAGGTGGTCGGTGAACGCAAGTATTTGCTTTTGGCTTTGATTACTTTGTTTTTTATGCTTTTCGGTTCTTTTTTGGGTATTTTTGAGGAGATAGTACCTTTGGTTCCCTTGGCCATCGTCTTGGCCTTGTCTTTGGGTTGGGATTCCTTGACCGGCTTGGGTATGAGCCTCTTGGCGACGGCTTTCGGCTTTTCGGCGGCCATTGCCAATCCTTTCACCATCGGTGTCGCCCAAAAAATTGCCGGTTTGCCTACTTTTTCGGGGTTCGGTTATCGGACTTTCGTCTTTATCTTAACTTATTTTTTGCTGCTTGCTTTTTTACTTTACCATGCTAAAAAGGTGGAAAAGAATCCCCAGGCCTCCTTGGTCTGGCAGGAGGATGAAAAAAATCGCTCCCAGACCGGCCGAAGCGATTTGGAGGCAGGGGAAGTAAAGAAGGCCCCGCTCTTTTGGTTCGGCGCTTCCCTGATCGGTGTCATTTTGGTAATAGTTATTGCCTCCTTGGTGCCGGGTTTGGCTGATTTTACCATGCCTCTTGTTGCCCTCATGTTTTTGGCCGGCGGGCTGGGGGCCGGCTTCTTGGCCGGCCAAGAAGGTGTAATGAAAGCTTTTTGGCGGGGTATTCTTAATATATTGCCGGGTGTTATCCTGATTATGATGGCCATGAGCGTTAAATTCATTATAGCTCAGGGGGGTATAATGGATACCATCCTATATTATGCGGCCAATACCATATCCAAGGCCTCGGCCGCCGGTGCCGCCCTCTTGACATACGGTGTGGTGTTGATCTTAAATTTCTTTATCGGTTCTGCCACGGCCAAAGCATTTTTGGTCATGCCTTTGATTACTCCCCTGGCCGACTTGGTAGGAGTTGCCCGCCAGGTGGCCGTCTTGGCTTTTGCTTTCGGTGATGGCTTCAGCAACGTCCTTTATCCTACCAATCCCGTCTTGCTTATCGCCCTGGGACTGACGGTGGTCAGCTACCCCAAATGGCTTCGCTGGGTCATAGCTCTCCAACTGGCCGTATTGGTTCTGTCTTCTTTATTGCTTCTTTTGGCGGTAGGGATAAACTGGGGACCTTTTTAATAGAATTCCGGAAGTTTGCAAACCTTTATTTATGCCGGGGCTTGCAAGCCCAATCTTTACAGTCGCCGAATATTTGAATGCATTGGCCGGAGGAGAATAAGAAAAAGGGGGAATACAAATGGTCGCTAATCATTACTTTTGTGCCGATTATGAGACTTCGCGCCGAAAATTTCATAGTTTTGTCCCAAGAATTAAAAAGATGTGGCCTGATACTTACCGGGAGGTTGCCCCCGGTGGAACAGAAGATTATACAACCGACTTAATAATTGCTCCGGCCCGGGATAAAGGTGAGCTGCTATTGATTACCACCGGCCAGCATGGAGTGGAAGGTTACGCCGGCGATGCTTTTTTAAATCTATTTGTCGAAGAGTATTTGGAGAGAATCGATCCTCAAAAGACCGGTTTGATTCTGATTCATCCCCTAAATCCCTGGGGGATGGCTCATTATCGGCGGGTTGATGCTGATAACGTAGATTTGAACAGGAATTTTGTTCCTGCTTGGCAAGACTTCGCCGATGCCAATACCGACTACCACCCTTTGCGTTTTTTATTGGAACCGGCTAAAGCCAAGGGTGGTTTGGCAGATAAGATTGCCTTTTACGGACGACTGGTCAAAGCCCTTGCCTTGGCCGGCAGCAGTGGCATCAAGCGCGCTTTGACCTTGGGCCAATACGGTTCCCCCTCAGGTTTATATTATGGCGGTAGCGGTTATCAACCCGTGGTCAATTGGTTCATCGGTTTTTACAAAGAAATACTTGCTGCCAATAGGCACATCGTCCACCTCGATATACACACCGGTTACGGGCCGGCCAATCGCATGACCATGGTTCATTCAGTCCATGAGCCGCGCCATATTGCCGATTTAAAAGAAAAATTTGCCTACGACCTGCTAGTGAAATCCGAGCCCGGCGAATTCTATGCCATGCAGGGGGATATGATTGATTTCATATATTTATTGGCCCGGGACTATCCCGAAACCGATCTTTATAGCGTTACTCTGGAATTCGGCACCTTAGGCGAATCCTTCGGTGCTCTCTTTGGCAGCCTGCAGGCTTTGATCGAAGAAAACCGCCTTTGGCAACACGGTGGAATCAATCCCCGCGTCGATCAAAAGATAAAAAAACAATTCATCGAAGCTTTTTATCCATCGAAGCCCTTGTGGCGGCAAAATGTCTGCAAAGATGCCCGCCATGCTATAGAAGCAATTCTCAAAAACGAGGGTTTAATAAGTTAATATTGCCATCGGTCTAAACCGTTGCCGGAGTTTTTGCTGGCCGGATTTAATTTTCCAGATGCAATTATTTAGTAATTTTTAATCTTTATGAAATTCTTCTCACCCTACCATAGGCGGCAAGATTTTCTATGGATATCAGAGTTATCGTTCGGTACCTCATTATCAAAATATAATAGGAGAACACCGGTGGAGTCCCCGCTTGTAACGGCAATTGTCGTATCCTAAGGAAAGCAACAATACATGGTATTGTTGCTTTCCTTACATATATATCCAGTGAATAAAAAAAATAAATAAATAAAAAGGAAGAAGGAATAAATTGTTTAATGTCGAAATATTTAACAAGAAGTTCCGTATGGCGAAATATGGTTCCGCACAGCGGAATAAAGGGAGGTGTTCGAATTGACACAAGAAATAGTTCAATCCGTTGACAGAGCCTTGATGCTCTTGGAAGTAATCTCCTCTACACCGGAAGGCTTTACTTTGACGGAAATAGTCCAAAAAACGGATTTAACTAAGACCACCGCCCTGCGTTTAATTAACACCCTTCTTCATTGCGGCTATGTTCGGCGTGAAAAAGGCAGCTATCGCTATAAGCTGGGGTTTAAAGTATTGACCCTCTCGACTGAATTTCAAAAATCCTTGCAGTGGAAGGAAGAAGCAATTCCTTTTATGAAGCAACTGCAGGAATTTTCCAAAGAAACGACCAACTTGGCAGTTCTTGATAAAGCCGATGTAGTTTATATTGAAAGGATTGAGAGTACCCACATAATAAGGGCTTCCTTCCGGGTAGGAAAGCGACTGCCGATAAATTGTACCGCCTTGGGCAAGGCTATGCTAGCCTTTATGGAACCGCAAAAAGTTGCGGAAATTATCGATGATATGGAATTTGTTGTTTGCACAGACAAAACTATAGACAACAAAGAAGATTTTCTTGAATGTTTAAAAACAATAAGGAGGGAAGGTTATGCCATAGACAATGAGGAGAACCAAATTGGCGTTAGGTGTGTGGCGGCGCCGATATTTGATCACAATGATCAGGTGATCGCCGCCTTGAGTGTCTCCGGGCCCATCATGAGGATATCGGACGGGTATCTGGTGCAGTTGGGCCACAAGGTCAAGGAGACGGCGGACAATATTTCTCTGCATATTGGTCGACGCACAAAATAGCTAAACCTAGGAGGACAAAGATGGCAAAAATAATCAGAACGGTTACAGGGGATATTATGCCGGACGAGCTAGGAATCACACTGCCCCATGAACATTTAATTACCTTTCCACCCGTCAGAACGCGGTCGGATTCCGATTATCGGTTGGACAGCATTGAAAAAGCTATTGAAGAGGTTAAGATGTATAAAAAAGCCGGTGGCAATGCTTTGGGAGAATTGACCGGTGGTGGTTACGGACGGGACTTGCAGGCGTTGAAAAAAATATCTGAGGCAACGGGGGTAAAGATTATCGGTACAGCCGGCTATATCATGGAAAATCTGTTCCCGGATGAAGTTTATAATCTTACTGCCGGCGAACTTGCAGATCTTTTGGTCTCTGAAATATGCGACGGTGTTGAAGGCGTCAAGACGGGTATATTAAAATGCGGCACCAGCCATGATAAAATGACCAAGGCTGAGGAAAAGGTAATGAGAGCTGTTTGTCGTGCTCACCACGAGACCGGTGTGCCGATTTCCACCCACACTACCGATGGAACCATGGCTTTCGCCCAGATCGATTTATTCAAAGAAGAAAAGGTGGATCTGAGCCGAGTTACCATTGGCCACCTGGATAGAAGAAGTCTTGGTTTTGATTACATTAAAATGATTGCCGGTACAGGCGTCTATGTCGAATTGGATAATATCGGCAAAACAAAATACTATTCGGATGATTTACGTATCGAGGTCATCAAGCGATTGATTGATGAAGGCTATGTAAAACATATACTTCTTTCCGATGACAACGGCCGTAAATCATACTTTAAATCATACGGTGGCGGACCGGGTCTGGAAAACATTTTAACCGACTTTGTACCCCGGATGAAAGCTGCAGGGATCAAAGAAAAAGACATCAATACAATGTTAATTGATAACCCTAAAACCTTCTTGGCTTTTTAGGGAATAATTTTCCGGAGGAAAGGTTATGCGCTTAATACAAATACTAACCGTTTGCGGTGTGGGTTTTGGCTCAAGCCTATTGCTGAAGATGGCTGTCCACGATGTTTTATCGGAAGATAATTTGCCTGCTGTCGTTACAGCTTGGGATACCGGTTCCGCCAAGGGCCAAAAGGCTGATATAGTGCTTTGCTCCAGCGATTTAGTCAGCCATCTGAAAGGGTTCCAGGGTGAAATAGTACCCATAAAAGACATTACCAATAAAAATGAGATACGAGATGCCCTACTACCTGTGTACCACAAAATTGCGCAGTCTCTGCGAGAAGAAGGATAGGATAGTTTGAAAATTAAGAGGAGGAGTGAAAATGGTTTTTTTTAATATCTTGATTCAAGTTTTAACAGTACCTGCCGTACTAATCGGACTATTTGCTGCAGTTGGGTTGATCCTTCAGAAAAAGACCGTAAACGAAATAATTCTTGGGACTATTAAAACTATTCTAGGCTTTCTTATATTAAATATCGGTATCAATGCAATCCTAGGCAGCTTAGGAAACTTTGATAAGATGTTCAGCCAGGCATTCAATATTGCCGGTGTTTATTTGGATGACAACATTGCCACCGGCGCCATGATGGGTATTATAGGGCGGGAAGTCAGCCTTATAATGATTTTGGGATTTGTGGTCAATATACTGGTAGCCCGTTTTACCCCGGCAAAATGGATCTATCTTTCCGGTCACAAGGTGTGGCATATGGCGGGTGGCTTGGCTTTTGTTCTTTTAACTTTAGGGGCCCCCAGCTGGGCCATTGTGGTAATCGGTGCTTTGGCATTGGGAACCTACATGGCCGTTCAGCCCGCAATAGCCCAACCCTGGATGAGGAAGGTTACCGGTTCCGACGATTTTGGTCTTGCCCATACAATGTCTTCGATAATTTTGTTACCGGCTTTGCTTGGTAAACTTTTGGGAAATCCCAAGCGCAGCATCGAAGAGATCAAGATGCCCAGCCAATTGGAGTTTTTCCGCGATATGGCGGTATCTTTTGCCTTGATAATGCTTCTGATGTTCATAGTTCCGGCTATATTTATGGGGTATTCCAACTTGACCGCTCTGGCCGGGAGTCAAAATCCCGTGGTCTATATTATTATTCAATCTTTAACGGCAGCCGGCGGTATCTTGGTCGTTCTGCAAGGGGTTCGTATGTTCATCGGTGAACTGATTCCTGCTTTCCGCGGCATTGCCATGAAGTTTGTCCCCGGTGCAAAACCTGCTTTGGATGTTCCCGTCGTCTTTCCCTTTGCTCCGACGGGTGTAACGGTCGGTTTACTGACCTGCTTTGTCGGCTGGGTAATCGGTATGTTTATCAGCGGGTTGATCAAGTTGCCCATAATTGCCGTTCCTTCCATGATTGGTGTCATGTTCGGTGGTACAACCGCCGGTGTTTTCGGTAATGCTTTAGGTGGCAGGCGGGGTACTGTCATTGCCGGTTTCGCTTGTGGTTTGATTTGGCCCTTGGCGGCCGGCCTCTTCTTTCCTTTGCTGGACTTGGCCAGCTACGGTATATCGGGTACTGCCCTCTTGACTCCGGATATCTATTTGGTGTCTGCATTAGTCAAAGGCCTTGGTATGATTTTGGGATTTGGTCGTTAACAGGAGGCCGCAAATGCTTGAAAAGTTGTTGACTGCCAATCGTATCAAGACGGGTCTAACTGTTGCCGGTTGGGAAGAACTCGTCGAAGAGGTCGGTGCAATAATGGTTGCAGCCGGAGATATCGAGCAGGCCTATACCGGTGCTATGAAAGA
>CAZMQU010000012.1:18471-62265 GCA_964568715.1 uncultured Halanaerobiales bacterium
GGCCCTATTGCGTTATAGCTCCAGGTGTTGCCCTCTTGCATGCCCGACCGGGGGCAGGCGTAAACAGACTTTGCATTGCCCTGGCTAGTTTGGATAAAGGTATCGAATTTGGCTCGGTCAATGATCCGGTCTTCTTGGCCTTCGGTTTGGGTGCAGTGGACGGCGAATCCCATATTGCCCTCTTGGGTCAACTTGCCGGTTTGTTGCAAGATAAAGGGCGGGTGCAAAGGTTGATGGAGGCGAAAGATGTATCTGATATATTAGCCCTTATCAAGGCCCCTGCCCTGAAGAAAAGGCGATCTGATTTTTAAAACGGTTTGGGTGTTGTTGGGTTTATAGTATCAGCCTGGAAGTAAAGAACCCTCTTTAGCACAATATTAATTTAGTAGCCAATGCTCATTGGTTAAATTCCTTTACCGCGATTTGTAAGCAGAATTCACAGCAAATTTTTTAGTTTAGATCCGTCAAATAACAAAGATGATTAGGGCAAGTCCGCCAGGACCGCTTGGTCTGGGCTGGTTTGGCTCAATAACACCCAGCTTTATTTTAGATTCAATTCGGATATATCTGGCTGTCGTTGAACAGTTGCAAAGTACACCTTCAGTTTAGTGGAAAAAGATTCAAGACATCATTCTGTATTATTTGTGGCAAACAATGTAGTTGAGGAGGAGTAGAATGCTGGCAATAATGAATCGCGCTCTGGCCGGAAGAGTCATTTTTAATTTTCTAGCCAATAATCTTCAGAATGCCAGGGAGATTTATGAGGTAGCGGAGGGTGCCGTAATATTTGGTGTTAAAGCCAAGGACTATTCTTCGGTAAAGCAGCTGAATGAAACGGTCAGTGCTTTCAAGGAAGAATTTGGAGTGGTCAGTTTGGTTTTAGGTGACGGTGATCCGGGCCAATGGAATAAAGTGATTGAAAGTGCTTTGGCAATAAGCCCCGGCCATATCAATCAAGTTTTCCCCGCCCTGGGCTACACCTTGGGAGCCTTGGAGGCCAAGGGTATTTTAAGTCAGAATATTGTCAATGCTCTTGTGTCTTTCAGTGGCACACCGGGTAAGGTAAATATTTCAACGGGAATCTTGAGCAAAGGAAGCAGCGAACCGGCCACCGTGCCCATAGAAACCGCTCTTAAGATGATCAAAGAGATTGGTGGCAGGTCATTGAAGGTGCTACCCTTTGACAGTAAAAAAAGATTGGGTGAATTCGAAATAATTGTTGCTGCTGCCCTGAAGGAGAAAATTGATATAATTGAACCGACGGGCGGTATCAATGCAAGTAACTTAATTGATATTTTAAAGATTTGCGTGGCCGGCAGTAAGGGTCTGATTATTCCCCATATCCATAATGCCGTAATGAATTCCAGCAAACAAAAGACCGATCCTAAAAAGGTTGCCCATATTGTCGCCCTAACTAAAGAGTTTTTAAATAATTCGGTGGAGGTGCAAGATTGGCGGATAAACTAATAGAGAGGGCCGCAAAAATCAAGCTTATCGGTTGTGATGTCGATGGTGTCCTTACAGATGGCCGGATCTATTTGGGCAATGATGGCGAAGTAATCAAGGTTTTTTATGCCCAAGACGGGATGGCCATGAAGCGTGCCAGAGATGTAGGTATAGAGTTGGTAATCATTACAGGACGTAGTTCCCCAATAGTAGTCCTTAGGGGGCGGGAACTGGATGTTACCGCTGTCCACTTGGGAATCAACGACAAGCTTGCTTGCATGAAACAGATTTGGCAGGGGAATAATATAAAGCCGGAAGAAACCGCGTTTATCGGCGATGATATTAATGATTTACCTTTATTGGAAGCGGTTGGATTGGCTTGCACGGTCCCCAACGGGGCAATAGAGGTAAAGAAAGCCGCCCACCTAATTGCCAAAGAACCCGCCGGCCAGGGTGCCGTTCGGGAAATTATAGAATTTATCATGAGGGTTCAGAAAAAATGGTAATTACGACGGGGTGAAGAAATGGTCAAAAAAACGGTGGTTGTTAATACGCCTGTCGGTTTACATGCCAGGCCGGCCGGCCTGTTTGTAAAGACAGCAGCTAAATTCGAATCATCAATAACGGTAAGCAAAGATGGGCGGGAAGTAAACGGAAAGGCCCTTTTAGCAATAATGTCACTGGCCGCGAAGTTGAACGATGAAATAACCATTACTGCTGATGGCAGCGATGAAAAAGAGGCAATTGAAGCCCTGACAAAACTTTTTGCCGATAATTTTGGAGAATAATGAATGGGCAAACCGTCGGACCGCTCGGTAAAGTGTTCCTTGCCTACCGGTAAAAATATCTGCTGCCCCAATAAAGAAAGGCAACATATTAAATCCTTGAAAGGTATGAAACGTTTCAAGGATTTATTTTTTATTACAACCGATCATGGCTGCTATCAGTATTAAATAAGAAAAAACCTGCCGAATGAATAAAAAGTATTTGCTCTGACAGGGATTTTGCATTATCATTAATAATGAGGGATTAACTTCCATCAATAATGGGAAATTAATTTCCAGCGGTTATAACTATAAGTTACAATTGCAACATATGATTGTGAGTCATAGGCCGGGGCTTGCTTATCGGGACCGGTGAATTTTGAAAGGAGAGGTTATAGTGGCCAAATACGAAAGGACTTTCAAAGGGGATTTTGATACTTTTCTCGCTCGTTTCCATAAAGATATAACCAAGGGCAGCCTGACTGCCAGCTATGAGGATGGCAGCAATTACCAAGATAATGATGTCCGGTTGGCTGTAAGAGTTTATGAACGCTATAGCATGTTGGGGAAAAACCGTGTCAGCCTCAGTATCACCCTTTTGGGTAAAGGCAACAACTTATTTTTGTCCGGCATTGCCGCCGGCGGTAGCCAGGCAATGTTTTTTAAGATCAACACTCTGGGTGAAAAAGCTTTTTTGGACCAATGTGCTCGCTCTGTGGAAGATTATATCAGAAACTCTTCTTAGGGTTGCGCGGGGATATTGCGTTGCAGAATAATGGCCCGGTGGAATTAGAAAGGGGGAGAAGACCTTGGAGCGGGAAAAGTATTCAAATAACCAAAAAAATGAAATAAACAAGGGGGAAGATTATTACTTGTTGGCCAACGCCGTCGTTGGTCCTGCCGACTCCTTATACAAGTTTTTACGCGCCTCCCTGGCCCGCGCTTGCAAGGCCCGCTTCCTGGTGGCCTTTATTACTGAATCTGGAGCACGTCTCTTGGCCAAGCTCATGGCGGCCATGGTTGAGCGAGGCGGTACAATTGAAATATTGACCGGCACGTACTTAAATATAACCGAACCCTTTGCCCTGGAATACCTTTTGGATAAAATACCCGATGGACTCGAGATTCGCGCCTATCACGAAGTCGGTCGCTCTTTTCACCCCAAGGCCTATTTTTTTGACCACGAAGACGATAGCGAGGTCTTTGTCGGTTCCGCAAACCTTTCTTGGACGGCACTTACCACCGGTGTGGAATGGTCTTACCGCCTTAGAAAAAGCCGGGCTCCCGCCGACTATGGGGTATTTTCGCGTGGTTTTCAAGACCTTTATGATGCCGGTCGGTTGGTGGACAGGGATTTTTTAAGCCAATATTATTTAAAATGGAAGAAAGCCAATTGGAAACAGGTATAGGGATTGGAACTGTTAACCAATAATTGGTATTATCTTGCCGACCAATATCGTTGTTCAAATCCTACGTAAACCGCTTAAAACTTATAAATGAAGGAATTTAACGATTGTTGGCGAAATAAATGAAAGTACAAAAGAAATTTAAACGCCTTTAGCATTTTGTCATAGCTCTTGCAGTAGATTCATCGGTTTTTACATGCCCCGGTTTGCAGCTATGTTTTTTTGACCTTGATACCCCCGGGTAAAGCGGGTTGCCGCGGCGTCTAAGCCGGGCCGGTTGGTGCCAGAGACCATGGAAGGCGGCATAACTCAAATAGAAAAAAGAAAGCTTGAAAAAGGGGGATGATAAGAATGAGGATCATCGAGATTCGCAACATAAAAAATACGCCGGAAGATGCCTTACCCCTAGGGTATTCAAGTTGGTTGGATTACTGGGAGACCAAGAAGGGCAGAAAAGCCTATACTTGCTCGGTCATAAATTGTCGCAACAGTCCTGATGTGGGTGGACATGTCCGAGATGCCGATTTTGGCTATAGCGAGTATATCCTACCTATGTGCAGAAGTTGCCATAACAAATCAGATGCGGAGTCCTTCGGGGCATGGAACAACGATCTACTCATTTTGGACGTACCTATATTTGCCGACGAGGAAGAAAACGGGGCTGCTTTTACTAAAGGCAGCGGTATTAAAGCTGACGATAAAGAAATCAAAGAAGGGAATGGTGACCTGCTTTTCGACGAAGAAACAAGTGACGAAGAAACAGGCGAAGATATTACAGCAAATATAGAAGGGATTGGCGATGACAAGATGGTAAACGATGCCAATAAAGAAAAGAATGATAATTCCGCCGCCTTTGCCGATCGAAAAGATGAAGAAAAAGAATATAGCGGAAGTTCTTCGAGAACAGCCGATCTGATTAAGGCCAGTATCGGAGGCGTTAGTTTGGATCAATCACGGATAGACCAGATAATCACCGCTTACAGGGCCAAGATGGGCCAAGCGGACATGACTAAAACTGATATTGCGGAGGGCGGCTTAGTTGCCCGGCAAGCAAATGAGGAAAAGTCGGTTGCTTCCGGCGATGATATAGTATATACGTCGAGCAAAAATGAAGAAACGATGAAAGAAGTTGACGGACAGGTCGCTGACTGGGAGGATCCGGCCTTTGTGGAAGGGCGGGAAGAGGCAAGCTCCAGTGAGGCTGTCAGGCCGGCGGAAGTCGGATCGGGGAAGGCTTTATCGGCTGAACCGATTGGCGGTATCAATGTTTTCAATGAAACAGTATCGGCTGAACAAGTTTTTGCAAGCAGTGCGGCCAAGCTGACGGCTACTGAGGATATCACAGTCGAGGGAAGTATGGCAACCGATGTGGCAGTGCCGATCGATAATGAAATCCATCTGACTCACGGCAAGGCCTTTAGTGAAGCTCAAGCTTTTGCCGGAAATTTGCAAGATCCGATTGCGGAATCGGGCCAAGCTGCTCCAAGAATTTATTTGGCCTCGCCCCACATGGGGGATAAGGAATTGGCTTATGTAAAAGATGCCTTCGAATCTAACTGGATTGCACCCTTGGGGCCCCATGTGGACAGTTTTGAAAAAGAGCTGGCTGAATATGTCGGGTCACGTAAAGCTGTGGCTTTAAATTCCGGTACTGCCGCCATTCATTTAGCCCTAAAGGCCGTTGGTGTCGAGGAGGGGGATATGGTTTTTTGTTCAACCTTTACTTTTGCCGGCAGTTGCAACCCCATCCTGTACATGAATGCCATACCTGTCTTTATCGATAGTGAACCCAACAGTCTTAACATGTCTCCCCTTGCGTTGGAAAAGGCTTTTCAAAAATACAAGCCCAAGGCGGTAATAGTTGTAAATCTCTATGGCCAATCGGCTGATTATGATAAGCTAGTCGAGATATGCAACCGGTACAATACACCGATCATCGAAGATGCAGCCGAATCTCTGGGGGCTACCTACAAGGGTAAGATGAGCGGAACCTTTGGGAAATTGGGTATTTTCTCCTTTAACGGCAACAAGATTATTACCACCTCCGGTGGGGGCATGGTCGTCTCCGATGATGAAGAGATGATAGAAAAAATTAGATTTTGGGCAACCCAGGCCAGAGATCCGGCCAAGCACTACCAGCATAGTGAGGTGGGCTATAATTATCGTTTGAGTAATATCTGCGCAGCTATCGGCCGGGGTCAAATGACTGTTTTGGAAGATCGCATTGCTCAAAAGAAAAGAATTTACCACATATATAAAGAAGCTTTCGCCGGCGAGAAATATATAATGATGATGCCCATTTGCGATTACGGCGACCCCAACTACTGGTTGTCGGTAATGATGATTAAGGAAGGCTGCAATGTGACTCCGCTTGAGATTATTGAAGCTCTGGAAAATGAAAACATTGAAAGCAGACCCGTCTGGAAACCCATGCATCTGCAGCCCCTTTATGCCAAATATGATTTCTTTCATCATTTGATTGAGGGCTTTTCCGTTGCCGGCAATATCTATCAAAAAGGTTTATGCCTGCCTTCGGATACAAAGATGGGGCGGTCGGATCTGGAGCGGATTATAGATATAGTTAAGAAAGTAATGAATTGACGGTCTTTGGTAATTCTAAAATATTGTGCTGAAGAGGCCAAGCCTGGCGGTAAAATATGGGGCTTGGCCGATTTTTTTTGCGAACCTGGCAAGGATTTAAGGCGCAGGATGTTGAAAATTCAATATTGACGGCAGTATTTCCGAATAAACTTTCCATAATTTTACACAGACCCGGATTTGTCTTGGCCGGGGTATAAGGCCTATTTATTGGTTTTTTGCAGTTTTAAGAAAGAGAGGTGGCAATATTGCGCAAGGTAAGCTTTATCCATACCGCGGATATCCATTTGGGCAGCATATTAAATGTTGCGGAAGGCTCACTGCCTGCCGATCTGGAAGGCAGTATCCGGGAGGCTGTTTTGGAGGGGTTTCGCCGGGTATGCCGGGTAGCCCTTGATAATAAAGTGGATTTTATCCTCATTGCCGGTGACCTTTATGATCGGCAAGCCAGGTCGGTCCGGGCCCAGGAGTTTTTTGTCGAGCAATGCCGCATTTTAAATGAAGCCGGCATCGATGTCTTTGTTATCGCCGGCAACCACGATCCCCTGCAGGACAAGCAGGATTTGTTCTCTATACCCGCCAATGTCAGGACCTTCAGAGGAGAAAAGCCGGAGATCTTTGAATTTATGGGGCCGGAAGGCTACCCTTTGGCCCGCTTGGTCGGTCAATCTTATCAAAGCAAAGCGGAGAACAGAAAATTACATATAAAATATGACAGGCCGGGAACGGGGGCTTGGAATATTGCCCTCTTGCATACGCAGTTGGAGGCGCCGACCTCCAATTACATTCCGGCAACCCTGGCTGAACTGAAGGAGAGAACCGATATCCATTATTGGGCTTTGGGCCATATCCATAAAAGAGAAATATTGCACGACCGGCTACCCTTCATTGCTTACCCCGGTATTCCCCAAGGGCGGCATTTCGGCGAACAGGGACGAGGTGGTTGCCTTTTGGTGGAGTTGGCCGGGCAGGACCCTGCTCCCCCTGTCTTTATCCCCACCGCCCCGCTGGTATATGAGAGGGTTGAGATACGGGTCGGTGAAGATTTGGGGAATGTTCCGACCACCGTCGATGAATTGGCGGAGAAGATAGCAAATGAGGGGGAGAAGATTTTGGCGGAGGCCGATGACGGAAATTACCCCTTACAGGGCTTTATCGTCGAATGGGTTATCCGGGGGCGGAGTGAAATCTATAATCAAATTGAGGATAGTGATGACGAGAAAGAAGTGAAAGAATCGATTGTCAACAACTTACGCCGTACATTTGCCGACCGACGTCCTTTTTTATGGACCAATGCTGTATCTTTACAATTGCAAAGCCCTCTTAACCTTGACGCTCTCTTAAAAGGGAGCAGGGCTATGGCCGAGATCGATTCGATAATCGACCAATATCGGACCGACGAAAAGATAAAAAAAGAACTAATCAAAGAATTGGGTGCGATTTGGCGCGGCCACGGCGATGAGGAGAGCTACGAGGCGCGGGATGATCTGCGTTTCCATCTTGAGGCGGAACTTTTGGCCGATTTTTTGGCCGGGGCCCGGGAGATGATCATGGCCCGTTTGGCGGAAGGGAGGGACTAGCTATCAAGATTAAACGTCTGTCGATAAATGATTTTGGTATATTGAGAAACCAAACCCTTGAGGATATCAAACCGGGCTTGGTGGTAATCGGCGGGCTTAACCGTTCGGGCAAGACGACCTTCATGCAGGTTTTGCGCCATTTAGGCTACGGCTTTTCCAAGGTCGGTTTACCGCCTCCTACCTTCGAGTACGATGTGGGGGCTGATTTGGCGGTCGAGGGGTCTGTTTACGGTCTTAGACTTTCCGGATACGGCCGGCCGCAATTAAAGAAGATCAGTGGCGGTGGGGAAGATATTGCTGATATTCAAAGTATTTACCATATCGATGCATTCACTTACAAGCAATTGTTTACCATTTCTTTGGATGAATTGGCCGTTGCCCGCGAATTGGCCGGCCCGGAGCAGGAAAAACTGAAATCGATTCTTTTGGGGGCAGGGTTCAAAGATGTGATGATCTTACCCAAATTAAGGGAAGAATTTGCCAAGTTGGGCGAAAGCATCGGCGGCAAGCTGGGTAATCCTAATGTTAAAAAGTTTAATCTCTATTATACTAATATAAAAGAGGGACAGGAAATTAAGAAAAAGGCCCTTTCCCAAATTGTCGATTATCAAGTTACCCAAGCGGAGCTGGCCCTTACGGATGAAAAGATAGACCAACTGACCGGAGAGCTGAAAGATAAGCTGGCCCAAATCAGGCGCCTGGATGTCTTGAAAAACAATTTTGATGATTATAAAAGTTACCTGGATCTTGGTGCCCGGCTTGTGGCCGACGAGGAAGACCGCTGGCAAGGCGGCCCTTCTGAAGAGTTGCTGGCCGGATTAAAATCCAAACTTAAAGACTTGGAAGCTCGCCAAGAAGATTTGCAGAGCCAGGAAGTTCGCCTGGGCCTCCCATCGGAGACCATCGAACAACTCTTGGCCAAAGGCAATGAGCTGGAGGCTCTTGCCGGTGAAATTTCCGGCATTGAAGAGCGAATCCAGGCTTGGAGAGCAGTTGCAAACTTAAAGACCCAGAAAGAAGGAGATTTGAAAAAAAGGATCACTAAGGTTAACGCTGACTGGGATATCGGCTCCCTGGAATTAATAAAAGCCATCAAAACCGATACCATTTCCGACAGAAGGCTCAATGAATTGGTTGAAGAACATCGCAAGTTGGAAGGGGAATGTCAGCAAGGGGCAACTGATATCGGCCGTTTGCAGCGGGAAGAGGAAGAATTAAAGAAAGACATCGGTCTTTTGACCCCTAAAAAACCGCCCTTGACCGTCAAAGCATTCATTTTTCTTATGATGGCGCTGGCTGCTACGGCCTTGGTTTTGGCCTTTGCGATGCCCCGCTTCTTAGCCTTGCCTTTAATCGGGGCCTTTGGTGTCCTTGGAGTTTTTCTTTGGGGAATAAGGTCTTTTAAGCCGGCAACGGTCTTGCAAAGTCGGCAAGATAGATTGCGCGAATTGAAGGGTGAGCTGGCGATGGCCGCAGAAGCCTTGCAGGCAAAGACCGAAAATCTGGAAAAGATAAAAGATGAATTGGCGGTTTATAAAAAGACTTTATGGCTGGATTCCGGTGTGTCTTACGGCTTTTTGCCCAACTATTTGTTGCAAGTGCGGGATTTGCAAGATAAGATTTGCGAATTGGAAGATTTGGTAAAAAAGATAAAGACGGAAAAAAATTACCTTGCAAGCCAATATAGAAGATATGAAGATTTCCTGGCTCCCTTGGTTGGGACAGGAACCGCTTGTGATAGCGATAAAGAGGATTTTTCCGTTGACAAGTGGTCTCCCCTTTTGGCTAATCTGGCAAAATGGCGGCAGAGGTTGACCTTGGCTCGGGAAATAAATATACTGACCCGAGAAATCGCCGACAAAGAAAAAGAAATTAAGATCATTATGGATCAAGCGGGTTTCCCGCTGTCCAGTGTTAAAGAGGCCGGGGCCGGGGGAAAATTACCGACGGATATACCCTTGAGTCACTTGGTCGCAGCTTTCGAGGCGCGGAGCAGAAAAGGGCTGGAATTTAAGGCAAGGGAGGAAAAATCGGCTGAATTGAAGCGTTCCCTGCTTAGTGCTTTGCGTTCCGATGCCGTGCGAGAAGCCTTCGGCCTTACTGCACCTGCTGAGACAACTTCTTTGCTGGAATCCTTCCGGGTGGAATATCTGGCCTATGCCGGCAAGGAAGAAGTAGCCAGAGCCTATTCTTTGGTTTTGCGGGAGGAAGAAGAAAAGAGGCAAAAGCTGCAAAGATTGCGAGATGGTAAACAAGACCTGGCCAACCGATTGAAAAGTTTGGCTGCCCCCGATAATCTCCATAAGGGCCAGAGGATTATCGACAGCAATCGGGAAAAATTAAGGGTCTTGGCTGAAAGATATGCTCTCTATATGACCGCCTGTTTCCTTTTGGCTAGGGCGGAAAAAAACCTATTGCACAGCATGAAGGACGATATCATGGCCAGTGCCGGCCGAATTTTCAATCGCATGACCCGGGGAGAATATGAAGGAATAGCGCCCGGCGACTCCATGGACTTTCAAGCCGTACAGGCTGCTCAAGAGGAGCTACAAACAATAGACATGCTCAGCCGAGGCACCCAGGAGCAACTGTATCTTGCCGTCCGACTCAGCCGCATCTTGGATATTAAACCGCCTTTGCCCGTCATTATTGATGATTCTTTGGCTAATTTTGACAATCCCCATCTGGGGCGGTCTTTGGCTGTATTAGCGGAGGTGGCGAAGACCCACCAAATATTTATATTGACCTGCCACCCCGGTTTATTGAAAAACGTTGCCGATTTGGGGGCGGAGGTTCAGTATTGGAAGCTCATCGCCGGCCAATTTTCTTTGAGCAATTATGAGGAACTGATTGATTATTTAACATAAAAAAGCCGACAAGCCTCCGAAAAAAGGCACCGGGGCGGACCCGAACATGGTCATCTTGTCGGATTTGAGTAAAGACTGGCCTAGAGGAATTCACTGCCTAAAATAGAAACTTATAGGGTATATATTTATACAAAAGGATGAATGGTATGGCAGCATCGGTTGCGGAAAGCAGATTCCGCCGGGGAGCAAAAAAAATAATGCAATACAGTATCATTGCGGCCGTACTGGTTTACCCTTTAGTCGATGCCCTTTTCCTTTTTTGCTTTTTTGTGGCATTTGTGACCTGGCTTATTACTTTAAAGGGACACCGAAAGCCTTTGGCTATCGGAAAAAAGCCTCTGGTAAAACCCCTCCTTTTTCTTTTGTCGGTTGGTTGCCTGTCGTTTTTTTTCGCCTTTGATCGGGGCAGTGCCTGCCGTGGTATTTCCAAAGTTTTGCAAGCTTTTCTGGCCTTTCTGATTATCTATGAAACCTTCCATGAACAAGAAAAAGTCGGGGTAGAAAAGAGAGACGGGGGAAAAGAAAAAAACGGCTTAATATTCTTTGAAGGGATAGTACTTATTCTGCTTTTCGTTGCCGGTTACGGAGTTTTAGGTTCTATTTTTAAATTTGGGGGGCGACGGGCCGTCGCATTTTTTACCAATCCCAATATTCTGGCAGTCTATTTGCTTCTAACTGTTCCCATTGCCCTGGCCTTGGCTTTGGAAAAAGACTATGGGGGCGGTCAACGTTGCCTGTTTTTTTCGGCCTTTATATTGGGTCTTTGGTGCTTGATCCTTACCATGACCCGGGGTGCTTGGTTGGGTATGGCAGCAAGCTTGACGGTCTTTGCTTTTTTAAAGGATAAACGCCTTTTAATTTTATTTATTATTGCCATCTTGACTATTACTCCGCTCTTGCCGGCCCAAATCAGCAAGAGGGCCCAAGATACTTTTGAAATCGATCAGGGTCGCCGGGTGATTTGGCAAGTAGCCCGGGAGATGGTAGCCGATTACCCGCTATTGGGCGTTGGTATCGGCAATTTTCAGGTTGCCTTTTCCCGTTATGCGTCCAAAGGATCCCACCCTCATGCCCACAATCTGGTTCTTCACTTTGCGGCAACTTTGGGATTAACCGGCCTGGTTTTTTTAGCCTGGTTTATAGTGGCCCTTTTGAGAGTGTTTTGGAACCTGTATCGGCCAAGAGAAAAAGATAAAAGGGGCTACACCTTGCTTTTAGCTTTATTTGCCATATTTATCGGTTTCATGGTTCACACCTTGGCTCATCTTGGCCTGCACCACCGGGGTACCGCCCTTTTGCTTGTTTTCTATCTGGCTTATCTGGCTCACTCAAATAGTATGTTGTTGCCGGATAGGCCTTTGGAAAAGGAAGGTCGATAAGGCGGTCGTATATTTTCAATCAGGTTTTTGTTATCATTGGATAGGGATAAAGAATAAATAAATAGGAAGGGTAATATATTTATGTACTTGGAAACGGAAAGATTGCTCATCAGGGAATGGAATACAAATGACTTGAATGATTTGGTTGAAGGATTGGCCAACCTTGAGGTATCGAAGTGGCTGGCTATGATTCCCCACCCCTACACGATTAAAGATGGCAAGGAATGGATTAACCGCTGCATTCAAAGTGCCAGGAAAAATGAAAGACCGACCTCTTACCATTGGGCCATCGAGCTTAAGGCGACCAAAAAAGTTATTGGTGGTATGAGCTTGGAAAAGATAAACTATAACCAAGGGATTGCCGGCGGCGGCGGAATTTGGATCAATGGTTATTATCAAGGGCAAGGATTTGCCGGTGAGGCTTTTGAGGCCAGAATACGCTTTGCCTTTGAAGAATTGGGGCTGCGGAAATTGGAAAATGGCTTCTTTAAGGGTAACACCCCATCGCTGAAGATGCAAGAGAGGTTGGGTTACAAGGTCGAAGGCTTGCGTAGGCAGGGCTTTATCAGCCTGGCAACCGGCAAGATCCATGATGAATACATAACCGGCTTGCTCAAAGAAGAGTGGGATACCGGGCCCGCTGAAAATTGACCTGGGATAAATCTTGAAAAGAGGGGCTGGTCCGATGGATTTCTTGACTTTTTTTGCAAGCCTTGTAAGTGCGCTGGCTTGGCCCATTGTAACGGTTGTTGCAGTCTTTGCTCTGCGTCGGCCGCTCTTTTCCTTGTTGCAAAATATTGATCGACTCAAATATGGAGATCTGGACATATCCTTAAGCGGCGAACTGGCCGACTTAGAAGAAAGGCTCAATGTGGTCCGATCCTTTCGTTCGGTGTCCCCGCCCGGATTGTCGTCTGAGGTACCGGAGGTATTAGAAACAGTTAACAGGCTGGCCCCAATTTCTCCGCAAAGCGCAATTGTCGAAGCCTGGGCGCGCTTGGAAGAAGCAATCCGGGTTTGGCCGGGGCAGGATAAGACCGTTGACCGGCCCGGCAGCCCCGGGGATGAGTCAAGGGCAACGGAAATTGCCGCCTTGATTGATGAGCTGCAAAGATTGCGCAACCGCGTTGTCTATGACCGCAAAGTTGTCGTAACAGCCGAACAGGCACTTTACTATGGCTATTTGGCAGAGAGTTTAATTGAACTTTTACGGGAATAAATGGTTAAAGAGCTTATAATTGATTACCTTGTTGGTTGAGCTGCTAACAAGGTTTTTATTGTACCCGGTCCGCGAGCTTATGTGTTATCCGGTGAAAACAGTACCATAAAAATAAGAACTGGGGAGAAAAAATAGC
Source organism: uncultured Halanaerobiales bacterium (assembly GCA_964568715.1). Classification (GTDB taxonomy): domain Bacteria; phylum Bacillota; class Halanaerobiia; order B1SED10-174; family B1SED10-174; genus CAZMQU01. The sequence goes on from CAZMQU010000012.1 coordinate 31,867, forward strand.
AAGTCCTTTAAATACTTTGCTTGACGGTTTTGTCCGAAAGGAAAGTTGTTTTAAAAAAAAACGTGCAACCGATGTTGACAAAATATAGAAAGGGTGCTACTATAACTATAAGGTTTCCGCAATTGGAAACATGTAGCCTCATAAAATTGAAACGTTTGTAATTAAAAGATATTTTGATGTTTGATGAGTGGTTAACAATTGGCACAAAATACTGTTTTTTTGGTAAGGGACATGTATATCTGTATTATAGTCTTTACAGGCTTTGGGGTTCGGTGCTATGAATGTACCGGATGCAAAGATGATGAAACCCAAAATCATGCTTATTCTAAGAAAATAACTCCCCATTAGAACCAGCGATTAAAATAGCAAGGATTGTAACGATAATTGTGCCCGGAACGAAGAAATTTTTAAGGCAATTAATATACCATTGAATGTTGTATCTGTAAGTTTCCCTCAGTGCCATTGTCGTGGCAATAGGGGAAGGCCCAAAGCCTGTAATATTTTTAGAGGAAGGAAAAGTTCTTTTATTAAGCTTTAAATTACATACTAACCTAGATACTTAAATTTTAAAACGCAGCCCATATTCGGTAAATGTTTTAGAACTATTCGAAAGTTTTTCATAGCAAAATATGACGTATTAATTGAACTTGCTTAGCGGGCATGCGTTTTGCTATTTTTATATAATTGAGAAATACCCACGTAAGACACAGGTTTTTACAACACAGAGACATGTGTACATTGTGTTCGGTTTTTGTCTATTTAAATATATACAAATAATGTTTTGAAATGGAGGTGTGCTTTGAAATTTGCTGACTGAAGCTACATTCGGGGCTTTATATGTAACGCTGAGGCCAAGGTTAAAAGGAGAATGAACTTACTGCTAAAGCAACGGATTTTTTCAGCAAGGCTGTAAGGCAAAAATGTAAGGGAGGAAAATAGATGCAGGACAATAAGAAGATATACTTACTGAGAAGCTTTCTGATGGTGCTATTCATTGTATTTCTATCTACAAGTTCCCTGAAAGCTGCCGTAATCAGCAATGAATTTCAGGAAAAATTAATGGCTCTTGCTCACGATGACATGGTCAGAGTCTTAATCAGCATGGAGGATCGTCCGGAAGTATTTCGGGCCATGGGTACGCAGGCAGTTAAAGATACATTGCAACAGTCGGCCCTAAGTACACAAGCGCCCATATGTAATATTTTGGCCGGAAAGGTTGGAAGCGGCCAAGTAAAATCATATAAGAGTTTTTGGATTGTCAACGTTGTCTTCGCTGAAGTACAACGTGATTTTATCTTTGAGCTTGCCAAGTTACCGGGGGTTAAAGAAATATATGAAGATTATGAATTCACAATAGATCTTCCGGAGGTAAATTTACCCGGTGCCAATCAGCAAACATGGGATCATGTCGGGGCTACTTTTGCACCGGAATTGTGGGAATTGGGTATCTACGGCCAGGGTATAACGGTTGCGGTACTCGATACCGGGGTTGATATAAGCCACCCGGAATTTGAAGGTGCCATGGGTGGAGTACCCCCTTATCATGAAGGTTACTGGGTCGAATTTGATGCCGAAGGCGGTGTTGTTGAGGGCTCAACCCCCCATGATACCCACTACCACGGCACCCATGTTTCCGGGACCGTCTTGGCCCGCAACGTCAAGGGAATCAATATCGGGGTAGCCCCCCAAGCAACTCTTGCCCATGCCTGCACCATACCCGGCGGCAGCGGCACATTTCCCCAGGTGTTGAGTGCTATGGAGTGGGTAGTGGAAAATAAGTTTGATATTGCCAGTGGCTCATTCGGTGCCAACGGTTATCACCCTGACCAGGCTGAAGCAGTGGATAACATCTGCAGGCGTCTTCCCGGTGTTCGCCATCGGCAACGATCCCGGTACGACCGGTGCGCCCGGTAACGCTCCCGCTGCCTTGGGTGTTGGTGCTTTCAAATCCGACGGAAGCCAATCAGAATTTAGCGGCGGCGATTTTGTCGAGTATCCGGGCTATGAATATGACGAGTTGACACGCATAAAGCCTGACATAAGTGCCCCGGGGTCGGATATCTACTCTACATTCCCCGACGGCGGTTATGAGTCGATCAGCGGTACCTCTATGGCAACCCCCCATGTTTCCGGGGTAGTAGCTCTTCTGCTTTCCCAAGCACCGGATTTGCCCGTAGAGACTATGCGAGAGCTTCTTTTTTCCAGTACCGGTGGCCATGAAGCCGAATTCGGTTGGGAGGACGTAACCGCAAAGAATATCAAATTCGGGTGGGGCAGAATCAACGCCTTGCGAGCATTTAAAGAATTGCCGTTTCCAGGGCCCAAAGCAACGGTTAGCGGCACTGTAAGCGGAGCGGCAACGGGTGACAATATTGCAGAAGCCGTATTAACCTTTGACGGGCTCCAACATTACACTTTCATAACGAATGAAATAGGTCTTTATGAGGGAGAAGTGGTGGAAGGATTGTATACAATCAACGTTACTGCCGATGGCTACAAGCCGGTTAGCCAGGATGTCCTCATTATAGCCGGTAGGGACAATGTTAAAAACTTCAATCTTCAATCAGCCCCTCAAGGAAATGTAACCGGAACCATCTACGATCAAGGCTTAGGTACTGCTTTAGCCGATGCCCAAATAAGAGTCTTCGTCGGCGAGATGCAAAATTTTGTTGGGGAAACCCTTACCGACAGAGATGGTCATTATTCCCTGGAACTTGCCGAAGGTGATTATACGATTCATATCGGCAAGGCCGGTTATTTTACAGAAATTTTCGAAGATATAAGAATCATCAGCAGGCAAAATACGAACATAAACTCCAACTTGGTCTTCGGCTTCCAAACCGTCCAAGGGGATGTAACGGATGACGCCGGCTGGATGTTGGATGATGTCAGTATTACGGTTCTTGGTACTGAAGATGAGACGACCAGCTATCAAGGAACTTTTGCTCTCGATCTGCAGCCCGGGAATTACACCTTAAAATTTGAAAAGCCGGGTTTTCTGGCTAAAGTAGTGGACTGTCAAGTCCAGTACGGTCTTAGCACTTGTCTATCTGTGACCTTGGATCAAGTTACAGGTCACTTACAAGGTAATATTTCCAACATGGAAGGAGAAGCAGTAAGTATGGTAACCGTAAGCATCCCCTATTTGGGGTTGGAGACGGTAACCGATAATAACGGCGATTATTATTTTGCCGATCTGGGAGTAGGACAATGGTCCATGTTTGCCAACCATGAAAATTATTGGGAACAAGAGGTTATTGTAACGGTGGATGAAGGTAATACCGCCATTCAAAATTTACTTCTTGAGTATCGGGGTACGGTACTATTCCAAAATAATTTTGATACGGCTGAAGAGTGGAATGCTTGGGCGCTGGAAGGTGGTCCCGATCCGTGGTTTAGGACCGATACCCGTTCTTTTTCAGCACCTTACAGCGCTTGGTCGGCACGCCCCGACGGTTATAAATCAAAAAACATCAGAATGAAAACAATCAATCCGGTTGCCTTGCCTGCCGACGGCAACAACGTACTTGAATTTATGCTCTGGAGCCAAATGGCCGGTGGCGGTTGGGACAACTTCTCTGTCGATGTGATTGTCGCCGACACAGGTATACCCTATCGGGTTTACTCCCACGACGGTCGCGGAATGGAATGGATCAAAGCATCAATTGCCCTTGACAGCTTTGCCGGTAAAGACGTTTATTTGGAATTCGGTTTTTTTGCCAGGTCAGGCAGTTCCATGCAAGGCGTCTATATCGACAACGTGTCAATAAGTAATATCGTCAGTTCTGCTCCCAGCCAAGGTTCAATAACCGGTACAGCAACTGATTGGGAGGGCAATCCCTTAAATGAGGTAATCGTTTCCTTGGTAGAGATTACACCGACCCTGGCCAGCGGGGTACTGAGAAATATTCAGTATATAACCGGACCTGATGGAACCTTTACATTGGATGTTCCCGGTGGCGGTTGGGCCATCAAGGCGGAGAAAGCGCCAGATTACATGTCCGCTGTATCTACGCTCTACGTTGCACCGGGCACGACCCAAAACGTTAGCTTCTCTTTGGAACCGAATGAGGCTCCCGCCCAAGTCGGCGGTCTGGCAGTTGAAAGGGTTGGCCACGGTTATGTGGATTTAGTTTGGAACCATAACACCGATGAGGATTTGGCCGGTTATTTCGTCTATCGCTCGGTAGACAATGTCCACTATCACGAGGTTGGCTATTGTGAAGAGAATGCATTTCGGGTCGAATATTTACAAAATGACCTGACTTACTATTTTAAAATAACGGCTCTAGATGAATTAGGTAAGGAGTCACAACCGTCGGAAGCTGTCCAAGCCACTCCCAACGCGGAAATGCCGATTATAAGGTCATTCGATGTCAAACCGCGGGCTTTAGAGGTGGGCGGCAATTATACTGTGTTTGCCAACCTGGGAAATCCGGCCGATACCAACAGCTTGCTGGATGTGACCATAGAAGTGACTCAAGGCAACAAGTTGATGGGTGAATGGGTCTATGATGAGCAAGAACAAGGTGAATTCAGCGTGACGATACCGGCCAAGGATATTCTGTCGATAAACTGGCGGCCGGGGATTTATCAGTTTACGCTTCACGCCAAGAATTCCTTTGGACTGGTGAGCTCTTCCAATACGATTAACGTTGCTCTGCTTGCCCCATTGCCACAAGCCTTGTCTTTTGTTTTTAGCAATAATCCCTTTACCCCCGGCGAAAAACCCCAACAATTCGAGTACACGGTTCCCTCTCAAGGGCATATAGATATTTCCGTCTATACCCTTGATGGTAAACCGGTCAAAACTTTGGTCAGTAAATATGTGGGGGCCGGACAGTATTTGGGATCATGGGATGGCAGGGACAATCTGAATAAATTTGTCTTGGGCGGACTCTACCTGGTAAAAATCAACTTTACAGATGATTCCGGCCAAAAGACTGAACTTATCAGACACTCAGTCCTTATCAAGTAGAGACGGAAGTAAGCGGGGTGGGAACCGAGGGTTCCCGCCTCCGCTTGCATAGAGATGATCAATAACCTTAGGAGGTAAACCATGAAGAAGAATAAACTATTTCCTATGGCAATAGTTGTAGCGGTTTTCCTTGCCCTCTTTGTTGCCGGCTGTAAGGATGTTATCAGTTTGAATCCTATTCTGACCGTAAGCCCTTCGGCATTGTATTTTGCCAATGATATCACCGTTAAGTCTTTTACTATCAGGAACGCGGGGGCGGCGGGGCTGAATTGGGATATTGAAAGTAATGAATCTTGGTTGGAAGTAGATATTACCGACGGCAGCGAAGACCGCCTGGTCAATGTAAGTGTATTGCGGGAGGGTTTGACAGCCGGCAACTACTCGGCAACAATTAAAGTTAATTCCAACTACGGTAGCGCTGATATCGATGTAACGATGTCGGTCTTCGATATACCAAAACCCGGTATGGTTACCGATCTTTTTGTCAGCGGTATGACTGCTCCCGCCGGTAGCATCACCCCGGCTCTGGCAGCCCGGATTCTTGCCATGCCCAATTCGGGCGGGCCGGGGATGGGCACTTATTCAAATCAGGAAATTCCTATGCCAGTGGGCTATGAGGGATCATATATCCTGTCTTGGAATGAAGTTCCTTACGCCGAGTCTTACCGGATTTATATTTACAACTCAGAGGCCAAACAGTACAATCTCTGGGAGGAGATTGCAGTGGAAGAATTGGAAGATCCGGCTTTGCCGACCTTCATTGTCGCCGGCGACTTCGATATAGGGCAAACCCACAAATTCATAGTGACGGCGGTCAATGCTAAAGGGGAGGGGCCGGCAAGTGAGGAAGACTCCGGTCTTATTATGGCTCCAATCTATCTAAGCAGCCCCGGGCATCTCTCCGGCGCTCCCAAACAACCCACATTCAGATGGCTCTTTAATAGCTTTAGTACGGGCTATATTGTCACCCTCTGCGAAAGCCGGATGACCAATATAATTTGGCAGCAGGTTAAGAGTCGCGGTGACAGCCTCGAAGCGAAGTATCCGGGTGACGAACCCGACCCCGTAAATCTTACCGGTGGTAAAGAATACTACTGGTTTAATATGGCCCAAGGTCCTTTGGGAGAAGATGGTTCGCCGCTATCTTATGCAATAAGTCAGGTGTGGCAGTTTAGTGTTAGCGAGTAAATGCCAGATAACGAGGGAATAGGGAGAAACTGCAAAATCTCTCTATTCCCTTTATTGGATAATGGAGGTGATGGAAAAGCAAAAAGTAGCCGCCTAAGATGAAGATCTGCAAGCACAGGTAAACAAATGAACGATGTAATAGAATACAGAGTTTTATTTTGTGAAATTGAATTTATAAACCTATATCGGAGGTGCTTAAATGTTGAGACGAAGGATTTTATGTATTATTTCTTCGCTTATCATACTAACTTTTGTACTCGTCGGTTGCGGCTTGTTAAAAAAAGAATACACTCTGGATGTTCTCGTCGATGGCGAGGGCTTGGTAAACATAAGCCCCCTGGAGGAGAAATATATCGAAGATACGATTGTAACTCTGACAGCAGTACCGCAAGACGGTTGGCAATTTGATCATTGGGAGGGGGATGCTGAAGGCGATAATTCCCAATTAGAATTGCTGATGGATGACAACAAAGAGATCACCGCCGTTTTTGTCAGACAAGATTTTGTCTTGACCGTAAATGTTACGGGTGAAGGCCAAGTGGAAAAGGAGATCCTTAACGGAGCAACGAACACATACCCTTATGAAACGGTAGTTAAACTTACAGCTATTCCCTCCGTCGGCTGGGAGTTCAGCCATTGGGAAGGGGATGGCAATGGCTCCAACCCGGTAATCGAGTTGACCTTCGACGAAGATAAAAATGTGACGGCAGTATTTGTAAGAATAGGGTACACTTTGAATATAACTGTTGAAGGTCAGGGCCGGGTGAGGGAAGAGATAGTTGCCAATGCTGCCAGCGATTATTTTCACGGGCAGCTGGTGAAGCTTACCGCAATGCCGGATGCCGGTTGGAAATTTGTTGAATGGACCGGCGATTTTACAGGGCAAGAAGAACAAGTGGAAGTGCTCATGGACGACAACAAGAGCATAACTGCCGTTTTTGCCCGGGAAGAATATACATTGAATATTACCATTGAGGGGCAGGGTGAAGTACAGCAAGAGGTCCTTTCAACGCCCAATGGTCACTATTACGGGACTGTTATTAAACTGACGGCAATTCCCGATGTTGAATCAGCTTTTGCTTTTAGCCACTGGGAGGGAGATGCTTCCGGAACGGATCCTCAAATCGAAGTGACGATAAATGGTAATAAAAATATCACTGCGGTATTTAAAAGACTATACACATTGTCGGTTACCGTTGAGGGAAGCGGCAGCGTTTTGGTTGAACCGGATTTATCCGTCTATTTGGAGGGTACGGAAGTAACTCTTACAGCAGTTCCCGATCCCGGTTGGACCCTTATGTATTGGGAAGGTATCGAAGATGCTCCTGATGAACCGCAGATATTTTTGGTAATGAATGAAGATATCTCGATCGGGGCGAAGTTTGAGTCCCTTTTCGGCGGTGGAATGGGTGATGAAGAAAGCCCGTTCATTATCAATACCCCGCAACATTTGGACAACGTAAGACATTGTCTGGACGGTTATTTTCTACAGACGGCTGATATCGACCTAACGGATATTGCCGGCTGGTATCCCATTGGTTTTTTCTTTGAGGGAGGTCCCGAAGACAAACCCTTTACGGGTGTCTACGATGGAGGGGGCTTCACTATTGATAATTTAACCGTGGATGTTGAACATGACGGGGTGGGTCTCTTCGCTTACATTGACGATGGGGCCAAGTTGCAGAATATAAACTTAACCAATGCCAGTATAACCGGTGCCAGTTATATTGGCGGCTTGGTCGGTGTCAGCCGAGACGGAACCGTTGACAATTGCGGTGTAGAAGCAGATGTGACCAGCATAGTCACCGGTGCAGGGAACCAAGTCGCCGGGCTTGTCGGCCTCAACTTCGAAGGTAATATAATGAACAGTTGGGTCAGGGGTGACGTTAACGGCGGAAGTTGCAGCTTCGTAGGAGGCCTGACGGGCAACAACTATATGGGCATCATTACCAACTGCTCTTTTGAAGGAAGCGTAACCGGTAAAGGCAATAATACAGGCGGCTTGGCCGGTTACATGGTTGGCGGTTTGATATCCCACTGTACCCTTAATGCGAGTGTTTATGGCCTACCCGGTGCCGGTGGAATCGTCGGCGCCAATGAAGACGGTGTAATAAGCAATTGTACGACGGAAGGTTATGTGGAAGCCATGTTCAACACCGGCGGTATCGTTGGTATGAACTGGGCACTATGTAATGTTAAAGATTGCTCTTCCTCGATGCATGTAAAAGCTGGTTATATGTGGGCCGGGGGTATTGCCGGTAAGAATATGAGTACGATATCCGGTTGTACCTTCACCGGAATTGTTGAAAGCGGCAGCGCAGTAGGCGGTATCGTCGGTCAGGCTGAAGAGAACTCTGTGGTAATCGATTGCTACGGAGCGGGAACCTTGTCCGCAACCGGTAATAATATCGGTGGTTTGGTTGGCGCGAACTTAAGCGGCGCCAAGGTTCTCCAATCCCACAGTGGGGGAAGCCTGACAGCCGGCGATTCTTATGCCGGTGGCCTAATAGGAAAAAATGAAGGTATCGTTGAGAACTGCTATTCCCTGACCGTTTTGGATGGTTCACAGCAGATTGGCGGTTTGATAGGGATAAACAATAAAAGCGTGACCAATTGCTTCGCAGCCGGCTATGTTGGCGGTGAACTGATTGATGTCGGCGGTTTGATCGGTGTCAATACCGGTGATGTTAACAGTTGTTTTTATGACATGGCTGCTACCGGGCAAAGCGATGAAGGCAAAGGTACACCTAAAGATACCAGCGAAATGTGCCAACAAGCAACTTTTGTTGGTTGGGATTTTGAAAACATTTGGGCCATCGACGAAGGCGAGTCCTATCCTTATTTTAGGGAATAAATCAGATTTAAATCTTTGGTCCGACTAAATTAAAAGGACTAAATTAGAGGGATGGGACCTTTCCGGCGCAAAGACCGTAAATATTTTATGCTGGGCAAAGGTCCCGCTCTCTTGCAAACAAAGGGATGGGCTGAAGATTTATGTAAATCTTGTCGGCATTGCCGACAACATGAGTACAGCAGATTCCCCCGGGTATCCGCCCGGCCAACAAAAAAATCCGGCAAATAATGGTGCGGGGGGCCCTGACATCCGCCTGTCGACGGGAGTTTTAGCAAGGCTTGTTGACAGACGGGTTCAGTCGGGGTAAAGAGTATGGTATAATGACAAAGTGAATGTCTTTATGTTATGAGGTTCGAAAGTGGGGGTAAGTCGTGAAGATGACGGCAAGAGCAATATTAATAAGTGTATTTCTGGTAATTTTGCTTACTTCAGGTGCTTTTGCTCAGATGGGCGGATTTTTTCCCCAATATGAATGGGGGGCCGGCTATAAGGGTTCATCTTTATTTTGCTTGCCCCGCAAAGACGCTTTCTGCCTTCTCTACAACCCGGCTTTTCTGGTGGCCGCTAATCGCCAAATCGCTCTCGAACAGATTCGCGTTTACGACATACCGACAACGTCGTTAGCTTGGTCTTCACAGAGGATTGGTGGTTTTTTGATTGTCTCCCAGTCGCCGGAAGGGTTGGGTTTTAATCTCAATACTTATAAAGCGGGTTTGTCTTTGGCTCATAACCGAAAGGACTTCTCCTTTGGCATAACGCCGAAATTGTTTCTTCTTTCAATCTCCGAAGCGCAGGAATTTGATGAGTTGGCCTGGGGCTATGGTATTGACGGGGGAATCTGTTTTACTCATGATCTGGAATTTTTTATCTTCGAAGATATCAATATCAGTCTGGCCGGGGAAGATATTTTCAGTAAAATTAAGTATAAAAGCGGCAGTTCTGAGATGGTCCATGCCCCCCAATATCGAGGTGGAGTGGCCTTACGGGGAAGTGGCCTCTCTTTGGGCTTGGGCGCTAAAAAACAAAGTGACAATATCGTACCTTTTGGCGGCCTGGAGTATAACGTTTTAGGCCTGATTGAAGATAAGGACCTGATTTTTGAAGAAATAAATTTACGCATGGGGTTTCAAAATATAAGCTCTCTGACCTTTGGTGTGGGTATAAAGATGAGGGGGTTTCAAGTAGATTATGGCTATACATTGGGCCAAGAGAACAAGAAACATATGCTCTCTACTAATTTATACTTTTAGCATTCTGATCTTCTTTCTCCCTTTTCAAAAGATACAGGCTTCGCCGGTCAGCGTTCGGCAAACTTTTTCCCTCAGTCTCGGATTTTTTAAAGGAGACGGAGATTTATTCAGTCAATACGAACGGTTACCTGTGCCCGATTTGAATCCCCAGCTGCAGTTGACGACAAACCTTAATGCTACGATGGCCTTGCCGGGCGATTTGGAATTGGATGTCCAAGCCGGTCGCAATGGAGATTTTAAGGGTTTTTTGTGTCTACGCTATAAAGATTGGCAACTGGATGTCGGACCCCAGATTCTCAGTTTCAGGGAGGCTCCCCTTTCATTCAACCGAAATATTGAAGGAGTCAGATTAAGGCATGATAATAAAGATGGCCTGGATTGGGACTTTTTCCTTTCCCAGAATAAAACCATCTATATGGAGATAAGCATCGATGGGGAGGATTCTTTGGGCCCCTATTTTCTCGGTCATGCCAATATCATAGAAAAATCGGAGACCGTTTTTGTAAACGATATAAAGCAAGATAGGGGAAGCGGCCCCAATGACAATGACTACTATATCGATTACCAAAGCGGTTTTATGTATTTTAACAAGATTGTCTTTACCTACCAAAAAATCAAGGTCACCTATGAATATGTGGTGGCGGAGAGGGAACTGGCCAGTACCTTCTTGGGTACTTCTGCAAGTTACAAGGTAACCGATAAGCTGCAGTTGCGGGCTTTTGCTTTTCGGGATAAGTTGCCCCTTGCCAGAGAAAGCATCAAAAAGGAAGCCGGATTCACCAATTGGGGCTGGGGACTGGCCGGCGATCTAAAGCCGCTGGAGGGCCTGACCATAAAGCATACACTTTTAGGTTCTGATTTCAACAAGTTTGAAGCCCTCACCCAAAGTGCTACCGACCAATGGACCCTTGACCCGGAAGTATTTGAATATACTCTCTCTGAAACGCCGGTCCTGTATGAAAGCGAGACTGTCTGTTTAGACGATGAGGAACTGACCCGCTATCTCGATTATTCGATAGATTATATCAGCGGCGAAATAAACTTGGCTCATGCGGAAGGTAATATCTTATCCGTGGAATACCAATACATCACCACAGGAGTCTCCGAAGAAGAAAATCAAAGGGGAGTCTATTCGGTAAACCAAGTCGATTACTTAACCCCAACTGTGAAAAGTAACTCTCTCCTCAATTTTGTTGTCGGTGATTATCGGTCTTTCCAAAGCAAAAATCGGCCGACGGAGGACTTTTTGCTGTCGACGAAGAATGAGATGGCTTTCACCGATAACTGGTCGGGCCGACTGAATTTTGCGGTTTTAAAAAGGCTGGACGTAATGAATTTTTTGCCGACCCTGTCACTGCATTTCCGCCGGGGCATTTGGCAGACCGCCCTGGAGTTGGCTTCAGATATAAAAAAGGATCCCGGCGGCACCGTAGGTACCGATTTGCTCAAAGGCCACCTAGCTTTGGATACTCCGACAAAAGTCCGACTTGAATTTAGCAAGGATTTGGCCATAGAGGCTCCCCTGCCGGAAAAGATTGCCTTGACTGTTTCAGGCAACTTGGCCAAGTTACCTTATTCTCTCGAATATCTGCATGGCGATAAAGTCTACAGTGAAAAGATAAACGGGCGAATCTTTTTACCCATAAATAACGATAATTTCCGGGGAAATATAAGTTTGAACAATAATTTATTGTTCAAAGAAAATTTCAGCCAACCCCATATTGCCGGGAGCATCATCGGTCAATTGAATTACAGCAACCCCCGCTATTTCTATCTCCATACCAAGGGCAATCTCACCCTTAATCGCAGCCAGACGGGCTCCTCTCGGATTTACAATTTTACCGGAGAGATCGGGCGCGACATCGGCGCTGCAGTAATGGCCAACTACCAACTTAAATTGGAAGGCTTGAATACTTATTTGGGCGGTGAATTGGCTGCCTATAAGAATAATATTAACCATACGGCTACCCTCACCGGCTATTTTTTGGAAAACTTCGACGGAACCGTTGCCTACAGCCGCCTGAGCGGCGAAAACCAACGGCCGGGCAGGCCGCCGGCGGAGACAAAAAGCCACCTTTTGAACCTTTCTCTGGGCTACAAGTACCGAGAATTGAGCTTAAGATTCGGCTACAACTATTCCGATGTCTATACGACTGTTGAAGACCAAAGGGTGACAAAGAAGTCCCATCAAATAAAGGGCGATTTGGATTGGGCCAATGAAGACTTCCTTTCCGTACGAGGGGGGATCGGTTGGACCTTTCAAGATAAAAAAAACAGCCGAATTTCGGCAAGCCTGCGGCCCTATAAGGCGATATCGGATGTTTTGGAGCTTTGGAGCGAATACAATCTTTTATGGTCAAAGGATTCCTCCATTCAAGAAGAAGCCCTTTACAAGACCCACATTTTCAAATTCGGCTTCAGCTACAGACTGTAAATTCCGGCGAAGAAATCTCAAGAGGACATTTGCTAAGGATTCATGAAGTAAAAGCGCATTGGTAACAAAGAATTGAATAATAAAGCAATAAATTAAGCATTAGATAAAACTTACCCGCAAACCACCGGTAAGGTTGTTTTTTTGGCTCTCTGTTTTCCCGGTTCTATAAGATAGTTTAGTGTGATGGTGTTTAATGTGGTAAAGAGAAATTTAAACAGGAGTTTGGTAGAATTAAGAGAAATTAAAAGAAGTATGATTATATTTGGCCCGACATGTAATCTTTTTGGGCGGGCAAGAAGTTTTTGGCAATAGCAAGGGTGGGAAAGTATGTATGTCGGTAAAGGCAAAGAACACTGCAAGCAAACCAAAAATAATAAGAAGATTAATTGGTGGCAAGATAGATTTCGTTTGGCTGATAGGAGCAATTCTGGCCGCATTTTTGTTGTTCCCGGCCCAAACGGCCCACTGCGCGGAAAACGGACAGATTATTATGGACCTGGAACCGCCGGCCATCATCATCATGCACCCCCTTGCCGGAGCGAAGTTAGAAGAGGACAGACCGTGGATAGAGGCTTATGTAATCGATGCAGATTCGGAAATTAAAGAAGACGCCATATTTATAAGTTTAGACGGTATAGATATTAGCAGAGCAGCCATTTTTACAATGATCGAAGATGGGGAAGCAGAGATTGGCAAGGGTTGGCTTATCCGTTACAGACCACCTTTACCTCTGACGGTGGGTCGCCATATTGTCCAAATCGATGTTGCCGATATAGCCGGCAATACAAACCGTGAACAATGGTATTTCTTTATCGAGACGGCCAAGCCAAAGGCGGATTGGGGGGTGAGCCTCACCAATAACTTGAGTTATAGTTTTCTTCCCTTGCGAAGATTTAAGGATGTAGCTAATTTGTCCTTGAATTTTCAGCTGCCCGGCCATCGGGTTATCTTGCAGGCCCAAGGCAGCCTAACCGATTATCCCGGTAGAATTACCCAACCCAACCTCGGCAAACTCTATGTTTATCCGGACAGCTATGCGGTCAGTTGGCAAACGAAATGGTTCGAGTTCCAATATGGCAATATTAGTTTACCCTTCGATTTCGGTCTATTGCAATTCGGCCTCGGTTTTAAAGGAAGCCGCTTACATGGCACTATTGGGCAAGGGCATCGATGGGAGATCTTTAAGGGTATTTCGGTCAATTCGATGGGTATGGGTATTTCCCTTTTGGATACCTTGGGGGCTGTATACGGGTGGCAAAACAGAGGCTCCCAAATCGAAGGATATACTTTGGGACTTAAAGCGAGAACAGGGATGACCGGTGCCTTCGGTCTTCGGTACAATCAAGTATTTCCTGCCGGCATATTGCAAAGTGAAGTTCTTTACGCTTTGGGGGACACCGGGGGCGGCGGCATTCGCCTGCAGGGTGCAAGCGAATTTGCCTCTTTTTTTTGGAACGGCGACTTCATTTTTATCCAAGATTCCAACCCCTTGGCATCCCTGACCCCCTTGTCCAATAATGAAGGGGGAGTATATCGGTATGCCATAAATTGCGATAAGATGATCTTTACCGATACACAGATCAATCTAGGTTACTCGCAGATGACCAACAATGTTAGCGGTAAAGCAGCGCGGACCACTAAGAACAAGAGCTGGCAGGCGGGCCTGAGCGGTTTTTTTAAACCGGACTTCAGCTGGCAGCTGGGCTACAGCGGTGGTAAGAGGGAATCTACCACCATTTCCCTACAGCACGTATTCAGGGCAACTCTACGGCAAAAGCTTGCCGATAACAGCTGGAACGGCAATATGTCAATCAGTTCCCATTCGGCGAATAATACAGTCAAATATCTGCTAAATGCCGGTTATACTCATCCGTTTCCGGCCCTTGGCCTGTCAACCTCCGCCTCTCTCCAGTTGACCTTGGAGGACAAAAGGGAGGCCGAATTGGTTAGAGGTATAAGGTTGCGCGTCAGCGGCAATAAGGATTGGCTCGATGATTTGCTCAATAGTTCTTTGATTTTGGAATTGCTCAACGACAGGCACATCAGGCCCAGTGACTCGATATATAAGAGAAATGTCCTTCGTTTGCAAGGCTCTTTGGATTTTAAAGCCGGTGAACGCAATAGCTTTAGAATCAATGGTAAAGTTTCCTCTTGGCAAAACAGGCGACCGGAATTGACCCGTGGTGTTGACTTTGGTTTGGACTTTCTTTGGCGCTTACGAATTTTCTAAAAATAAACTATTTTACATATTAGGCACTAGTGATTATTAGTGCATATCCGGTGAAGCTTAACAGATAGTTACTGAAATCGGCTATGCCACTTTTGGGACATTCTAAAACACGGTTTAGGCATGTCCTTTTTAACTTTAGCGACATAACCATCCGGTTGCTGCCGGAAAAATCATCAAGTCTTAGTTTGAACTGCAATCATATTTTATTGCTTGGAAAATAAAATGTAAGGGGTCTTGTAGGATGAAATTTGGTAAAATAATTTTAACTTTGCTTGTGGTTGTTGGGTTGGCTGTAATTGCCAGGTGCGGGAGGCGTTCTACCAACGAATTGCCCCACGATATACCTATCGAGCCTTTACCTGTACTGGCTCAGGAGCTAAAGGCCGAGTTGACGGATTATCTAACGGCCCATTATAAAACGCCGGAGGAGTATATCATTGCAAAATTTGCAGCAAAGGATATTATTTTTCTCGGTGAATATCACCGTATCAAGCATGATGTAGAATTGGTGCAAAATTTAATTCCACTTTTATATGAAAACGGCATCTATATTTTGGCAACCGAATTCGCTTGCTATGAAGATCAAGAAAAGATAGATCTTCTGGTCAACAGCAAGGAGTATAATCATGCTTTGGCCCGAGAAATTCAGTTTAACTATTCGCCCTGGTGGGGTTTTCAAGAATATATGGATCTCTATCAAGTTGTTTGGGCGTACAATGTTAATCTTCCCCCCGGAGCGAAAAAATTCAGAATAATCGGTTTGGGTCCCAAACAAGACTGGCGACATGTACAAAAGGAGGAAGACAAAGGTAATGAAGCAATAATGGCTTTGGTCTTCAAAGACGGAATACCCGATTCATTCATGGCAGAGGTAGTAAAAAAAGAAATCATAGCTCATAACGAGAAGGCCTTGATCTATGCAGGCATCAATCACGCTTTTACAAAATTCAGAGAGCCGAATATGACCATCGAGAGGATGGGCAACATAATCTACAACTTAATAGGAGAAAAAAGCATGACCATCGCCCTTCATTGTCTTTGGGATGATGAGAATTTTTGCTTTGATATTTATCCTGTTGATGGAGTTATCGATGCTTTGATGTTGGATATGCCGAAGCAGTATCAACCGGTGGGTTTTGATGTAATAGACGGCCCCTTTGCTGATCTTAAAAGCAGTACCGGTTATCTGTATCTCAATTGTAACAATTTTACTCTGGGCGACTACTGCGACGGTTATATTTACACCAAGCCATTTTCCCAATATCAGTCTGTTAAACCCATAGCGAATTTTATTAACGAAGAAAACAGAGTTGAAGCAATTCACCAAACTTCCAACCCGCCCAAAAATTTTAAAATGTCTGTAGATGAAATTGCCGAGCTTATAAGAACCGATTTGGAAAAAAAGGAAGCTTACATCAACTTGTTTGAGTAATTATCGACAATCTGACATAATTTGATTACTGCCGCAATTTTTAAACATTGTAATGAAAGGTACTATAATCTTTCGGAAAAAATGGGAAAGGCGTAGATTAGTTAGCTTGGAAGGGTGGGTATATAATGAAACATTTGAAAAGGATATTGATTCTTGGCTTATTGGTGTTTTTGTTGGGAGGTGTTTGTTGGGCGGCCAAAATAGAAGTCAAAGAGATTGACTGTGAAGTTTTGTCCCGTTCAACGGTTACATACAGTTCCTTTTGGGAGGCTTTACGAAACTTGGATTTGGAAGCCATCACCAGGGATGGCTTGGCAACAAACGAGGTCCACGAAAGCTTTTACTATATCTATCAATCCATGTTGGCGGGAAACCATCTGCAGGCCGCCGAAGAATTGACGGCCCTAATCGAGTCAAGCAAAGATTCTGAAATCCGGCAAAAGGCCAAAAAATTGTTGGTCAATCTATGGTTCAGTCAATCCAACTGGGACAGAGTGCTGGAGGTTCAAAGACAAGATGAGGATGGCGAAGACTTGGGTTTGGCCAACCTTTATACTTGGTCCGAAATTTATTCCTGCTATCCTTCCGAGGAATATGTCTTTAAAAATGAGGTTTCAATTTTACCTTTGAAATTCCAACGGTTTACCGGGCACCCTTTGATTGAAATAGCAGTAGAGGGAAAGAAGTACCGATTTGCTGTGGATACCGGGGCCGCGACGACTGTACTTTCGTCGCGGGTGGCGGAAAAATGCGGTATTCAAACTATCGGTGCTGTGAATATTATTACTTCTGCCGATAAAAAAACTCGTCTTGGCGCCGCAATAGCTGTGGCCAACCTATCCTTGGGTGATATAGATATAGCTAATCACCCGATTGTCGTTGTCGATAAAAGCGAAATGGAAGTCAAGTTGTTGGGCATTAGATTATTTAGGCTTGACGGTATATTGGGCTGGAATGCAATTAAAAATATCAACATGACCATTGATTGTCCTAATAAGCAAATGATTTTAAAAAAACCTACTCTGCTTTCGGGTCACAGGCGCAATCTTTTTGACTTGGCTGACAACTTGCCGGTTCTTATACTAAATGATCAGGAGGGTAATCGGTTGAATTTTGGTTTGGATACCGGTTCCAATATATCAGTTTTTTTCGAAAATATCTTAAATAAGATAAGTGATCCGCAAGTTGAATCCAAAAAAGTAAGGACTGCGGGGATTGGCTATAGCAAAGATAAAGAGGTTTTGGTGCTTGCTGACTTGCTTTTAAATCTCGATGGCTGGGGGCTTCAATTTAAAGAGATACAAGCCATGAACCCAATCGGTAATTTTGTTGATTTAGACGGCTGGTTCGGTTTTGATATTCTTAAAAAAGGTGTTGTAACAATTGACCATCTCAACGGGATATTCAACTTTAACCCGGCCGGGCCATAACTGATATAAGGTTGGCCGAAAGCCTACTCTATAGAAAGGACAATGAGCGAATGATAAAAATGGTTGTTACGGATTTGGATGATACCCTTTTGAGGACCGACAAGACTATCTCCCCTTATACAATGGGGGTAATAAAGGAAGTCCGCCAAAGAGGTATAAAAGTAATCTATGCCACAGCCCGCGGCATTAGTACCAAGAACTTGCTGGACGACAAACTCTTCGATGGTCGGGTACTTTTAAACGGAGCCGAAGCTTTTATCGGTGATGAACTTATTTATCAAAGGACAATTGAACCGGCTATTTTTACGCCCTTCTTAAAAGAATTATCGGCCAGGAACTTCAAGGTGGCAGCGGAGATTGGGGGAATTCATTACGCAAACTATAATGTTCAGGAAAAATGGAGCTATAAAAGCGGCTTTGTATTTACGGACTTTGAAGAGGTCACAGGAGGTGCCGAAAAACTGTACGCTATAATCGAGGCGGTCAATCGGGTCGATGAGCTGGCCGCAATTTTGCCCCCGGATTTGTATATGCATGTGAGCCGGGATAATTTGGCCATGTTCATGCATAAAGAGGCCAGAAAAATCAAGGGTATTGCGGCGGTTGCCAAGGGATTCAATATCTGCAAAAGTAAGGTGGTTACCTTCGGTGACGACATCAACGATAAGGAGATGTTGCAAGGTTTCGGTTTGGGCATAGCCATGGGTAACGCCATAAGCGAGGTTAAAGCGGTTGCTGACCAAGTATGCGCCAGCAATGATAACGACGGTGTCGCCAAATGGTTGGCAGAGAACATCCTGGCAGGAGACAGCAAGTCGGATATTGCTTTTTGACCCGAAAAACAATTAGGTTAAGAAGAGAGGGGAGAAAAATGGAAGTCCACTTAGATTGTGTACCATGCACTTTAAGGCAAGTATTGGAGGCGGTCAGATTGGCAACCGCCGACTTAAAAATCCAGGAAAAAATTATCCTGGAGACACTGGAAATTCTTAAAGACTACAAGGCTTACAACACTTCACCGGAAATAGGCAGAGCCATCCACCGTTTGGTTGCCAGCCATACAGGCATAGAGGACCCCTACAAAAAATTAAAGGCAGAATCCATCGAAGTTGCCCAAAGGCTTTACCCGGCCTTGGAAAAATATGTTGCGGAACAAGAGGACAAGCTTTTTGCCGCTGTTAAAGTGGCTGCCGTCGGTAATTTAATTGATGCTGCCGTATACGGCATTTGGGAGGCCGAGAAATTGCAGACCCGTTTGATGGGAGAGTTGTCCCGCGAATTTGCGACTGATAATCCGGAAACTTTCCGGCAGGAACTGCAGGATGCCGAGAAGATTTTAATTCTTGGTGACAATGCCGGAGAGACGGTTTTCGATAAAATACTGATAAAGGAATTAAAAGACAATACTCGATCGAGGGGGGAAATATTTTATGCCCCCCGTAGCGCACCGATAATCAATGACGCTACCATCGGTGATGCCATCGCCTCAGGGCTTGATGAAGTGGCAACCCTTATTGATTCCGGTTGTACAGCACCGGGCTTGATTTACAAGGAAACTAATCCCACCTTCCGGGAACTGTTCCGCGCAGCGGATTTAGTGATATCAAAGGGTCAGGGCAATTATGAAACCCTTAGCGATACTGCCATTCGACCGATTTACTTTTTGTTGAAAGCCAAATGTGCCGTCATTGCCAGGCATCTTGGCGTAAAGACGGGTGAATTTATTTTCTTAAAATTGTAAATCCGGGAAAAGTCGCAAGCGGGAAATTTTAAAAAGAAATGCGGAGAAAGGAGGTAAAAATGGATAAAAACCTATTAGGCATTCTCATATTGGACCTTTTTTTGACGGTCATTATCCTAATACTTGTTTGTCGTTTAAAAAAGATCATCGGTAGCATCAGGTATATTTTGACGAGGCTAGCCCGGAAAATTGGTATCCCGGAACCTGCCGAAGACGAAGAGATCCTGAAATACGTCAATGAAGGGAATAAAATTGGTGCTGTCAAAAGATACAGGGAGATTACAGGCAGCGAACTGAAAGAAGCCAGCGATTATGTCGATAAGCTGATGAAAAAATAGGTGTCGGCCCTGGATAAGCAAATCATTTTAAACGAGCCCGGGCTCGTTTTTTTTGTGTTAATTTCGCTGTATTGGTTTTTGACTGCCGGTCATCGGATAAATCGGCAAGCACACTGATAATTAATAAGCTTGCAGATAAAATTGACAGACTGGTATTATATATGGTATCATGACATATAATAAGGGGGACATAACTATTGAGCAAAAAAGAAAAACTCCTTGCCAAATTCAAAAGAAAGCCAATCCCTTCGGATGTATCTTTCGCTGAAGCGGATAAACTCTTAAAGCTTTACGGTTTTATACAACGTCCTCCAAAAAGGGGGAGCCATCACATATATACGCATAATATAAATAAAACTATTAAAGTAAATGTCCCCAAAGAAAGGGGGAAAAGAATAAAGAAAGCATATGTCCAAAATATAGTCAAAGCAATTGAAGCAGTCCTGGAATTGAACCAAGGAAACTAAAAAGGAGGTCAAAACAAAGTGAAGGAGGGTACCAATAATAGATTAGAATTGTATCGTATGCGCGTTTATCCAATTGATGAAGAATTTGGGGAGCCGGAATGGGTTGCGGAATTCCCGGATTTGCCCGGTTGTGTCGGTGGGGGAGATACAGCCCGGGAAGCTGTTAGTAAGGCTATGGAGGCTAAGGAGGCTTGGATTGAGGCTGCTATCGAGGATGGTCAAGAAATTCCCTTGCCCAACGACCTTTACGAGATTGATTTTAGCGGCAAATTTACTTTAAGGTTGCCCAAATCACTCCATCGGGATTTGGCCTTAAGGGCCGAAGACGAAGGGGTTAGTCTGAATCAATTGATATTATATTTGATTTCCAAGGGCATGCAAGTTGAAAAAACTATTTTAAATAGATACGATGATTTGAATATTGTAAGAGCCAACATTATGAAGCAGATAAAAGACATTCCGTCTATTTTATGGAACCAACCAGAATATAGGGACTATATAGCAACAGAAATACACCATTGGAGTCCTTTAAGGGGGGGTAAATATGAATAAAAAAGCAAACAAAACTCTGATAGATGAATCGAAGTTTAAATTATCTTTAATCGGGGTACATTTCGATCGTATTGATGTTCCGGAAGATGTTGCAACGGATACAAAATTTATTTCCCAAACTGAGGATAGGCACAAAATTTTAAAAATTACAAAAGATCAACTAGTGTTGGAATTTACAAGGGAAAAATTTTTTGAACCCGCAGGTATCTTCGAGCTTAAAGTGTCAATTAAAATAAATTACAAACTCAATCCTAATAAGGATATTAACTCAGAGAAAAGAAGAGACTTTATTTCAAAAGAAATCGAAGATAGATACAGTGGACTCTTGGCGCCGGCAGCAACCGTTGCCTCCATTTTGGTAAGTTCCATTACCGCCGTAGATTGGAAAATCCCGATGGTTGACCCGCCATTTCCTATTAAAAAGAAAAAAGACTAAATAAATATCTGTCATCTAATGTTCACATAAAAGAAATCGATGGTAGGGGGGTGAAAAACTGTTTAAGGATGATTTTTTGGACTATATAGTGTTTACAGACGAGAGTTCCATAACTAAACATAGGTTTAGAGGCATATCTGCGTTTTCCTTACCTTTAAAATACTACGAGGAGTTAAACGGTAGGGTTGGCGATATTTTACGTGAATCATCAGCATCAGAGTTTAAGTGGGAAAAAACAAGGAATGAAAAGTATTGTAGTTGTGCAAAAAAACTGATTGATTTTGTAATTGAAGGGGTAAATAATTACAATGTGCGTATAGACACAATTGTTTGGGATATTTATGATTCCAGACATGAGATTGCCGGACGGGACGATGTCAAGAATTTAAGCATTATGTATTATCGGATACTGGAGCATGCAATTTCCAGGCGACCCCAGTGTAGCATTTGGCATGTAAGGCCCGATGTTTTAGGTGTGATAGATTTTGGGGTAATAGAAAAATTTCTTGATCGAAAAGGCGAAGTAAAGCCTTACAGAACAGATATTTTTGTCGATTCAAATGTTAAAAAGGCTTTTACGATTGAAACATTTGAAGAAAAACATTCTGAATATGAGATATTGATTCAAATTCCTGATTTATTTGCTGGGCTAGCCGTTTTTTCCCACGAAAAACATAAGGAATACTGCGCTTGGCAAAAAAGAAATCAGGTATCCTTGTTTGGTTTTCAAGAAAAAAATATAAGCAGTCTTTCAAATAAAGAAAGATATAGGTCAAGGATTATGCATTATTTTAATAAGAAATGTAAGGCTTGTGGACTTGGAGTTTCTTTGGATTTAAAGGGATATCTTTATACACCTAATCCGTCAAATCCAATAAACTTCTGGTTTTATGTGCCGCAAGGTGATTATGATAAAGCGCCAATAAGAAGTAAGGTGATGCGTTGTAGGTAGCTGACATTAAGAGCTGGTAAAACTCATATATAATCGCTTGTCCTATAGCCATGCAATATGATAAATGGACTATTGTTTTTTCCCGGACTTTTAAAAAGGAGGAACAAATGCGAACTTTTATTATTGGAGCAGGTTTTTCCCTTGCAACTGCAGGTGGACCTTTGATGAGTGAGCTATGGTGCTTTATCAAAAAAGCTTACGAAAAGGAAAAAGAATTGGGTAATTCTCAGTACCGTATAGAGTTATATAAGGAGCTAAACAAATTTATTAATGAAATAGAAGATAAAACTAAAACACTTCTCCAAGAGGAGGATCGGAAATGTATTGATGGTGGTATAAGAGAAAACCTCGAATACTTGCTCACCGTTTTGGATTTGCATGACGGACATAGTGCACGTTTTAGTTTTAAGATGCCCGGTAAGGATGTAGAGCCTTTCCCGATTTTTCTCATTGATGATATGAGTCCGTATACAATAATAAGATTAAAGGATGCCATTTTATTGTATCTATATATTGCTTTGGAAGGACTAGAAGGAAATAAAGAATTAGGAAAATTTACTGAATTAATTGAAGTAAATGACAGCTTTATAAATTTTAATTATGATCTTGTTTTAGAAAAAGGATTGTGGAAAAAAGGGTTATGGTCGCCCCTGAAGGGTTATGTTGGTGTCGACCGATTTTTACATGAAACGGATCTCCAAGATTTATTGAAAGCCGGAAGGGTCTCGAAAACTTTCATTTACAAGATGCATGGTTCTTTAATTTTTGATAAGGTTGGTGAAATATTTCAGGAGAGGAATCTGGGGATTGTTCTCGACAATAAAGAACGGGAAGAATTTTTCTTTGAAGGATTAAATAACTTATTATCAAGAAAACCCAATGAAGTATCAGTAAAAGAAGCGAGAAATACCGGTAGGAGGCATTCTATAAGATATCAACAGCCTTGGATATTGCCTTCTTTTGTAAAAGCAATAGAATTTGAAGATTATTATAATATTTGGCGGGCTGCATTTAAACAATTACGCCAAACAAAGGAGTTGCACATAATTGGCTATAGTTTTCGACCGGAGGATTTTAGCGGGCAATTATTGCTATTGAACTTGCCCGAGAACTGCAAAATTATTTTAGTTGACCCCAGTAAGTGTGTAAAAAAGAAAATTGAAAACATTATAGGCAGGCCAATCAATAACCATTTTGAATCATTAAATGATTATATTGAAAGTCAGAAAAAGATTTAAAATATTTATTAGAGATTTGTTGCCGAAGAATTAATTCCCGCTCTAGGGAATGTTTTTTTTAGTAATAATACAAATTATAATCTCGCAGTTTGCAAGACCGATAAATAATATACCGATTGCCCGGGAAATAATCATGTAAAAATTATTGTCCAAGGAAAATTAGCAGGGTTTGTCCCATTTGATGGGGAAAGAAATAAATAATCAATGCCGGTGAGTATTTTAATATGTCTCCTTGACCAAGAGCATGCTACAATAGAAGCTTCCGAGAAAAATTAAGGTAAAATGCGGTATGTGATAGATAATCGGGAGGGAGAAGCAAAGTGCAAGAGATTAAGACTATGGAATTTAAAGATAATACACTCCGTCTAATCGACCAAAGGAAGTTGCCCCTTGCTTTGGAGATATTCATCTGTCGGACCCACGCAGATGTCCATTTTGCCATCAAGGAGATGGTAGTCAGGGGTGCTCCGGCCATTGGAGCTGCAGCCGCCTATGGAGGAGTTTTGGCTGCTGCTGAGTTTCTCAGCGAGTCAAAGAACTTTTATTTGACCATGAAAAGGGCGTTGACTTTCTTGAACACTGCTCGGCCGACGGCGGTTAATTTGATGTGGGCTGTCAATAAGATGGGGAATTTGTTGGAGGATCATAAAAATTTGCCACCCCATGATATTTATTTAAAGATGAAAGAAGCTGCTGATAAAATCTTTGCAGAAGATTTGTGGGTCAATAAGGAGATGGGTAAGTATGGCAACGAAGTAGTGGGGCAGAAGGCTGTGATTTTAACCCACTGCAATACCGGGGCTTTGGCCACGACGGGCTATGGAACCGCTCTGGGCGTTATCAGGACCGCCTTTTACAGCGGCAAGGATATATTCGTCTATGCCGATGAAACCAGACCCCGTTTGCAGGGGGCCAAGCTTACTGCCTGGGAATTGGTCCGGGAGGGTATTCCGGCTAAATTGATTGTTGATTCTGCAGCGGCAACCTTGATTCGCGACGGCAAAATTGATCTCATCCTGGTCGGCGCCGACCGAATTGCCTTCAACGGTGATACGGCCAATAAAATCGGTACTTTTATGCTTTCGGTTTTGGCCAAAGAGTATGGTGTTCCCTTTTATGTTGTTGCACCTACCAGTACCATCGATTTTGATTTGGCAAGGGGACAGGAAATTGATATTGAAGAACGACAGGCCGAAGAGATAAGCCATCTGGAAGGAACCAGGGTGGCACCGGTGGGTATTGAAGTCTATAATCCGGCCTTCGATGTAACGCCTTGGGAGAATATTACCGGTATCATAACGGAAAAGGGTATTATCAGACCACCTTTTAGGGAAAATATTTTGAAATTACACCGGAATTGATCGCCGTAAATATAGCTGGACCTGTTAGCAAAGGCCAAAGAAGGTTGAGACGATAATAAGGTTCGCGAGCTTTCCACCCACCTTCAAATTTGTGGTTTTACCATGCCGGGTTGAGTATTGGATATCGGGTAGCTTTTAAATGAGCCGGCTGGTATTACATAATGAAGTTGTTCTATGCCCGTGAAAATATACGCTCACTTGTCCGGGTTAAATAAGCCGGTTAGTATTACATAATGATGTTGGAGTAAAAGAAAGATTATAAGGGTGATTGGAATGTTGATGCAAGAAGAAAGAGAATTGATCGTTGACTACGGAAAAAGACTGTTGACAGCCGGTTTGACTAAGGGGACGGGGGGAAATTTGAGTATTTGTAATCGCCAGCATTCTTTGCTGGCGATTAGCCCTTCCGCAATCGACTATTGGGCGATTCAGCCCCGGGATGTGGTAGTCTTAAATTTACAGGGTGAAATTGTCGATGGCGATAAAAAACCATCCAGCGAGTTGGAGATGCACCGAATCTTCTATGAAAAAAGAAGGGATATAAAAGCCATAATCCACAGCCATACGGTCTATGCTACTACTTTGGCCGTTTTAAATCTGCCTTTGCCGCCGGTTCATTATCTGGTGGCTTTGGCGGGGCCGGATGTGCGGTGTGCCGAGTATGCTTCTTTTGGCAGCAAGGAATTGGCGGCCAATGCTTATAAAGCGATGGAAGGCAGAAAAGCAGTACTTTTGGCTAATCACGGCCTTTTGGCCGGTGGCAAAGATTTGGCCGAAGCCTTCAATATCAGTGAGGAGATCGAATACTGTGCCGAATTATATTGGCGGTCCAAATCCATCGGCGAGCCGGTAGTTTTGTCGAACGAAGAGATGGCTTTGATGGAAGAAAAATTTAAGACCTATTAAAGATATTTGCAAGGTAAAGTTATCCCGACAACAGGAAGGAAGGTAAATGTATGAGTATCCTTATTAAAGATGTAATGATGGTACCCATGGTTGGGCGGGGGGAGGTAATGGCCAAGACAAATATCCTTATCGAAGGCAAGCATATTGCTCACCTGGGTGAAATAAGGACAGATATTGAAGCCGCTGAGATTATAGATGGGCGCAATATGGTTGCCCTACCGGGCTTGATTAACGGCCATACCCACATAGGCATGTCCTTATTGCGCAACTATACCGATGATGTACCTCTCCATGAATGGCTGACGGAAAAAATCTGGCCGGTAGAGGCTAAGTTGGTAGCAGAGGATGTCTATTGGGGATCCCTTTTGAGTATGGTTGAGATGATCAAATCGGGCACGACAACCTTCAGCGATATGTATTTCTTTATGGAGGAAGTGGCCCAAGGTGTGGAAGAGGCGGGAATGCGCGGGGTTCTTTCTCGCGGTTTGACAGAGGAGCCGGGTAAGAACGAAGAAAAATTGGCAGCGGCCAAACTGTTTTTTAAGGATTGGCACAATGAAGGACAAGGCCGCATCAAGGTTATGTTGGCTCCTCATGCTCCCTACACGTGTAGCCCGCCTTTCTTGAGGGCGATTATAGAATTGGCTCATGAGCTGGCTGCCGCTATTCATATTCATCTTGCCGAGACCAAAAAGGAAGTTGTCGACAGTTTAGAGCTTTATGGTAAGTCGCCAATCAAGCACGTAAGGGATTTGGGTCTCTTTAAACTACCCACCTTGGCGGCCCACTGCGTCCATGTGGATGAGGAGGACATTGAAATACTTGAAGAAAACAGGGTGAACCCGGTCTATAATCCGGCCAGTAACTTAAAGTTGGCCAGCGGTTTTACCCCGGTCGCCAAAATGCTGAAAGCCGGCATAAATGTCTGCCTGGGGACCGATGGCCCTTCCAGCAACAATAACTTAAATATGTTTGAAGAAATTCATCTGGCCGCATTGGTTAATAAGGCAGTGAATGAAGATGCTGTATCAATACCGGCCGAAACAGCTTTAAGGATGGCCACGATCAATGGTGCCAAGGCTTTACAATGGGCGACAGAAATCGGCTCCATCGAGATTGGCAAAAAGGCGGATATTATATTGGTTGATCTGGATAAACCTCACCTTTATCCCCGTCACAATATCTTCTCGGCCTTGGCATATTCAGCCCAAGGGGCCGATGTGGATACAGTGATTATCGATGGGCGGATTGTCATGGCTAAGAGGGAGATAAAGACCTTGGATGTGGAGAAGATCACCTATCAGGCGGAAAAGATTGCCCAAGATCTTATCAGGCGATGAGTTATCTGTTACCACAAATAACGGCAGCAAGGAGATGAAAATTATGGATCACAAATTGATAAAGACTGAACGGGGTGAGGTCCATTATTGGCTAAAGAAAAACCCTGACAAGGAAGCCAAGGCCATTGTTTTTACCCATGGCTTGACCGCCAATCGGCAATTGTTCGACAAGCAAGTGCCCTATTTCACCGATGAATATACTGTTATAACCTGGGATGTTCCCTTACACGGCTTGTCCCGCCCCTATACCGACTTTTCCTATAGGAATGCGGCTATGGATTTAAACCGAATACTGGCGGAGGAAAAAATAGACCAAGTTATATTGGTCGGTATGTCCATGGGAGGTTATCCCAGCCAGGAATTTGCCCACCTCTATCCGGAAAAAGTATTGGCCTTTATTGCCTTGGGTACAACCCCTTATGGTTTAAACTATTATTCTGCTTTGGATAAATGGTTTCTCAAAAGAGTTGGTCCCATGGCAAGATTGTATCCTGATAAGCTGTTACGTAAGAGCATGGCCAAGATCGTTTCCACGACCAAGTACGGACATGATTTGATGCAGACCATGCTCCAGCCTTTAAGTAAAGCTGATATTATTGAGCAAATGGCCATAGGTTACGGAGGCTTCCTCAAGGAAAATAAGGATATTAAATTTGATTTTCCGGTTTTGATTATGGTCGGAGAACATGATCGAACCGGTAAGGTGAAGCAATATTGCCGGGCTTGGGCCAAGCAAGAGGGCTATCCCTTGGAGGTTATTGAAGGTGCCGCCCATCTACTCAATGCCGATAATCCTGCCAAGGTTAATGCCAAGATAAAAGAATTTATCGAAGAAAATATTTGATGTTGAGTGTGTTGCGGAAAATCAAATTGTGTAACCAGGCATTTTATTTATGAAGGATTATGACGCTACAATTCCGGCTTGAAGTTTTATATTTCGGGTAAGATTCGGTGATTGTGGCGACTTTTTTAACAGATATATTACCTCTTTAACAGCCAAGGAAAAAGCTTGTCCGGAACCGTGACATCAGGGGGTTTCTTGGCTGATGAAATTTTCAGATATTTCAAAATAGAGGAGGAGAACAAATATTTGTTGTATGAGGCCTTTGTAGGATGGCCTGATTTATCCGTAGATTATAGGCGAATAAGGTAGTATGGCTAAAAAGATATCCACTGCCAATAACAAACTACTTTTTAGCGGAAGGAGTTTTTAAATGGGTATTTTAAGAAAAACATTTGGGTGTTTCAAATAAATTTGGGGTGCATATATAATGAATTATAAATTTATGTATCAAATTATCAAACCGTACATCGGGAAAAAAATATTGGGGCTTTTCTTGGTAATTGCCACCACCCTTATTTCTTTGCTAAGCCCGTATATTTTTAAACTTATCATTGACTCGGCCATTATGAACCGCAATTTGAAATTGCTCTTTGTGTACGTACTTATTTTTGCCGGCATATTTTTGGCCGGCCGCCTTTTATACTTCCTGCAAAGGTATCTTTTTATCTATATTGGTAAAAAGATGCTATATCACCTTCGAATCGATTTATATAGGGAGGTCGCGAGCAAAGAT
Source organism: uncultured Halanaerobiales bacterium (assembly GCA_964568715.1). Taxonomy (GTDB): domain Bacteria; phylum Bacillota; class Halanaerobiia; order B1SED10-174; family B1SED10-174; genus CAZMQU01. The sequence continues at coordinate 60,571 of CAZMQU010000012.1, forward strand.
ATTCTTTTCTTTACCAAAAAAAATGTCGGCGAATTGATGTCAAGATTGTTACAGGAAGTCCCGCTAATTACAAGTTTTTTGACTGAAACCCTCGTCAATATTATTACGCAGATAATTACATTCATTATAGCTTTATTCATTATGCTTTCCCTCAGCGTTGAAATAACCTTGTCTGTCTTATGTATTCTGCCATTTGTAGCGATTACTCTGTACTATTTTAATCCTCGTTTGAAAAAAATAAATCAAGAAACGATGCGTAGAAACGTAGATATTCATGATAAACTTCAAGAGAATTTTTCCAATATAAAGGCATTTCATTATTCGAGGCTAAATGGTTATGGCTTGCGCAGACTTTCTACTTCGTTTCGTAATATGATTGAGGTAAGATTCAAGTCTTTCCGGTTGAATTCTATAGTTAGCACGTTACTGGCAACTTTGTATTTTCTGCCTTCCCTTTTTGTTTTGGGATTCGGGGGTTATAAGGTTATCGGTGGGCTTATGACCTTGGGAACGGTCCTGGCTATACACCAATATATTAGCTATTTATTCAGTCCCCTACAGAGTTTGACAACGATTAACTTTAACTTTCAGGAATTTGTGCCCGCCTTTGAAAGGTATTATGATATGTTCGATTACGACAAAGGAAAAGTTGTAAAAGAGGCAAGGCTTGGTAGGATTACCACGGGTATTTCTGTAAAAGATCTTACATTTTCATATCCCAATGGGAAGCCAATATTTGATGGCTTTAATGTACTTATTAGACCCGGGGCCGTCGTTCACTTAACAGGAGATAACGGAAGCGGCAAATCAACGTTCATAGATTTAATTTGCGGAGTAATTAAGCCTACAGCCGGTGAAGTTCTGTATGATTCCATCGATGTAAATTTAATCAATCCACTATGCTTGCGAGAGCAGCTAGGGGTTGTTCCCCAAACATTATATCTTTTTAAAGATACCGTCCGAAATAATATTTTATTGGGGCGAAAGATAAGTGATGATGAAATTATCAGAATTAGTAAAGAGTTAAACTTTTCAGAAATCACCTCCGGATCGGAAATCAACTTGGATACATATCTGGCCGGTGGTGGCAGCAATCTTTCCGGTGGGCAAAAACAAAAAATTGCCATCTTAAGGGCCTTGGTTCATGGACCTTCCTTGTTAATTTTGGATGAGGCTCTAACTTTTCTGGATGACCGGGCAAAACAGCACTTTACACAATATTTACAGAAGACAGCCCATACAAGAATTACATTGTTCATCTCCCACGAGACGATTCCTCATTTGGCTGTTACGGAAACTATTTCTTTTGAAAATACGAAAAAACCACAGCTATTGATGGCCAGTCAATAATGTAAGAACTATCGCCCCGGCAGTTTTTGCCGGGGCGATGATATTTATCAGTAGGGTCAATTAAATAACGGTAAAGATCGGTAGTGATGTTTTCTGAACCTTTATTGACAACTTGTGGCAGCCATGGTATTCTTTGATTAGAAGTTGCACTAAATGCTAATATGGGAATTGTAATATGCTCCCTCGCTTATTATTTTTGAATGGATACCGTTACAATATAAGCAGTCAATTAAAGATTAAAGGTATAAACTAATAATTCTAAAAGGAGTGAAAGTATGCGTTACAAAGGTATTCTTCTAATCTTGTTATTGGTCGGATTGGTGTTTACAGCTTGTGGCCCCGAAC
>CAZMQU010000013.1:0-56847 GCA_964568715.1 uncultured Halanaerobiales bacterium
CCTGTTTCTCGGATGATTCCTCTGAACAGTTGTCGACGGTCTTCGGTGACTATGCCTGGTACAAGGATAATTGCGGTGGCGGTACCAACCCCGTTGGCACAAAAGAACCCAATCAGCTAGGCATATATGATATGTGCGGTAACGTCTATGATATTTGCTTCAAGGAATATTCCGACATTGCCCAAAGCATGGTCGGTGTTACCAGGGGTGCTTGTTGGAGAATGGTTGACAGATATTTGCGAATTGATTATGTGTCCCATCCTTATTTGTCATGTCCTCATGACGGATCCGGTTTTAGGCTAGTCAGAGATAAGTAGTTGTAATTCTTTCTGGCTGTTACCCTTTGCTGCCCGTCGTAAAAGCGGGCAGCAAAGAATACTTTGGCGGCTTCCGGGATTAATTTATATCGATTACCGAAGGAGGTTTGTCGGTGAAAAAAATTATTGCAATTGTGTTGATACCCGTATTTGTAGCCCTGATTGCCGGTTGCGGTATCTTTAATTCCAATGATATTTTGCAGAAATCGGCAGTGGTTTCGGGGTATGTAACAAATTCCAGGGGAGGCCCGCCTTTGGAGGATGCCAGAGTGTATGGTGTGGTGGATGGCGAGAGCTTGGAATTTTTTACCGACGAAGAGGGATATTTTGAATTGGAGGTCCGGGCAAATAAAGAAATCAGTCTATTTGTTGAAAAGGAAAATTTCTCTCGGGCCCGTATCCAAGGCATGTTTTTAAAGAAAGAAGAAAATTTTGAACTGGAGATTCCCTTAAGGGAAACCTTTTATGATGGGTGGTCATTGGTACCCCCCGAGGTATCTGTAAAGGGAATTAAGCATGGTGATGTGATTAGTGGCGATTTGGATATCAAGGTTACGGTCGATGGGGAAAACAGTCCGCTTATATTTTATGTTTATTTTTGTGGGCAACAAAGGTCACCGATTCTGTTCTCCCAACAGGGAACCCGCGAAGGTGAGATAAGGGTTGATACGACCCAATTCCCCAACGGTGCCGGCTATATCCGCATCCTGGCTTATGATTCCAATGAAAATGTTACTTTGGCTATTATTCCGGTGGAAATAAAAAACAAAAGTTCGCAACCTTCCATTTTATTGCCGGCCGATTTAAACTACCTACTTGTTGCCTCTATTACTTTTGGTGAAACTTACGGTTATTATTCCGCTTCGCGACAAGAACATTTTGCAAGGTTGAACCTAACCGCTGATCCGCATGTTTTTGAATTGCAAAACGGTGGCAGAGTAAATTTGCAAGGAGCACCGGCTAAGGGAACAATTTTCAATGTATTGCAGTGGAAAGAGGTAGCCGGTGCCCAGGGCTACAATGTTTATCGCTCTTTCGAAGAAGGTGGGTTCAACGGTCAAACCGATGGGGCGGCGAGGGATTATGAATTAATAGGAAGCATAATCGGGACTGAATATCAGGATTATAGCCCTAAATTATCACCGGGTTTTGCCGTATACTACAAAGTTGTTCCTTACAATGACAAGGGCGAAGGTAATGGGATGGAACGGTTTGCCATACCCTTGCCTCCTTACAACGTTCATTTGCAAAGCCCTGCCAACGGCGATACCGACGTGAGCCTGTTACCGATTTTCCGCTGGAGCATCGACGTTGATTTTGATGATTTCATGGCCGGCTTAGGGTTGGCAAGCTATCAACTGGAATCGCTATACGATTTTCTGATCTTTTTTGCTGCAAAACCACTATATTGGGAAAAAGAATTGGCAGCGGAAAAATATTTTATGGAATTGCCCCTTGAGGCCGGATCCGTATATACGTGGGATATTGGGTATGCAGATACTTATGTGGTTTACGGTACTGCCGACAGGACGGGAGCTTCCCAAGCAGAGGCCATTGCCGGTACCGGTTTGGGTTCCATAAACGGTGGATTTGTATTTACTACCGAACATATCACAGATTGATTAACCCGAATAAAAGGAGGCAAAGGCTGTGAAAAACAGAGCTCAAATTGCAGCGGTTATTTTGGTGGCCATGTTGTTTTTATTTGCCGGTTGTAGCAATTTTGAGAATAACGGATTACACGATGGTATAGACACAGGGTCGGGGCCCATAATAGTTGCCAAACCGGATTATGCTGACGCACTTTATAAAGAAAACGAAGTTATGGTTAAAGCCGTTTCTCAAACCGAGTTGGCCCAATTGCTTCTTGTTTTTAATTCCGCGATACTTGAGTCCTACGAAGAGATTGGTTGGTATTTGGTAGATGTACCCGAGGATACCGATGTGTTTTCCTTTATCAATCGTCTGGAAAAGACAAAGCCCGTTATTATAGCAGAACCCCATTTGGTGTGGGAATTGCCGGTGCCGGAAGGTTCCGGTCGGAAAGGGCTGTATTCGACCGAGCAACCTGTAGCTAATGAACCCGGGGCTTCCGATATCGACAGGTTGTGGGGGATGGAAGCGATCAGAGCCGACAAGGCATGGGCTATAACCACCGGTAGCGAAAATGTCATAATTGCCATAATTGATACGGGTCTGGATATGGATCACCCTGAATTCAGAGATCATACTATCATCGGTGCTCATGAGACCGTTGGGGACGGCCTCGGTGCCCGGGATGTTCAAGGCCACGGTACCCATGTAGCAGGGACAGCAGCTGCCAATGGAAGGCAGGGTAAGTTGGCCGGCGTAGCTTGGGATTGCCCCATAATGCCTATTCGGGTTATGCGAGAGCCCGGCGGCTGACAAGGCGGTGCGATAAGCACTGATAGTCTGGCAGGTGCCATGATTTACGTAGCTGATTTTGTCAGGGAAAATCCTCAATATAGGGTTGTCGCAAATATGAGCCTTAGCGGCCGCGGTTATAGTTTTTTCTTCAAAGATGCAATTGATTATGCATTTGAGGCGGGAGTATTGTTGGTTGCCGCCTCCGGTAATGATTCCAAACGGGTCTTAAGTTACCCCAGTGCTTATAACGGGGTTGTAAGTGTGGCAGCATCAACGGGGCAAGACGGTAAGGCCAAGTTTTCCAATTCCGGTTTTTGGAATTCGGTAGCTGCCCCGGGTGTTCGCATTTTATCAGCTTACCCGACCTATGAAACCCCGGCAGGACAAGAGCCCTATGTCGAATTGCAGGGAACTTCCATGGCTTCACCGCATGTTTGCGGGGCGGTCGCTTTGCTACTGTCCCGTTATCCTAATTTGACACCCTTAGAGCTTATCAATCAGTTGGAAGCTACCGCCCGCCCCGGACAATACGGCGATGGTTTCAGTGAAGAATTGGGTTACGGTATCATCAATTGTGAGGCTTTATTGGGGGACCTGCAACCAATGCGGTACGGTGGTTTAAGGGTTGAAACGAATATAGCCGGTCCGGCAGAAGATTCGGTTCAATACGGTTTGATAACCGTCTATGACGAATCAGGCAGAATGGTATATTTCGGAGCGACAGGAGAAGACGGTAATCATAATTTTAATGCCATGCTTGCCGGGACTTATACAGTAACCTTGTCCTTTGAGGATCGTGTTCATACCAGAGAGATTGTAACAATCGACCCCGGTGAGTTTAAAACGATAATGCTGATTATTTAATTGCTTTTGAAATCGGCTCTACCAAGCGCGATTTTGGCTTAATTATTCCAATAGAGATTTAAGGGAAAAATAGGGAGACATGGCTCTGTCATACAGGAAGCTTTTGTAGTATATATGTTGCCGAATAAACAATAACGCCAAAATCGATGTAAAAGACGACAAAATATGCGGTAAGATTGCCAATAAGATAGGGTAAACTAAAATAGGTACTAAAACCTTAATTTAAAAGAGGAGGCTGAAAGATGAAAGGCAGAAATAGGGTAGTTGTGTTGCTTCTGGCCCTTGTTGTTTTACTCGCTATGGGAGGGTGCGGTAAGCAAGAGGAATATACCTTGACAATCGAAGTAGCGCCGGCAGGTTCAGGCACGGTATCCCCCCAAAGCGGAATGATTTATTATGAAGAAACTTCGGTAACCCTTAATCCGCAAGCCAACAGCGGGTGGAAGTTTACCAACTGGAGCGGTGAAAGTGCATCTGAGGTTGTTGATAAAGAGGATGGTACATGGACAATCTTAGTCAATTCAGATAAAGCATTGGTTGCTAATTTTGCGGAGACAAGCTCCGATGCAACCTTGACCAATATCGAAGTTTTTGATAATAACGGGGAAGAACAGGAATTGTTGCCGCCATTTAACGATACCGATAAAGAATACTTTATCAAGATTCAAAGAACAAATGAAGTTCACAGCGTTGCAATTGTAGCCCATCCCAGTGATGAAAATGCAACAATAATGATTGGCGAAGAAGAAGTTGACGGCGGTGAACAATCGGCACTTATCCCATTGGTCCCGGGCGATTCCGCAGTTGAAATATTTGTAACCGCTGAAAACGGTGATGATTTTGAAATTTATACAGTCAAGCTAGCCGTTTTCGAATAGGATATTTCTTCCATCGGTTGACATATATTTTTAATCTTAGCGGGCAAATGTCTGATTGAGTAAGTTTTTTGACTGCCATCTTATTGGCGAAGTATTTTGGATTTTCAAGGAAACGTAGTTTGGCTAAAGGCAATCTTAAAACCGGTAATAAAGAAATCGCGTTTGGTAAGCCGCATATTTATTAGGAAGAGAATGAATGGATTATTTTGAACCCAAGCCCGGATTAAGCGATGCTTTGTTTCTTAATTAAAGGGCGGCACCCTGGAAATACAACATATTTAATTACAGATAATGTGGAGCCGCCCTTTGATTAAGTATATTTGCCCCTTGACAATATTTGTAGTTACCCGTTCCGGAACAATTCATTTTGCTTAATTTCAAAAAGGCGACCGTCTGCTACTTTATGATCAATCTGCCGTAAGTTTTAATTTAACAATTATAGCCAAACATGCTATAATTGAGTAACGAGACGCAATTTTTTGGGAAAGGGGAGATATTTATGCCTGTTGTGGTAAAAAACATCAACACGATTGCTGATAATATTAACTTTACTTACAACCTTTTCTTTGAGATGGCTCTTCTTTTAGGATTATTGAACGACTCAGCGGGTCTTTCTCATAGGAAATGGGCCGACAGAATAAAAGACGGTATACCTGTCCAGCATCGCAAAATCATAGATTTTTGGGGAGACTTTGACAGATGGAATTTCCTTCTTGACATTATTACCAGAAATAACATGCTTCCATTGAAAAGTCCTGATATATTTTTAAAATTCTGGAACGATTTGCCCGACAATGCTATTTTAGGCTCTTTGTGGGAAAAACCTTTGGCTTGGCAAAAGAGTGATGAAAAAGATTATCGTTTATTTGAGTCAGCAAATTATGAACCCTTGCTTGCCGATACAAGCAGCCATATCAAAGAATTAAAAAGCTTTGTAGGTGATTTTTATCATCGTCATTTTACTTCTTATGCCCAAACGATAGAGCTATCTCTATTGCAAAATATTAACAGTGAATTCAGCTTCATGACAAGACACGGGACTAAAAAATTCTTCACACGGCTGTCCAATAAATTATTTTTTGAAGGCGATAATCTTGTCCTGGACAGCTGGACCAATAAAACTTATGATGCCGGAAAAGATCTTAACGAAATCGTTTTAATTCCAAACATTTTCCGGGCTCCCCACTTCTTAATGGACTATAAATCTTTTGATGACAAACTGCACATAAGCTACCCCTTGCAGTCCTCCCCTTTTTTGGAGCAACACGATATTTCATCCGAAGAAATCGATTATTTGGCAAATGCTTTTGGTGTAATCAGTGAACCGGTTCGTCTAAAAATATTGTTGAGTTTGCATAAAAAGCCCGCTTGCAACAAGGATTTGGCGGAAGAAATGAATCTTTCCCGGCCGACAATATCAAAACATATTTCTCGCTTGCGATTATATAACTTTATTGTCGGTGAAGAGATTGGCGGCAATAAAATTCTCTATAGTGTCAGTTCAAACCGTATCCTGGATCTCCTGAAAAAGTTTGGATTTTTTCCGGAAACCGAAAAGTTGGAGGTAGACTCCGAAGCACAATAATGTTTTTAGGAAAGTAAAAACGGACCTTAGGGTGGTCCGAAGTTGGGCCTATACTGCTATTGGTTTTACAATTAAAGGCGTAGGCGAAACTGTTGATTAGGCAAAAAAGGCCCCATAGTCATTTAATAATTGTTAATAAGCCCAGGGTTTTATTGGATAACCAATCAAACCCTTTTTTATATTATGATTCCGAAATGGGTAAATATGTGGTAATATATTGTAGATGACAATTTTATGGATGATGGAGGCGGAAGGATAAGATGGAGAGATCGATAGACTTAACAAAAGGAAATATCTTGAAAGCATTGATTCGTTTGGCCATGCCGATTATTGGAACCTCTTTTATTCAAATGGCCTACAATTTTACCGATATGATCTGGGTTGGCAGATTAGGGTCGGCAGCAGTGGCTGCAGTAGGTACCGCCGGTTACTTTACTTGGCTATCCATGGCCTTAATCACGATACCGAGAATTGGCGCAGAAGTGGGAGTTGCCCAGGCTTTAGGTCGCCAGGATCATAAAGGGGTTAAAGAATCAATTCGCCATAGCATCCAGATGATTGTCGTTCTGGCGGCTACTTATGCTGCATTGTTGATTTTATTCCGACGTCCTTTGGTCGGTTTCTATAATTTAGGTGCCAAGATTGCAAAGGATGCTATTGATTACCTGGTAATAATCTGTCTGGGTATGGTTTTTGGCACTTTAAATCCCGTTTTTACAGCAATTTTCAATGGTGCAGGCGACAGTAAGACTCCTTTTAGAATCAATTCTTTGGGTTTGATTTTAAATATAATCCTTGACCCGCTTTTGATTTTAGGTATCGGCCCTTTTCCCCGCTTGGAGGTAAAGGGGGCGGCAATTGCCACGGTGATTGCCCAGATCTTGGTGACAATCGTTTTTATTTTAGAGGCTAAGAGGCGGCCGGAGCTTTTTGCCGGATTGCATCTACTGCAAAAGCCAGATTTTAAATGTTTAAAAAAAATCACCCTATTGGGCTTGCCGGTTGCTTTGCAAAGTGCCTTTTTTACCCTCATTGCCATGGTAATAGCAAAGATAATATCCAAATGGGGACCCTTGCCGATTGCTGTGCAAAAGGTCGGCTCGCAAATAGAATCTATATCGTGGATGACTGCAGCCGGTTTTCAATCAGCCATGAGTGCCTTTATGGGGCAAAACTACGGAGCCGCCAAGTGGGATCGTATCTATCGGGGCTACAAGGTTGGCTTGGGCATTGCTTCGGTAATTGGCATTTTTGCCAGTGCTGTCCTATTTTTTGGTGCCAAGCCTGTCTTTACTATTTTTATCTCCGAGCCGGAGGCAGTTGTTTACGGGATAATCTATTTAAAAATATTTGCCATGTCGCAATTTTTCATGGCCTTGGAGATTATCACTGCGGGGGCCTTTATCGGGCAAGGCAAGACAGCGCCTCCGTCGATTGTTTCAACGGCTTTTAATCTGCTGAGAATTCCCGGAGCACTGATTCTATCCGCAACTGCCTTGGGTCTCAAAGGGGTCTGGTGGGCAGTAAGTATCTCCAGCGTACTAAAAGGGGTAGTCATGTGCGTTTGGTACACGGCTTATATCAATAGAAACCCCCATATTCGGGAGCTTAAATTGGCGGCGGGCAATATGTAAAGAAGACAATTTTGTTTTCACCGGTTAGGGGATTTATCGATTGATATATTCTGTTATGGCTTTGATATTATCCCTATGGGTAAAATCAACCGGCTTTTTGTATGCCCCGAGCAAGTCTATTTCATCCTGTGTCATTTTGTCGCCTTTCCGTTTTTTAATCATTATCCCCCACTTCAACAAGGTCATGAGAACCTTATCAAAAGCCGACAGCTTGGAAAAATTAAATCCGCCCTGCAAGTAGAAAACTTTTATTTGTTTTAGCTGGTCAGCGGTGAAGTTATGGGCTTTGACCTCTTCCAAAACACCGGCATCCGGTGTCGAAGCTCCGCAAGCAAACACAACGACTTTTTTGTTTTTCAACCGAACAATATTGTTTTTTATATTTTTGACACCGAGAATTCCGCTTGCATAAAGGCTGCCACCATGGATTATGTTATCGTATTTATCAAATGTGGCAGGATTAAAGTTTTTTGCCTCGTATAAATCCGCATTTAAAGCTTCGGCAATCCATTTTGCATATATTTCGGTAAAACCTGTCTTCGATTTATAAAGTACCATAGTCTTCATAAACAAGTAAACCTCCTTAGATAAAATAATAAGCAAAGTAACGGGAAAGTAAAAAATATTTTCGTCCGTGTCTCCATTTGCCATGAACAAAAGTTAGCAGGGCGAAGGATTTTTCATTGGGCCGGCCTTGATAAATATATTCTTATAAAATTTAAATAAGATCAATTAGGGGATATGGTGAATCAATAAATGAAATTCAAAGGCCAAAGAGTCAACCATATTAATAGATAAGTTATTTTATCTTTCTTCCGGGATGATAATCCAGGCAACAAAATAAGCCAATAGACCGCTACCGTAGACCAGGATTAATACAGCCCAGATTAGCCGAACCAAAGTTACGTCAACGTCGAAATATTCTGCCAAACCGCTTGCTACGCCGCCAATCATTCTTTCTTTGCGCGAGCGGTAAAGTTTTTTGCTCACTTCCATCCCTCCTTTGTTTGTCATAAACTTAGAACATCAGATCAATATTAATAAATAGACAAATGTAAGCAGCCCGTAAACTAATTGGAGAACAAATATTCTCCGAACGGGGAACTCCTTTATTATAATATGACACAAGCCGGCCTAATGCAAAGAAATATAATTAAGACTTATTAAAAAACCGGTTAAAGGGATTTAATCAATTTTTAATAAAATGGATTGGCCAAGTCGAATGTGGCGGGAATCCATTTTTTATTGAAAAAGAAGATCCTTTTTGACGATAATAACATAAGGTGATTGATATCGGTTGACAGGACAAGGAGGTCCTTTAAAAAATCACGGAGGAGGTAGAAAAATGAAAATTGTCGGGTCGGAGGTGAGAATGGGGGGTGTCAACAACTATCGGGAAAAATTCACCCGCCAAAAAAGGGTCCAAATTCACAACGGTACCCCAGATAACAGCACTCCAAGAACGGTTGAAGACAGCCTTAATTTGTCATCTCCGCTAAGAAGGGATGTGGCAGTGGGTGTAAATGTAAAGACCCAGGCTAAAACAAAGGTGTGGGAAATCTCCGATAGTGATAAGCAAAAAATTTTAATTTTAATGGAACTGCTGAAGGCCTTGACGGGCAAAGAATTTAATATTAAGCTTTTGGCTCCTTTGCAAGATACTGCCCAAACATCGATTTCTTTGGAGGTCGAGGAATTTTCACCTCCTGTTCGGGGTTGGGGGATGTCCATCGATATATCAGAGATTTATCATGAGCAGGAGGAAATGTTTTTTGCTGCTGAAGGCATATTGTCCACCGCCGATGGAAGAGAAATCGATTTTAAGGTAGAACTGGAAGTAAGCCGGGAATACAGGCAGGAAAGCAATCTCCGAATCCAAATCGGCGATGCTCCGATGGCGGATCCGTTGGTGATCAACTATGCCGATAGCGATGCAGGTATCGATGGTTCCACTTTCAAATTTGATTTGTACGGCACGGGTTCGGAGTTGGACCTACCCTACTTGGCACCGGGAAGCGGTTATCTGGTCTTGGACCGCAACGAAAACGGTAAAACAGATGACGGCTTGGAGTTGTTCGGCCCTGCTACAGGCGATGGTTTCGCCGAATTGAAAGCCTTGGATGAAGACAATAACGGTTGGTTGGATGCCGGAGATTCGGCTTTTGACAAACTCAAGATTTGGATTAAGACCGCCGGCGGTAAAGAGCAATTACTGACTTTGCGTCAGGCGGGTATCGGTGCCCTTTATGTAGAGGGGCTGGACATAGCTTTTTCCTATAAAGATGGACAGAACCAAAAAGTTGCCGCCAATCGGGCCACGGGTATCTTTATTCGGGAGGACGGGTCGGGGGGAACTATCCAACAGATTGATATAAAGGTATAGAATGATATATGCCAAGATGATTTACCCTGTTTGTAGGCAAAAGATACCGATGACAAAAAGGACTTGCGGCTGGCAAAGCCTGAAGCTTCGATAAGTTTTTTATCCGCAGGGTAAGGTTTGATTACCTAGGATACATGTCGCAATTGGCCCAATCAAAGTGAATAATTTAATTCATTCCCGCTGTCGCCTGACGCGGGAATGCCTTTCGGGTGGCCTGGAATTTTAGGTCGATATGTTATATAATTAAGAGGATAAATTATATAGGTTTGTATTATTTGAGGGAGGGGTTTTGTTGCTCAAGGACTTGCTGGGCATTGTCAAAAATTTTACGCCCATTGTACTTGGTTTGCTTTTGTTTCAGTTGATTATTCTTCGAAGCCCTCTTGAAAAGCCCCAATCGTTTATTGGGGGTTATTTCTTAGGCTTGGCGGGTCTTTTTCTGTTTTTAAAAGGCATTTCCCTATGTTTGATACCCTTGGGCGAAACGGTAGGTGCCAGTTTCCCGTCGCTAAAAAGCCGCTTTTTGATTATTGCCGTTGGTTTTATCATCGGTTATCTGGCAACTCTTTCCGAACCGGCTTTGCAGGCCCTGGCCATGGAGGCCGAGGAAATATCCATTGGTGCACTGCCTAAAACTATACTTATTCACACTGTAGCCATCGGTTTCGGTATCGGGATGGCTTTGGGTATAACGAAGATTCTTTTTCAAGTATCAACGACCAAAATGGTTATTCCTCTCTTGGTCGGTACCATTATATTGACTTATTTTGCACCCGAGGAAATTGTTGGCATTGCCTTTGATTCTGCCAGCGCAACTACCGGACCGATTAATATACCTATCAATATGGCAGTAGGTATAGGTTTGGCTAAAGTATTGGGCGTTACCGATCCACTGATAAGCGGCTTTGGATTGGTAGGGCTTACATCTTTGGGGTCGGCTATTTCGGTATTGCTTATGGGTATAATAACTAGGCTTTAACACTTTAAATGTTGCCATCTATTAGGACTGATAGCTTAATTGAAAGGAGGCAAAGACAATGAATTATTTGGCTGTTTTTGTAGTTGTAGAACGGGGCAAGGCCGACCCAATTGTTGAAGTAGCCAAAAAGGCCGGGGCCTCCGGTGCCACTATCTTTTACGGACGGGGTACCGGAGAAAGCGAATTCAAGAAATTTTTCAACCTTAATATTGAATCTTCCAAAGAAATTATATTTGTACTTACCAGAGAAGAAAAAAGAAAGCCGATCATTGACGCTATGGTGAAGGCCGGGCGACTTGATGACCCCGGAACCGGTGTCCTCTTTACCATGCCCGTTACGGAGATCTTAGGGTTGCGTCATCGGGAAGACATGAAGAATAAATAGGCCCAGTAAGGCAAATTAAATTGCGTCCTTCTATGGGTAATGTATAAAAAATTTGCAGAAGCCTAAACCTAAAAAAGGCCGGCTTTAATTTTGCAATGAATTATCCGACGGGAGGAAGCGTAATAAATGGCAAAGGGTTCTAAGGAGTCAAAAAAGATCTTGAATACCGGGTGGAAGTTGGAGAACAGCTATGCACGGTTACCCGGTTTGTTCTTTACCCTTTTAATGCCGACACCGGTCAAAGAACCGAACTTGGTATTGTTCAACAAGCCCTTGGCGATTTCTTTGGGTTTGGACCCTAAAGCTTTGCATACAAAGGAAGGCTTGGCAATATTGGCGGGTAATAAGAAGGCTCCCGGATCCACACCCCTCGCCCAAGCCTATGCCGGCCACCAGTTTGGTTATTTTACTCTTTTGGGCGATGGCCGCGCCCATTTACTTGGCGAACAAGTCGCTCCCTGCGGGGAGCGTTTCGACATCCAGCTTAAAGGGTCGGGGAGGACTCCGTACTCCCGCCATGGTGATGGACGAGCCCCATTAGGGCCGATGTTGCGGGAGTATATCATCAGCGAAGCGATGCACTTCCTAGGCATCCCTACTTCCCGCAGTTTGGCGGTGGTTACGACAGGAGAGCAGGTTGTCAGGACCGACTTGGAAAAAGGTGCCGTCCTTACCAGAGTTGCCCAAAGTCATCTGCGGGTCGGAACTTTCGAATATGCTTCCCACCGGGGGACCGAAGAGGACTTGAAGGTTTTGGCTGACTACACGATAAAAAGGCATTATTCCCAAGCCTATGAACAACCAAATCCCTACCTTGCTTTGTTGGAAGAAGTAATAAAAGGGCAAGCAGCTTTAATAGTTAAGTGGCAGCTGGTCGGCTTTATTCACGGCGTAATGAATACGGATAATATGGCCTTAAGCGGCGAAACCATTGATTACGGTCCCTGTGCATTCATGGACAGCTATGATCCCGATACGGTTTTCAGCTCCATTGACCGACATGGGCGCTATTCCTATGGCAATCAGCCTTCAATTGCCGCTTGGAATTTGGCTCGCTTTGCGGAAAGCTTGCTTCCTTTATTGGCTGAAGATGAAAAGAAGGCAATCGATCTGGCCCAAGGAGCTTTGGCGGATTTTTTTTCTCTATACCGGGAAGCTTGGCTGGGTGGCATGAGGAAGAAGTTGGGTCTTTTCAGCAAAAAAGAAACCGATGCGACTCTTTTTGACGATCTCTTGAAGTTAATGCAGAAACACAGGGCCGATTATACAAATACCTTTTATGCGCTGACAAGCGGCCAAGCCGGGGATGAAAAGCTTTTTACAACAGCAGAATTTAGGCAATGGCAGGAGCGATGGCAAAAAAGGTTGAAGGGGCAAAAGGAATCAGAAGCGGTCTCCAGGCGTTTGATGGCTGCCAATAATCCGACGGTTATTCCCCGCAACCGGCGAGTCGATGCTGCAATAAGGGCTGCAACGGATCAAGATGATTATACTGACCTAAAACGACTCTTGGCCGTTTTGACCAAACCTTATGATTACTGTCACAGTCCCGATAATTACTATACCAAGCCCGACCAATCGACGGAGGCGTACCGAACCTTTTGTGGCACTTGAGCTTATCGCTTATATCCTTCTAACTCGACGATATCGGTGGCCACCCGGTCGATAAATTTTTTATCATGTTCGACCAGGATCATGGTTGGGGCATACTCGAGAATTAATTTTTCAATCTGCAACCTCGATATTATGTCGATGTAGTTTAAAGGTTCATCCCACAAATAAATGTGGGCACTTTCACAGAGGGATTTTGCCAAAAGCACCTTTTTCTTTTGGCCGTTGCTGTAATCTTCCATGGGGATATCGAACTGATCCCGGGAGATTCCCATCTTGCGAAAGACGGTTAAAAATTGAGTCTTATCGATGTTGTTTGCTTCGATATAATCAAACAGGCTGCCTGACAGGAAGTCAAATTGCTGGGGAACGTAGGAAATTACAAGATTCCGGGGTTGGCGTAAGATGCCGCCGGTATCTATTTTTTTCCCCAATAGGACCTTTAAAAGGCTTGATTTGCCGCTGCCGTTGACCCCTTGCAATACGAGGCATTCGCCCCGGTCAATATTGAAAGTCAACGGTTGGAAGAGGGAGGTTGAATCGAAAAAGATCTCAAAATCTTCGACTGCCAGCAAATTATCGCTGTGGTATTTGAGAGGCTCAACTTGCAGACGTTCAACTATTTCAATATTTTTAAGCAAACTTTCCTTGTTTTCAATGGCTTTTTCAAAGCGTCGCTCGATAACTTTGGATGTTTTCATCATCTTGGCTGCCATATGGCCTATATAGCCTCTGTCTACCGGTCCGTGACCAATCTTTGTTTTTTCTGTTTTATCCGACCAAAGGGATTTTTGGCGGGCCGATTTTTTAAGACGCCGTATTTCCTTACGCAACTTTTCATTTTGAGCCAGTTCGAACTCATCCTCCAAATGTTTATTGTGTTGCCAGGTATCAAAATTGCCCCTTGTAAGGACTATTTGGTTTCTTTCGATGGCCAATATGTGGTCGACGGAGATATTCAAAAAATCCCGATCATGGGAGGCAACGATAAAGCCTTTTTTGCCGGCCAAATATTCGGCAACGGCTTTTCTGCCATGGCTGTCCAGGTGGTTTGTCGGTTCATCAATAAGAAGAAATTTATTTTCAGCGATAAACATCGTTGCCAAAAGAACTTTAGTTTGTTCGCCGTGGCTTAGGGTAGTAAAGGTCCGGTAGAGTATATCATCCTTTAAATCGATGAGGTTCATTTCTTTTTGCAATTGCCAGAGGGGAAATTCTCCTTGTAGGTTTTTTACCACTTCCAAGGTGGAAAGGGTGGGATTTTCCACCCTATAAGGAAAATAGTCGAAGTCCACAGGCGAGAGTATATTGCCCCGGGGAATTAATTTTCCACATAAAAGATGCAAAAAGGTGGTTTTTCCATAACCGTTGCGACCTATCAAACCCAGTTTCCAGTCTGTATCCAGCTGAAGGTTTACATTATCAAATATCGGTCTGCTTGCTCCCGGATGGGAAAAGCTGAGGTTTTTTATGTCCAGTAAAGCCATACCTATCACTCCTAATTTGATTTTGTCGGTAAGACCATTGTAGAAAATCGCTTGCCGATAAATTCCCTATTGATTCAATCCTGCCGGGATGCTTTGAAGAATACAAGCCAGAGAATTTCGTTCCGGGCCTTCCCGGCCGTTGGCTAAAGACCGGGGGACATTGCGCAAGCAAATATGTTCGCTTGGGTGCAGTCAAGGAGGATAGGGTAAGTAGCCGGAGTTTGTTTGGCTACCGTGAATGGTAGACAGAGCGGTTAGGGTATAGATGCTTACGGCCCGGGCGCTATAAAGGAAGGCTTGCGTAGGGGGTCTATTTATGGATACGGGGATTACGGCCGGGGCGGCTATGAAGGAAGGCGGGATAAAAAAACTGCCCCGAAAATCCCGGCGGTGGCAGAATATAAAAAAAGATGAACGAATCATCTTTCGGTGAATATTCATTGCATTTTTAAAAGATTTCTCGCGGGTGGATGCAAAACTCCGATTCAGACAGGTAAACCGACCAATCAATAGGAAATCCCCGATTCCAAAATCGGGTGCGGAGTTTTGCCAATATCAAATTCCTTATCCGACAAGAAACAGAATCATCGGGAGCCTCCCAACTATTGTTAAGTATATGTTAACACATTGTGCTTTGCCTTTCAACTTTTATTGAACGGAATCCGGGGAAACGGCAGGACTGTTTTTGCTGGAGACGGGTATCCGTCATTCCCGGGCAGGAGTACCAGATTATAACGCAAGAATCCCGCTAGCAGGAATTATACTTTTTAACAAAAGGAGACAATTATCATTGCAGGACTGGGCGGATTTTTGGTGAAGTTGCTATTCAATGGCCTAAAGATTGTATATTGACTGTTTGAGCAGCAAATTTTTATTGATGACAGGCTCTTTTGATTATCGGTCATCTATGTTTTTATAAAAACGGCAATTATTGATTCATAAAACAACCAATTATTTCGCTGTTTTGTCTTTTACAAACAAACTTGGGAGGTGAAGGAAGCGTGGATTCGATGCTTATTGTTCCTATGGAATGGACGGACTTGGAAGAACTGCATAGATTTCAGCCCGCCGATTGGTCCGATATTCGGTCGACTTTTTCCTATTATATCTCAAGCCCTTTTTGCAACCCGGTCAAGGCAGTATCGAACGGTGAGATAATCGGTGTGGGAGCTTCTATTTCTTACGAGGATACCGGTTGGTTAGCCCACATAATCGTTTGTCCCCGGCGGAGAAAACAGGGAATAGGTACTGCCTTGGTCAATTATCTGTGCGATTTCCTGATTGGAACCGGCAGGCAGACTATACTGTTGATTGCTACGGAAATGGGACTTTCCGTTTACAAAAAGGCCGGCTTTCGGGAACAGGAAGAATATGTTTTTATGGAAAGAAAAGCCGGGGGCAAAGTCGATTGCGATATCGATAGGAATATCGCACCCCTTGAAAAAGAAGATCTGGAGGGGGTACTGGCTCTCGATAGGTTTGTTACCGGCGAAGGAAGGCAGGAACTGTTGAAAGACTACTTTAAGGGCGGCTTTGTGTACAAAGCAGGTTCCCAAGTCTTGGGCTATTACTTGAAAGATTTGGAAGAGGGTTTGATTATCGCTATTGATGCCCGAGTCGGTCAAAGCCTTATGGAACTGCGCAGTTTGTTTACCAATAGGGCCGCCTTGCCTGTGAGTAATGATTTCGGTGTTGAGTTCTATAAAAATAAAGGTTTTGTAGCCCGAAAGGTCGTTACCAAGATGATTAAAGGTGGCGACATGAACTGGCAGCCCTCGAAAATTTTTAATCGGGCCGGCGGAAACTTTGGCTAAAATAAACAAGCCGGTATATTTTAAAAAAATGAAGGATTTGTTAAAGTTTTCAGTAAAAGCATTAATGAAGAAGTAAGAAGTTTGACAGTATAGAAGTAATAGGGAAAGATGTAAAGGTGAAAGGATGGAAAGACAGATGGGAAAAGAAGAACATATGGATTACGGAACCTTTGAAGCTACTGTAGCCCGAAGCAAAAAGCTGGAGGAAGATTTAAGGAAAAATCCCGATAATTATCAGGTGCTTACCGGTGATAGGCCTACCGGCCGGCTGCATATAGGGCACCTTTTCGGATCTTTACAAAACAGAATCAGATTGCAGAAGATGGGTGTTCCGACCTTTATAGTTATCGCCGACTACCAGGTCCTTACCGACCGGGACACTTTTGAAAAAATTGCCGAGAATGTCAAGCATTTGGTTCTCGATTATTTAGCTGCCGGCTTGGATCCCGATGATGAGAAGACATTTATATTTCCCCACAGCCATGTTCCGGAGCTTAATCAGCTCCTTTTGCCTTTTTTGACCTTGGTAACCAATGCCGAACTGAATCGCAACCCCACGGTTAAAGAAGAGATTGCCGCGGCCGGGCAAAAACGCATCAATGCCGGTATGTATACTTATCCGGTCCACCAGGCCGCCGACATTCTTTTTTGCAAAGCTTCGGTAGTGCCGGTGGGTAAAGACCAATTGCCCCACTTGGAGCTTACCAGAACAATTGCCCGTAGATTCAATGAAAGATTTGCCCGGGAACAAGTTGTTTTCCCGGAGCCGCAAGCCCTTTTAAGTGAAGCACCGGCTATTTTGGGCTTGGATGGTACCCAAAAAATGAGTAAGAGCAGAAACAATGCGATAATGTTGAGTGCCGATGAAGATGAAACGGCCCGACTTTTAAAAAGGGCTAAAACCGATTCCCAAAGGCTGATAACTTATGAGCCGGAGAAGCGGCCTGAGGTTGCCAACCTATTGTTATTGTGTTCTTTGGCAACCGGAAGGGCGCCTCGGGATATTGCCCAAGAAATCGGTGATGGCGGTTCTGCCAAGTTGAAAGGATATTTGACGGAAGCATTGAATGAACATCTAAGGCCCTTGCGGGAGCGACGCAAGGAGCTGGAAAAAGAGCCGGGCTATATCCGGGCAGTCCTGCAAAGGGGGATCACCGAGGCTCGCCGGGTGGCAACAGCAACTTTGGAAGAAGTCAGGGAAGTTATGAATATGGGAATCTGAAGACAAAAAAAGGCAATGCCGCAACCGTGTGGGCAGAAAGATGCACTTATAAATCCAAGCGACAATTGTCCGGGTTAGGGTAATATTTGATTATCTATTTACTGAGGTGATGTGAGAAGGTACCCTTCAAAGGAGTAGAAAATGACTTTTGTGCCGGGATACATTGAATTAAATAAGGCGGGTCTATTGTCCGAGAGGGTTAAAAAAGCGGAAGCACAACTTATGGAATGTCGTTTATGCCCCCATGAATGTGGTGTTAACCGTAGCATCGGGGTAGGAATCTGCCGGGCTGCGGATAAAGCCAAAGTATCAAGCTATGGACCCCATTTCGGGGAAGAGAGCGTTTTGGTCGGCGAGAAGGGTTCAGGAACCATTTTCTTTAGCCATTGCAATCTTCGTTGTGTATTTTGCCAGAACCACAATATAAGTCAAAGTGCTATGGGCACGGAGATAACCAATGAAAAATTGGCGGACATAATGCTCTTACTACAAAATTACTATCATTGCCACAATATCAACTTGGTTACACCCACCCATTATACCGCCCAGATCCTTGCCGCCCTAGAGATAGCCGTCGATAAGGGCCTTAATCTGCCCTTGGTCTATAATTGCGGTGGCTATGAAAAGGTGGAAACCCTGCAACTTCTCGACGGGATTGTAGATATTTATATGCCCGATTTCAAGTACTTTTCGTCGGAAGCCAGTAAAAGATATTCCGATGCAGAAGACTATCCCCGCAAGGCAATGGAAGCACTAAAGGAAATGGATCGCCAAGGGGGTGCCCTTAAGCTGGATGAAGCGGGTTTGGCTCGCCGGGGCTTGTTGGTCCGGCATCTGATGTTGCCCGGCGGCTTGCAGGACACAAAAAAAATACTTCGGTTTATAAAAAACGAGCTTTCCGCCGGTGTCCTGGTCAACTTGATGAGTCAATATTACCCGGCCCACAAGGCATATGCCTACAGTGAACTGAGGACGAAGCTGAGCCTTAAAGAATACCGACAGGCCTATACCTTTGCCCAAAAGCTGGATTTGTGGCTGGACTGATTTCAGCCGGCGGCCGGGCCATTGTTGTTTCGGTTAAAAATCGGTTACGGAGAAAGAGGAGAGTGAAGCGGTGGGTATAATTTCAGTGGTTTTAGCAATTATTGTAATTACGATTTTGGCCGCCAAGCGAATAAACCTCGGCTTGGCAATGTTGGCCGGGGGCTTGGTAATAATTTTGACCGCCCCTTTAAATTTGGCACAAATTACGTCTGCTGCCCAGGCAGCCTTCACTGACGGTTCCACCTGGACTTTGATGGGAGCCGTCGTTTTAATCGGCATCCTGGGCTATACCTTGAAAGAGAGCGGCACAATGGATGTTATGATGGACAGTCTTCTGCGCTTAATCGGTGATCCGCGTTTGTTGGCGATAGTCTTACCGGGTATGATCGGTTCTTTGTCGGTTCCCGGTGGCGCAATGATGTCCGCTCCCATTATCGATCAGTTGGGGGAACGAACCGGCATTAGCGGCGAACACAGGGCCGGTATTAATATGGTTTACCGCCATATTTGGTATCCGATCTTCCCGATTGTGCCGGGCATGATTTTGGCGGCGGGCCTGGCCGGCCTGGAAACTCCAAAACTGGCCTTACAGAATATACCTGCCCTCCTGGTCGGCTTGATCAGTTCCTGGTTTCTTCTGCTTCACCGGTTGCCCGGTAAAGCGAAAGGAAAATGGAGCACCAAGGATGCCCTTTTATTCTTGGCCAGCATTATGCCCATTGCCCTGGTAATCACAGCTTACTTGGTCTTTAAACTGAATTTTGTCTTGGCCATGTTGATAGGGCTGGGCTATGCCTTTATCAATTTGCCCTCTCCGGGCAGCGAGTCCCTTTGGCGCCGGATGTGTTCCACCGGGGCGGAGAGGATAAAGACAATGTTGCCGGCCGGCTTCAGACCGGGCTTGATATTGGTTGTGGCCGGTATCATGTTTTTCAAAGAACTGATTTTTGCCAGCGGCCTGATCAACAGCTTTGCCCTTGATTTGGTTGAACAGGGCATTCCCATGTGGTTGCTATTGGGAGGTTTGCCCTTTTTAGTCGGCTTGGCCACCGGTCACCACGAAGCGGCCATCGGTATAGTAATTCCCGTTTTTGCCTCCCTTCTGAGCGGTGATTTGCTCCCGGGCGGAATCGGTCTGGTTTATATCGCCGCAACAATGGGTTACCTTATTTCGCCCTTGCACCTATGTATGATTTTGACCAGGGAATATTTTCAGGCCAATTTTAAAAAAATGTACTGCTATATTGCTCCCGTACCCCTTTTGATGTTTTTGACGGGAATTATAACTGCCTTGGTCAAGGGAATTCGCTGATAGCGATTCATAATCAGATTGCCATCAATATACTTGGGAAAGTCTTTATTGCCGATTTAGGGCCGGCTGTAATTATGAATTGTCAGATCTTTAAGCTTTGATTTATGCTGACGATTTAACTTGAGGTTCCAAGTCGATGATTCAAAGCGGCAAGCCAAAACGCCAGTGTAAGCTACGACCTACTAAAGGGCTAAGCAAACTTTGCCGGAAAAAACACCCGTGGTAACGGGTGCTTTTTTATCGAATATTTTGTTCCTATGTTAAGGGTAAAATCAGTGCCATAAGAGCCATACACAAATGACGCAGGTTGCCAAGATAAAAAGAGAGGAAAGAACAACACCCCAATTTATTTTAGTCTTTTTGTTTTCAGCCGAATCCGGGGTCAGGCTTCCTTTTTTCAATATACCGGAAAGGGGTTTGTATAAAAGCATGGTAAAAGCTGCATTAAGACCCCCCTTGATCAAATTAAAGGGCAGGAAGATGGGTAGGAGCATGCTGCTGACCTGCTCCCGGCTTATACCCATGTACATGGGAGTAATTATATAGTTCCAAAGGATCATGATGCCGGTCATGGCGAAGATGCCGGAAATCAAGCCGACGACAGCCCCCTTGAGGGTGTGGTTGTGTTTATAGATATAAGCGGCCAGACAGGCAAAAGCGCATGTGGATATGGCGTTCATGACAAAACCGATGGGGCCGGTACTGCTGACTGTAATCATTTCCACAAAGGATACAGCTACCGACATAATAAGGGCCGCCAAGGGGCCGAACATAAAGCCGCCTATGGTTATGACGATATCCTTCGGATCATATTTTAGAAACAGGACCATGGGTATACGGCCAACGACCATGATAACATAGGCAAAAGCACTAAGCATTGCAATTGTGATATTGCGTCTAATTCTTGTGTTCATTGAACTCCTCCTTATTAAATAGTAACACCCGGAAAATGTCTTCCAGGTGTTAAATACAAAGCAATACGGCCTTCTTTCATCCAGACTTTACTGTCGGTTTTGGAATTGCACCAAATCCTGTACATGCCGTCCATGTACCTGCGCTGAAACGCTCGCGGACTTTACCGCCGGTCGGGAATTGCACCCTGCCCTGAAGACACAGATATTTAATTTTAAAAGGCGTAAAATGGTTGCCAAATGTTGCTTAAACATAGTTACTATATTCTATGGCAAAAAGCCTTTTATGATTCGGCTGTTAATTTAGCCTATTTTAATTTCGCCGCAGGTAAAGTAAATCCTGCCGGTCTTGATAAAAATTTTCATCTTTGAGCTGGCCGCGTTTATTTTTTGGACTTGAGGCGGATAATAATCCTATGGGAGTACTCTTTGCCGGAATTGATTGACATATATGGGCGGTGGGAGTATAATTTTTTTATGGGCATACGCCACAAAATAATCGATAAGTGAGGTCAAAAAAATGAAGATATGTATTACAGCCAGTGGGAATACCATCGAGAGTGCAATGGATCCCCGTTTTGGCAGGGCACCCTATTTTATATTTGTCGATACGGACAGTGGGGAAATCGAAGCCGTGCCAAACAGTGCCGCCGCCTCCGGCGGGGGTGCCGGGATTGCTTCCGGTCAGTTGATGGCCGATAAGGGGATTGACCTTGTAATTACAGGCAACTTGGGTCCCAATGCAACGAGCGTTTTGAAAGCTTCCAATATAAAAGCCTATCGGGGTGAGATGAAATCGGTCAAAGATAATATAGAAAACTATAAGCTGGGCCGGTTGCAGGAAATAGATGTATCCGTAGCGCCCCATTCCGGCATGGGTGGTGGCGGCGGACGCGGTCAAGGCAGCGGACGCGGCCAAGGCGGCGGTTTCAGAAATCTTTAAAGTTTTTGGAGGGAGGAGAAAAATATGCGCATAGCAATTTCAACCGACGGAGATTATGTTGCTCAACATTTTGGCCGTTGCCCGACTTATACATTTGTAGATATAGAGGACGGGCAGTTAGTGAAGTTAACCGAAGAGGCCAATCCGGGCCATGAACCGGGCAATATCCCCCGTTTTTTACATGAAAAAGGGGCCAAAATTGTTGTTTGCGGGGGCATGGGTATGCGGGCACAGGGTTTTTTTAACGAATTCGGAATAAAGACCCTTGTCGGTATTGCCGGTACCATAGCCGAAACCATCGAAGAATTGAAGGCCGGTACCCTAGCCGGGGGAGAAAGTTTTTGCCGGCCGGGGGCCGGCAAGGGTTTTGGTATTGAAAAGACGGAATGCGATCATGAAGAAGAGTAAGACAAAGAATTCGGAATGTTAATGGAGCCTAACATTTTGAAGACTTGATTTTTGGCTGAAATCTGTCCGATTAGGCCTATTGTATCCATTGACACCTTCAGTGAACGGCAGTATAATTAGTTATGGGCATAAGCCAATAACTTGCGATTAAGTTTATATGACTTTTAATCTTGAAGCCGGAGGAGGTGAAGTGTTATGCCAAGAGGAGATAGGACAGGTCCCAGAGGTTTCGGTCCCATGACCGGCAGGGGTGCTGGTTTCTGTGCGGGTTATGCTGCTCCGGGTTACATGAACCCTGGCATGCGCGGCGGTATGGGTTATGGCAGAGGTCGCGGTTTTGGCGGGAGGCATTTTTGGGGCGGCCCCGGTTATGGTGCTTACGGGCCGGGATATGCACCGGTTTACGGGCCGGGATATGCACCGTATCCGGCCGGTTATCCGACCTTGGAAGAAGAAAAGGAAATGCTCAGCCGGCAGGTTGAAGCCTTGGAACATGAACTGCAGATAATGCGACAGCGTATGCAAGAATTGGCTGAAGAAGGTGGAGATTAATTGTTTCGTCGGTCTCTAGAAATATTTCTTGCATGAAATTCGGGCAGGGAGATATTTTTCCCTGCCTTCTTGCCTTATTCATGTTTCCGAATGTTGCGTCAAAGGAGAATGAGAACAATGGCAAGACCTAAGAAGTGGCGAAGGGTCGCCTTTATACCCGAAATACAATATTTTATGCCGGCTAAAGCCGGCGAAGAAGATGGAAGTTTGCCGGAGGTGGTTTTACATGTCGAAGAGCTGGAGGCTGTCCGTCTTAGGGATTTGGAGGGATTGGAACAGCAAGATTGCGGTGAGCAGATGGCAGTATCCCGGCAAACTTTCCAAAGGATTTTAAGTTCTGCTCGCGCCAAAATAGCCGACTGCTTGGTAAATGGCAAAGCCTTGCGAATTGAAGGAGGCAACTATACCCGTAACATTTGTCGCGTTACTTGTTTAGTCTGTGGTAATTATTGGCTGGAAAGGTACGAAGACTTTGCGGGCCCTTTGGAAAAAGACATATATTGTGACCGGTGTGGTTCCCGGGAATTGACCTGTACGCCGCCACAAAGGCGACAATTTTGCCATCGCCATTGCAGAAGACATGGTCGGCGCAGGCGCGGGCGATGCTAAGACTTTTACCGCGGCCAAGGATCCTTTGGGCGATTTTCATGTTCGGCGTGGGTGCGGGCGAGGTTAAGACAGTTGGGAGGAGATTATAGATGCAAGTGGCAGTATTGAGCGGTAAGGGAGGAACGGGCAAGACAACGGTTGCCGCCAGTCTGGCTATGTCGTTACCGACTAGCCGGTATATTGATTGCGATGTTGAAGAGCCCAATGGAGCAATTTTTTTAAAACCTAAATTACAAAAGAAGATAGCGGTTAAAGTGCCTGTACCGAGAATTGATTTGGCGAAATGCGATTTTTGCGGGCTATGCGCTAAGGCTTGCCAATTTAATGCAATTGCTGTTACCAAAGATCAGGTGCTTCTTTTTCCGGAAATATGTCACCATTGCGGGGCCTGCATGATTGCATGTCCTCTTGGGGCAATTGATGAGGTGGAAAGAACCATCGGTGTAATCGAAGCCAATGAAGATGAGACATTTTTACAGGGAAAGCTTGACGTAGGAGAACCCATTGCCATACCGATTTTAGTTGAACTTAAAAAGCGCATTAAACAGGACAGGCCAACCATCCTCGATTCTCCACCGGGTGCTTCTTGCAATGTGGTGGAGACCATTGATGGAAGCGACTATTGCCTTTTGGTCACGGAACCGACCCCCTTCGGTTTGCATGACATAAAGATTGCGGTCAAATTGGCTGAGAAGGTTGGCATTCCTTTCGGTATTGTCTTGAATAAAGCCAGCTCAGACAATACCTCAATCCATGATTTTTGCCAGGAGGAAGAAATAGATTTATTGATGGAAATCCCTTATTCCCAGGAAATAGCCAAAGATTACTCCAGAGGGATACTGCCGATCGAAAGCGGCATTATTGCTAAAGCTGAGTTTTTGCGGCTCTATGAAAAGATAAAGGAGGGTGCCGGAAAGTGAAACAGGTTGTATTTATAAGCGGCAAAGGAGGAACCGGGAAAAGTACCCTGGTTTCATCCCTAAGCCATTTGGTCAACGACAAGATATTGGCGGACTGCGACGTTGAGGCACCCAATATGCATATCCTTTTACAAGGGAAAATAATTCAAAGGGAAGATTTTTTTGGTGCTCAAGAGGCGGTAATCGACAAAGATATCTGTACGAAATGTGGCTTGTGTAGAGAGGCTTGCCGTTTTGATGCCATTGATGAAGAATATAATCTTCGTCCCATGAAATGCGAAGGTTGCGGTGCCTGTGTCCTGGTTTGTCCGGTGAAAGCGATAAAGTTGAAGAAGGTAAAGACCGGTGAGACTTTTGTTTCCAAAACCCCTCAGGGTATCTTTTCTCACGCCCTTTTGGATATCGGAGCGGAAGGATCCGGATTGTTGGTAACGGAGGTGCGGGAGAAGGTAAAAGACTATTATGGAGGCGAGACTTGGCTTTTAATTGACGGTTCCCCCGGTATAGGCTGTACCGTAATTGCTTCCATTACAGGTACCGATGCGGTCGTAATCGTATCTGAGCCAACAATTTCGGGACGCAGTGATCTGGAACGGGTCCTGGCTTTGGCAAAACACTTTAAGATTCCCGCCTTTGTGTGCATCAATAAATATGATTTGAACCTGCAAGTGACTGAGGAAATAGAAGAATTTTGCCGGGCGAGCGATGTGCCTGTCGTGGGCAAAATTCCCTTTGATCCTTCTGTGGTTAAAGCTTTGCAGGAATTTAAAACGCCGGTGGAAGCGGATAATAAAGAATTTACCGCCTTGGTCAAAGATATTTGGCTGAAAATTACGAAGGAACTTAAGGAGTTGGCGATAAAATAGTTCTGAAAATTGAGCCGAGATATGCTTGCCATTCCAAGTTATGCCCGGCATATGCTTGCAACCTTGTGTGGATATGTTTTTGATTACCAAGATGGCAAACGATCGGAAAGGTTGTTTTTGCCCATGGTATTTCGGTTTGGACGTATATTTATTAGTTCAGTCCCGGTAAGCACAATAATATATTGCCGTGAGGAGATGGAGTTTGAAAATGATTATATTTGGACCGGTTCCGTCGAGGCGTCTGGGGAGAAGCTTGGGAATCAACAATATCCCGCCCAAGAGATGTTCTTATTCTTGTGTCTACTGCCAGTTGGGCAGAACGAATCGAATGCAGATAAAAAGAGAAGAGTTCTATACGCCCCAAGATATTTATGAGAAGGTTGCAAAAAAAATTGAAGAGCTCAAAGTTCAGGGCGAGATATTGGATTACCTTACATTCGTTTGCGACGGTGAGCCTACCCTCGATAATAACTTTGGTGCAACTATCGGCCTCTTAAAACAGTTCGGTATTCAAATTGCCGTAATAACCAATGCTTCCCTTTTATGGCGGGAGGAAGTCCAAGAAGATTTGGCTAAAGCCGACTGGGTTTCTTTGAAAATCGATACGGTGGACAAAGATATTTGGCGTCGTATCAATCGTCCCCATGGCAAGCTGGACCTTGAAAAAATATTGGCCGGCAGCCTCGATTTTGCCAGGGCTTTTAAAGGCACTTTGGTTACAGAAACGATGCTTACAGCCGCCTATAACGAACACCGGGAAGCTTTGCAGGGGGTGGCCGGGCATATCGGCAAGCTCAATCCGGCCAAGGCATATTTATTGGTGCCGACAAGGCCGCCGGCGGAAGATGTGAGAAGGCCTTCCCGGCAAAGGTTGCAGGAAGCCTTTTGGACCATCTCCCGTCTAGCTGACAATACTGAAGTTGAATGCATTACCGGCGATGAAGGGGAACGTTTTTTTGTTGCCGAAGACCCAATCAAAGACCTTTTAAGTATTTTATCGGTCCATCCCATCAAAGAAAAAGTAATGCAAAAATTGTTAAAAGATAAAAATATCGCTTGGCAAATAATCGATGATCTTCTAAAAGAAGAGAAAATCGAAAAGTATGATTATGAAGGAGTAAAATTTTATAAGAGGAAAATCCTCTAGGTTGTTTGTCAGACGTTGTCTGCAATTGCCCTACCGTTTTGTTATTATCCGCTATTATCTTTTATTGATCATTTTTAAAGTAATTGGCCGATAATTATTTTTGCCGGCAGCGAATTATTTACCGGCAAAAGCCATGTTATTAACCCTTTTGTTTGGGAATTTATCCTGATGATGCAGGCCGACGGTGATTTTCTTGCCGATTCGGGATTGGTGGGCGGCATTTGCGGCGACTTAAAAGATCTTCAGAATTTTTAAAGTTTTTCTTACAATGAACAAAAGACAGGGAACCCCTGTCTTTTGTTCATTGTATTTTGTTTTTCTTTTTTTAAAAATTGCTTGCCGTTTTTACAACATTTTTTCCAGCAATTGCTTGTTGAAACCGATGATTACTTCGTCATCAACGGTTATTACCGGTACACCGGTTTGTCGGGAAAGGTTTATCATTTCTTCATACTTGTCGGGTTCTTCCCCTACGTCATATTCGGTAAATTTAACATTTTTCTCGGTAAGGTATCGCTTGGCCAAAACGCACCAAGGACAATTGGGTGACGAATATAATGTAATCTTTTTTGCCATATCTTTTCACCTCTGAATTAATGTAGTCATTGCTTAATTTATGTCATCGTTGCCCGGCCATTCTGTGGGCAACGGTTCCGGGTAAATTCTTTGATTGACTTTACTTATTATACTATATTTTTTTCTTGGGAGCAACGGTGCGCCTCAAACCGACCGGCTTTACGAACTATAATCAGGTGAATCAGGGTTGCAATCTCTAAATTCGCCAATAATGGTGAAATAAACAGGCCAATCATATTGAAATATATTTCGCCATAAAATGTAGTAAATTAAGGAGGTTAAGCAATGAATTTCATATTTGCTTTTTTTATTTTATTGGGAATACTACTGGCGGCAATCAAAGGCGATATTAGTATCGTCACCCAAACTGTGGCCAATGCGGCAGCTAATGGTGTCCAGCAGGTAATCGGCTCGATTGGCATTATTACTTTTTGGTTGGGCTTGGCCAAAGTAGCCCAGGAATCGGGCTTGATCAAACTCCTGACCCGGTTGTTGGAACCTTTTTTCCGGCTTTTGTTTCCATCAATTCCCCGGGGGCATCCGGCGATGGGAGCGATCTTGATGAATGTAAGTGCCAATATTTTGGGCTTGGGCAGTGCCGCGACTCCCTTTGGCTTGAAGGCCATGAAAGAATTGCAAAAGCTCAATCCCCAAAAAGAGGTGGCCAGCGAGGCCATGTGTACGTTTTTAGCCATTAACACCTCCGGTGTAACCTTGATTCCTACCACCCTTTTGGCCTTTCGCGCTTCGGCGGGCTCAAACAATCCCGGTGAAGTAGTTGGTCCGATAATCTTTGCGACCCTTTGTTCCACAATAGTTGCCATTATTGCTGATTACTTCTTTCGACGACGCCGGAGGAATATGTGATGTTGGCATCATTGCTTAATTCAGTGTCACATTGGGCCGTACCGGGTTTTATTCTCTTTGTCCTGGGTTTTGGATTGTTCAAAGGAGTAAAAGTCTTCGAAGTCTTTGCCGAAGGTGCCAAGGAAGGCTTGCAAATTTCCGTTCGACTAATTCCCTACTTGGTCGGACTTTTTGTAGCTGTTGCTTTATTTCGGGATTCGGGAGCCCTCGATATATTCATCAAGTTGCTCAAACCTTTTTTGACTTTAGTCGGAGTACCGGGCGATGTTGTACCTATTTTTTTTGTCAGACCCCTTTCGGGTTCCGTTGCCTTGGCAATGACTGTGGAATTGTTTTACCGTTTGGGGCCGGATTGTTTGGCCGGACGCATGGCATCAACCATACATGGCAGTACCGATACTACTTTTTATGTTTTGTCGGTCTATTTTGCTTCTGTCGGGATAAAAAAGTTTCGATATGCAATAATTGTAGGTCTTTTGGGTGATATGGCCGGTTATCTGGCAGCTATATTTATCGTTAACAAAGTATTCGGAGTTTAGAGATAGAGTGCCTGGTATTAAGATAGAGATAAATATGCCGAGTGTATTATATGTCCATTGCCAGAAAGTCAATCGATAACCACCGGCTGTTCCTTTTGCTTGTCGGTGAGTATCCGGCAGTTGTCCAAGAAGTGATTGTAAGTTGTTCATCGGTTGCAGAGGTTACCCAAATTTGCTTACCAGCAAAATCGACAAAATGCAAAGTGCGTCGAAAGCTTCGATTGTTAAAAAAAATATTCGACAGAATGCAGGCCAAAAACGATTTTTCGCCGGGATTATTCCACATAGGACAAGAATCCGGATAATGGATCATAATGTCGGAAAAGTGCTCCGCAAAATCCGCTAAAACGACAGGTGCAGAAAAGATCGAAAAAACAAAGGGGCAATTTCAATGATAAAAAGCAGGGAATATAAAAGATGAAGGATAAATAGTAGCATAGGAGGTATTTTATTTTGGCAGAAGGAAATTTTGTTTCTTGTCAAGGATATTTTTCAAACCGGAAAATTATGTACCCTGCCGGGGATAATTTTATCGGGCAAGATACTCTTCCTCCTAAATTATTTCCCCTAGCCGGGAAAAACATTCCTTCGCCTATCGATTAAGGAATATTGCAGCGCCGGCTGCGGATTAATTTATGGTTAATAATTATTAAGGAGGTAGAATATGGAATCTATGCTTCGAGTGCGTATAGGAATGCATGAAGTTCATTATGCAGGGAATTTAGTGGACGGGGCCAAAATTTTGCAATTGTTCGGGGATAACGCTACGGAGCTTCTGATCCGCCATGATGGCGACGAAGGTCTTTTTTTAACTTACGAAAAAGTGGAATTTTTAGCCCCTGTATATGGGGGGGATTATATTGAAGCCCGAGGTAAAATTACCAAGGTAGGGAATACATCCCGGCGTATGGTGTTTAATGCTTACAAGGTGATAACTGCCGACCCCTTGCCCGGCCAGCCTTCCGGGGCGAAGGTTTTGCAGGAGCCTATTTTGGTGGCCCGGGCGGAGGGGATTTGTGTTGTGCCCAAGGAACGACAAAGAAAGGAAAAAGGGGGTAGTTAAATGGATAAAGTTATTATCACCTGTGCTTTGTGCGGTGCGGAAACAACCCGCGAAGATAATCCCGGTTTGCCCATAACGCCCCGGGAGTTGGCGGAAGCAGCCTTGGAGGCCTACAAGGCCGGTGCTTCGATAATTCATCTTCATGTTCGCAAGGATGATGGAACGCCTTCCATGGATTCGGCTATATTCAAAGAAGCCATGGAAGAGATTCAGGGCGTTTGTCCGGCTATAGTTCAATTTTCCACCGGCGGTGCAGTCGGCATGCCTTTGGAAGAACGGATTGCCCCTTTGAGTCTGAAACCGGAGATGGCCACCCTGACGACAGGAACGGTCAATTTTGGTGATGACGTATTTTATAATCCGCCCCAATTCTTGGCTGCTTTTGCAAAGCGTATGAAAGAATTAGGAATCAAGCCCGAAATCGAAGTTTTTGAAAGCGGCATGATTAAAAATGCTTTGTTCCTTGTCCGGCAGGGTCTCTTGGATACACCTCTCCATTTTGATTTTGTTATGGGCGTACCCGGCGGGATACCGGCTTCGGCCAAAGATTTGCTTTATCTGGTTGAATCCATTCCCCAAGGAATGACTTGGTCGGTGGCCGGCGTCGGCCGCCATGAGCTTACACTGGGTACCATGGCTTTGGCCATGGGGGGGCATGTACGGGTTGGTTTTGAAGATAATATATATTACCATAGGGGTGTCTTGGCCGAAAGCAATGCCCAATTGGTGGCCCGTATTGCCCGCATTGCCGGAGAGCTGGGCCGGGAGGTTGCTACACCCCAAGAGGCCAGGGAAATATTGCAAATGAAGCGGGGAGGTTGATAGGATGAAAAAGATTGGCGTTGTCGGAGCCGGAATTATGGGTAGCGGTATTGCCCAGGTCTTGGCCCTTAAGGGTTATAAGGTTATTATGATGGATATTAGTGAAGAAGCCTTGGATAAAGGAAGTCAACATCTGATCAAAAACATGGATCGCAGTATCAGCAAAGGACGTCTAACGGAGGAAGATAAAGAAAAAGCCTTGGCTTTACTTGAAAAGACTACCGATATAAATGCTCTGCGGGAAGCAGACTTGGTAATTGAAGCAGCTTTGGAAAAATTGACTTTGAAAAAGCAACTGTTTGAACAATTGGATGAAATTTGTCCGCCGGAAGTTATCCTGGCTACGAATACATCTTCTTTGAGCATAGATGAATTGGCGGCGGGGACAAAAAGGCCTGACAAGGTAATAGGCATGCATTTTTTTAATCCGGTTCCGATTATGAAGCTCGTGGAAGTGGTCAAGGGAAAGAAGACCTCCCCGGCAACGGTTCAAATCGTTAAAGAGTTGGCGGAAGACTTGGATAAGCGGCCGGTGGAAGTATTGGACAGCCCCGGCTTTATTGTCAAT
Organism: uncultured Halanaerobiales bacterium; assembly: GCA_964568715.1. Taxonomy (GTDB): domain Bacteria; phylum Bacillota; class Halanaerobiia; order B1SED10-174; family B1SED10-174; genus CAZMQU01. The sequence goes on from CAZMQU010000013.1 coordinate 30,695, forward strand.
CGTCTTTTGATTCCCATGATCAACGAGGCAGCTAACCTTTACGGAGAGAAAAAAGCCGGGGCCGAAGCCATCGACAGGGCCATGGAGCTGGGTGCAAATCATCCCCTCGGTCCCCTTGCCCTAGCCGACTTGGTCGGGCTGGATGTATGTTTGGCAATTATGGAGACGCTTTATGAAGCTTTTGGCCAGGAAAAGTATAAGCCGGCGGAAATTTTGCAAGAAAAGGTCGCCAAAGGCCACCTAGGCAGAAAAACCAAACAAGGCTTTTATGACTATTCCTAAGCCCTTGTTCAACAGAATTAGTTGTGTCTAACCTTTGCCAAAATATTTCTTATTATAAAGGTCTGTCGCCCCAGGGGCGATGGGCCTTTATTTAGATGGATTCTCATTGCTTTGATAATTTTCATAGGCCCCAAACTTACCTAACATCCGAAGTTGCGGGTTCTGGCTGCTGCAATATCCGTTGGGGAAACCTTTTTTCTTTATCAAAAAATGAAAACTTTTCAAATAATACAGCCACAATAATTTCAAAAATTGGGAATATGTTGTTGACATTGGATATTTCATGTAATATAATGAATTATGTATTAATAGCCTATATAAATCCCCCAGAGTTTGTTTTTCAGTCATAAATAAGTTCACTGGCCAAACAAGTCGCTGATATAGGCTTTCTGTATAAACACAGCCTGGGGAAAACAAAAGTGGATGCTAGGAGTCCCAATCCGCAAAATGGTCACTTGGATTTGGGAGGAGCAAGTAGTGAAACCGCCCATCTTTTAGCAGAGGTGGTTTTTTGTTTTGGAGAGGGGAGGTGAAGAAATGAAAAAACGTTCAATTATTATCTTGACGGTTCTTATGTTAGTATTAGGTGCACTGACTGTTTTTGCAGCCAATACAGATGATCATGCACAAACAATCTACGCAACGATCGATGGTTCCATTGAAATCTCGGCAGAAGATTCATTGACTTGGGGCATGAACGTCGGTGAAAACAACAGCCCGGTGTGCGATGTTGTTGTAGCAAGCAACAAGCCTTGGACTTTGGAAATAACTGCTGACAATGGCGGTTTTTTCAAAAGCGGCAACACCGACCTTCAGAATCCTCTCCACGTGCAGATTGATGGGGGAGAAATACAGTCATTGGTTACTGAAGTAAGTGAATCGGCCAGTGATATCGGCGGCAAGACACACGAAGTTACTTTCCATCAGGAAGTGGTCATTGACGATCCGGCCGGTGATTATGAAATTAACATTACCTATACCGTAAGCCATCAAATTTAACAATGGTCGGTAATGAATGGCTGTTGAACAGCCGGTTTTGGTGATGAGGGCTGTTTGAAAGGCGAGCAGCCCTATTTTGCCTAAAAGGAACCCAAGGGTTTCCTTTATTGGCAAGTTTTTTTAGTGTCCCCACGGAGTGCTTTTCAGTCTGAATCTGCCGACAAATCGCAAATATTTTACTTATCGTAGAAAATTAAGGCCGGACAAGGCCAAGTGACCCTTGGGGGGTTATAAAGATTTAAAATAGTTTTTAAGCGATTATTGGGATCAATGGGAAATACGGTCGACCGGGGACGAGGTTCTTTGAGGTCGGTCTTCAAAGGAATCGAGCGGGGGATAAGCTATTATGGTTCGAAAGATGATCAGACTCGCCGGCGTCCTGTTATTGTTGTTGTTTTTCTTTTCATGGCAGGGGCAAGGGCGGGATATTGAAATAATTATAAATTTTCACCAGGCGTTGGAGGTCTTATCCTGGCCTGACGGTGGTGATCTTTGGGATGGGCCTCTTACTGAGGAGTTCAATGAGACCGGAACACCCCAAACCATGCAGGTTAGAGCCAACAGCGATTGGGGTGTGGCGGTGCGGGGCATTATGACCGAGCCGGGAACGGGTGTCGAATCGTTATTTTTGACCAATGTCCATACGGGTCGATGCTTGATGAATCCTTTGTTGATCAGAAGCAGTACCGGTTCTTGGCAAGAGATACCCACGGGGGAGGCGGCTGTAATCTACAGCGGCTTGGAAGCCACCTCTTCGGAAGGTTTGCAGTTGGACTTTTATTTTGGCCAAGAGCTGACTCCGGCGGACGGCCCCGGTATCTATGAGGGAACTATTGTCTATAGTGTTGAATTGGGTTATTAATAAAGGAGGTGGGAGAATATGAAAAAGATTCTTCTTTCACTGTTCATACTGTTCATCGTATCAATATCTCCAGCGACCCAAGCAGGTCTGCTCCTTACTCCTACCCGTATCGAGATGGTCGTCGATGACGGCACCTACCTGCCGCCGATATATTTAACCAATAAAGGGGACAAGCCTCTGCAAGTAACTGTGTTTGCCCAGTGGGGCGGCCACAATTTGCAGGGTACCATGGTGGCGAAGCAGGACATTCCCTTTGATCCTCAGGATTTCTTAACATTTTCCCCGGCCGATTTTCTTATCGGACCCGGTGAAACCCGGACAATACAAACGCAAATCAGTTTGCCGATTAATTTTACCGCGCCGGCTTTTTATCCGATCATTTATATTCAAGCTTCCGCATCTAAAGAGGACAAAAGCCAGATCGCTACGGCCTTGCGCCTTTCGGTTTTGACCCTTTTGCAAAGGGATATGCCCATGGAGCAGGCGGGAGATGTTTTGGGTGTCGATATCTTTCAGCAGGAAACAGGCCAGCCCATCGACTTTCGTGTCATCTTCAACAATACGGGTGATATTCATACGTCCGTTTATGGTACGGTCGATATATTTGACGAAAACCAAAAGGAATTTACCCGGCTAAACTTGAGTCCTTTGACCGTATTGCCCGGCAATGCCCGCTGGATACGGTCAAAATGGCAACCGCCCATGCTGATGCCCGGTGAGTATACCTATAAAGGTGTATTGCGGTACGGCTATGAAGAAGAGATTGAATTTGCCGGCTCCTTTACAGTTATAAGCCCCTGGCAGGTTATGCAGAGGCGGGGCGAAATGAGTGACTTGAAAATTCTTACCTCGACTTTGGCCGAGGGAATCAGTATAGAAGGAATATTTTACAATCGCGGCAATGTACCCTTGGATGTGCGGGGCAAGGTTTCCCTAGTCGGGGCAAGGGGCAGTAAAGAAGAAGCGATAGTTTTGGGTGAAGTTGCCCCGCGGACTGCAGTTCCCATAAAGTGGTCGACGAAAGCCGATGGCCTGACGGTGGGAACCCATAAATTAAATTTAAAATTGCAAGCGGAAGAGTTTGAATTGGAAAAAGAAACAAGCCTTTTGATCAAAGAGCGGCCCGATGTAATGGCCGGAACAATAAGTGACTTTTATGCCAAGGCCGGGCCTGCAGGCGTAAATTTTACAATCAACTTCAGCAACAGCGGTACTATGCCCTACGAATTAAACGGGGTAATCGAAATATATGAAGAGGCCAAACTGGTTGGCTTTATTCAAATTCCCACAGCCTTTTTGGTCGGTGATGAGGAAAAAGAATACAAGTTGACATATAAAGAAAAATTGACAAGTGGCAAGTACAGGGCGGTAATAACCATGCTTTATGATGTTTATGCCCTACGGCAGGAATGTGAGTTCTCCATTAAATAAGCGGTGGCGAGTTAAGATGAAAATCCGTTCGATTATTTTATTGGTGCTTCTCAACTTAATATGTTTTTCCTCCGGTGCCTTGGCGGGCATTGAAATTATGCAAAACTCCGGGGCCATTTATTTTCAGGATATCAACCCCTTGGGCCCCCCGGCTTATATTGCCGATGCCATAGAGTTTTCCGTTAGCACCTTCGGTTCGGCACACTTACAGGTGCAAGCCGAAAGCAATTTTGTCGGGCAGATGGATTCCAATTCCCAAATTCCCATTGACCGACTCTTATATTTTCCTAAAATTTATTCCAACCAAACAGGCTGGAATGTCGGGACTTGGACTCCCTTTTCTCTGGAAAGGCAAGATGTGGCTCGAATGGGCTTTTTAAGCAATTACCTCATTTCCTTGGACTTACAGTTTAAAGCCCAGTGGGATGACCTGATAGCTGATGAAAGCTATAAGACGAAACTTGTATTTACCTTTACCGGCGGCAATTATGACAACGAGAGTTATGCGGAACCGCCCTCCTTCTTTGTCGGAGAAGAATACCCCGGCACCACCATTCATTACCGGGGACCCGAAAGCAAGGTCAGGAGTGCCAATACAATATGGATTTATGACAGTAAAGGCCATTTGGTCAAGCTGGCTTTTCCGACTGAAGTTATCGATCTCGATGGTAATAGAAGAGCGGCTTATTACAACTGGGACGGCCGGAATTACAATGGCCAATTTGTCGAACCGGGGATTTACACATATCTAATCTGTTATCTCTTGCCGGGTGATTTGGGTGGCGGTGTTTTAACGGTTTTGGATCCCGATGGAAATAACGATAATTCCGGTGAGGCCGAAATATTCGGTTATATACGCAATCAAGAGGGTGAGACATTGCCAAATGTCAGGGTGGAATTATATCGGGCCGGAACCGACCAGGTAAACTCAACCTTCTCCAACGGGGCGGGCAGGTATCAGATTCAATCAATAGTGGCAGGCCATTATTATTTAAAGGTCACCCATGACTATTATTTGCCTTATTATTCTCAGGTCTTTTATTTAAATGACAGGGAACAACTTGAAAAAGATATTGTTTTATTACATAATGATTCCTTTTTTATGGAGGTTACTGCCAACAAAAGAAAGGCTTCAATTGGCGATATCATTACTTATAAGGTATTATTGAAGAACATAGGAACCGGTTCCATAAATCAAATTGCCTTGGCAGAGGAACTCCCGGGCGGTTTGCGCTATATTAAGGATTCAGCCCTTCTGGGAGACGAAAAGAAAGAGCCTTCGATAAGCGGCAGGAGCCTAATATGGGATTTGGATACCTTGGAAGTGGGCCAGGAAGCCCTTTTGATCTATCAGACATTGGTTGGTTATGAGGTCGATGAGGGTTGGCTGTACAATCAAGTCGGCGCTTCGGGTATTGCCGATGAATATGTTGAATTCGGTCCCTTGTCCGCCCCCGTCTATATCGGGGCCTCCTCCTTCGAACTTAACAGTCGCCTAAGGGGTAGAGTTGTCTATGCTGACAGCTTGGAAGGGGTAGCAGGAATTGAAATAAAACTATCGGGCGGCTCTCTTGTGACTACCGATAAGGAGGGATTCTTCGTTTCCAACGAATTGTCCCGGGGAACCTATATCTTAAATGTTTTGCCTGAAACCTTGCCCTCCGGTTGGGTAGCTGAAAAGGATTTCTATTTCGTTGACTTGGCTGGCGGAGTTCCCCGTCATTTGCAAATCAGTTTGATTCCCGGTACGACATCTTTGCCGCGTTTTTCTATGCAGAGCATTGCCGGCTTGGAAATCGACTGGCTCCACGGTTCCGATATTTCTGCTTTTGTATTTGGCGGCCTTTTGGATTTGAGGGCGCAAGGAGAAATAGCACCGGACTATTACTTGGATTTGGCTGTCAATCTTGCCGGCCGGTCCCAAGCAAAGGCTGATGGAATCTTCCGTCCATGCTCATCACCGGAGGAAGAAGTCCCGGTGCGACTTGGACTTTCAACCCCCTTTGGTTATTTGGGCTTTCAAAAACAAAAGGTACGGCATCTGCAAGAGGGTATCGGTTTAAGCAGTGCCAACGTTGACGCCTGTCTCTTGTCTTACCGAAACGAGTTTGCTGATATTGGTCAAGACCTTACATTGTTCTTCGGGTTTACGGAGACGGGTCGGGAAATGGAACTGTTGCCTGCCGACCAACAAGCCGGCCCCTATCGATTGAAACGGCCAGCCATAAGGCCCTTCAGTGAAAAAGTTACCATCAAAGTTATGGATGGTGACCGGGTAATCAGCGAACGGAAGACGACCTATTCAATTGATTATCAACAAGGAATAATTTATTTTGATGAACTATTGGCTCCCTATGAAGATGGTAATAGAGTTTATTTGGCTATTTCTTATGATTACAAGCCAAAAAATCTATTTTCTTCGGATTTCCTATATGGGTTGGCTACTTCATATCGACCTGATGATGCTTCATTGGTGAAGGCGGAAATAATGGGTGAAAAAAGCAGCCGGGGGCACTTGACGGTTGCTGCTCTAGGTCTTGATACAACAGAAGGAGATTTTAGCCTGACCGGCGAATTGGCCGGTAGTATAAGGGGAGAAAAATTCGGCGGCGGTTTGGATGTTCAGTTTAAACAAAAGGTGCCGGGAATTTTGGAGTTGCGGGGTCAATATCAGTTGCAAAGCCCTTTTTTCCAACAGCCGGGCCAAAACAGGTTTACCAATACTGACAGAAGACTGAAGGAAAAGGTCAATCTCAGTATCGCCCGCTCTTTCGTTTTGGATACCGTTCCGGTCGAAGTGGAAACCGGTTGGAGCAGGGAAAACAAGGGGACTAGCCTGCAAGAAAAAATATATTTCAGTTCCATCGGTGAAGATTTTATGAACAAAAAATTGATCGGTGGTTTTGAGCTTGCCTATATGCACGAACAGAATGAAAAAAATCTTTACGGTTGGCAGTTTGGCCTCCGGGCTGAAGTCAAAGAAATCTTGGCCGGATTGGAAGGTTATGGGCAGGCCCAAATTACCCTCTTGGGAGCGGATGAGCGACGCCATCTGGTTAGGCTGGGCGTAAAAGGAGATATAATTGAAGGACTTGAAGCGGATTCTTCAATTTCTTTCAACGGTCGTGGTCCCAGAGGAAAATTAAGTTTGGCCTATAACCGGCAAAGTTTAGCAACTGAGGCGACTTATCGATACAGCTACAAGGGGAGACAAAGTCTGGATTTATCACTGGGAGGAAACATATTGCCTGAATTGTCGGCCCTTCTTCGGGGTAATTATAATTTTATTTTGGCCGGTTGTGGGCCTTCCGGTTACGGTTCCGCCTTGGAATTGAACTATCGAAGCGGGAATGTCTTTATACCTTTGGATGTATGGGGTTTGGCCTCCTTCGGCAAAGATTACAGAGCCCAGGATAAAGAATTCCTTCTGGAACTTGGTTCGGTCTATCGCTTTACGCCTGGTTTGCAACTGGGTGGCCGCTATGACAATAAAAAAACCATAACGGAGGAGGGCACGACCGCATCTACGAACCTCTTTGTCTTGGGTACCTGGTGGGAAGTAAGCCCCAAGATTGCCTTAAGCCCCTATCTGACATATTTGTCACAGAAAGATTACAGTCGCACCTTGGGGGCGGGAATGGAAGTTGGCATTCGGCTGTTGCCCGAAGCTTATTTGGTCTTGGGTTATAACTATCAGGGTTGCCGAAACCTTGCTGTGGATGCTTGGGAGGGAAAGCCTAACCAATTGTATTTACGCGTCACAAGTGCCTTTGACTGGCTGAAATAAATTCCGGCCGGCACGTATTATTCTTCTACAATTTTGCTGTATTTGAGCATTGTAAGTGCCCTGACGGTATAAAATAAGTTTTACAAAAGCTTTCGTAATAAGACTTGCCGGCTTTTTAAGAAGGAATTTGTAGAAATGAGAAGAATTCAATCATGAGATTGAATTTTTTTGTAAATACAGTTCAATTGTTGGCTATATAAAAAATTGCCTTACCTGAAACCAAAATACTAATAGCATTAATGGAAGTGGTTTAATTGCGTAAAGCAGTCGGTTATATTCTGATATTGGTTTTTCTTTTTTCCTACGGAGTTCCCTGTTTAGCTTCTGAACCCGACCTGGATTTGTCGTTGGAAGATAAAGAAGTCCCTTGGCTTTCCCCTCAACGCTGTTTTTTCCTGGATTGCGGTAAGTCGTTTTTGGGCTTGGCAACGGAACCCCTCAGATGGGGCGAGGAAGAGTGGAGGAAGGCCTGTGCTCTCGGTGTTGTAACGGCAAGCGTTCTATGTGTTGATCAGGAGATATTTGATTTTGTTCAGGATCTTAAAAATGAAAAAACCGCCCTTGTGGCGGACTTGGTTAGGCTGGTCGGAGAAGGGGAATATGTGTTTCCTGCCTTGGGCGGCCTATACGTATACGGTTATTGCACCGATAGGGAAGAGATAAAAGATCTGGTTTGTTTTGCCGGTGAAAGTTACATAGTATCGGGTCTTTTGGTTCACTGCCTAAAACTTGTCTTTCATCGACATCGTCCTTACAGTGGGCAAGGCCCTTATAAATGGGAGGGACCCTCTTTATCAGGGCAGAATTTATCCTTTCCCTCCGGGCACGCGGTGGTGGCAATGTCTTTGGCGACTGCTATCAGCGAGACCTACAAAGAAGATTATCCCTTGGTTCCCTATTTTGCCTACGGAATTGCTTCCATGACGGCCCTTTCGCGAGTACATGATCAGAGACATTGGCCTTCCGATGTTTTATTTGCTTCGGTATTGGGTGTTGCCGTTGGCAAAACAATTACCAATCCGGAATGGCGCAGGGCAAAAAATTTGTATATCAGACCCGACCTTTCCAAAGGTGCAGGCATCTCCTGCGGTTTTACCTTTTAAAGAGAGGGAGAAAAGTTTAAAGATTATCGCGAAGTCAAAAGGATTGAAAAACTTTTGTGATTTTCTAAAATGCAAAAGGTTCACCGAGCTTTGCCAAAATAAAAAGGACCTATTGTTTTTCGCCGACTTGCCGGTACCGGCTTGTTGGACTTCTGTAAGACATTAAAGGACGGCTATCAGGGCGCCGATGGCTCCCAGCACAGCACCGGTAAGGCCGCTTAGGAAATTAACCAAGTCGTTATTCAAAAAATGAAGACCGCGTTTGAAGATGGTTGGAGTACCGCAATGATGAATGCGTTGCTCCGTTTCTTTTTTGCACTTGGGGCAATAAAAGATGGCCTGTTTTGTAGCACCCAGATAGCTGTCAAAAAGGCAGCCAATTGCGCCGCCGACTATTGCGGCGATTAAAATCCAGATATTTGCTGACCAGCTGGAATTGTGCAAGCGTAAGCCCAAAAAGGCAACCAAGCCCACCAGTGCCGCCCCTGACAAAGAAGCAAAGAAACCGGTCCAAGTCACGCCCCCCGATGTGCCGGCAGGAACCGATCGGCCATTGGTAATCAAACGGGGACTTTTTTTGCTGAGAACGCCTAGCTCCGTTGCCCATGTGTCTGCGTTGGCCGTTGCCATGGCTCCGATGAAGCCGCCGAGTAACAAGGGGGTTTGCAAAAAGAAGTTGAGTAAAGCCAAAAGGGCCCCAAGCCCTCCATTGGCCAAAACCTGTCCCCAGTCACGGGCTCCCCCTTTGGCGTAAGCCAAATTTATTTCTTTTTTGTCTTTTTTCCTGTAATGGGAAAGCAGGCTGGAAGAAAAGAAGAATGTTCCCAGGACGGCGAACCAAGTCCAACCTCCGCAGCAAAGGATTAAGGAGCCGACCAATGTTGAAACCAAAACACCGCTGACGGACAGCGATTTTTTCTTGTAGGCCAAGCCGGCGATGAGTAGGCTGATAAAAATGCTCAGCAGGGGCTTAACTTCCAAATCAAATCACTCCAATTAAATATATTATGATGGCGGTACCCAAGGGCACGGCAATGTTATCCCAGCCCTTCCCTGTAAAAGCTTCCAGGATCGTGGCCAAAACGGCGGTTATAATTGCCAAGGCTTGATAAGAAATGCTTGTGGCCGGTGCCATTGTATTAAAAATAATAAGGGCGACAATATAGCTTACAACCAACATGGTAGCGGAGCCCAAATATGTTTTTTTAAAGGGGGTCAAGGGCAACTCTTTTTTGCCCAATTGTTTGCCCACTACTGCAGCCAAACCATCTCCCCAAGCCATTATCATAACACCCAGCAGGAGAAGATAATGTAATGACGGGGTCCAAAATAATGCGGTCAAAAGGGTCAGGGAGAAGGCATAATAAACGGTACCATAGGTCGGTTGGCTTTGCGTGTCCATGGCTTTAAAGAGGTTGCGTTTCATTGACAGGTAGTTAATTCCCATAAAGGTTAGGGGTGGAATAATTGCAATCCAACGATTTTCAATTAGAAAGGTTGCGGCGATTACCCAGTGGCCAACTCCAATGTGAATAAATTTCCGGGTGAATTCCCCGGACAGTTTAAAGAAAAACCTTAATAGTTCAGCCAGCGCAATAATGGCAAAAACAAATACATAGGACAGCAAAAATCCCCAGATGTCATTCATGGCAGAACCTCCTATTTTTGACATTCTAACATATTCTATCATATATAAGGCCTCTTTTCCTTCAAAATTCAATAAATTTTTGCTGAAACATAGGATTATTTGCCGGAGTTGGGGGGAAAACTTTTGCCTTTGGGAGAGAAGAAAATTGAGGATAAACTTGATATTCGGTTGACCTGTTCTCGGACTGAAGTTATAATTAGTAGAGATATAGTTATTTTGGCAGGAGGTAATTTGATGACTTTTTTGCACAAGGTTAAGGAAAAGATATGCAGCCACTTGGCGGCGGGACTGAAAGCCACTCTTGACCAAAATGATATAGATGGAGAGCCCTTTTTGGAGCAAATTAAATTGGAAGAACCTCGCAGCAAAGAGCATGGAGACTTTGCTTGCAATATTGCCCTTTTACTAAGTAAGCCTTTGGGGCAGCCTCCTCGGGATTTGGCTACTCAAATAGTTGCCAATTTGCCCGGCGGTGATCTTGCAAAAGACTTGCTGGCTAAAGTGGAGGTAGCGGGCCCCGGGTTCATCAATATTTATTTAAAACCAAGTTGGTTGGCGGGTATTCTGCCGGAAATTGAATGGGCGGGAGAAAATTTCGGTCGGCTCAATATCGGCGCAGGGCAAAAAATCCAAGTTGAGTTTGTCAGTGCCAATCCTACAGGCCCTTTGCATTTTGGCCATGCCAGGGGGGCGGTTGTAGGCGATACCTTGGCCAACGTATTGTCCTTTGGCGGCTACGAAGTGGAGAAAGAATTTTATATAAATAATGTTGGTCGGCAGATGGATCTCCTGGGAGAATCCATTTACCTTAGATTGATGGAAAGCCGAGGTCAAGAAGCGGAATTCCCAGCCGACGGCTACCAGGGTGAATATATAAAAGAATTGGCCCGGCAAATAAAAGAAAAATATGGTGACAGCTTTGATATCCATTCGGAAAAAGAGCGGATCGCCCTTTGTCGGGAGTTTGGCTACCAAAATCTCCTTTTGGGTATCAAAGAAGACCTGCAGGCTTTTGGCATCAAGTTCGACAATTGGTTCAGTGAACGCAAGTTGCACGAAGCGGGCAATATTGAAGAAGCAATAAGTATTTTAAAGAAGAAAAAACTCTTGTATGAAAAGGACGGAGCCACTTGGTTTGCAACTAGCCGTTACGGTGATGAAAAAGATCGGGTAGTCATTCGTTCCAATGGTGAATATACTTATTTTGCGGCGGACATTGCTTATCATTACGATAAATTGCAAAGGGGTTTTTCAAAGATCATTAATATTTGGGGCGCCGACCATCATGGTCATATTGGACGAATGAAGGCTGCCATCGAAGCTTTCGGTTACAATCCCGCCGCCTTGGATGTTTTAATTGTCCAAATGGTTACCCTCTTGCGAGGTCGGGAAAAAATGCAGATGTCAAAGCGGAGCGGCGAATTCATTACTATGATGGATGTTTTGTCCGAAGTAGGCAAAGATGCGGCCCGTTTTTTTAATTTAATGCGCAATCCGGACAGCCATATGGATTTTGATTTGGAGTTGGCCAAAGAACAGTCCACCTCCAATCCGGTCTACTATCTTCAGTACGCCCATGCACGCAGTGCCGGTTTATTCAAGAAAGCCGAAGAGGAAGGGATTGTCGTCAAGCAACCCTCTGAAGTGGATTTAACCCTTCTGATGGATGAGTCGGAAAAAGAGTTGCTGTTTCTTTTAGCTTCTTTCCCTCTGACTGTCGAAGAGAGTTGTATCAATTTATCTCCTCATTGCTTGGCAATTTACGGGCATGAATTGGCCCAGGCTTTTCACATATTTTATAACAGGTGCCCAATAATCGATGCGCGGGCTGACCTGCGGGATGCACGCTTGTCTTTGGTTTGGGCCAGCCAACGAGTTCTAAAGAACCTTTTTAATATTATGGGAATAAGTGCCCCGGAAACGATGTAAATGGGAGGAATTTAAGATGACACGGTATATCTTTGTTACAGGAGGGGTAGTGTCTGCTTTGGGCAAAGGATTGACGGCAGCTTCCATTGGCCAGATATTAAAAAGCAGCGGCCTGTCTGTATCTTTGCAGAAAGTCGATGTTTATTTCAATGTCAATGCGGGTACCATGAGCCCTTATCAACATGGTGAAATATTTGTTACCGACGATGGAGCGGAAACCGATTTGGATTTGGGTCATTACGAACGCTTTGTTGATGTGGATTTAACGAGAAACAACTATGTTACAGCCGGGAAAATTTACGGCAGCGTAATTGCTAAGGAAAGAAACGGCGATTATGGTGGCGCTACCGTTCAAACAATTCCCCACGTGACAAATGAAATAAAGGAACATATTACCCGCGGTGGCTGTGCCAGCAAGGCTGATGTAGTGATCACCGAGATCGGCGGGACGGTCGGCGATATTGAGGGGCTCCCCTTTTTGGAGGCCATTCGCCAATTGAGGACCGATTTGGGGCGGGATCGGGTATTATATGTTCATTGCACCTTAATTCCCTTTTTGCAGACTGCGGCCGAATTAAAGACCAAACCGACCCAACACTCGGTAAAAGAATTGCGCAGCATCGGTATCCAACCCGACATTATTGTTTGCCGCAGTGATCGTCCCTTGACGCAAGGGGTCCGTGAAAAAATTGCTTTGTTTTGCGATATTGAGAAAAAAGCGGTTATTGAACTGAAAGATGTAAGCCATATTTACCAGGTACCGATTATCCTCGAGAAGCAAGGTATCTCCAATCTTATTGCCGAAAAATTTCAAATTAATGAACTAAACCCACAAATGGAGTCCTGGATCCGCATGGTCAAAAAAATGCAAAAATTGCAGGGTGAGCCTTTAAAAATTGCCGTTGTCGGCAAGTATGTTCGCTTGCCCGATGCCTACCTGTCCATTTCAGAAGCTTTGATTCACGGCGGCTTGGCCGCTGATACTTTGGTCGATATTGATTGGATTCTTGCCGAAGATTTGGAAGACCGGGACCCCGCTGACTTTTTAGGCGAAGCCCATGGGATACTCGTTGCACCGGGTTTTGGGATCAGAGGGGTTGAAGGGAAAATTAAAGCCGTTAATTATGCTCGGGTTAAGGGTATACCTTTTTTCGGTATCTCTCTGGGTATGCAGTGCGCCGTAATTGAGGCGGCCCGCAATATGTGCCAGATGGAGCAAGCTCATAGCACGGAATTCTTCGTTGAGAGCCCCTTCCCGGTTATCGACTTGTCATCTCCCAATAAAGCAATCAACGGTGAGAAGGGCGAGATGCGCCTTGGCCTTCATGCCTGCAAAATTCAACCTGGCACCCTTGCCCATACTGCTTACGGATCGGAAATTATTTCCGAACGGCACCGACACCGCTATGAATTCAATAATGAATATCGAGAAAAATTGGCGGACTGCGGTTTGATCATGGCGGGCACATCGCCGGAAGATAATTTTGTTGAAATTATTGAACTGGCGGATCATCCCTGGTTTTTGGGTTGCAATTTTCATCCCGAATTTAAGTCCCGGCCGCAAAGACCCCACCCTTTATTCAAAGAATTTGTCAAAGCGGCATTGGTGTACAAGAAAGAACGACAAAAAGATTAGGAGAGAAATGGGAAAAACAGTAAATATATGTTTATACCTTCTCTTTGTGAGTAATAATACTCATAAGGAGGGGGTTTTTTTATGCGTTTTTGGACTTTGGTTTGTCTGGGTCTACTTTTATTTACACCGGCAGTCGGCGCCGGGGTGCTGAATGGATCAATATGTGATAGGGCATTGTCGGCCGGAAGGGAGGGAATGGCAATATCCGCATTTACGGAGGAAAGTGTCTTGTTTTTAGGAGAGGGTGAAAGTCCATTACTTACCGCCAACGATACCGGCCCATTATTTGTCCCAAGGGGCGAAAAAACATTTCTGATCAACGGAGTCGATGCCGAAGAGCTTTTACCCTTAAAAGCCTACTTAGGCGATTCTTTACAAGCAATAAATAACGATGCCGACTGTTCTGAATTTTATATGCCGGTCAGGGAGATTTGCTTTAAGGGTTGTACAAGCGAAAATGCCCTTATATTATTGATAGCGGACAATGAGCCGATAATATTGACAGATGAAATACCTTGTCTTTACGCGGGTATCATTATTGAGGCCGGCGAAATACCCGTTGACGCCCGGGGACTGCTTTTTTTGGGAAAGAACGGGGAACCCATGCTACTTTATTTATACCCATATACCCTTTGGGGAAGGATATTGGCGGTTGATTCTTGCCATAGAGCAATATTGTTGAGTGGCGAAGAAGGGGTGGCAGACAGCAAAAGATGGTATGATTTATCGCCCCAACTATGGGTGAAGTTATTGCCGGATCTGCAAAAGAGCGATTTTGTGCAAGTTCATATCGATAGAAGAAATAATGCTTGGCGGGTTGTTGATATAAAGATATTGGATTATTGAAAAAAAGAGAGTTTTTTTCCCCGAATAGAAGGATTTTCCCCAATAAACCCGAAAAGTAATATCAAAAGGAGAAGATATTATGGTTGTCGAGCGAAAAACCTTTTTAAACCTTCGTTGTCCTACCTGCGGAACCAGCGGCAGTGATATGGTAGAAATTTTCAATTTTTCCGGCAACAGAAAAGTGGAAATAAAGTGCGATTGTGGCCAGTTGAAGGCCGTCTGCGGCAGAGGAAAAGATTTGGAGTACTGGGTTTTTTATATATGCGCCATATGCGAGATGGAACATTACCTAAAGTATTCTTCCGGCCGGTTTTGGGGTAAGGGGCCTTTGCCCGTCAGTTGCCCGGAAACCGGCGTTCAATTGGGAACCATCGGTCCTTTGGATACCTTAAATCGCCGGGAGGAAGAGCACAGACAAAGCATGGAGATGCTGATAAATGCTATCGGCAACGCCGACTATTTTGTCAATCCCCTGATAATGCTTGATATGCTCGACCGGATCCAGGAGTTGGTTTCCCGCGGCCAAGTTAAGTGCCTTTGCGGCAGCAGGGACATACATATTGATTTATTCCCCGACCAAATAAAACTTCTGTGCGGTAACTGTGCCGGCCACCTGATCTTGCCGGCGTATTCGGAAAGTAATATGCATTACCTATCACAAAAAAGCAGGCTGATTTTGGCCCGCAAGCTCGACATGTTAAAGGGGTGACCGTCTATTCGAAAAAAGTGTCGCTAAGGGCAAGAATCTTGTAAATATTTTAGTCGGTCAGTAATAAATTATAATAACAGGGGGTTAATTAAAAATGGCGTTGGTTTCACTTAATGAAGTTCTTTTGCCGGCTCAAAAGGAAAAGTACGCGGTGGGGGCTTTCAACATCAATAATTTAGAAGCGGTTCAAGCTATCATTGAAGCGGCAGAACAAGAGAAGTCACCCATAATTATTCAGGCCAGCAAAGGAGCAATAAAGTACATGGGGGTTGAATTGGCGGCAGCTTTGGGTCATACAGTTGCACGCATGACGGATATCCCGGTGGTCCTGCACTTGGATCACGGCCAAGATTTTGAGATTGTCATGGAATGTATCCGCAATGGATTCAGTTCGATAATGGTGGACGGTTCTCGGCTCCCCCTCGAGGAAAATATTGCCTTAACCAAGCAAGTGGTAGAAGCAGCCCATGCTGTGGGCGTTACTGTAGAGGCCGAGTTGGGCCATATCGGCTCCGACGGTCAAATATTTACCGAAAAAGACCGGGAAACCGCCTTTACACGGCCTGATGAAGCGGCACGTTTTGTGGAAGAAACGAAGGTCGATGCCTTGGCAATTGCCATCGGCTCGGTCCACGGCCCCTATAAAGGCGAACCGGAATTGGATTTCGAAAGATTGCAGGCTATTACAAAGGTTGTTTCGATTCCCCTTGTTTTGCACGGTGCTTCCGGCATCAGCGACGAAGATATCAAAAGAGCAATTTCCTTGGGTATTGCCAAGGTCAATATCAACACGGACTTTATGGTGGCTTTTACCGATAAGATGCGGCAAATATTGATCGAGGACCGAGAAATTTATGATCCTCGCAAAGTATGCGGTCCGGCCCGGGAGGCCATGGTAGAAGTAATGCGCCATAAAATTCGCGTCTTGGGTAGCAACAACAAGATTTAAATTCTTTTTTGATAATCACTTCCCGATGTTCAATGAAATAAAACAACGGGATTGAATACCAAGCAATACAATGGGCTTAAATTCCAAACAATAAGATTTTCAATTAAAGGTAACTTATGTTGCAAACCAGGATAACTTATGTAATCAAGGGTAAATAAAAAACTGATCTGAATACCAAGCAATATGATTTTCAATTAGAGATAACCTACGTAACAAATTATGATAACTTAGGTCATCAAGGGTAAAGAAAAACTGATCTGATTGAAGGGGGTGGGCAACATTAATCCACCGAAGCTGGAAAAAATGTTAAAAGCTGCCTTGTTGGTAATGTTTCTGATTTTTAGATTTTTGCTTCTGCCGGCTTTGCCGGCCGACTTGGAATCTGAACCTTTGTTTTTACATACCGAAAGGGAGCCGGTTTTGTTGCAATTTTTCCCAACCCTCTTCCTTTTTGATGAATACGGCGGTGTTCCCCTTGGCCCCCTTGATCGGTCCTGGGACGGATTATGGGAAGGCAGCGTCAGGCTCAAGGAAGATTTTCAGTTGGAAGACATTATTCGGGAATTGGAGAATACCGTCATAATTAAAACCCACATCGTCCAACCGGGGGAAAACCTCTGGGATATCTCCCGCATGTACGATATCGATGTGGCAACCTTAGCCGGTGCCAACCATGATATTGAAAACGTTCACCAAATTAAGCCCGGCCAGGAATTACGGGTCTTGAGCATCAGGGGAACCGTTCACATTGTGGAAAAAGGCGATACCCTTAGCGAGCTATCGGCAAAATATCAGGTTGAAAGCGAAGATATTTTGCGCATCAATGATATCGACCCGGATAACCTGCAAGCGGGGCAAGAGATAATTATACCCGGTGCTCAACCCCTCGATTATGTCGATCGGGGCGGTTCTTTGGACTCCTTTATTTGGCCGGTCCGGGGCGGCTGGATTTCCTCCCCCTATGGTGTACGATGGGGCAAGATGCATGAAGGCATCGATATTGCCGTTTCCACCGGAACCCCGGTCCATGCGGTTAAGAATGGTTGGGTCCGCTTCAGTGGCTGGAACGGGGCTTACGGAAATGTCGTCGATATAAATCACGGTGACGGTGTTTTGACCCGTTATGCCCACAATGACGCCATCTTGGTCAAAAACGGTCAATTTGTTTACCAGGGGCAGGTAATAGCCCGCTCCGGCAATACGGGTATCTCCACCGGACCTCATCTGCACTTTGAAATCCGTTTGAACAATAAGCCCATGAACCCCATTCTTTATTTACCGCCCCGCTAAAAGCGGCGGGCGGTGCATATGCGGTGGGTTGACCACGATAATCCGCTTTCTCATCTTTTGGCTCGTCGGGAGATCGGCAACCAAATAATACAAGTAAATATAAACTTATCAACAAAAAGTGCCTAAGACGATTTCGAGGCGCTTTTTGCTTTTTTAAACTAACTACAAAAAAACAGTGCCAAAAGTGTAAGTTCGGTATTAAAGAAGGAGTTATCCCCTAACAAAAGAAATGGTATTAAGAGGAAGGATAAATATGGCAATAAATTATTTGTTTTCTGCAAGCAAAATGTTTGTCTTGTTATTAAAAAAATAAAGGGAGGTAGTGTTAGAATGGCCATAATTCAAGTCAACGGGTTGACAAAAATATTTAAAAAGGGACCCAGAGCTAATGACAACATAACCCTTAGTTTTCAAAAAGGGGAGGTCGTCGGGTTAATTGGGCCCAATGGGGCCGGTAAAACCACCTTGCTCAGGCAAATCACCGGTGAGCTATTGCCCACAGAAGGAGAGATAAAGGTTAAAGGCATCGATGTTTTAAAAAAGCCCAATAGCATTAAGCCTTATTTGGGTGTTTGTCCCCAGGAAGGCACCTTGTTTTCCTATCTAACAGTGTGGGAGCACATATATTATTTTGGTCGCCTAAAAAGGCTGAATACGAAGGAAGCAAAAAACCAAACAGAAAAAATTCTCGAAATTTTAGAGCTTATCCCCCACTCCGGGAAAAAGATTAGACAACTGTCAGGCGGCCTGAAAAAAAGAGTGTTTGTAGCAATTTCTCTGATTGGGAACCCGGAAATAATTATTCTTGATGAACCGACTACGGGCCTTGATCCCAGTTCCCGGCTTAAACTTTGGGAAACAATCAAAAATATCAAAGAAAGGGAAAAAGATATTACCATTATAATTACCACGCACTATTTGGATGAACTGGAGTACCTTTCAGAAAGGGTAGTTTTTCTCAATGAGGGAAAAGTTGTTTTAGATGGCACCAGCAAAGAAATTAAGAATTTAGTTTTAAATTATGATTTAAAAATCAGACTTAATGGTCAATATCAAAGAGAGGTTGAAAATATCCTTTCTGTGAACATGCTCGACGCACGAACGGAAATTGATGGCGAATTGCTGAATGTTTTTTTGAATTACCAAGATGCGGGTGAAGTAATTCCGGTAATCTTGAACTTGACAAAAAATATCAACATTGCCGCTCCCACCCTTGATGAAGTATTTGTGGAGGTGACACGTAATGCGAAAAGCGTTTACTGACATTTATTATATTGCCAAGATGGATTTTCTCATGCTCAGAGAAAGTTTTATTGCTACAACAATCGTTTCCATTATAATTCCCTTGGGTATGACTTATATCGTATCTCTTGCTGCCGCTGATTGGCCAAAAGAAACCCTAGTCAATTATATGGCAGGAATTCTTATTCTTTCTTCTTCTTTGACATTGATAAACGGTGTTGGGCAAACCATTGCCCAAGACAAACATATCGGCAGACTTTCCTGGCTGAGGACTTGCCCCATCCATCCTTTTGCCTATGTATTGGGCAAAACAACAACCTACATTTTTGGTGCATTGGTAAATTTAGTTGCAATTCTATTTTTGGGAGGAGTCTTGTGGAGACTCAGTCTAGGTTTTTATGTAGTCGGCATTACAATTTTGGTCTTATTTTTGGCAGGCCTTTCTCTCATCGGCATTGGAGCAATAATCGGCAGTCGCTCCCGCACCCTTTCCGGTTCCTATGCAATCGGCAATATTGTTTCTTTTGTATTGGCTTTTGCAACCCCGGCTTACTATTCTTTGGAAACATTACCAAAGGCGGTTCGACCTTTTACCTTTATTTTACCGACTACAGCGGCATCGGAAATTTTTAAAAAGCTGCTACTGGACAATGTCATAAACAAAAATTTGATCTTCTTATTGATAATTTTATGCCTGATTTATTTGTTTTTTGGTTTCAGGGGTATAAAATGGCGGGAAGTATAGACGCCAATAATAAACTTAAGCAAAACAGTTTAAAAGACAAGAAGGACATGTTCTGTTATATTCAACACAACACCCATGTTCCGGTATTTGTCAAGGTAGTTGTCGCTTCTGGCTGTTCGGCTAAATTGTCTTTGGCGCAGATACCTTTTATAAAATACTTTCTAAAGGCCGGAGTCTTGCTTAAAAAGGGCAGAGTCGCAAGCACGATAAAGTTTTTGGCAGTTAGAGGCGACCGAAAAAGGAGCTTTTTCGAGCCGGTGTTTTTGAAATTTCCACCCTGAAGCCCTTGAGACTTTGGTTGACCACCGCTTTCATAAAACCAAAGAATACTAGGCCCCAAAGGGGAAGGGCAATTGAAAAAAATACGACTATTTGCCAAAGAGGATGCTTGATAAAAGTTTCGATAAAAAAGAAGAACATAGCCGCCAAAGCACCGGCAAAAGCAAATTCGTATAAAACCATTGAGATGGGAGCGGTGGTTTGCGCATGAGGAGAGTCAGGATTATAGCGACAGTTGGTTATCGAATAATATAAGCCGATGGCCAGGGAGGCTAAAACCACCAATACACCCCCACCGGCCAAAAGGACAATAATTTTCAAAGTGAAATTAAAAACAATAAAGGCCATAACCAGCAAAAACCCGAAAATTACCAAGGAGGGAACTGCCGCCCCGATAAATTTACCCCATACTACAGGCCAGCCGGCAAGGGGCACGCTGTTTAAAAGCCATTCCGCTTCTCCTTCCCTGCTGAAGGCCTTTAGCGCTAAATTGTTGGCTGAAAAAATCGAATAAATGATGAGCAGATTAATTAAGTAGCCTTGCGCACCGGACTCGGGATAAAATACCGCTCCTAAAACCAGCAAGGCCGGAATTATAATGGGCAAAAGAAGATTCATCCATTCGCGAACATCCCTTTTTATATAGAGAAAGTCTTTTTTTGCTACAGCCCATATGCCTTGCAGGGGAGAAGCAATGGCCGGGGAAGGTGCAATATTAATGTTGAGCAGGCCTTCTTTAGGTTTGCCCGGGGGAACTAATTCCCGGCTGACTTTCTTTTTGCGCACCCTTCGTCTGCCGCCTTCCCCGCGGCTTATGGCCAGCCAACCGCGGCGAAAGCCTTTTTCAACCAAACTTAAAGCCATAAGAAAAATGGCCAGGCCCAAGCCCAGCACGGCCATGGACCAGCCCAAAGCTTTTCCATGGGCATTGTTTGCTCCTAAAGCCAAAGCGCGACCGGCCCAGCCCCAGGGGAAATAGTTCATGACTTTTATTAAATTTTCTTGGGCGGCGATAAGGGCTGCCAAATCTTTTATGTTTTTGTTGCCTGAAAGTAGCATGGGCAGGTTATATAAAACAACAAACAAAAGACTTGTCACAATGCTCAATACTCCGGCTGCTTCTTTGCTGCGGTGGGGTGGCACGATGCGCATGATGGCGATATTTAAAAAACTTGCCAAGGCACTGCCCAAAGCCCAAAGACCCAAAAGGACGGGCAGCAGCCAAAGATAATAAAAAAGGGAGACACCTAAAAGCAGCCCGTAAAAAAGTCCCGGCAAAAAAATAAAGAAAACTGTGGGTAAAAGTGTGCTGTTCATGACATAAAATGTTTTTGAGGCAAAAACCGCCTTGCTTGAAACGGGGGCTACAAACAAAAGTTCCAAATCTTTGGAAGCATAAAAAATATTGAAAGCGGCGGTAACGCCAAAGAACAATTGGACGGTAATTCCCAATAGAAAAATTGTAGGCAGAATACCGCTGACCATCAAAGGCGGGATATCCATCAGTTTACCATATAGCAGGCGACCGATAAAAGCTAAGGAGAAGGCCAAAAGCAAGAAAATTGTCAGACTCACCATTCGCTGACCCCGGGATATTTGCTTTAGCCTGTTTTTATACAAAAGAAATTGGGTTTTGACCAATAAGAAAAAGTCTTGCCAAAAGCTTCGTGCCGGCGGAGCTTGGGTCAAGGGAGAAAACAGTAATGATTTCATTTTTTATTTCCCCCCCCCCAAACTTTTGATTAGTTCGCTGTATTCTTTTCCGCCGGTCAGTTCCAAGAAAATATCCTCCAAGCCGGTGCCCTCGCCCCTTTCCGCTTGCAGTTCTTTGGGGCTGCCTTGGGCTATGAGCTTGCCTTTCTTGAGAATGCCCACGCGGTGGCAAAGACGTTCGGCGATTTCTAAAATGTGAGTGGAGACAAAGACCGCCGCTCCTTGGCGGGTTAATTCCAAGAGAAGTTCTTTAAAAAGTCTGGCGCTGGCTGGATCCAAGCCTGTTGTTGGCTCATCCATAAGAAAAACCCGGGGTCGATGGATTAAGGCCGAAGCCAAGATGACCTTTTGTTTCATCCCGTGAGAAAAACCTTCCAACAGTTCATCGGCACGTTTTGATAGGCCGAATAGGTCGAGAAGCCATTCGGCATGCCGACGTGATTCTGACTTGGGCATGCGGTATAAGTCGGCCATGAGGTAAAGAAATTCACGGGCGCTGAGCTTGCCGTACAGTTGGGGATGATCAGGAACATAGGCTGTGAGGGCTTTTGCTTGGGTACTTTCATCGGTTATGCTGTGGCCGCAGATTTTTGCAGAACCGTAGCTGGGCTCCAAAAGTCCCGCCAACATTTTAATGGTGGTGGTTTTGCCGGAACCGTTGGGACCTAAAAAGCCATAAATTTCGCCGCCGAATACCTCCAGGTCAAGGTCTTTGACCGCGACCGTACTAGCAAAATATTTTGTTAAGCTGTCGGTTTTAATCAATGCTTTCATTTCAAGTAACTCCTGTCTTTTGAATTTACTAATGCTAAAATAAAGATTTAGCTGCCCCAAGGCCTGCCTTTTAACCGAACATATTTGCAAATAAGTTCTTATTTCAATGGGCAATGCGATTCAGATAAGGCGTTTCCGGATGTTGACGGCTGCATTAGTAGGCCGAGTCACACACCGAGTACATATTTTGAACATGAATGGCGACTCTTACCGCCTAAAAGAAAGCCGGGCAAAAAATGCTAAGGTGGACCAAAATTAAGCAAGTAAGTGGCTCACTTTAAACGGCCAAGTGGCTCACTTTTATGTTGACGGTCATATTTTTCAATAAATAAAACAAGCAGATAAGATAAAATTGCCAAACACAAAATAGCCACTGAACTTAACACAGATATACGCATCTTGAATATAAATGACATTAGACCTAAATATACCATTACAAACCCACTAAGCAATTTGAGCTTCTTACCTGAATCAGCTGTAATTCTCTTTGTTCGAAAGGTTATTGACACGGTAAAAACAAGCATCATTTGAATCATAACATACACTATTAAATATAATGCGAATAAAAAGAAAAACGGAAAACCAATAATTTGTCTGTCCGATATAATATTCGGCTAAATAACTGGAAATCCCGCTGTACATGGCAACTCAACTATTGAAGCCATTGCGGCAACGACTATTGTTCCAGCAACAACAGCCCAATTGTTTCTTGACTTTACAACGCCTTGGTATCCCTTCAGTAAACTATCTTTCCCCTTGTCAGATATTGTAAGAGAAGGCCCCTTTTTAAAATAAAAATACTCTTTTATATTCATAAAACCAAAAACCAGAGCAACTAGATTAATAACAATACTTGCCAACATGTTATATTTTAGATCCACCATAGCTTTTAAAATAGAAAGAATAAACAAACCATAGACTGTAGCTGTAACAAGTATGAAAATGCTGCCAACAAGGAATAACTTTCGGCGGGATCGAAAATTTAGGGCAAAAACGCTTCCCTTCATGATTAATTTTTTTGTTTGCTTAAATACATCTTATTTTATTAGTTATTGCCTGCAAAAAATATTATACGTATAATCTATGTTATAGGTATTCAGGATGGAATTGGAATCCCCTTCATAATTATCTATTTATTCCCAATAACTGAATAATTTCCCTTTTCCGGTAGTTTTAAAAAGGACAATTGCTCTCGATAATGAAATGGTATTAAAAGGAGTATTTGTTTATTTTTTTGTCTGTAGTTTTCATATTAAAGGAATATATTTGAATTGCGGCCTTCGATTTTAATAAATTTTGAAAGGTGGTTTACAACTTTGCGACTAAACGGTTACGTATTTTGGGCTTGGCACAGCAACAATAGAAGACCACTTGAGTCATTATTTATAATATTTGTTGTAACCCTGGGCATTGCAGTATTAATCTTGGTGCAAAGTCTTTGGCTGGGGGTAAATGATATTGTTGGAGATTTTACCGGCGATGAATTAATGGTCTTTCCAGGTACAGAAGAAAGAAGTTTTGTAATCGATGGTGTGTTTTCCCCTTACATCCCTATTCCGGATGAGGAAGAGGAAATAAGCAACCTTACACTGGCTGACGTTTTCAATCTGCGTAATGCTTTGAAAGGGGAAGCATTAGTCTACACCTGTCGCTATACCGGAGAGGTTATAGGTGATAGTTCGCCCTATTATAGTTTCATAAGTTTAACGCCGGATTATTTTACTGCCATGGGCTTGGAGGCGGAAAAGGGCCGTTTGTTTACCCACGACGATATTATTGATGATGTTAAAGTCGTTGTCCTGGGAGCGGATTTAGCCGCCCTATATTTCCCGGGTGAAGATCCCCTGGGAAAAGTTTTCACCGAAGCATGCTCAATTGAAGGCTACGAAATAATAGGAATTTTAAAGGCACCCAAAAACCCTAATAAAATCATGGCGGAACCGTTCATGGCCCGGGAAGTAAACCGCTCAGTATATTTGCCCCAAAGAAAAGGACACATGGCGCCTAGGCCGGGATATTTTAACCCGTCCCATCAAACCCCTATCAACATTACATTGGAAGAGACATACATAGAAAGTATCCAGGTAAAACCCCTTGATAAAGAAACTAAAACAAACTATTTGAAGCGAAGGATAGAGGAATTTCTTTCCCGCCAGTTACCATCATTGTATTTATTATTCAACACAAAAGCGATTTCTTTGGGTTTGGGAATAACTTTATCGGCAATCTTTCTTTTTGCTATATATCCGGCCCTACTAGCAATAAGAATCAACCCGGCCGACACATTGCGAACAGCCTCGGGAGGAAAGTAAAATGAAATTATTAAATCTTAAGTTCGCCTGGCAAATCGTAAAAAGAAAACCCCTTAAAAGTATTCTGACCATTCTTCAGGTGGCCTTGGGGATAGGAGCTGTGGTTGCCTGTATAAATTTGGATCTACAGATGTCATCGGCTCTTAGGGCTAAATATGAAGGAAAACCAATCTCAGTAAACGTATCCCTCGCTCGTCCCGAGGAGATGCATGAGGATGTTTCTTTAGTGTCCCCGTCGGGGGGGAAACAAGGGAATTTTTCCATAGATGATTACAATAGGGTCAAAGAAGCGGACATATTCCCTTATTGCAGCTTAAACATTTCATATTACAATACCCTCTTAAGAACTGCCGACAAAACCTATGCCATCTTTTTTTTGTATGGTGGAGATGTAGATTTACCATATATGGCGGAATTAAAACTTTTGGCCGGAAACTTTTTCTCCTCTACCGATATTCAATCAGGGCGGGCTAGTATTTTAATTGAAGGTAGTTTCGCCCGAGAACTTTTCGGTAGCTATGAAGAGGCTGTTGGCCAATCTGTGAACATTGACATGCGGCAACCGGGATACCGGATGGAGCCCACCAAGGAAAATACTTATACGGTGGCTGGCGTCTTTGGCAACCCCAAGGATTATATGTTTTCCTTTCAAGACTATTACGCCATCGTTCCTTATACTCATCCCCCTGATCAGCAAAAAATTCTGTCGGGACATCCTTTTGTCATCCAACTGCCTGCAGGAACCAACATTGCTGAGGCGCAGAATGAATTGGAAAGTCTGTTCATGGGTCTGGATGGCTATTTTAATCTTAAACATACCACTGTAGCACTAGAAGACGAGTTAGCAATAGTACGTAATTTTTCTGCTTTATACGGTAGCTTTGCTGCTATTGTTCTGTTAGTTTCATCGGTAAGTATCCTAAGTACCAATATGGTAAATATTGCAGAGCGAGGCATGGAAATTGGTTTGCGTCGGGCTTTAGGGGCTACAAAATCAAATATTATAATCCAGATCTTATTAGAGTCTGCCGTTTATTCATTTTTAGGGGGCCTGTTAGGTTTTATTATCGGCTATTATGCTCAGATTATATTTTTCACCGGTCCAAATGCGATAATTGGCCTACCTTACCCGGTGAAACCGAATTTTACCGGGCCAGCAGTGTTTACATCTTTAATTATTACACTGTTTATAGGTGTAGTTTTTGGACTTTATCCCGCCTGGCAAGCCGCCAACATTTCCCCTGTGGAATTTTTGAAAGACGAATAAAATATCCCATAGGCTTTACGCTGTGTGAAAATGGTTTACTAAGCTTTTTCAATACTAAAGGATCTTTTGAGGGCCTTCCGAGGGGTGGCCCCGATAAATGAATGTGGTTTTCCCTACAAAACTTAAGATTATCTCGATTTTGATAGATTTTATCGGCACAAATCACTGCCAGATAGTGACCATGTTGATTGTCTATATTTTTTTGAGTATAGCCTTGTTGGATGGTGTAGTTTATGGATTCTTTCCGGCCTGGCAGGCGGCTCAAGTTTCCCCCGTAAAAGTATTAAAGGATGAATAAGACGTGCTATGAATAGTCAATAGTTTTTTTGGACTTTGATAACCACATAGTC
>CAZMQU010000014.1:0-47484 GCA_964568715.1 uncultured Halanaerobiales bacterium
TCTGTGTGGTCGGTGCCGCCTTGGCCATGAAAGGGACCATCAGTTTTGGAGTAATCGTTGCTTTTATGCTTTATATTCGTCTTTTTACCCAACCTCTTTCCCAGATTGCCCAGGCCTTGCAGGGCCTGCAAAGGGCTACTGCAGCCGGAGAGCGGGTCTTTAACTTCCTGGCTGAAGAGGAGCTTGCCGATGAAGGGCATAAGACAGAACAATTGGCCAACGTCCGGGGTGATGTTGAATTTAGGCGGGTCAACTTCGGCTACAATCCGGGAGTATCCGTAATCCACGACTTTTCCGCCAAGATTGCCGCCGGCCAAAAGGTGGCAATTGTTGGACCTACCGGGGCAGGCAAGACGACCATCGTTAACCTGCTCATGGGTTTCTATGAACTCGATGGCGGTGCAATCCTTGTCGACGGTGTCCCGACGGCCCGGGTGCCCCGCAAAAATGTCCACGAACAGTTCAGCGTTGTCCTGCAGGACACTTGGCTTTTTGCCGGAACGATTAAAGAAAATATCATTTATTGCAAGGAAGGGGTTAGCGATGAAGCGGTCCAAGAAGCCTGCAAGGCGGTAGGGCTTCACCACTATATTAATACCTTGCCCCAAGGATACGATACGGTTCTTACCGACAAGCTCACCTTTTCAGCTGGCCAAAGGCAATTGATCAATATTGCCCGGGCGATGATTCAAAATGCCCCCATCCTGATACTGGATGAAGCAACCAGTTCAGTCGATACCCGGACCGAAATGCTGATTCAAAGGGCCATGGATCAACTTACCGAGGGCCGGACTTCCTTTGTTATTGCCCATAGGTTATCGACCATCAAAAATGCCGATCTGATTTTGGTTATGCGGGATGGGGATATTGTGGAAAGCGGTCGCCATCAGGAACTTCTCAATCTGGGGGGGTATTACGCCGAACTCTATAACAGCCAATTCGAATCGGTGGCCTGATTTAAAGTAACAAGAAGGCGCACTTTTTTAGCCAACCTCATATAATGTTCTAGATATGGGGAAGGAGAGTGTGAAGTTATGAGTGAACCCCGGGTAAGAATCAGCCCGCCGCAATATACCCTATGGCGGCAATTGGCTTATACCTTCGGGGCCGATCCCGAGATTTATGTTTGCCCGCCCACAGAGAAATGCGAAATAATCACAATAGAAATCGGCGTGCGGGGCAATCGGGCCTCTGCCGTGGCCGGCGTTTTGAAAAAATTTTACGAATTCGGTGGAATTAAAGTTAGAATATTGGTAGTCGATGAAGAAGGAAAAATGGTCTTGGCTCCCGATGAAACCGAGCCCGATTTCTCAGTTTCTCAAATGATTGAAACAGCCCTTTATGCCAATCCCTATTTCTATCAGCTGGTAGCTGTTCCCAAAGTCGATGAAGCGGGTATGTCAATAACGGCAATGTTTTATCCCAAAACCATTCAATTTTGGAATGACGATATCTCCGATTTATTCGGCTTTGCCCATTTCGTAGCCCAAGATGCCTTTGCCGAAGTAATGCGCCGGGAATACAGGGAAGGATCCACCATCAACTTTACAACCATTGCACCCGGAACATTTCTTTAGGGAATCATATTAAAGAATAATTAATAAAACAAACCAAAAGCTGCCCGCGTTACATGGGCAGCTTTTTTATGAGAAATTATTATATATAAACAGCAAGGCAAGCAAGGCAGAAAAACAGGGGATTTGGAAGTTTGTGATGATTTTTTAAGACAAACGCCGGTGCAAGCAGAATCCAGAGCCCACCTAAAAGAACTTCTGACCGATAGACAAGCCCACGGCATCTATTTTTCTACCATGCAAAAATTTGAAGAATCCGATGAACCTCTGTCAAATCGAAAAGATATCATAGTAATTGCTGATGAGGCCCATCGAAGTCAATATGGCTTAACCGAGAAGGTAAGGAAAGATGGTACCATTAAGAAGGGAATTGCCCGCATCATTCGCGACAGCCTTCCTGAAGCCAGCTATATCGGTTTCACAGGTACCCCCATATCCTTGGAAGATAGAGATACTAGAGAAGTCTTTGGTGACTACATCGATATTTATGATATATCCCAATCCGTTGCTGATGAATCTACAAGGCCTGTTTTTTACGAAAACAGGGTAATGAACTTAGGCTTGCGGGAGGATGTTTTACAAGATATAGATGCAAAATATGAAGAGTTGGCCTATGAGGCCAGTGCAGAGAATATTGAAAAAAGCAAAAGAGAACTGGGCAATATGGCGGCCATATTAGGGGCACCGGAAACAATTGAAACTCTATGTACTGATATAGTCGATCATTATGAAAATCATCGCCAACATTATTTAACCGGTAAAGCAATGATAGTAGCCTATGATCGGGCTATTGCCATGAAAATATATGAGAAAATATTGGACATGCGTCCCCAGTGGGAGGAAAAAGTAAAGGTTGTTATGACCGGAAGCAATCAAGATCCGGAAGGATGGCATAAGATTACCGGCAGTAAAATTTATCGCCAGGAATTGGCCAAAAAATTTAAAGACAACGACGCTCCCATGAAGTTGGCCATTGTAGTTAATATGTGGCTCACCGGCTTTGACGTGCCCAGCCTTGCCACCATGTATATGTACAAACCCTTGGCCGGTCACAACCTAATGCAAGCTATTGCCCGGGTTAATCGGGTCTTTGAAGACAAAGAGGGTGGTTTGATTGTCGATTATATCGGCATTGCAGCTGCCCTAAGAAGGGCAATGAACGATTACACGAAACGAGATCGAAAAATTTTTGGTGATATGGATATTCAGAAGTCCGCCTATCCAAAATTTCAAGAAAAACTACAAGTTTGTAAAGAGTTGCTCCACGGCTACGATTATTCTGTATTCACCAAAGAAAACGCAACTGCCATGGAGCGAGCCAATGCAATCAGAGATGGAGTAAACTTTGTGTTTGCTTTTGAAGAAGAACAACAAAAGTTGTTTATCCTTGAAGCTACCTATTTACGGCAATACAAAAGCCTTTGCCAGAGCCTCTTAACGGGAAGTGAGCACGTTGAATCTGCCTTTATTGAAGCCATACGAGTATCTGTTACTAGAGTACGGAGCACAACGAAAATAAGCCTGCAGGATATTAATAAAGAAATCACTACCTTATTGGAACATAGCATCAAAAGCGTAGGTGTAATTAATATTTTTAGTGATAGAGAGGAGAAGTTTTCCCTTTTTGATGCTGATTTTATTAAGAGTATTAAGGAAATGAAACACAAGAACCTAGCTTTAGAGATGCTTAAAAAACTCCTGGCAGAACAGATTACAATATTTCAGCATACCAACTTGATTCAAACGGAGAAGTTTTCAGATCGAATGAAAAAAATTATGAATCAGTATAAGAATGGCAATATTACCAATGCTGAAGTACTAGAGAAGCTAATAGCGATGAGCCACGATATAAAGAATGCCAAGAAAAAAGGTGAGCATTTGGGCTTGACAGAAGAAGAACTTGCTTTCTATGACGCATTGACAAAACCGGAAGCTATCAAAGATTTTTATGAACACGGTTTTGAATTTAAACTCTAAGCCTTTTAATTTCTTCTTTTCACCCTAGCCTCGCTAACACCGTCTTAGATGGTGTTAGTTTTTTTGCAAGCGGAAATTATGGTTAAGTCAATACCTTAAAGCATAAACTCGAACAGTCTTGCCCAAAAAGACAAAAAGGATAAAAGCAATATTTTTGACCTTTTGACGGGGGTAGCCTCCAAGTCTTCAGAGGGGCTGTACCCGTAATTTTTATCGACCGTTAAACTCTCAGCCATGTAGCCCATCAAACCTTCTTCCAAGTGTTTTACGCCTTCACTGCTGTGTATGATCACCATGGATTCGGTGCTTAAATAAGTGCTTCGGGGGTCGGTGTTGAAAGTACCTATGGCGAAAAGGTCACTGTCGATGACGAAGGCTTTGGCATGCAAGGAATCCCTGGATTGGTACTCAAATATATTGATGCCCATATCCACTATCTTTTTACGATGATTGAGATAGCCGGCAAAAGCGGGCGGATTAGGTGTGCTGGCCAGAGAGTTTGTCAGTATGGAAATATTGATATCACTAAAGTCTTTGCTATCTAAATAATTTTTAATCATATTGCGACTGGGAATAACATAAGGACTTTGGATGAAGACGGATTTTTGTGCCGATTGAATCAGTTGGGTTATCTCATGCCAGCACCAGGGTTCTTTGGGGAATCGGCTTATGGGGTTATGGATAAAAGATATTTTATTGGTTGGGAAAGAAATCTTCATGAAATCGACGGGTTGATTTAACACTTCTTGATAGGTTGCCTTGGCGACGGCAAACTTTTCTCTTAGTTCTTCATATTTCTTTTTTACCATCTGACGCCTGACTTTGAGTATTACTCTATTGATGCTCTTGGAATATTTGTGGTGCCAAATTTCCTCAAAGTAATCAGTCATCTTATGGATTACGCTTTTGGGATTGCCCGGTTTGGTATTGACGATGATAACATCTCGGTCGTGGGTAATGTTTTCAGTGTGCCAATCGGGGGCAAAGTATCTATCGCCAATATTCCTGCCGCCGATAATGCCGATTTCATTGTCGGCAATGATATATTTATCATGCATCCTGTTATTGGCCGTCCAGGGCAAGAGGGGGTTGAAGGGTTCGTAAAACTTCAATTCCATATTGGGATGCAGCAAAAAGGTATAAACAATCGGTCGCAAGTTGCCCCTGACCCCGTGTAAGACACCATCCAGCAGAAGTTTCACCTGTACCCCTCTGTCAGCAGCCTCCAGCAAGGCACCGAAAAATAAGTCCGAAGATTCGCCGGGAGCTATCGAGTAATAGGCAATGTTGAGGCTCTCCTTGGCATTGCCGATTATTTTTAACCTGGCCAAACCCGATTTAAAAGGGTCATCCATCACGACAGCCCGGTCCGGTCCGATTTCATCGGAATAAAAATCGGCTACCGATGAATTGGCGACATATTCATCGGATACCTTCCTCGGCTTAGCAAACAGCAAAATACCGGCAGCAAAAAAATAAATAAGCCAAAATATTATTACCAATTTGAGATGATAAAGTTTGCTCTTTTTGGGTTTTATTATAATCCCTTCGGTTTTCATGTCCTAATCCTTTCCGTGTTTCCTAGTAATAATTATACTTGATTATGACGGAGGGTCAAGGCAGATGAGATTATGAAAGAATAAATAGGGTGTAGGCCAATGGGAGTCAAGTCCAAATTTATTCGTAAATTCCATTCGGTTACAATTTCATTTTACTTACGCGGCCACAATGCCGCCGGACGGATTTTCTTTATTAGCTTTGTTATATTTAACACCCGGAGCTGGTCTGTTTCCTTGAGGATAAAAAAAGTAACAAGGCCGGCTGTTTGTAATAAAAGAATTGCGAGCCTTGGCTTTCCGTCTTGTAGGTGTTTTTATTTGTGTATACTTGCGTCGATTCTCCATAATATGATATAATATAACAAATTTATAAGAAGATGTTGTGAAGGTTTAAATAAAGTATGTATAGCCCCCCAAGTTTTAGTTTGTAACAGGGCAAACAAAAAACAGGAATTTTGATTTTGTTTACAAAGTAGGATTGCAATGCGCTTGAAAGTTTGGGGACTGCTGTTTAACAATTGTATGTGAAGGGATGTGCTTGTTTGAAAAAGAAAATAGCTTTGCTTTTTGTTGTTGCAGTAGGATTGGTCGCTGTCTTGGGCTATAGCATTTCAAGTGCCAAAGATGATATTAAAAGTCCGCTTTATAATGTGCGGGTATCCCAAGCAAACGAAATGCTTGAAATACTACCCAATAAAATGGACAGTGAGGTTTGCACCAATAATCAGGTGGCGGATGGTTATTATCCTGTAGCAGATCATCAGGTTATCCCCCCCTACATTACTATTTATCCACCTACTTTCCAAATCACTATTTGTCTGCCGACCCCCGTTACTGTATTTCCACAATGCCCCGGCTTGCCTCAGGAGGAAGGTGGTTATCATATAATGGCAACAGCCAGTACAATTATACTGCCTCCGCCTCCAACTACAACTCCCGGGCCTCCCTGCCAAATGCCTCGTACTATTGGTAACGGATGCGGCGGGGGGGGCACCATGCCCACAGCTGCACCGTGTATTAATTTACCTTGCGGAGAAGTCTGATTATTTTAGCTAAAACTTAAGATTTTTTTACCGGATAGTAAATTGTTAATAGTTTTATTAATGACTATAAAACGTATTTAAGTATCCGGCCCTAAATGTTACCTTAAGAAATATAAGTTGTTTTACTACAACCTTTTGCAATATTTATAATCCATTGATAATAATTTCGCCTATAAAATGAGAAATTTAACTGATGCCCAATATGTTATAGATGGCAGCACCTATACTGCGTTAATGAATAATAAAATTGATATTATTTTGCGGGAATGGTTGTAGGTAGAATCTAACAGTGGTCCCCAAATTTTTTGAAATACGATTAAAATCAAGAATGGAAGGTACATATTAGATGAAGACGGCAACAAACAAAGTAATTGTTGTTTTTTTAGTTCTGATAAGTATGAATTTAGGCTATCTGGGTATTTGGTCCAATAGTGTAGTTATGGAAAGATTGATGGGTTTACTTATTTTATCATCGATCTTTTTTATTTTGTCACTTTACCGTACAAAAACAGGTATAATTATATATATTTTTTCTTTTCTTATATTGATAATTTCCGGGCCATTAACAAGTTTTTTGATACCTCTGTTAGTGGCGGTTTTATTATCTGATGCGATTAGAAGAGATAGTAAGCTAAAAAACAGTTTGTTTTATTCTTTGGTTGCTTTATTGGTTTTTACAACTATTGTGAAATTTTTGGCAGCCAATATACCCGCATTTTGGTACCTCTTACGAGCAATTTCCTATAAAATAACCGGTATCGTGACTTTTGGTACCCGGTTGGGCCCTTCAATTTCAAATATTTTATCACTGTTTGCAAGCATTGTGTTTCTATGTTTTTGTATACTACCCGGTAAGCCATTAAAAAAAATTATCTATTATCTTGGTTTGGTCTTTGTTGTATTTATTGTAACTGTAAATGCAATAGCTTGCTTGCTGGTAAATTATACTCTTGTCGCTCTCAATAATTTATGGATAATATCCTTTGGTCAGGCCATTGTATTGATTGCAATTATAATTGCAGAGAAACCTTATGAACCTACTAATATAAAAAACATAGGAAGAAAAAGTTTTATTTTCCCGGTTGTTCTGGCAATTCTATTTTTTTATATCGGCATAATGCCTATAATTAATCCTGCCAAAAGCGGCCATATTACTCTGGTCAACAAGGGGTTACAGGTAGATTTCGAAACGCAATTGCAACCTGATTCGCCCCATGGGATCTTGTATAATCCCTCTTTCTTTGGCCAAGTCCCCCATTATCTTGATGTTTACGGGTTTGACTACACGATAGTTAACGATCTTAATGAAATAAACTGGCTTACTGACATAATCGTCTTGGTCAATTTTAATGAGGAATTCACAATTGATTTTAAAGAAAAACTAAAGAATTTTGTTTCCCGTGGAGGAGGGCTTTGTGTTTTCGGTGATCATACAAATGTGGAAAACCTTATGACCGTAACGAATTCTTTGCTTGACTGGACGGGTTTTCAATTGGTTGACGATTCTGCCGATTCATTGATTATCTCAAAGGGCTTGCTATGGAATAACGCTATGGATTACTCCTATAACAGCCTTACCTATAAGATGGCCCATCAATGCGAAAGTCAGATTATGGTAGGAGCATCCCTGAATATGCGGGATTATCTGACGACTGTTCCCCTGGTATTTGGAAAATATGGATTTTCCGATATGCCTGATCCATTAAATGTCGGTCAGGGGGGTAGGTTAGGTAACCGCAGCTTTGATAAAGACGAAATGGCCGGCGATCTTGTTTTGGTTGCCCGGAAGACTTACGGTAAAGGTAAAGTTATTTTCTTTGGAGATACAACCTCTATCCAAGCACCGGTGATAGCTACTACCCACATTTTTATGGAAAAGATTTTATGGTCGCTAACCGGAAAATCCTTTCCGGGCAATATTCACCTTTATTTAAAAGTGCTTTTGGGGGTAATTCTTTTTGCCGGTTATCTGTATATTTGTCGAAAAAAAATGTACAGTCAGCTTGTGTTTCTGACCTTTACTTTAGGCATTGCGCTTATAGGCGCAGGTTTGGTAAATGCTGCCATTGTCAGGAATCTTGATAATAAAATCTGCGAAAGGATGCGATCTGAGAAGGTGGCAGTGGTCGATACTGCCACGGGTGGTCTTTTTAACCTATCTCAGTCCTCGCAAGATTCGATTTTGGGGTCCATTTACAATTTGATGAGGGCGGGAATACCGGCAGTAGTCTCCGGTGACTGGAAGGCAAACTTGGATTCCAAATTGTTGTTTATTATATCGCCGACAATTAAATTAACGCCAAAAAGGGCCCAAGAACTGAAAACCTATGTTGACGGGGGAGGCATTTTGATATTTGCAGCCGGCTACGAAGTGAGGGATTCATATAAGGATTTATTACCCCATTTTGGTGTAAAGATAAAACCGGTTTTACTTGGGCCGGTTCCCTGGAAGGATCCATCACTTCCCAGGACGATGGCTTTAGATGGCCCTGAATTCAAAGAGGCATGGGCAATCGAAATTTTAGACAAGAGGAATGTAACACCCTATTATCGTTTCGAAGGATATAATCTGGTTACAATTACAGAACAGGGAAAAGGAAAATTCGTTTTTATCGCAGACGGCAGGTATTTTTTAACTGAAAACATTGAAGACATCTATAGCGGTAATAAAGAAAATATTTTATTTTTACAAAGGTTGTTTGAAGAGGTGTTGGAAAATGAATAATACTGATGTTTATAAACATTTAAAATCTTTCTTGTTTTGGTTTGGTCTTCTGTTAATCTCCATGAGTTTCTTTTCCTTTAGTGGTTTTTATGAATATCCGCCTAACCTTGTTACCGGTATGTTATTTTTGGTTCCCGGCGTTCTGATGATGATTTATACAATGTCTACTACTGCAATTAACCTTAAACTTTGGGTAAAAGTATTGTTAATTATTGCAACAATTCCAACCATCCTGTTTTACTCTTTTCCTGCCAATATCGGTTGCGTAATTTTATTAATATATTTATTGCTAAGTTTAACAAAGGTGAAGTATTGTGATAAATTTTTGTCACCGACAATTGTGGTAATTATTCAGGGTTTGGTATTTCAGTTTGTCTGGTGGGTTTTTCCCAACCTCCATGAAACAAAACATTTGCACAAACTGTATTATTTTCTTTTAAAAATATTAGGTGCGGAGGTAAGCCTATTTGACGGAAGTTTGGTGCTAAGAAGCGGTGATTCCCTTGTTCGCTATTTGGTTACATATGAACAGTTGGCTATCCCGCTGGTACTGGTGTTTTTATGCGGTTCAATTATTGCTGTTATAATGAATCAACCCAAAGATTTATCAAAAAAAATAATAAGGCTGTTTGCAGGTTGCCTGGTCTATGTTTTATTGCGCTATGGCGTACTGATTATTCTTTATCCCCTTTATCACTTAACAGCGTTATTTTGGCGAGCCTTGCCGACAATGTTTTCTTTTCTTCCTTTGGTTTTAATTCTTACTTTTCTATTGCCACAAAAATCTTTATCCCTAATAATTGAAATGCCATCAAAAAGGATATACCACGGGCTGGTTGTTGGGCTATGCTTGTTTCTGTTTCTTCTTCCTTTTACAATAACGGATCCGGGTGTTAAAAAAGAGGGAAAAATTTTTATTGACGAATACCATGGCAAAGATTGGGAGCCTGTTACAGTACCACTGGACAGACAAAATTTCGGCGGCCAAAGATCCGTTTATACATATTACTCCCTTGTAGAATGGATAAAGAACTTTTATCCTGTGGAGGTTGTATTTTCACCGGAAGAATATGATAACTTGCATAATTATGATATATTGGTTTTAAAAACCCCCACCAGAGAATTTTCCCAAGACGTAATTGAAAAGATAGTTTCTTTTGTCGAAGGGGGAGGCGGTCTTTTTGTTATTGGTGACCATACCAACGTATTTGGCATGAATGGCTATTTGAATAGTATTGTTAAACGGTGGGGCATTGAATTTCTGTATGATTCAACATTTGATTTAAGGACCACCGGTCTGACAAAGTATTCTCCTCCAACTTTGTTTCCTCATCCCATTGTCCAAGATTTTAATCAATACAAATTTGCCACCTCCTGCACCCTTAAAACCGACATTTTTACCGATAATATAATTGTCGGCTATGGTATGGGAGCGGAAGGAATGGATTTGGCTACAATCAATTTTTTTGGTAATTTATATGCTACCCCTGAAGACAGATGGGGTTTGTTCGTTCAAACCGCTGCTAAACGTGTGGGCAAAGGAAGGGTCCTGGCTTTTAGTGACAGTACAACATTTTCCAGTTTCTCGGTATTTATGCACGATAATCCGATTTTCTT
The DNA here is from genome assembly GCA_964568715.1 of uncultured Halanaerobiales bacterium. GTDB lineage: Bacteria > Bacillota > Halanaerobiia > B1SED10-174 > B1SED10-174 > CAZMQU01. The sequence continues at coordinate 10,496 of CAZMQU010000014.1, forward strand.
GGCGGGGATATTTAATTATCTCAATAAAAGCAATACAACGGCATGGTTTGTTTTGCAAATTTGTGCGGCGCTGTTGTTATTCGGTTTATTGATATGGGGTATTTTGAGGCGCCACCATTTTTTAAAATTGGATTTTTTAATTACCCTGGCCCTTGTAGTGCCTGTTTCGTTTTCCTTTGCCAATCTGACAAGCAGGTATGTAAACCATAGGAATTATCTCGAAGAAGTGCATGTACTTCTTAACGAAGATCCGGCAATACATTTTTACTTGGGGCATTCAGAGGGTATAAATGTACCTCCGGCCATCGGGGTCTCACCCGACGAAAATGACTTTTCAAGCCTATTTATTGCCCTGCAAAGGTTAGGTTTTAGCACAAGAGAATCGAGGACTTTTAAGGAGTGTTTTAAAGGATCCCCAAAGGGTATAATTGTAATCAATCCTAATAAATTGTTTACTTCAAAAGAAAAAGAAACCATCAGGAATTTTGTAAATGAAGGCGGGACATTTATTATTTGCGATAGCCCTTTTCATAGTAAATCTACTTCCTCTAACCTGACTCAGTTATTTGATATTGTCTCATATAAATCAAGTAACCAGCTACCTCTTGCAACGGGGGAGGGTATAAAAACGAAAACTGCCATTGTTCCTTCTTGGCGTCTTTATCCAGGACAAGAATCACCGGCACTTGATTTTAAACAGAGTGAAAAAATAGTAAACCTATATTATTTTAAAAAAGATATTGGAGAAGGGCAGGTTGTCTTTATTGGTGATTCCTTTATCTTGAGCAACCTTATTTTAGGCGACCCGGGCAACCCTCCGACAGCATTTCAATTTGAATTATATCAGGAAATATTTAATCTGCTGGAATTTTTAAAAGATTAAATGATTGGGTAAAAATTAAAAGATAATGTGCAAGACATCGGTGATATATATTTCTTTATTCACGGTTATGAGGTTATCTTATTGAAACATCTCAAAATAAGGAAAGGTACACTGTTTTAATCCAGTCGGCCAATGTATTTAAAAAAGCAAGATGGCTCTTTTGAGCCATCTTACTCATTCGAAGGATTTTCTACCTTCCCATCTTCGAAACCAAACCAAAGATAGCAGCAGGTAAATAATGAAATTCGCCACTATCGTTACGACCTGTGCTTTGCTAACAGGTATGGCAAAAAGCCGAACATTTATAAATTTAACAGCCCAAGTGCATGGCAGGAAGGGCCAAGTGAATGTCTCTGCATTGCTAAACATGAGAACCAACAGGCTTTCCGCCATACCGACCAAGACCGAGGCACCCAATCCCCATTTAAGGCTTAAAAACAAGTGAATAAAATAAAGAGGTATGGTTCCTAAAAAAAGGAATGCTCCTGCCTGCCAAAATATTTTGCCTACCAATCGGGTCAGGGAAAAAATGATTGAACCGCCGAGAATTGAACCTATAAGCAGCATGGTAGAGAGGGCACCCAAAAGAACGAGGGTCAACAATTTGCTTAGGTAGGACCTTGCCCGGCCGGTTGAATGCATCATCATTGTCTGAAATTGATCTGTTTTTTCTTCAAGCATGGCCGCCATGCCGCAAACTACGGCGACAAGTATGGGTAAGGCCAAAGCAGTCAGCTCCAGGATTAAGGCCATCTTTCCGATGGTTTCCGTGTGGGGGTAAAGGGCCAGGTACAAAAGAAAGATTCCGGCTCCCAGGGCGGGTAGGGTAAGATGAAGCCATAAGATGGCTGAACGACGATATTTAATCAATTCAGAACGGATACCGCGCCCCAGATCCATTATTTCGCCTCCCGACGGGCGAACCATTTTCCGGTGAAATATGTAAGCATTAAAAAGAAAGCCAAAGAGATGAAGATCAGCAGTGGTATTAACAAACTATTGTAATCAGTGGCTGTGCCCATTTCTCCGCTACTTTTGATACCCAGCAGGGGCTCCGAAATTTTCCCGGCCCAGGTGTAGGGAAGGACCCACCAATATCGGCCGGGGGTTAAAAAAGAAGAAAAAAGTCCGATGACAGTGTGGATCAGAATGGGAAAGAATACCCCGGTTCTGTCGGCTAACCAAAGGCAAAAGGGGATCTGCCAAAGGGAAGTCACGGTTACACCCAGCATTCCCGGCACCATTTTAACAAGTGGTATTACCTGGGGTACGGCTCCCCAAAATGTTGTCAGTGCCATTAAACCGGCCATAATTAAATTTGCGATAAGTACCGATAGGGTAAGGCAAAGAATCTTGCCATGCCAGAATTTTGCCAAATCGATGGGCATGGAGTAGACCGAATAGTACCGACCGGCCCGTTGTTCTCTTTGAACGGACAAACCGCAGGAAATGGCAATAAAACCGAATAACACGAAGGCATACCACCAACAAAATCCCATCGACTGAAGATTGTTGGTGCCGCCCATCAAAAAAGCCAAAATCAAGGTAGTAAAGGGGGCCACGCCTACCAGTTTTTTAGTAAAAGTTCTTTTGCTTTTAACTAGTTCGCTATAAAAGAATTTTCCCATAATTATTCCGGCCTCCTTGTATTTTTAACGACCTCCATAAAAAGGGTCTCCAGGTTTTCATTATTTTTGATTTTTCCTTCATATCTTAAAAACCCGCTATTGATAATCCCTATATGGTCAGCTATTTGTTGAACTTCTGAGAGGATATGGCTGGACATGATTACAGTAATTCCCCGCCGGGGAAAGGAACGGATTAAATCCCTTAATTCTTCGATGCCAATAGGGTCAAGCCCGGCTGTTGGTTCATCCAATATTAAAAGGCGGGGGTGATTCAACAAAGCAATGGCAATTCCCAAACGTTGTTTCATGCCCATAGAAAACTTCCCGGCGGGTTTCTTTCCTGTGCCGTCCAGACCGACTGTTTGCAGGACTTCATCGATGCGCTCGTCGGGCAATCCCAAGATGACGGACCGCACTTTTAAATTTTCGTTGGCAGTAAGGTTTTCATAGAGGGGGGGCCTTTCAATCAAAGCGCCGATTTGCGATAAATCCTTGCGGGACCAAGGGTGGCCGTCAAATAAAATTCTGCCGTCGGTCGGTCGCAATAGGCCGGTTAATAATTTGAGTGTGGTGGATTTTCCTGCACCGTTGGGGCCCAAAAGTCCGTACACTGAGTTTTTTTGTACATGGAGCGATATATTGTTTACGGCAACTTGCTTTTTAAAACATTTACATAATTCCTTCGTTTCAATCAGAAAATTTCCCATAATCTCAATCTCCTTTCATATATACAATCAGTATAATGGCCAATCATAAAGGAAATATAAAGATTCCAAAAAAGAATAAAGATGCCTTTTTGCCGAATGCTATCTTATCTCAATATTTTTCAAACAGGGATGGAGATGGTTATTTCCGCCCCTGCCAAATCTTTTCTTCCATTTGCCAGAGACAGGGTGCCTTTATGCTGTTTGATTATTTGGTCGGCAATGGTAAGGCCCATCCCGTAATGATGGCGGGAGGGGCGGCCGGGCTTGTCCATGAAGAAGCGTTCCTTTCCCTTTTGCAATGCCCGGGGAGAAAAGCCTTCGCCGCTGTCGGTAATTATTATAACGAAATTGTTGCCCCTTTTTCCGGCTTCAAATAATATCGTACCCCGGGGCGGCGTGAAATCAACGGCATTGGCAACAATGTTTAAAAGGGCTCTTTCCAATAAATCTTTATCAAAGTGAAACTTTTCTGTGAAGTTTTGAAAACAGAATTTGGTTTGAATGTCCTTGAGAGAAGCAAGGGCAAGCGTTTTTTCCCGAAGACGGGTCAGGAATTCGCCGGGATCGGTTTCAGTAATTTGCAGCTTGGCTGTAGCAGAGGTTTGTGAAAGCTCAATCAGATTCTCTATATGCTGCTTTATCTGACCGGCGCTTCCTGCCAAATGAAACAGGTATTGCTTTTGTTCTTTTGTCCCATCTGTTTCCTGTAATAAATCAAGGTTGCCGAACAAGACCGTCAGGGGTGTCTTTAAATCATGGGCAAGGGCCGCAATCTGCTCCCGCTGCTGTTGCTCGTCGTTCCACTGCTTTTCCAAGGAATTTTTCAATTCTTCTTTCATTGTCTCAAGAGATAGCAAGACTTCATTTAGTTCGCGTATCCTGGAAGGGGGGACTTCGAAGTCAAGGTTTTCTTTACCGATCTGAATTGCTGCATCATGCAAAGGGGCTAATTGTTTCTTAAATCCGGCGGCAAAATATAGGGTGGTGGTCAGGCAGGCTAAAATGAGATTGAGTCCAATGAGAATCAGACACAGAATTTCAGGTTGGGGGAGAAGACTGTTTAATTTGACCGATGCATAGCGGGGACGCAGTGAGTATTTCAAAACGACATATTCCTTTTCCCTAGTGAGCAAAGTATAGCGATCCCGGAAGATTGAGTTATTATATTTGCCCGCAGCATATTCAATGGCTCTTTTGGTGTCGGCCTCATTCATGTTGCCCTCAATGGGGTTAAGGGACTTACTAAGTAAAACGTACTCAATTCCGGGCGGAACGTGACTTTCGCAAAAGTTTGGGGCCCCTTGTATATCTGCCTGCACCTTTTGCAAGTCCATTTCGCTGATATTGGCAGGTAGCAAAAAACCGGAGTTGACCCCTAGGACCAAAAGGACAATTGGTACTGAGGCTCCAATAAATAAAAGAAAGAGCAAAACAATTAAAAATTGGCTGAAAAATGACTTAAGTGAGATTGTTTTTTTTAAGTCCATCGGTAACCAATCCCCCAGACAGTTTCTATTGGTTGGGATTTCTTTGCGGCAAGTTTGGCTCGGATGTTTTTTATGTGAACGGCAACACTGGAGCTGTCACCCGGGGCCTCGAAACCGAAAATTGTTTCGTAAATTTGTTCCTTGGAAAAAACATGTCCCTTATGGCGGGCCAGGTGTTCACAGATAGCATATTCGCCTTTTGTCAACGGCACTTTCTTACCGTCGATATAGAGAGTTTTTGCCGATATATTGAAACGGGCATTCCCTAAAACGAACATCGTGTGTTTCTCTCTGTGTTCCCTACGCAAATGAGCATTGATCCGGGCCCGCAGTTCTGCCAATCGAAAGGGTTTTGTAATGTAATCATCGGCACCGAGGGCCAAGCCATAGATAATATCCTGTTCCCTCGCTTTTGCTGTCAAAAAAAGAATGGGGCAGCTTACTATTTCCCGCACCTCTTGGCAAAAAGCAAAGCCGTCGGTACCGGGCATCATCACATCCAGTAAAAGTAAATCATAATAGCCCAGTTTTCCCATGTCAACTTTATCTGTTGAGTCAAGGGCGGTAACCAGGTGGCCGTCCTTTTCAAGACAGGTTGTAATGAATCGAAGTATTTCCTTTTCATCATCAAGAACTAATATCTTGGCCATATCTCCACCACCTTTTTTCTAGTCAACCACGTCAGCTTGCATAAACTCGTTATTTATTTCGACAGCCAATGAACTCTTCCTATCGACACCGGCAAGACTGTAGACCTCACCATAAATCCAGTTGATTCGATTTTGGCGGGATAGGGCGTTCGGTTTTATTTCTATTTTTTCAAGATCCTTCTTGGGAATTTCTTTTTTTGTTTGGGAGTCGAATATCAAATAGGTTTCAATTTTGCCCAAGTAATCAGCCAAGGCATTTTTACTTAACCTGGTGTTCGAAATCTGGTATATTTTTGTTTCAAAAATTATTTGAGTGCAGTTAGTCGGATTTACTTTAATTTTATCTGCTCTTTGCGCTTGCAGAGATTTAAATTCAATCTTTTGGGCATCGCCTATTTTTTCTTTGGCTATAGCTAAGTGATAGTTGCCGTTTACATCAATAATAAGATGTTCTTTATTCAGATTATCGGTGTAAATATTAAAAAATTGAACCAAATAAAGGCCCCCGGTGGGCAGGGGTTTTTCCAAAACAAATAAATGGGGATCCCACAGGTCCAAAATGGCATAATGTTGATCCAATACAGCATATTTACGTATGTAGCCAACCCACTTATCGATGCGGCCGTGGCCGACTTGTTTTTCAAGGATTTGATATTCGGTGTCCAGGTAAGAGAAAAGGCCGGCATCCTCTTTATTGAGAATGCACTCAACCCGCTCATTTTTCCTACGGGCCATCTCCTTGGCTGCAAGGGTACATCCTGACATTGCAATGCAGAAAACCAAGATTAAAACAACTGTTTTTTTTCTTATCATTTCCAGGCTCCTTTTTTATTGATTCATGAATTAAGTGTAGCCGATAAATTTAAAGAAACTATGAAGGTGTTTACAGAGTGCAGACGAAAAGACAAAACCGCTCACTTTTTTAAAACTTAAAGCAAGGGAAAATATCGGCAAATACTGCAAAATATGACAAATTGTCTATAGAAAGTTCGATCGATAATAGCAAAAAGGGGATGTATTGCAATGACTTTTTCGCCGAAACTTTCATCGCCTTTCAATGACACTTTTCTCAGAAGGCGCCATATCTCACCCCGGTCGGGAATGTGTTCTTTTTTCACCGAAGAATGCGACGGGACTTACGAGATTGCCCTTGTGGCAATATTGGGAGCCCGGGCGGTGTACCCGACCAATACCGACAATAATCTGGTGGCTTTGGAAAAAGATTATCCTATCGATTTTTCCCACTTCAATAAAGCAGATTTCCGGCTAACAAATTAGCCCGTCGATGCAGGGTTTACCAGGCGAGATATATAAATAAAAAAGAGATTATGATCTCAAAGGAGGGGCAATGGGCTATACATTGGGAAAAGAATTAAATATCGAAATCTATCCAAAAAGTTTTGATTTATAAAGCCATAATGTTGGAATTTTGCAATCGGTACCGTAATTTTAGATAGAATTACAGAATATTAAGCTATAGATTTCAGCATTTAACCGGGCTGAGGTTAAGCTTATGCAGTAACTTAGTTTTGTACAGATGCACCATAGGTTTGTTTTACCTGTCTATGTAGTTACCCGGTTTTATTGGGAGGGTCCCATGAATATTTTGATCATAGAAGATGAAACCAATATTTCCTTTGCCTTGGAGCGCTTTTTTTCAGGAATGGGCTCAAGGGTTAAGACCTGTGCAAGCCTGGCTGAGGCTTATCGAATTCATCCGGCCAGACAGGATTTTATCATTCTCGATCTTAATTTACCTGATGGCGAGGGTTTTGAGTATCTTTCTTTTATTCGCCAACAAAAAATAAGGACACCGCTTCTGATTTTGACGGTGCGGGACCAAGAAAAGGATATCCTGCGGGGTTTGAGCATGGGGGCGGATGACTACTTGACCAAACCATTTTCTCTGCCGGTTTTGAAGGCCCGTATGGAGGCGATTTTGCGCCGGATTGCCCATAAAGCGGATGGGCGGCTGTTAAAGTATGGTGGCCTGACCTTGGACAAGCTTAACCGCCGGGTTTTCATCGATGAAAAACCTGTGGTTCTGGGTCAGGCGGAATATGAACTCTTGCAACTCTTTTTGGAGAATCAAGGCTTGACTTTGCCACGGGAACGGATTATGGATGCCCTTTGGGGGTGGGAAAGGGGCCATGTTTACGATAATACATTGTCGGTAACCGTAAAGCGCCTGCGTGAAAAAATATCGCCTTATCAAGATTACATTCGGACAGTCCGGGGGATTGGCTATCGACTAACGGAGGAAGAGAGATGAAATACCCACTTAGGCACGCTGTTTCCTTTGCTTTTCTTTCCCTGGCAGGAACGGTTTTGATCCTTTATTCCAATCCTCGCTTTGACTGGCGAAGCGTTTGTTTTCTTTTCTTATTGGCCTTGGGCGAAGGTTTTTTGCTTTATTTCTTTTTGCAAAGAGAAAAAGACAAGCTAAAGGCGACCATATCGGAGCTGACAAATTTATTGCATTCCAGCAAAGAATGGGAGAGATTATGGACCAAGGAGGATCTTTTCGGCGGGCTGCGGGATGAGATCCGTAAGGGTTTGATGGCCCAAAGCAGGGCCCGTGACCGGGCCCTGAAGGCAAAAGAAGAATTGAAACGAAATTTGGAAGATGTGACCCATCAAATTAAGACTCCACTAACGGGGATATTGTTGCTTTTGGAACTTTGGGAAACGGATATTGCCAATGCCCCCGAATACCAAGGGAAAATCCGTAAGGAAATCGAACGCATTTATCGGCTCAGCGATTCACTCTTAAAATTATCTGCTATGGAGGCCCGGGCAATTGCCCTTAAAATGGCGTATTTTCCAGCAATGGGCTTGGTTACTGATGTCGAAATCGGCCTGGAGCAAATAATCGCTGCCAAAGAGATAAAGATTCAAGTTGAAGGCAAGGATTTCTTAATTTGGGGTGACCGGGTTTGGCTGATGGAGGCCTTGTTGAATATAATTAAAAATGCTGTGGAAGTATCCCCCTACGGGGGCTCAATAACGGTGCATTTGGAACAAAACAAGGTCTTCCAATCCATTATAATAATTGATAAGGGGCCGGGTTTGAGCGTAGAACAGCAAAAACACCTGTTTCAGCGCTTCTATAAAAGCAATCCCCAAGCCGCCGGCTTTGGAATCGGTTTGCCCTTGGCCAAATCCATCCTCCGGCAGCATGGGGGAGAATTATTGGTTCGTTCGTCGCCGGCAGGCAGTACATTTGAGATGCGTTTTTATCCCGCGGCAAATGAAAAAGACGGGCAGAATTAAGGTCTTCTCTCTTTATTTTGCAAGAATTATTGCCGAATGCCTGAAATGATGGTCTGTTTAAGAATTTTGCATCTGCCGCTCTCCATCGCTGCCCATATCCCTAGGAGGCTGATGGCAAAAAATACAAACAACAAAGGGTAATTTAAGTGCAGGGCCAATTGCCACGGTGAAAACATAAAATGTTTTTTAGCTGCCAAGCCCCATACACCAATGGCCAACATCACAATATAATAAAAAAGGATTCGTCGGCCAAGAAAAAACATTTCATAGCCCAGCATCTTTTTAAGTTGATCTTCGGTCATGCCGACACTTCGCAATAGGGCAAAGTCACGGGTTCGTGCTTTTAGGTTCATGTGAACGCTGTTGTAGGCGTTGGAAAAACCGATGAGGACCAAAAGAAGCTGGATTGATATGGTCAATAACAATTCATTGCGATATTGCTCTTTTTGCTCGGACAAATCGAGAAAGTAATTGCGGATAAAGGTGTCGGAGGGGGGAATGTGGCGGTGCAGAGTTGTAAGAAAAGCTTCGGTGGCCTTCTCCAGAAATTCCGGATCAGCTGCCATCCTTATTGTATATTTCAGGGAAGAATTTTCATCTATCTTATCATTCTCCAAAAGAAAGTCTTCGAGTTTACTCAAGGAAGTAAAGAGGGCAATTTCATGGGACCATAGGGGATTGAGCCCAAAAGGGAATTCGGTAATTTCGCCCGCGATTGGCAGGTTATATTTTTTTTGGTCTTTGTCATCTATAACTGTCAGATTGGTGAGATATTCTTTTGCCAGGGGGATATAAGTGCGATGTTGGTATGCTTTTTGTGGGTTCTCTGTCGTTAGGTTTAAAAGAAGGAAACCATTATCTCGCTTCAAATTGTAGCCATTTTTGATTAAAAGGGTCTGATAGTCTGAATCCTCCAAACCGTACAGGGTTACGCTCCCCGGATATTTGCGGCGGTTATTACGAAAGGCGGTATTGAATTCTTCGGATATAAAGTCTGGATTTTCCGTAGGCAGGAAAGGGAAACTGTAACTGGTAAAACAGTGATATTCATGGAGGCCGGATATTTCCTTCAGATCACTAAAGAGGGCAGGGGGGGCCTTTTGGGTTGTGTAGAAAACACCGTATAAATTATAAGGTAAACCGGGTGTATCGTATTTATCCTCCAAACTCCTTTGGGAATGGATGATGAGCATTGCACTAAAGGCCATGCCCGCCAGGGCCATGGCCAGAGCCAGACCGCGAAATACATGTCTGTAACTGATGTGGTTATTCTTACCGAGGTTGCGAACAGTATTTTTGCTGTAATTCCTCGGTTGCCGGTTGACTTTTTGAGGTTGGACTTGCTGCCCTTTCATTGCTTCAACGACAGATAGTCTGCTGCTGCGCCTTGCCGGCTTAAGGATGGCAGTATAAACGCAAAATAAGGCCAAGAAAAACAGAATGATAAAAACCAAAGGGTTTGGTGTAACCCACTTTAACTGAGAAAGAGGTGAGGAGTAAGAAACCAAGGCAGATTTTTCGTTTAACCACATTAAATAGAAAAGTAGATTGGTGCAGCCATAGGCCAAAAGAAGGCCCGATAAAATTGGTGCAAGGCTTAGACGAAGGGCTTTGCGGCGGAAGAGGCTTCGGATCTGGCGGGGTGTCATGCCGCTGCTTTTTAATAGACCAATTTGACGCAAGTCGCGGTTGCTCCAAACATTAAAAGCGTTATAGATCATGATGATAAAGAGGGGAGTTAAGAACAGCAAAAAGCCGATTCGCAAACTCCAGCGTTCAATAAAATCGGCAGAAGGTATCAGGCCGGAACGAAAGATCAGCTTGCCTTCCAGATAAGGGGTGTTATAATGGAGGGCACCGATTTTAAGTGAAGTGTTCTCGTCTTCCCTGCCCAGTTCGGCAAGGATTTGACGCATTAAGGTGTAAGTATCCCGTTCATTTTTAAACCAGATGGTTGTGTCAACGAAGCCGGGACCGTGGAAAAGTTTTGCTGGGTCAGTTGATGATAATTGGGCATAGAAGTTGTAATTCTTATTGAAGCTGTAAAGGTGTTCTTTGTAAATGCCGGCGATTATAAATTCCTTCTCCTCCAGATGCAAGATACTTCCTAAACCGTAAGCCGGGTTTTCCAGTACAAAGACATCAGAGACCAAGATTTCGTCGGCCTTTTTGGGTAAGTGCCCTTTCAACGAACGGACCAAAGCAAAGAAATCGGTGTCCAAAAGCTCAGGGGCTTGAAAATACAAATCCACATTGCCACGCTTAAAAGGAAGGTCCGTAAAATATACCGCCTTGGCAGGTGCCAGGGTTACGATGTCCGTATTTTCCAGCAAGTTCTCATATTCCCCTGCGGTGATGCCGTAAAGCTGAGCATGATAATCACCGAAAATATCGCGATGATATTTCCATAAGCTTAACTCCAATTCACTATAGATGAAAAGCACAATGCCCAACATGATTACCGCAATTAAAATTGTCAGACGGATGGCCAAGGAATTCCCGTTCTTTTTGGTGTCGACTTTTGCCAATTCATTGATAATTTTCATAAGGTACTCCTTTCGTGGAGGGAACCATCAATCATAACAAAGATCCTTTCGCAGGCAAGGGCTGTTTTCTCATCGTGGGTAATCAAAAGGATAGTCGTCTGAAAGCGCTTATTAATCAACTGAAAAAGGCCTGTTATTTCCGCACTGTTTTTTCGATCAAGGTTGCCCGTGGGTTCGTCAGCCAAAAGGATGGCAGGTCTGCTAATCAGGCCCCTGGCAATGGCTACTCTTTGTTGCTCGCCACCGGAAAGTTGGTGGGGAAACCTTTCCAGTTTATCTTGGATTCCCAAACTTTCCAGAATTTCTTGAAAATAAAAGGGGTCGGGTTCTCTTTCGTCCAACAATAAGGGAAGAAGGATATTCTTTTCTACAGTTAAATTGGGAATCAAATTAAAGAACTGGTAGATGATGCCGATGTTACGGCGGCGAAAGATGGCCATTTCCCTTTCCTTTAGGGCGGTAATATCTACCTTTTGAATCAAAATTTTTCCCTTTGAGGGCTGATCGACACCACCCAGCAGATGGAGCAGGGTTGATTTACCCGATCCGCTGTCACCAACTACTGCTACCAGGTCACCTTTATTTAAGGTAAGATTTACCTGATTTAAAGCAACAATAGGTTGGGCACCGGAATATACTTTACATAAGTTGCGGGCTTGCAAAACCGTCATGGAATCCTCTCCTTTTGATATGTCTTTTTATTGCTACCTTTTGTCCTTCCGGAACAGCTGCAATGAATCATAGGCGAATCATTTTTACTTTATTATATAATTGCCAAGTGACAGGAAAGTGACAGGGGTTCATAAAAAAAACAAACCTCCGGTTGCGGCTCATGCAGACCCGAGAACCAAACAAAAAATTACTCCGGTTATTGCCACCAATGCTGATAAACTAATAAACCTTTGCTAGGGACAATACCTATATTTAAAAGGGCCTCCGTAGGTATTATATAATTGAACCCATTTTATAAAAAGGTATTACCGGCAGGGCAGTAGTTTGGCCGAAAATAAATTTGCGTAAAATAAAATTAAGTGACGGAGGAGAAATTATGTATGGAATATCGTCTGGAAAAACCATCAATGGAACATAAGGACAGGGCTTTTAAAATGCTCCAACCCTTTCTCAAAGTCGACGGAGGAATTGAAGGCTGCGCCGGCTTGGATTGTTACTTGGAGGAGGATGATTATGAAGGTTGGTTGGTAAATCTTGAAAATCAGCTCAAAAAACCTGATCCGGATTATGTACCCCACGAAACTTTTTTCTTTCTGGAGGGGGAGAAGATTGTCGGTGTTGTCAATATCCTGCATCGACTCCCTGTTCACTACAAATGGCTTGGCCATATCGGCTACAGCATCCATCCGCAAGAAAGACGACAAGGCAAGGGATCTATTCTCTTGAATCTGGCCTTGGATTACTGCTTTGGGCTGGGAATTGAACAAGTAATGGTCTGCCCCGGGGAACACAATATTCCCTCCCGGAAATTAGTTGAAAGCTGCGGCGGTACTTATTTGGATACCATTGAAGTCAACGGTGAAGGCTATCGGCGCTATTGGTTTAGGAAAGAAGGCTAGCTCTTAGTTTTGCCAAGTCCGGATAGTGACTGCAATGGATTGAAAGGTAGGCCGGAAAGATTTTAGGTGCCGCACCTTTGAAATTTTTCCCTGTCAGGGGAGAAAATATTTAGCATATAAGAACTCGTCAATATCAATTTTAAATTATTTTGAGGTGATATTTTTGCAAAAGATGCTGATTGCTTTTGGCGGCAATGCAATATTGCCCGCCGGACAAAGCGGAACTTATGAAGAACAATTAGCCAATATTCGCCGCTCTTGCAAGAAAATAGTTGACCTTGCCTTGGCAGGTCATAGCCTGGTTATCACCCACGGCAACGGCCCCCAAGTCGGCAATCTCTTAATTCAAAATGAGAGTGCAAGCAATCAAGTTCCTCCCCAGCCCCTCCATACTTGCGTAGCCCAAACCCAGGGGCAGCTGGGTTATATGATTCAAGGTGAATTGGATAATGAATTGCGCCGGAGGGGTTCCGACATCGCGACCGCTACATTGATCACCAGGGTTTTAGTTGATAAAAATGATGAAGCCTTTAGGACAGGCACAAAACCAATCGGCCCTTTTTTTAGCGAAAAGCGAGCCAAGGAACGCATAAACCTGGGCGAAACTTGGATAAACGACAGCAACAGGGGTTGGCGCAGGGTTGTTCCCTCCCCCGGTCCGGTTAAGATCCTAGAGATTGAGACCATTAAAAAAATGATTGATCCCAAATTGATTCTCCTTGTAGGAGGTGGCGGCGGTATCCCGGTTATTTTAGATGAGAATCAAATAAATGGGGTAGATGCCGTAATTGACAAAGACTTGACAAGTTCTTTGTTAGCCAGGGAACTGGATTTGGATATCATGATCTTGCTTACGGACATAGACCGAGTCAAACTCAATTTCCACCATACTAACGAAAAACCTATATCAAAAATGACAGTCAATGAAGCAAAAAGATACATAGAGGAAGGACAATTCGGTATCGGCAGCATGGCCCCAAAGATACAGGCAGCCCTGGATTTCGTAGGCCCAGGAAAGAAGAAAGCCATCATTACTTCATTTGAACATCTGGAAGAAGCCTTGGCCGGGAGGGCTGGTACTTGCATCCTAGCTTAAGGAGGTAGGTAAACATGACAAGAAGCGAGGCAAGATTCCGAAGGTTTTCTTAGTACGAGGCTGATTTTGACGAATTTTATAAGGTGATTCACAATTTGAGGAGCCTTTTGTATGACGAAAAATCTTCGGATAGGGCCACCCTAAAGGAACTCATTGACTTTCAAGCAAAGGATGGTTCATTCAATCTTTTTAAGGGCTGGAAAGTTTCGGCTGAAGCCAGAGTGGATTTTGGTCTTGTACCCACATATCTTGGCGCAGCAATTTTGATGAGGGAATATTTGACGCCACAATCTGATCTAACAAGAGATTTAATCATTGGGCTGGAAGAGAGGATTAAAGGAGCTTGGGGTGAGGATTACACAGATGAGTGGCGGGACCTTTTAAAAAAAATAAGGCCCGAGAGGCGTCTTTACCAAGCATACGGTAGCAATATATCATCCGAGCAAATGCTGGAACGTTGTCCGAGTTCGACTTTATAATCTAGGTAACACCGTCTCAGATGGTGCTACCTCTTTATTTGACTGGCTGAAATTACGGTTAAATATAGGCTTTCCCATTACAAAGCTGTTAGACATATGTATAAAGCTTTCTTGGGCAGGATTCTAATGCCGACATGTCAAATATTGACACAATGTGCTAGATTAGAATAATATTCAAATCGTGCTGATTGGAAAGGGGGGATTTTCCTATGGAGATTCTTGTAATCAGACATGGCCAATCGCAAGCGGACTTGGAAGACCGCCATGAAGGCAGGGCCGATTTTCCCTTAACCGATCTAGGGAAAAAGCAAGCTCGGCTGGCTGCAGGATGGATAAAGGAACATTATCCGCCTGAATTTATTTTGGCCAGCAGTTTAAAGAGGGCTTTTTCCACTGCCCAAATTATTTCCGAGGCGGTACAGGCACCCTTGGAAAGTGAACCCCTTTTGATGGAATGGGACAATGGAAAACTGGCGGGTCTTTTGCGGGAGGAAGCTAAAAAGCTTTATCCCTTGCCGGAAGGGGGACGCAAACCCCACGACACCTTTGCGGACACCGAATCGCTAATTGAATTTCGGGCCCGGGCCGAGACTTTTTGGTCAAAGTTTTTCTACCGCTACATAGAAACACAAAAGTACGGGAGGGTGGCCCTGGTAGCTCATGGCGGCATTATCAATATGCTTTTTAGGAGTTTTTTAAATCTGCCCCTGAAGACCGATATAACCCTGGCCACCGGGGATACAGGTATCCACCTCTGGGAAATAAGTGAAAAGTTAAAGAGGAGGATTCTTTTTTCAAATTCTTTAGCTCATCTTCATTTTCAATAATCGCCAAGGTTTCTAACCGGGGTGAGCATACTTAAATATACTTCTTGGAAGTGATTCCCCCGGAGGATGATAATTCACGATTTGTATTTTGGGGGGAGGTTTTTAAGATTCGGTCCGGGGTAAAGCCTAGAACCTTCAAAATTGGAAAGTTTAATTGCAAAAAAAAACCGCTCAATTGAGCGGGTGGATGAGACTATCATTTTAAGAATTTTTTAATGATGCTGGAGATACCCCTGCTGGCAGTCCTTCTTGCTGCACGGGTTGTTTCCCACCTGGCGGCGTCCATAACTCCCTTCTTTACGGCCTCGCCAAATCCTAGCTTTTGGTCCTCCGGTCCTTTCACTTCTTGGCTTGGCCCCTGAGATGGCCCGGTTGGGGAAAAGCTAAAATCTTGTTTCCAGCCGGTTTGACCATTTAAGGCAGCAACAAATATTTTGGCCACACTGGCATTGTCAAAATTCGCCTCCGTCGACTCGTGCATCCCCGCAGCATCCCGGTACTGCAAAAACAAACGGTTATGGTCCCCGGCAGCTTGAATGAAAAATTCATCACCGAAATTTAAGGTACAAAAATCTAAACCTGCACCGATCTTGGCCACCTTAGCCTGTATTTGTTCCGGGGTCGGGTTTTTAATTGTCTTCCCTTGGGAATCTTCCAAAAAAGCATTGCTATTCAACCTAATTCACCTCCTTATTGGAAAAAGATAAATTGGGGCCCCTATTGTGAAAAAGCGATGATTTAAGGTCTTGGCTGTCTATCTATCATTTTTTCGCAGCGGAACCATCTTTCTCTATTATTTCTCTTAAGGAGTTTAAATTCCTTTGCCAAAATTGTTTTTCCCCTTGTCGCATGTTATCTAGAAGAGGCCCGGGTAAGTCGTGGCCACTCCAAGCAATTTAGTTTCACCTTAGGTGTATGGTATAATATATTAGTTTATGTTTCCTTTTTCGTAGACTCTTATAGGAAAGGGGTAGGTTCATGAAGAGGATAGCTCTTATTTTGTTTTTTCTAATTGTTTTGACCGGTTCAGCTGTGGCCAAGGATTACCATGCCAACCACTATGATGTTAGGCTGGAAATCATGGCCGACGGTTCCTTATTCATCGAGGAGGATTTCAAGTTCACCTTTAAGGGAGGGCCTTTCAGCGAAGTTTACAGGTCCTTGCGGTTGCCCAAGCATGATGAGATAAAAATTGCCTCTTTTGCTTTGGACGGCCAGACCATGTCGGAAGGGGAGGGCGAATATCAGGTTCGCATCGACAAAAAATCTTCGCCAACGGTAACATGGCAACTTCCCGAGACTTACGATGCCAGTTATACTTTTACCTTGACTTACTATGTTGAAGGAGTTTTCCAGCAAGGTAAAAGGGCGGATGTATTAAACTGGCCCCTTTTACCGCAAAGTTTCGACTACTCCATCGATTCTTCTACCATTGAAGTAATATATCCCCGGGGAATAAAGCCTTTGGATTCTCCTAAAGTGACGGGCGATGCTTGGGGGGTAACTGAAAATAGCGACGGTTTCACAATCGTCGCCAAAAATATTTCTCCCAATAGGCCCATCCGGTTTGATTTGTCCTTTGCGCCGGGAGCCATAATCAGCAGGCCCTCCCGCTGGCAGCAAGCAGAGGATAAAGTACGACGCTCTGTTTACATGTACCTGGCTCTGGCTTTGGCCTTGGTTCTTCTGGGCATTGCCCTAATAGCCAGACTACTTCGGGACAGGTCTTATCAGCTTGCTCCTTTTACGGTATCCGAAGAACAAAGCTCACCCCCCAATGACCTTGCTCCCGCCTTGGCCGGCACCCTTATTGCTCCCGGTATGGAGGCTAATTGGAATCATGCAGTGGCAACAATCTTCCACCTTGCCGACAGGGGGGCATTGGAGCTGGTGGCCCCGGAAAAAAAGAGTTGGGATGGGGGGACTTATCGGATTGTTCAACTGGAAAGCCAAGAAGAGCTGACAACTTGGGAGGAAAAATTTTTGCAAGTGCTCTTTACCTATAAGGGGGAACGGTTTGAGTCCATAAGTTTCCGTCAGATTAAAAGCGGTTACTATAAAAAAATTAAAGCCTGGAAGGAATTAATAAAAGAAGAGTTAACGAGGCTGGGATATTTCGATAAGAAAAGTGAGTCATTCAGGGGTCGATTTATTTTGGGCGGTATTTTGGCTTTATTCCTGTCGATTGTGGGCTTGCCTATATGCTTAATAACCCAGGCCGACCATAACTGGCCCCTCGTATTCATTCCCCTGGCCTTCTTATTCTTGTCCTTGGTAGCTATAATTGCCGGGGCAACCTTTTCCCCCTTTACCGAGGAAGGAACTTTGGCGGCAAAGGAATGGCAATCCTTTGCCAAGCATCTTCGCACTTTGCTTAAGAGAAAAAACAGGGAACTGGTCGGCGATTACTTTGCAAATTATCTGCCCTACGCCGCTGCTTTTGGTTCGGTTGTAGGCTGGCTAAATGCCGCCAAAAAGGTTGATGAGGTTAAAATACCTGCCTGGTACAAATCCTTGGCCCAAAGTGATCCGGAGGCCATTAGTTCTTTAGCGGTTATGACTATTTATATGGTTGGCTTAGGGGGAAGCAGTTCAACCGGCACCGGAGCAGGTGGTGGTGGAGGCGGAGGCGGTGGAGCGGCCAGCGGGGCCCGCTAACAGCTCGATTGCCAGGTATTTCCCTCCCATCGTGGCGGAAAAGCAAAATTAAAAATATTGCCTGGCCGGAAAAGAATTTTAAAATATGGAGAAGTAAAAAACAAGGGGCCGATAAAGGAATGGATTGTCGTAAAACAAACAAAAAGTAGGTGAAAGCTAGCCGATGGAATACGGAATCTATGAATTGCTTCTCGATCAATTGACCAAGAATAAGATTGGGAAAAAGGTCCGGGCGACAATACGGGAGATTGACCGCCGGGAGGTTCCCAAGGTTCTTTCCATGGCTTATGGAAAGCTGATAAGGCAAATCCTGGCTGAAAAAAGTGGCAGTGAAAGGCTGGAATTCATCGACCGGCTCAATGCCTGTATCGGTTTGAAGGGAGCAATAGCCGGCGAGGAAGCCTTGGTGGAACTCTTGGCCTTGCACAGCGATGCAGAGGAATTGGCGCGTCTGAACACCGCCCGCCCCAAGACTTCGATTGCCTCCAGTGTTTTATTTGCCGGCAATACGGGGCCTTCTTTGGAGAGCGAGTTGAAAAGGGAGATACAAACGGCCGATGAGATCGACCTTTTGGTCTCCTTTATTAAGTTCAGCGGCCTGCGACTCCTGCTCGATGAATTGAAGGTATTCACCCAAAATAAGCCGTTGCGGGTAATCACTACCTCTTACATGGGGGCCACCGATTGCAAGGCTGTTTTGGAATTGGCCAGGCTACCCAATACGGAGGTGAAGGTCTCTTATGACCAGACCCGCACCCGCCTTCACGCCAAGGCTTATTATTTTAAAAGGTATACCGGTTTCAGTACCGCCTACATAGGTTCGGCCAATATCTCCAATCCAGCTTTGTCCAACGGTCTGGAATGGAATGTCAAGTTGTCCCAATATACTTCCCGGGATGTAATGGATAATATCAGGAAGACCTTCGAAATATATTGGAATGATGATGAATTCAAGCTATTCAACCCTGCTAATCCGCTCCACGAGCAAGAGTTAAGGGAATCTTTGGCGGTAACTGATGTCTATGCCCCTCGCTTTACATTTTTCGATTTAAAACCCTATTCGCACCAGAAGGAGATTCTGGAGGATTTGATCAGTGAAAGGGAGGAGTTCAACTCCTATCGAAACCTTGTCGTTGCCGCCACCGGTACCGGCAAGACCATGGTTGCCGCCTTCGATTACAAAGAACAGACCGGAGGAACTGACAAACGTCTCCTTTTTTTGGCTCACCGGAAGGAAATATTGGAGCAAAGCCTGCAAACCTTCCGACAGGTTTTGAGGGATCAAAACTTTGGCGAAATGTGGGTAGGGGACCATCGGCCCCAAGAGAAGAGCCACCTCTTCGCTTCGATTCAAACCTTGGTGACCAAGAAAAAATATTTAGAATTTGCTCCCGATTATTTTGATTATATTGTGCTGGATGAATCCCACCACGTAGCGGCAACGACTTATTTGAAGATACTTGAATATTTTACACCGGAGATTCTTTTGGGTCTTACCGCCACACCGGACAGGATGGACGGCAAGAGCATTCTACGCTACTTCAATAACAGAATTGTCTCGGAGATAGGGTTGACCGATGCCATCAACCGCAAGCTTTTATGCCCTTTCCACTATTTTGCCATTAGCGATCCGGTCGATTTAAAGCATTTGAAGTGGTCGCGGGGCGGCTATGAGATAAGCGAGCTTGAGAGGGTCTATACCAAGTCCAAACAAAGGGTCCAAGTAATATTGGAGGCCATGGGCCGCTACCTTTTGGATATGAAAAATTTCAAAGCCCTCGGTTTCTGCGTAAGCATCGCCCATGCCGACTTTATGGCCAATGCTTTTAACAAAGCCGGAATCCCGGCTTTGGCCCTCCATGCCGGTACTCTTCCAGAAGAACGGGAGAAAGCCAAGATAAGCTTAGAGAAGGGTGAAATCAATTGCATCTTTACCGTCGATTTGTTCAATGAAGGGGTCGATATACCCGCCATCGATACCGTTTTGTTTTTAAGGCCGACCGAATCACTGACCGTCTTCGTCCAGCAACTTGGCAGGGGACTGAGACTTTCGGAAGGTAAAGAGGTTTTGACGGCTTTGGATTTCGTCGGTCAGGCCCATGCCAATTACGATTTCAGCTTCAAGCTGCGGGCTTTGGCCGGCAGGACCAAAAGGAATATGCGCCAAGAGATAGTTGATGATTTTCCCAACATGCCGGCCGGGTGTCACATCAAAATGGAACGGGTGGCCAAGAAATACATCCTGGAAAATATCCAATCAGCCACATTCAATGTAAGAGATTTAAGACGAATGATGATTAACTACAGCAACAACTTCTCTAACGAATTGAATTTGCATGATTTCCTGGAGGACTACCAACTGGATAAAAACCGTTTCTTTGCCCGCAATTCTTTCTACAGGCTTTTGGCGGAGACCAACTTGAAGGACCTTTACGAAGTAAAAGATCAAGAGATGTTGCGGGGAGCTTTGCGAAGATTTTCCCGGATTGATTCCAAAAAGCTCCTGGAGTTTTCCCGTAGCCTCCTGGCGGGTGAAAAAAATATAAGGGGCCTTAATCCAGTGGAACAAGTCCTTTTGGGCATGTTTCATTACACCATTTGGGGAGACAAACCCTCGGTCAGCTACCAAGAGTCCCTCCGCATCTTACAAGAGGACAATCCCGATATGGTCAGAGAACTCTTGGATATCATTGATTATAATATAAACAAGAGCAAAATCAGAAAGATACCTTATGAAGATCCGACGGTGCCCTTGGAGATATATGCCTCCTACAGTGTGGATCAAGTCATGGCAGCCTTCGGCCGCAGCCATGAAGGCTATAAGCGCCCCTTGCGGGAGGGAGTCCATTATGTGGCTGCAAAGAATACCGACCTCTTCTTTGTAACCATAAATAAGAGCGAAGAAGACTATCTGCCCACCACCATGTACAACGATTACGCCATCAGCAGCGAATTATTCAATTGGGAATCGCAAAGCACCACAAGCATCGACAGCCCCACCGGCCAAAGATACATCAGCCGGGCAGAAGATCACAAGGTTTTGATTTTCGTTCGGGGGAATAAACTGGAGTTCGGTTTTGCAGCGCCCTACATTTTTTTAGGCAGGGCCCATTACTTTTCCCACCGGGGCGAAAAACCGATTGAGATTGTATGGAAGATGGATCATCCCATACCGGAAAGGATAATCAGGGAATCGAACTTGCGGGTGGTCAATGGTTGACCGACGGATAAAATTATAAAAATAAGGGGAGTGGGAATTTGAAGATGAAGAGAACGGTTATAGGTGGAATTATATCTTTTATCGGATCGATATGGTTTATCGGGATTATCACAGCTGCGGCCAACAATCAAACGACTAGTTGGAAAACGAATCTGGGACGTTTTTGGGGGACGGTCGATGCAATGGGGCTTCACCCTTTTGCTATTCTGGCCGGCTTTGTGACTCTTTTGGGGCTGATAATATTGGCCATCGAATATTTCAAAAACAACAAAAACTAAGTAAAATCACCCCCGGGGTGATTACAAAGCAAAGGTTTTATTATATAATCGATACTATATAATACACATGCCCATGTGTTTAGTATTGTTTTGGCCTAGGTTCTATTAAAGCAAAATTCTTATGACAACGGTAGCAAGATAAAAAGAAGAGGCAGTATCCCTAGGTAAGCCGCTCAATTTTTCTCTTTTCGGTGAAATGAGCGGCCCTATTTTTTACCAAACCCTTTATAAAAATGATTGCCACCGCCAGAATCCCCCTCCTTGGGCTTTTCTGCCTATCTTCATCCAAGGAATCCCTTAAATACAGTATAGACGGCAAGAAGGCAGGAGGTCAGCCGGAAAAGCAATATCCAGTTCGGTGAAAAGCGTCTGCTAAAAATTATTTTAAGGGTGCTCAGGCAAACGGCAATAATATGATTGGAAACCTAGAAAAAGATAAGTATTTTTTGATAATAAATCACCCCTAGGATGATTACAGGGGCAGAAAAACATGGTATAATTTTAATTATTTTATAGTAATATGTCCTTTTGCCTTACATAAAGAACTTCCCAGGGGAAATCCCAATTGGGCCGGCTATTTAGCAATCAGACAATCACCGGCAATTGGGTTGCAGGATTAGGGCTGTTAGATTACGAAAAGAAAGGAGCCGGAGAATGGAAAGGAAACTTATTTTATTGGGACTGGTTGGACTTTTGGTTCTTAGTCTTGGCTTGAGCGGTTGCGATAATAAGAAGGGCCAATTGACCGGTGAGATTTATGATGGAGAGGATGGAGATTTAATCACGAAAGAAGTTATTGTTTCACTTGACCAAGACACCAGGAGGGTAGAGGAAGGGCGATATACATTTACTGACTTGAAGCCCGGTGAAAAGACCCTTGTGGTTCAAGCCACCGATTACGAGGATTATAACGCTACAGTCAACATCCTGGCGGGCGAGGTGACGACTCATAATGTTACCTTGGAAAAGCTTCCACAGCTTTCCCCGCTTTCTTTTTCTCCCGCGGGCGGAACTTACTTTGAGATTCAAAACGTTACGATAGGCTCTGACAATGATGATGTCAAAATTTACTACACAAACGATGGAAGTGAACCCGATGATGAAAGCACTCTATTTGAGGATGAGATTGTCGTAGACAAAACCACCACCATCAAGGCCATTGCCTATAAGGACAACTGGCTACCTAGCGAGGCGGCTGAAGCTGTCTACACACTCCAGGTGACCAAACCAAACTTTAGTCACGCCGGCGGCCTTTACCACGAACCCCTAAGTATTGAAATTGTTTGCGACAGCCAAGATGCCCAAATCTACTATACCACCAATGGTGGCGACCCCGGTGACCAAGACATCCTCTATCAAGGGCCGATTGCCGTTGAGCGAACCACTACCATCAAGGCCATTGCCTGCAAAGAAGGCTGGGATGACAGTGCTGTTGCAGAAGTCACCTACAACATTCCCGAATTCTATCAGGCCATCCTGATTGGTGATGATAGGGTGAATTTGCTTAAGCAAGATGACGAATTAGAAGATTTCGACGGTCTTTCCTGGCAATGGGATGAGCAGGAGGAAAACGGCTGGCTGGTAATGAAGGGCTATGACGGCCCCGGGATCAAAGCAGACTCCGCATTGATACAGTTTCTCAATATTAGGTTAGAGGGAGATAGTACCATTAGGGGAAACACAAAAGAAGCCCTATTTTTTAATGATGGAATTACCATTGAAGGCGACTCCTCTGCCCAGTTAACCCTTAAGAGCGAGTACTTAAGGACGGTCTTTGCCGTTCCCGGCTGTATGCTGGTAAAGGATATTGATCTTTTGATTGATTTGGACCATATCCACGGATCACCTAACAATGTCAGCAGGGCTGTGGATGGCACTATAACTGTTAGCGGTGTTGGCAAACTTGAGATCACCGCCAAGAGAAGTTGCACTCCTTCAGCGAACTTGTATGGTATTAATATGGGCCATCTAGTCTTGGAAGATACCGCTTCTGCCAGAGTTGAAGTTTTCAGATCTGCGGAAAGCACCAACGCTGCCTACGGAATAGACGTGCTTAGGTTGAGAGGTACCGGTGTTTGTGTAATCACAGTCGGAAATGAAAGTGGGGGGGGAGTGGCCCAAGCCGTTAAAAACCAACCAATCATTCCGCAGGGCTATGAGGCCGTTGAAGGTGATTGGCATCAATCCCATGTTAGGTATGAATACCAAAACTAGGCTTTATTACCGGCGAATTTTTTCGGCCTGGAGAAAAATTGCTCTGAAACCCCATAAAAAAGTAGGAATGAAATTTTAAAAGGGCTAAATTTTACTAAAAATCACCCTTGGGGTGATTACAAAAGATGAAAATTAGTCTACAATGTTTGTTAAGATACTACAATTGTGCCCCGAGATATTTGCCAAGCGAGATATTTATTTACTGACACTAGGTTAAATATCGGGGACCGATTTATTCCAATTTATAAAGGAGGAGAAACGTGCGCAATCGTTTGGCATTAATTGCTTTAATTGCAGTGGTAGCGTTGTTAATTGGTTGCGGTGGGGAAAAAATAGGCACTTTGGAGGGCACAATCGTTTTAAAGGGTACCGAAGACCTTATCAAGGAAGAAGTTACTTTAAAAATCTGTGACCTGACTGAAAAGGTTACAGACGGTACTTTCCAAATACCGGGAGTCAAGGTCGGCAATCAAACCCTTGAAGCTGTGGCCGACGGCTTCTTGCCCTACAGCGAAACAGTGACTATCAAGGCAAACGAAACCATAAGCCATAAGGTAGAATTGGAAGAAGTAATCAAGCCGGGCAGTATAGAGGGCCGGATTTTTGATGCTCAAACAGGTGATTTGATCTTGGGGAGTGTCCAAGTAAAATTGGATACAAGGACAGAAGTTGTGGAGGACGGGGAGTATCAGTTTAATGATATCGAGCCCGGAGAGAAGGTCCTGGAGGTCCAAGCCGACGGTTACGAGGATTATTCTTCCCCGGTCAACATCGAGGCGGGGCTGACTGCAACCCATGATGTTCACATGGATCCTATAGTTGTCCCGGTAGGTTCGCTCAGGGGAACAATATCAGCTGAAGGTACCGGAGAGCCAATTACTGCACTAGTATATTTAAGCCTCGGCGATCAGGAGATTACGGCTAAAGGAGGCGAATACCTTTTTGAGGGCCTAGAGGGAGGGACAAAGGAGTTAAAGGTAAAGGCTTTAGGCTACAAAGATTACTCCACGACGGTTACCATAGAAGTTGACACAACAATAGAACATAATGTCTCTTTGGAAGGGGCTCCCCTGCCACCCTTCTTGGTCATTGAATTTGCAAAGCTCCAAAACATGCCGGAATTTCCTTTCAGGAGTAATGATAATCGGACTGCAACCGTTCCCGCCCTTTATTATATGGGGAAATATCAGGTAAGCTACGGATTATGGAAGACTGTCTATGATTGGGCAACCGATGAGTCAATGGGACCCTTCCGCTATACTTTTGCAAATGCCGGGCAGGGAGAGGGAGATAGTTATCCGGTGACCCATATCAGTTGGCGCGATGCCGTGGTTTGGTGCAATGCCCTCAGTGAATACAATCAAGTTGCCGGCGGGGACAGCCATTGTACCCCCGTGTATCTGGATATGGATACCAGTGAGCCCATCAGAAATTCGAGTGTCGGTAACACGACTTACTGGGATAGTATCATAAACGATTGGGAAAATTCCGGCGGTTACCGTATGCCTACTTTGGAAGAGTGGGAGTGTGCAGCACGTTATATAGGAAAAACAAAGCCCACTGAAGGGGATCTGGCCACAAGGGCAATCTTGATGAACGGTATCTATTGGACACCTTTCAATTTTGCAAGCGGTGCAAAATACAGTACCGCCAAAGCTAGTGCAAATAGCGAGTGTGCCTGGTGGAGCGGCAATAGCGGAAATAAAACCCACTCCGTTGGCGGTAAACTAGCCAATGGCTTGGGAATATATGATATGAGCGGTAATGTGCGGGAATGGATTTTTGGTCCCGCGGCTAGTTATGACGGGCGGCTGCTGATGGGGGGAGGATATAAGTCCTCGGGCACTTCTTTGAATGTCAGCTGTGGTAACTATCGAGAGGCCAGCGACGTAATCGACGGAGATCTAGGTTTTCGCCTTGTCAAGGGGCATAACTGACTCTTCCCTCCAATGCCAATCGGAGAGACGAAGCTAGAGAGACGGATTTGAATAATCCAATAGTGTGAACGGGCTCCGGGGATGATTCCCCGGGGCTCTTTTAAAATTAGGCCGGTCGGATTCTTTAGCGGTTGCTTTAGGGAAGAAGTCATGATTACAGGAAAAGGTCCTCTTAGTAATTAGAGGACTTAATTTATTACCTGACAAAATTTGGTCCGGGAAAGGCAATAACCGGTAGGTGTAAGAGCCTTTTTGGGTAAAATGGGGCGGCCAGGAGAACCATAACTTTTAAAAATTCTTGGGTGTATATATATAGGTGAAGGGGAAATCCTTAGGAGGCTCTTACGAAGAGCCTTTATTTTATTTCAGAGGAGGTAGTAAAGATGAAAAAAGACATGCTCAGAAAGAAAGGATTGGCCGGAGGGGAAAAAAGAACTTGCCGCGTGGATGCGTGTGAAAATTGCAAGAAATTGATGGTTTTGGATGAGAAAACAAAGGGGATTATTTGGGTAGAAGGAACCATGCACGAGGATCCATGGCATTCGGGCAGACCCTTTTATCTCCATGTGCAAGGATGTAAGGAAGTGGAAGATAAGAGCGCGCCACAGATTTTCGGCTGCCCTTTGTGTGAAAGATTCATCTACCGCCACCCTCCCGGTGAGCCGGATAAAAAGCATTATAAAATAATGGACGAAGAGATGATTTGTTTAAAATGCTGGGAGGAATATGAATTGGACAATTTTGTCATGGAGGAAGATAACAGGCCGCCAAAAGAGGCCCGTGTGGAAAAGGTAACCAACGATAACCTGAAATTAACCAGACATGGATGGGTTCTTGATTGCGAGCCGGGAACAGTGCAGGAGGAAAGGGTAGGACAGAATGAGCTGCACAATAATTTGGAGTTTATCAGCTTGGCTCAAAAAACCGGCGTTTGTTACAATTGCCTTAAAACGGTAGAACTGGACAGGAGCGTTCAAGGCGAGACCTGGAATTACGGTTGTATCCATGAAGACCCCTGGCAAGAGGGCAGATGCTTTTTTATCCACAGGACCGGTTGCGAGAAAGCAAAGGACAGGATTGGTCCCCGGGCCTTTATCTGCAGGGCATGCAAAAGGATAGTATACCTTCATAAAGCAGGTCACCCGGAAGAAGAATACTTTAAAGATTGGGGCGTGGATAAAATCTGCTTGCGCTGCTGGGAGATGACACAAAATAAAGAAAAGAAGGCTGGGCCTAATAATGAAAAAGAGGAAATAGAAATTAAAGAGATTGACATGAGGGCAGAAAAGGAGGCCACAACAGAGGCTCCTGCCCGGAAATTCAACGAATTATCCGCCCGGGTTCAAGAACTTGGTCGGCAGTCGATAATGGAGGTATGGTTTGCTGCCTTAAAGGAAGGGTATTTTGTCAGCGAGAACTTCATGAACGTTATCTATAGAAATCTGAAAAGAAGAAATAAGTGGTGGGACTTAGTCAGATCGCAATGTGCTGAAGACCTCGACAGGGTTGCCAACGCGCGTGGGGTCTACTTTTCTCCCCGAGGAAACATAATTTATATTTACGAAGTAAAATAAGCCATGCCCTTTCTTAAAAAAATCGCAGGTCCAAGAGAACCAGTTAAAAAATCATAAAGTGCAAAAATGTGATAGAAATGGGGCTGGAAATGGTTACAAAAAGGGAATTATCAGCTATAATTAGTTCATGAAGGCAAATTTGTTGCAAAGTTCCCTGAGTGCTATTTTAGGGGTGGCAGAAAAATCCTTGGGCTTATGTATAATAGGGAGTTGAAATTTCTTTTTCTAAGAGCATTATAAAAAAACGAAGAAAATTAGAAAGTAAGTCAACAATAAATCACCCATAACTTTTCAGAATTATTGGGTGTATATATAGGTCAGCAGGGAATGAAAACTTGTTTCAAAAGAGGTTCTCACAAAGAGCCTTTATTTTGTCCAAAGAGAGGTAGTTTAGCTGGGAAAAAATCAGCCGGCCAAGAAAAAGGCAGGCCTTGGGGAAAACAAGGTTATCCGTTTATCTAAATCATAATAATCCTCAAAACAAAGGCAAGTGGTGGGATTTAGTCAGAGCCCATTGCGAAGAAGAGTTGAACAGGGTTGCCAATGCCCCCGGCGTATATTTCTGCTCCCGCGGCAGCATCATCTACAAAGGCATATAACCCATTTTATTGAAAACATGCTATAATGGAACAGGGGAACTTTGCTAATCGATGAAGTAAAGTAATGTAAAAGAAGTTTATTCTTTTAGAAAGATATGTTTGGGTTAAGCATTTTTTGAAAAGGGGTTTAATGGCTAGTGCGATTATTATTGGGGGTGAGGTTTTGTTGACAGACAAGATGTCGCAAATTACTGCTATATTTGAGAATTATCAGGTAATTGCCGCTTATCTCTTAGGCTCGCAAGTTGATGGATACTCTGACTCTCTCAGCGATCTTGACTTGGGAATAATATTTGGCGGGAAGGATCTTTCAATAAATGAAGTATTGGAACTGCAAGCTGACCTTCAAGAGCTCTTTCCTACAATCCGCCTTGATTTGGTTTTACTGGAAAAGGCCTACAACAATGTTGCTTTCAGTGCCATTGCCGACGGTCAATTAATATATTCAACCGATGAAGAACTGAGATTGGATTTTGAGGAGAATGTCATGCGGATTTATCATGACTTCACACCCTTCATGGAACTCTTTTATAGGGACATGGAAAAAGCGATTAGTAGGGAGGATATAGGTGACCGAATATAATAGACTGTATGATTTAATAGTGGAGATACGCAAAAGTGGAAGAAATTTATGAAATTCTTAGGACAAGACTAAGTGATATTGAAGAATACTGTCGTTTAATTGTGGAATATATTAATAGTCATAAATCTTAGCCTGCCAAGTTTTTTAAAAAAATTAATGAAATAATCCGGAGAAACACAGCTCTTTAAGGGGGCTGTGTTTCTTTGCTAAGTTTAAGTCGGCCGACTTGCAAAATAAAGCCAGCGGCAAGGGTAAATTCATTATGGTAACTGTCGCAAGTAATAGAAGTATATGACACATGACAGGTGAGGGCAAGAGAAGTTAGGGAGTAGACGGGATTTTGGCCAGTAGCATTGGATATGGAAAGGAGTGGATATAAAAATGAAAAAATAGACCGATATATATTAGAAGTTCCCAATGTCTGGTTTAAAATTTTGGGATCCGATTAATCAAAAGGGAGGTGAGTTAAATGGAAAACGTACACGGCTTTTATATTGACGATATATTGGCAATGTTACTAAGCAACTATGGTCTTTTAGATTCTTTCCTGGATGGGGACGAATTCGATTTTCCCTATGGCGATGATCATTATATCGAATATACCAATAAAAAACTGCTTCTACAACCGGACAATATAGAACTGCATTCCGAAGACGATCTCCCCTTTTAAAAAAAATCAGGCGGTCCAAAGGCAGGTTCTTTCACTAGAACCTGCCTATTTTTTCTTTTCATTACCTAAGGATTGCTCTTTGTAAGAAAAACCAAAAGAAGGAGGGGGCAATGTTACAATTCCGGACATGATGATAAGATAAAGATACTGGAAAGGAAGACAAATCATGTCCAAAACGCAAAAAAAGTATGATGAAGATTTTAAGAAAAAGGATGTAAAACTGAGTTATGTTACCCCAAAGACTGCTAAAGATTTCGCAGCTGACTTTGGAATTAATTCAAGTCTTATTTACAGGTTGAGAAGAACTTACAACGAGCAGGGCGAAAAAACCAAAGTGGCTGAGCAAGAAGATGTTTTTCGCTGGTTCCAACTCGAAAATGCAGAATTGAAAATGGAGAATGAAATGCTAAAAAAAGCCACGTTTTTCTCGGGTTGGCAAATAGGATGATAACGCTTGGAGTGAAAGTTTTTTCTCCATATTCAAAAAGAAATCCGTTCACTGGCTCAATTTTCAGACTCGCAAGGAAGCACGCCAAGCAATCTTTGCATATTTCGATGGTTTTTATAATACGCGCCGTGTACAAAAACCTCTTGGCTAACTTAGCCCATTCGAGTGGCTGGAGTATTACAAAGAACAGGTTTTAAGTAGTGTTGCTTAACGAGTGTCCGGAAAAGTGTTGACTTCCCAAACTCTCAGCAGTGGCAAATCCGCTAGAGTCAGCTAACTCAGTTTGTAAAGGCATTATTCGTCGGGTTTAAAGACGGTAGCATGGCCTTGCAACATGCTGCAGCCAGCTTTATGGGGGCAGAACAGTGTTTCCGTAGGATAAGAGGTTACAAACACAAGGCTGTATTAATATCAATGCTTGAGGGACAAGCTGCCAATCAGCAAATAGAGACAAATACAGCATGAGTGATTGCTATCACGAACTATTTGAAGCAATTCTGTGAATTATCAAATTCCACGGAGCTAGGGACACCATTCATATTTGGGGATGCTATACGGTGGCTCCTTCTTTTTTATCTGAATTCCCGATTTTTACACTGCCATTCTCTCGATTTTTATACTACCATAAACACACTTTTCCAAACAAAGACAAAAAGAAGGATTTTTGTTTGACCGTATTGAATCGATATTATAAGAAATAAATGATATAAAAGGGCAAATAAAAAAGTATTGGCAACTTTATTAGCTATAAAAAGGGGCTTCTGGAATCTATTTTGCAATGTTGAAAATAGTACGGTTCTCGGGGATTTTTTATATTCA
Source organism: uncultured Halanaerobiales bacterium (assembly GCA_964568715.1). Classification (GTDB taxonomy): domain Bacteria; phylum Bacillota; class Halanaerobiia; order B1SED10-174; family B1SED10-174; genus CAZMQU01. The sequence goes on from CAZMQU010000014.1 coordinate 40,643, forward strand.
ACATGTCCTATGAATTGAATCATAATTTGACACGTTCGTCCATATAGCCTTGTGTGATCTATCCTGTAATTGGCGATGATAAAACACCAAATAATAAAACAGCTAGTTCTTGTCATATATAGAAGTTATAGGATTGCCAGAAGAAGTTTGAAATGACTTAGATGATAGACAGGATTTAGGTGGTGAAGTAGTGTGAGCTTTGTAAGGGAGACTGATTTGGTCTCGGTTTTGTTAGGCGATGTTAGCAAGCAACATTTTTCAAAATATGACTATTATGCGAAAGAACTCCCGGTAAGATCCCGTTGGGTTGACTTAACATTTGCCTCATTGCAGGACAATAATCAACACCAACCTTCTGAACCTAAGGATTTTTTAAAGTTTCAAAGAGCTTTTAATGCCCTATCTATGATAGAGCTACGCTATCTCAGTTTTTTTATGGGCAATAGAAGGATATCCATACACCAAATGATGGACGCATTTTTGCTGTCCTCCAATGAGATTAGGAAGAGGTTTTTAGATAAGTTTCTAGATTTGGGTTTGGTTGAGTGCAGTTCTAGATATACGTATAAGGCAACGAAATGGGTTTTGCTAGAACCAAAGAACATAATAGCGGTTGAGGCAAAACTTAGTAACTGGAATGAAGCTTTGATGCAGGCATTGGACTATCGAATTTTTGCTGATTATTCCTATGTTGCATTGGATGGTGAACATTGGAAGGATGAAAATCGTTCTGTTTTTGAATTGCACGGAATAGGCTTGATTTTGGTGTTTGAGAATGAAATTCAAATAAGATTGGAACCGAAACGATTGCTATATTGTAGTCGCAAAATTGAAATGCACTTTCAGAGGTTGCGTGTCATTAGGGATATACTACTAAGTCGAAGTAACAAGTGGAAACCGGTTCATACGATTTGGGAGTGATCTATTATGACGAAATTTAAACCACCACTAGACATCGTGGAGGTTGAGGAAGCATTCACTAAGTCTGTAGGAAAAGAATGCGAAATAGTACGTAAAATTAAAGAAGGCGGTCAGGGCTCCGTTTTTGAGGCTTGTATTGATGATAAGCGGGTAGCCCTTAAAATTTGCAGCGCGGATTATGTTGAGCATCGTGCAAAAAGAGAAGTCGATATCCTAGAGAAATTAAGAAGCCCGTTTGTTGCTAAACTTTACGGAAGTGGTTTTTTGGACATAAGAAATGAACGATGTTTTTATTCGTCCAGCATTTTCATAGAAGGTGAAGACCTGCAAGAAAGATTAAAGAAAACCAGGTTAACCGTTAGCCAAACAGAAACACTGATTCGAAATATAATTTCTGTTATTGATGAAATGTGGTCACACCGAATTGTTCATTGCGATATTACGCCCAAAAATGTAATGATAAATGATAAAGGGAATTTTATTCTTATTGATTTAGGAATAGCGAAACATTTAGATGCCGGAATCACAAGTAAAGCCAATCTCATTTGGGGAACTTCAGGCTACCTTGCCCCGGAGCAGCTTACCGGACGTAAAAATCTAACTTTACGAGTCGACCTTTTTGCTTTGGGTATTGTTGCTTACGAGGCTGTCACCGGTAACCATCCCTTTAATCGTAATCAGAGTCTAATAGGGAAGAGTATTCCACCACCGGTAAGTGATTCGGTACCATCGGCACAACATTTGGATAAAGTTATTGGACGGATGTTAAATTTTAGTCCCATACGTAGGCCGAGAAGTGGCTCGGAAGTAATTGATTTGTTAGGAGGTGTGTCATAATGTTCCTATTCAATTTGGGTCATCGTAAAACTCCGGTTGGTCAACCACACGGAATCATCTACCAAGTGTCCCAGGTTCCCTTTGAAGTGCTTGCCCGTCGGCCTAATTTGGAAACCGATATGTCAAAGTGGGTATTTTTGGATCCCCAACTGTATCTGCACAGTATTCTAAATCCAGAAGAACACAAGAATGCTTGCGCGTATCTTGCGTCATTTCCTTGGGTATCTTGGCAAGCGATAGATTGCGAAGAGGGTATGAGTATGATTGAGTGGAGAGAAAAATTACGTCAGGAATTTATATGGCACAAAGATCTTCCCACTGATAGAGATAAAATTACCTCGGCAATAAAACAATGCTTTGATTTGCAAGTTGCAAAAGGGGTATCTGGATTAATTGTTCCTATTCCGCTTATTGAGAACCTAGAAGATAATTTCACAACGCAATTGAAATGGATTGATATTGCTCTGGATTTAAAGGGTGATTATGATATTCCACTATATGTTACAATTCCGCTACTTGACGAATTGATAATTCATTCTGAACCGGAAAATAATATGCTAATTGAAACTATTCTAGACCAAATTGGTACAAGGGATAGTATCTCCGGAATCTACCTGCTGGTTGTGAAAAGTAGGGTGTCCAATATAAGAATTACTGAAAAAAGGATAGTAAAAACGTTATTTCTATTAAGTTACGAATTTGGAAATTCAATGGGTTTAAGCGTACTTGTGAACTTTGTTGATGACCTAGGGCTTTTTTGCTTAGCCGCGGGAGCGCAATATTTTAGTAGTGGTTTTTGGAAAAAACAAAGACAAATATATGCACAAGACTTTATTAGCCCTACCGGAGGTCGCAGATACCCAAGCTTTTATTCCGCGAGAATATTGGCCGACTTCCGGCCACAAGATGACTTGGACAGACTGCATGAAGCCAAATTAATTCATCTTTTTGATGCTGATTATACTAAAGCAAGTGCTGATTTGTTAGATGCCTTCAGGGCAGGAAGGAATTCAGAAGGAGTTCCTACTTGGGAGCAAGCAATAAACAACGATACTGAAGCTAATTTACATCGAGTATTAAGATTAACAAATGCGGCGGAAGAAATGAATAGCAGTAAGGATAAATTAGGAGTTGCTTTAAAATGGTTACAGGAAGCAGAAATGCGAGCAAATTACTTAAGAGATCGTTTTCAAGAGGTTCCTTTGAGCGTGAATTTTCAACACCTAAACGTATGGAGATTAGCTTTTGAGGAGTTTTTGGATGCTTGCAAATAATGGACGCAGTCTAAGTGGTCTCGTAAACGTGTATATGTTACAGTTCCGGACATGATGATAAAATAAAAATATTGGAAAGGAAGATAAATCATGTCCAAAATGCGAAAGAAGTATTATGAAGATTTTAAGAAAAAGGTTGTGAAACCAAGTTATGTTACCCCAAAGACTGTTAAAGATTTAAGTGCTGATTTTGGCGTTAATCCCATTCTCATTTACAGGTGGAGAAAAATTTACACCGGGCAGGGCGAAAAAACCAAATTAGCTGAGCAAGAAAATGCTTTGTGCCGGCTCCAACTCGAAAATGCGGAATTGAAAATTGAGAATGAAGTGCTAAAAAAAAGCCGCGTTTTTCTTGGGTTGGCAAACCGGGTGATAACGTTTGGAGTGAAATTTTTTCTCCATACTCAAAAAGAAATCCGTTCACTGACGCAATTTTCAGACTGGCGAGGAAGTGCGCTAAACAATCTTTGCATATATCGATGATTTTTATAATACACGTCGCGTACAAAAACGTCTTGGCTACCTTAGTTCATTCGAATGGCTGGAGTATTACACAGGACGGGTTTTGGGTAGTGTTGCTTAACGAGTGTCCGGAAAAGTGTTGACTTCCTGATTATACAACTACAGAAAAATGGTCATCCCTTGAAGAGATTGCCAACCACCTAGGCGTTAGTAAGGATACAATTTACAGGTGGATTGCAAAAAAGTAAATGCCTGCCCACAAAATCGGTAAGTTATGGAAGTTTAAAATCAGCGAAGTGGACGAGTGGGTCATAAAAGGTGAAGCGGCAGATAAATGATTGAAGGGAGGGGTAATGGTGTCAGCAATAGATGATTTAATTGCTCAGATAGAAGATAAGGTGCTTCGTGAACGCTTAAAAATTGAAGCTGATCGGATTACCAAAGAGAAGAAATTTGGATTGGTTTTTGAAGAGCATTTGCCTGAATTAACCCCTCTTTATAACGCTGAAATATGTCCGGGGAGCAGAGTTGCTAAAAGGGGCGGGGATCTGTCGGAGCTATGGCGGGTATTGACTGTTTCAGAAGGACAAGCAGTATGCATGCATCACCGCAGCGGAGAAAAAAGTCAATTTCCTGTTGGTGAAATAATGGTAGTAGCTAATTTCGGGGAGCCAATTTTCCCAACTTTGACACCCGTGCATCGGGTTCAAAATGGGTTTGATTATGCGCCCTGGCATACTCTCATTGAAGCGGACAATTATCATGCTTTGCAATTGTTGGAATACCTTTATGCGGGGCAGGTGGATTGTATTTACATAGATCCTCCCTACAACACAGGTGCTCGGGACTGGAAATATAACAATGACTATGTCGATTCTAATGACAGTTGGCGGCATAGCAAGTGGTTGGCGATGATGAATCGTAGATTAAAAATAGCCCGGCGCTTATTGAATCCAAATACCGGGGTATTAATTGTTACAATTGATGAAAATGAACATCATTATTTAAGGGCTATATTACAAGAAATATTCCCCGAAGCAGTGATACAAAATGTGACTATTGTCATTAACCCCAAAGGGGTTACCCAGGGAAGATTTTCACGTGTTGAAGAATATGCATTTTACTGTTTTATGCCTAATGCCTTTGTGGATGGGGGAGATGACCCTTTATTGGGGAACAGACCTACGTCTAAAAAACCCCGTTGGAAAGGTCTTTTGCGGTCAGGAACAAATGCTAGAAGGGAAGACAGCAAGAATCAATTTTATCCTGTACTTGTCGATTCTATTAATAAGCGTGTTATCAGGGCGGATGAAACATTGCCATTTGAAGAAGCACCTAACCTTGATTTGAAAATTGATGGCTATAGTGTAGCTTGGCCCATTAGGAGCGACCTTTCCGAAGGAAACTGGGGTGTTAGTAATACTACATTGAATAGTTTGATTTTGAAAGGCTATGTTTCGTTAGGCAGATATGATGAAAAAAGGAAAACATGGGGAATTTCTTATTTAAGTGAAAAACCCCGGCAACAAATAGAAACAGGCGAGTTAAAAATAATAGGTTATGATAAACAAAGAAATGTTGTAGATGTTGAGTATATAGATGCACCAGAAAAACAAATCAAAACCGTTTGGCATAGGAGCCTTCATGATGCAGGTGCATATGGTTCAGATTTAGTATCAAATATTATTGGACAATCAAGGGCATTTACCTTTCCAAAATCCGTTTATGCGGTTAAAGACGCCTTATCAGCGGTTGTTAAAGACAATCCCAATGCCCTAATCCTCGACTTCTTCGCCGGCAGCGGAACTACTCTAAACGCTGTTAATCTTTTAAATGCTTTAGACGGTGGGCAGCGTCGTTGCATTATGGTTACTAACAATGAAGTATCAGAAGATGAAGCAAAAACATTACGTGCTAAAGGTTTGTTACCGGGGGATAGAGAATGGGAAAAACATGGTATCTGCCAGGCCATAACCTGGCCTCGTTCAAAATATACAATTCTTGGGCAGCGGGATGACGGAACAGAGGTTGACGGTGAATACTTTACCGGCAAATTTATTGAGAAAGAGAAACCGCGCAATTTTTATCACATTGATTTTGCCTCAAGCGCGGAATTTGCCACAGCTGTCCGGAAAAAACGCTTTGTGAGGATAATAGAAGGTATCCCTCAATCAATGGTAAAACCGGATTCAGCCTTTATCCTGTCGGATAATGAAAAGCACTTTGCCTCAGTCCTTTTTGATGATACCCAGATTAATGCCTGGCTAGATGCCTTGGCTGACCATGACCACATTACAGATTTTTACATCGTCACTGAAAGGCTCGCTACATTTAAAAATATTAAATGTCAAATAAACGATCTTTTAGGGCCAATGATTGTTACCGAAGAGGAGAAACGTCCAATCAAGGATGGATTCCCCGCTAATTTGGAATATTTCCGGCTGGAGTTTTTAGATAAGGACCGTGTGGCTCTGGGCCGTCAGTTTCGTGAAATTTTACCCCTTTTGTGGTTGCGTTCTGGTGCTATCGGGCCAAGGCCGGAATTGTCGAATAGTGAGCCGATGCCGTTCATGGTAGTACCCGATAAAAATCTTTTTGCTGTGTTGGTCGATGAGACACATTTTTCGGGTTTCATAGAGGTTTTGAAAACTAAGGAGAGGCTGACCCATGTTTACCTGGTTACAGATTCTGAGGAGGCTTTTCAGGAAATGGCCAGTCAAATAGATGCACCTAATGTATTTCAACTATACCGAGATTACATGGATAATTTTGTGATTAATAAGGGAGGGGAATAAGATGAAGGTGGGTTTATTTGATTTCCAAGAGGATGCCCGGGATAATCTTCATACTAAGCTAAAGGTAGCAAGGGCCCATGCGGCGGTTGAAAATCCGCAGGTAATCTCTTTTTCTGCTCCCACTGGGGCGGGTAAGACTATAGTAATGACCGTCCTTTTTGAGGATATATTTTTCGGTGCCCCTGAATTAGAAGCCCAGCCTGATGCTGTGATTTTATGGATATCAGATATTCCGGAATTAAATGAGCAGACCAGACTAAAAATCGAGAGCAAATCTGACCGTATTCGGGTAAGACAGCTCATCAGTATTGATTCCAGCTTTGATGAGGAAAAGCTAGCAGGTGGGCATATATATTTTATCAACACTCAAAAACTGGGCACTGATAAATTGCTTACCAGTCGTGGCGATGGTCGTCAGCATACCATTTGGGAGACATTCACCAATACTGCCAAGTCTGCACCGGAAAAATTCTATGTAGTCATTGACGAAGCCCATCGGGGCATGCGTAATGGTCGGGCTGTAGCAACGGCACAGACAATAATACAGCGATTT
>CAZMQU010000015.1:0-32280 GCA_964568715.1 uncultured Halanaerobiales bacterium
TTGAAACACCGTTTACAACCATCTCCATCATTGACAAAAGCAATGCTTGTTCACTTCGCTAATAACGATTAAACAATTCGGTGCTGAATTCCCCAACATTGCGGTAGCAGGGTATTCTTAAGTTTAATTTGCCCATCCTCGTTGTTAGCCCGCAAAAATGGAAACCGTTTAGATATGTCTGTCGTTTGTCAGTTCTCTTATAGGGCTTGACAGCAAGTTGCTCCGCGGATTGGCAGAGCAAAACCTCATTAAAAATTTTTTCTACCAATTTAGTGATAGCCTCATTTAGGCGATTGTTTAAAAATAGTTCGTGCAATTTTTCCTGAGATAATGTAATATTAAACCGAGTCCTAGATTTTTTCCTCCTTGGTTTTTTGTTGACAGTTACATTATAGCCGATGGAAAAAATCTGTGTCTCATTTTATCTTTTTCCACAATTATATGGGCTTAATCAAAACCTTGTATTATTCTATCTTATAAGACAATAAAAGGGATTTTTCTTGCATTGTATAATCATATTATAAGGGAGTGAAGATATATTCAAACATTTTCACGAATGGTTTTATGATAGTGACATATTATTTTTCCTAACCACTAAAATTCTAAAATCACTAGATTATCCCATGCTTGTTGTATTTATTGTCATCGGTGGGATATCTTCCGGCGCAATTTTAGATGAAAACGGCAAAACAAGGAGAATCAATAAAGCGACAATCAGCACAATTTTCTTTTTCATAACTTCACCTCCACTTTATATTTATGGTAACATTTGTAACCTAATATGTCAGCCAGAACAAAAGTCGTTTTGGGGAGATGGGGGAAATGTTTAAATGCTTTGATCTGTCGTCTTTCGGTAATAAACTAAGAAAAATACGGCACTCCAAAGGATTCACTCAAAAAGAAGTTGAAAAAATATCCGGCGTTACAGCGGATGCTTTACGCCGGATAGAAACAGGTAAAGTGGTGCCAAGATATGATACCCTTATTTATTTATCACATGCCTACAAAGCAGACTTGTTGTCCATTTTAAAGAAATACAGCAACGCTAATGCTTTATTCGAATACTACTACCAATTGGAAGAAATAATCATAAAATATGACTTTAAAGCATTGAAAAAACTAAAACAAAATTTTAGCAAGTACATAAATAGTAATTTAGATAAGACTACCCTGGTTAATGCATCTGTAGCAAAACAATTTAAAACAATAGTAGGCGGAATCGAAAAATTCTATTCGCCCAATCGAAAAAGTAGTTTTGATGATTTTTACAACGCAATGAAGATTACTCATCCAACATTTGAGCCGGAAATATTCGAGCAATTTGGCTATCTTGGTTTTGAGTTCAGGGTTTTATTTTTGGTAGCAACATCTCTCCTACATAATATAAGGTTGGGGAATTCCATCTTTGCCTTCTGCTTAGAAAATACCGATAGTAGCCTGCGTGCTACAACTCATGAAAAACTCATTAGGGTAAAAATTTTCTTTAATATGGCCTATAATTTTCATCGCCTCGATGAGCACCAAAAGGCCCTAACCTTAGCTGAAGAGGGTATCCACCATTGCAACAAAAATCACATTTCCTATGGTCTAGGGGCTTTATTATATAGAAAAGGAATTGCCGAGTTTTATCTGGAAAAACCAAATTTTCTGCACACCTTGCAACAATCTATAATGGTATTGGAAATCCAAGATAATCATAAAGCAGTTGAAGATTACAAAATAATTACCAAAAAGACTTATGGGATTGAGCTATAAATATTAAAGGTAAAAATAACCACCTCACTGTGTAATGCAATTATTGCTTGTTGAAAAAAATACCGGTTGCCTCTTAAGGACATCTTTTTTGCTTTCGTCCTCCACATAAAAATAGTTTTTTCAACAGCCTTTAACAAGTATTCGCTTGTCAAGTCTTCTTCCGGTGTGGAAAATTATTCGCTGATTTTAAAACCTCTGAAAGTATAGACCGTTTTGGTATCCAAAACAATTTCCAAATACGCCCAAAATCCCTATTTAAGGTAAAATAGATGTTATTTTCTCTAGGGTGAAGACCATGAAACATCTGGTAAATCTACCACGTATGGTTTTTTTTCGTATCCCCAAGGTGCTTATACCCTTTGAACAGTTCAAACCACCTTTTCAACTGTTATAACTTTGCAAAGTATGTAAATATACTGTACTGGATTTGCCGGACACTTAAAAAGAATCTATAATTAATTCAGAAGGGACATGTCTGGTAAAATGACAACAAATAAGTATAATAAAAAATTTGAAAAAGAATTTAAACAAGCAATTGTCCGTTTGATAGAGGAATTAGGTAAATCTCCAAATTCGGCAAAAAAACATCGGTATTACTCTCCAAACGGTAAGTCGCTGGATTAGAGAATTTGGTCAGGCAGTTCAGATGCGTTTTCGGGTAAGGGTAATCTGCACCCCGAAAACAAAGAAAAGTGTGATATGAAAAGAAGAAGCAAAGACCTTGAAGAGGAAAATTTGATCTTAAAAAAGGTTATGGCCATCTTCAGCAGAGACGGGCAATAAGATATTTGTTTATTCAAAAACACCGCTCTGAATTTTCCGTTAAAAAGATGTGCCAAGTGCTAAAAGTAAGCCGGAGCGCATTTTATGACTGGGCAAGTCGCCCTAAGACCTAATATTAGATTGAAGACAGCAACCTGCGGGGCAAAATTTTAAAAATCTTCCTTAAGTCCAATAAAACTTATGGACATCCCAGGATAAAAAAACAACACGGTGCTATTTCCCATTCCGACAGAGGCCCACAATATGTCTCATATGCCTTCCAAGAGCTATTAGGAGAACACGGGATATTGCAAAGTATGGGTGCTAAGGGTAATTGCTATGATAATGCATGTGAAGAGTCTTTCTTTGCCACAATTAAAAAGGAATTAATTCATCGTAATCGGTTTTTAACCCTTTACAAAACCACTTTGGCAGTTGTAGACCATATTGTTTCCTGGTATAACCTAGAAAGAATTCACAGCACATTAGGGGATCTAAGCCCCATGGAATTTGAACAGGAATATTATGCTAAGTTATCTGCTGCAGCTTAAACTTCTGACATTTTGACTAATACCTGAGGTATCCAAATTATTTAAGCTTCATTTTGTCCGATTAACCCAGAGCACTCCAGACAAGCAAATGTCACCTTACCCATACAAGTATCACCCGTTATAATGAATTAGACCTCTTATGGAAAGGATGATTGCATGTATATTATAAGTTTGATTTCCAGGCTTTAGAGGAAAGATTTTATAAGGAAATCATAAAAATTGAAATTCGAACCAACTGCTTGGTCTTTTGACTAGTGTCAAATAAAATTAAATAAATTTTAATACTATAAAAGTGAATCTTTCAATAACTGAAAACTACTGATAGCTTTACCGGCAACTGTCTCATAAATTGTAAAACTTGCAATTAGTCGCATGAATAACGGGCAAGTAGCCGGGAAAATCGCTGTTTTTTCCGTACGGATCGAAAAAATATCCCCCCCGGGCCAAATGCTTATTGGTATGACCGAATACGTAGTGCCATATTTGAATTAAAACCTCCTTAAAATCAACACCCTGCCGGAGGGGGGTAAGATCTTTAAAGTCCTCTTGCCAACTGGGGGAATTAGCCGAAAGCCAAGCCCGTATTATACATTTCGTTTTGTCAATAAAATCATTCACGCCGACCATGTCTTCTTTGATAATTATCGGTACGTTAAACTTATTCTCTTTGGTATAAAGCAAAACATCCAATAGGTGGGCAACCACTCCTAGCGGATCAGTCTTTTTTGTTATCATCCGACCGATCTTCAACATGTAGCAGCAAAAAAGAAGGCGCCGCCAAAAAAGAGAATTCATCAACTTTCTTTTAACTTTATTTTCAGCAGCAAAAAGCCTCTGTAATTCTTGCGACGAATAACCTTTGAACAATAAGTCGGGGAAAGCTTTCCTTCTGTGTTCGTGATCGCCAAAGCTGGTATAACAATACTTACCCAACGTGAAATTGTGACTTCCCCAATATAGTTCCCTAAGACTGTTAGTAGCTGCTTCGTTGCCATACAAGGTGAATTTTCCGTACCTGCCTCTTTTTTGTTCCCGATGGCCATAAATTAAATCGAGTTCTTTGAGTAACCGTAAACCATTCCAGTCCAAAGAAACGCAACCGACAAGGAAAAACAAATATTTATCGATAGCAACATCCCGATACTTGAAATCAAAGGATAAATCCGGGCTTTCGTCTTGAATCTTTGCTGCCAAGGATTTACCCAATTGATCACACCTTTCATTCAGGTTTATCTGATCTTCCTGCAAAAGCAAGGGAAATTGAGATAACAAGTATCCCTTCCAGACGCAAAGCACCCACAGCCGCAAATGGATTTAAGAGATTATCGGCAATTTTATGTCTGCTTACAGGCCCCTTGCATAACTCGGCCAGTAAATTTTGCCCCTCTTGTGTATAAAGCTCTGTCGGCAACCTTCCCTTGCCGGTAATACCCAAGTGAAATCTCAATGGCATCGCCTCACTAAATATATTTTACCTTTCCATTCCTTCGGACGAAATGTGAATAAAATCAGCGGATCCGGCAAACCCGGAACCTACTGCTAGTTCATTCCCTAGACTTCACCTTCAAGGTACCACCTTTTATATATCCAATTAAATTTTGCCAACATATTATACCAATAAAAACAGTCTTCTCTATTTTATATTTTCGCCAAGTGCTTACCATACCTTCTTTTACAAACTCTTTTTTAACCTTATAAACTCCCAATTTGAAGAAAACTTATGTTATAATAGAACGAGTTTAAAAAGGGTCCTACAGTAAAAATGATAGTGTACATAGTAAAAACGGAACAGCCCAGCTAATAGCATGCTCGTTGACTATCGTGGCATCAGTTTTTTGTCGGAAAGGGAGAATTTTCTATGTTTTACAGCATCCTGTTCCCCAGCCGGGAACAATATGAAAAACCGCGCCGATCCGGTCCGCCTGCTTGCAGCAAAGATTTGAACCTTAGACATATTTTCATACCAATCTTAAAGGCAACGGTAAAGCACAATTTAAATGATCTGTTTTACACACCCCTACAGGATCAGGATATTATTACCTATCGGCAAGATATCATGCGGGAATTGGAACATGACAAGGTGCGTAGTCTAATCAGTAACTTTTCCAAAACAATCCTCGCCATCAAGGACTTTTTGGATAAGCTTCGCTCAGTTCTGCCGCGGGAAGACCCGTGGACAGGCAACTATCTTGCCCAGGGACAGGCTTTGGACTGCGTGGAGAAATATTGTCGGGCAGTCTCCACCCTAGCCGCCGAAATGGCTAAACTATCACTTTCTTCAGCAGGCCTAGGCAATTTTAGAAAATACTTGCAGGACTACTGCAAGTCCGCTGATTTTTCAGGGCTTTGTGCCGATGCTCAGAAGCTCCGGGAACAATTCTCCAAGGTGCAATATTGCCTTTTGATCCGAAAATATAGAATACGGGTCCGCAAATATGAGGAGCAAGTCGATCATTCCAAACAAATTGTAGCAACTTTTGCAAAGTTCAAGCAAGAAGATGCAACTGATTACCGCCGTGAATTTTCTGAGGCACCCTCTTCCAGCCATGTGGAAAACTCCATATTAAAAAAGCTTGCCAAGCTATATAAAGACATGTTCGCCGAGCTTTATAATTTTTGTAAAAAATATTTTCCCTTTGGCGATAGAACCATCTTGCGTTTTTCCCAAGAAATACACTTTTACCTGGCCTGGCTTGACTATATAAAACCTTTACAAGAAGTCGGCTTGTCCTTTAACTATCCCAAAATCTGCTCCACACCAAAGCATCTTTATAGTCGGGACAGCTTCGATCTGGCTCTGGCTGCTGACAGGCAGGGGAAAATCGTCAGCAACGATTTCGAGCTAAATGCACCGGAACAAGTCATCGTTGTAACGGGTCCCAATCAGGGTGGCAAGACCACCTTCGCCCGCGCCTTCGGTCAAATGCATTATCTGGCTTCTTTGGGGCTTTGTGTGCCGGGCAGCGAAGCGGCCCTTTACCATTTTGATAAAATCTTAACTCACTTTTGCCGGGCTGACAATCTTACAACCCTTAGCGGCAAATTGCAAAATGATCTCCTGCGCTTCCATGAATTGTTGACCAAAGCTACCGACAGAAGCATTATCATCGTCAATGAAATTTTTTCTTCAACCATGCTGGCTGACGCGCTTACCCTCGGCGGCCATCTGTTGGATGCTGTCTTGGGAATAACAGCCCCGACCGTAATCGTAACCTTTTTGGATGAGCTGGCCACCCATAGTCCGGCAACGGTCAGCATGATGAGCATGGTTAATATAGATGATCCGGCTGAAAGGACCTTTAAAGTCGTCAGGAAACCACCTGATGGCTTGGCCTACGCCCTCTATATCGCCAAAAAACACGGCCTAACTTACGAACAACTCAGCGGGAGGCTAAAAGAATGAAAGCATACTTGATGTTTCGCGATCGTATCTTTGACCCGGAAGCAGCTCAATGTTTCGGCAAAGATATACTGGCCACCGACCTTGAGCTGAAACGTGTCTTGGCAAAAATGGCCCGTGGTGATGCAACAATCCACGCCGTCTGTGATTCTGCTCTCTTCCGTCCGTTGCAATCGATAGCTGAAATCAGCTACAGACAGGAAATCTTGCGCGATACCTTCCGTAACCCGGCAACAGTTCGCCGCCTGTATGCTATAACCGTTGAAACGGCCAGACAAAGAAAAGCCTATTGGCATAAACTCTCTTCCATCTACTTAAGCAACACCTTTTCCAATGCCATCGGCCTTTTGACGATCTATACCGATATGCTTATGAAGCTGCGCACCGTTGCCGATAAAGAGTTAGCCAACTTTCAATCGGCGGGCTTTCGCAACCTCCTTTTTATGTTGCAAAAGGAATTATCCGACGATTATTTAGCTGAAGTACGCGCTCACTTAAAAGACCTTAAAGACAATAAAGGCATATTGATCAGCGCCAATTTAGGCAACTATTTGCATGGGGTTAACTATGTCTTGCGCCGCAAGAATTACAATAACTTTTGGCGGCGTTGGTTTCTTTCTCCTTCTTTCTGCATCGACCCTTCGGAACGCAGCGAAACGGAAGACTTAATAAATCGGCGGGACCGGGCCATCAATGAAGCAACCAATGCCTTGGCCATGGCCGCTGACAATCTGGCCGGCTTCTTTGTCATGTTACAAAATGAGTTGGCCTTTTACATCGGCTGTCTCAACTTGAGCGAAGATCTGCAAGCTCTGAAGTTGCCAATCTGTTTCCCCAATCTTCTGCCCCCCGCTAGTAAAGACCGCTCTTGGCAAGGGCTTTATGATATCAGTTTAGCCTTGGTAAAAAATAAGGCTGTTGTCGGCAATGAACTGAAAACTGCTGACAAAGACCTCTACATTATTACCGGCGCCAATCAGGGCGGCAAAACCACCTTCCTGCGCAGCCTCGGCCAGGCACAATTGATGGCTCAAAGCGGCATGTTTGTAGGGGGAAGCAACTTTTCCGCCCCCCTTTGTCGAAACGTATTTTCCCATTTCACCCAAGAAGAAGATCCCACCATGCGCAGCGGCAAACTTGAGGAAGAATTGATCCGTATGAACGAACTGGTTGATCACTTAAAACCCGGCGCACTTCTCTTACTTAACGAGTCTTTTGCCTCAACAAATGAACGGGAAGGCTCTGAAATTTGCCGGCAAATCACCCAAGCACTCATAGAAAACGGCGTGGAAATCTTTACCGTGACCCATCTATATACCTATGCTTTGGCATTCCTGACCAATGAAAGAGTCCAATACTTGCGGGCTGAACGCCTCACAGACGGTAAGCGCACTTTCAAGATTACACCCGGTGAACCTTTACCGATGGCTTTCGGAGAAGATTTGTACAAGGAGATCTTTGGGCAACCGTAAACCTTTGTTGCCCATAAGTTTGCAAAGAGTTAATACCGATAATCCTGACCTTGCCCTCCCTGACGGAAAGCCCGCTGATTCAAGACCAATCTATTTAGGATAGCAATCGTTTTCAAATCTTCATCCGAAATATTATCTGCTCTTAAAAATATGACAAACCCATAAAAAACTCCCCTAACCCTGCAAGAAAAAATCCAAAATCTTGCGGTTAAAGTCTTTAGCTTCTTCATAGGCACCATGGCCTAGGCCTTTGTAGCTAATGAGGCGGCTTTGCTTTATTCTTGCAGCCATTTCCCGACCGGCTTCTTTGCCGACTATCTTATCATCTTCCCCTGCTATTATTAGAGTGGGACATTGGATTTCAGGCAAACGCTCATAAGCATCATGATTAAGACAAGCTCTGGCCTGGGTGATAAACCTTTCAAAGCTTTTTGGCTTGCCCAGCTTGCTAACCAAAGGATATAGAAAACGGGATCTTTTCAATTTTTTTTCCGAGTAAGTCTTTTCCATGGTATCAATTATCAAACTTCTATAATTCCCGGCCTTGGCAAACTCAATCCAAGTCTCCACAGCCTTTGTCATTGTTTCATTGGGCCGCGATATACTGACCCCCAAAACCAGCTTTTCCACCATTGCCGGGAAATCAATAGTCAAATGTTGGGCAATCATGCCACCTTGGGATATACCGATTACATAGGCTTTCTCCAGTGCCAATTTTCCCATAGCCCGGGCAAGATCCCGAGCCATTTCCAGGGTGCTATAGCCGTCAACCAGCTCATTTTTCCTGCTTAAGACATATACTCTGAAATCTTGGGCAAAAAGCCTGTAGGCATAAGCCATAAAAAATTTGGTTCCTTTGACGGTCCTAAGGCCGTCTCCCAAACCCGGGATCAAAATCAGATTCTTTTGCCCTCTGCCGAAGGCAACATAATCCATATCGGTATTATCAATGGGCACCGTCCCTTCCATCGCCCTATAAAGCATGCCGCCACTCTCCCTCCGGTAAATCAATAATAATTGAATAATTACTATCTTTGCTATATCTGCCAATTTCCCTGCCGGGCAACCGCTTGCAAAAGGAAGGGCCTTTCGTCTATAATTATCATTAGGACAAAATCACCGGTAAAAATTCCTGGCTTATTCTAAAATGGAGAGGAGATTTTTTTTGCAGACTTTTAGAAGAAAGATTGCTTTACTTGTTGTTTTATTGTTTGCCTGCTTGTTATTGGGTTGTATGAACCAAAAAGAACTGGTTATTGAAATCAGGCCCCCGGAGGGCGGTACCGTTACCCCGCCTAGCGGCACAATCTTTGAACGGGACACCATAGCCAACTTAACAGTTGATGCCAATGAAGATTGGGTCTTTGTCGGTTGGAGCGGCCCTCATGGCCGGCAGGTCATCCAAGACACAGATAATGAATGGCTCTTAGAAATGAATACCGACAAAACAATTGGTGCTAATTTCAGGGAAAATAAACTTTTGGTCATTTTGGGCGCAATAGAAATTATCGATGAAGAAAACAAGCTTCTACAACTTGATCCGCCCCTTCGGTGGAATAGGCGCAAATTCCAAGTACAATTACCTACAGATAGCAATAGCGGCAAAGTTCGCTTTAAGCTTATCCCCCTTAACCCCAATTGCACAATAAAAATTGACGGGGACGAAATAGAGGGAGGAGAATTCACTGAAGAATACCTAGTTAACAAAAGTAAAGAATTTTTAATAAGTGTCTACTCGGAAAATGGTGGCTGTTTGACAGATTATAAAATCACCATCACCTGCTCCCCTCCCTGTCAATGATAAGAGCCAGGAAAGCGGGGCGCGCTTTAGGGCTAGTGGTCCACCGCCAAGGACCGGAACTATATAATATATTAACCTTTTTTTCTTGACCTTTTATATAAAACAGACCAGTACAAGCCCAGTACGAGGAAAACCCCGACTAATTAACCGGGGTTTTTTCTATTCGTATTAACTTGCGGAAGTTTCTTTTCTTTCGCAATCATTTAAAGCATCGAACTGATGCACTGTTACTAACCTCAGCCGGAAGACAAACTCATGTAAACGTCTTTACTGCCAATAACGCTCTCTTCGATGGTCACATTAATATAGACCGTACGAAAGCCGGCCGAAGATACTTTGAGTCTGTATTGACCGGGAATGACTTCGTCAAACAAATAGCTTCCATCTTCGGTGCTCAGTTGATAGGTGTAATCACCTAGGAGAGAAACTTTGACATAGGCCAAAAGAAGTTGATCGGTTTCATGGCTGTATATTCGACCGGCCAAACCGCCGGCCGCCAAATCTTTCGGTTCCAAATAGACATCCTTAATTGTTGTTTTACCGGCCTTAACCTTGGCTGTGACTGTGTGATTATTATAGCCTGAAGATTTCACCAACAATTCTTTATTGCCCGGCAATAAACCTTCAAAGAAATACTCACCATTGCTCACAGTTACCGGCAAGCCATCCAGTGCAACAGTCACATTTTTTTCGATAAGTTCGTTCGTAGCTCCATCATAGATTCTTCCCCGTAAATTACCGGTTAAATTGTTGTTGATTTCATTGCAACCGCCTAAAAAAGCTACTACCAATAATACGAAAAGCAAAGAACAAAAAAGATATTTTTTAGACATTTTATCACCATCCTCCCATTGGCATTCAACCGGCAATTTGTATTCTTTCGTAATCCGGCTTACTCAATATCTTTAAACTCAATTTCTAAATTTAGCTTACCGGCTTCGTTGCCAATCTCTTCCTTACTTGGTGACTCTGGATTCAATCTTCCGGTCACAACTGACGGCTTCGATGCCTATTTTTTCCTTAATCGGCGACCCTGAATTCAATCTCATAGTCGAGATTGCCCGCTTCGATGCAAATCTCTTCTTGACCGCGGATTTCTCTGTTGTGGGAAAGGGTTACCGTATATTTGCCCGGCAAGATGGCATTGAACTTGTGGGAGCCGTCTCTACCGGTACTGCCAAAGTAAACCATCTTCCCCGTTTCATCGAATATAGTGATAAGGCCGTATTCATAATTGGCTGTCTCGGTAATACTTGTTTTAACATGTAGACTTCCGTAACGCATGGGCTGTAAATCACCCAAGAGAGCAACACAATCAATGATTCCAAAGCCCATTTCATCGTCAAAGGTAAAACCCTGAGCATTGGAGCGAGCTGTCGCTTCCAACTGGTTTTTGATTTCCAAAGGAGTTAGGGTGGGATTTTGGGAGAGCAGTAAGGCAGCCGCTCCGCAGACATGGGGGGAAGCCATCGAAGTACCCTGATTCATTACGCAGCCGCCGGATGCACGAACGGACCAAATCTTTACCCCGGGGGCCGCTACGGAAACCCAAGAGCCGACGGTGGAAAAAGCCGCTTTCCCGTCCGTGGGAGTACTGGCCGAGACACAGACCACCCCGTTATAGGCGCCGGGAAAACTCATTACCCTTTTGTAATCGTTACCGGCGGCTGTAACCAATAGCACTCCGTTATCAAAGGCATAGTCAATGGCATCTTTCAGCATGAAGCTGTAACCGCGACCACCGATACTCATATTTACTACAGCCCTGTATTCGGGATTGGCTATAACATAATCTGCTATATAGATCATGGCTTCAGCCAACCAGCTATTGGCGATGGAACCTTCCCGATTCATCACCCGAATGGGCATGATAGGACAATCCCAGACCACGCCGGCCAAGCTGCCGCTTCTGCCGTTGGCGGCAGCAGTTCCCGTAACATGGCTGCCATGGCCGTGCACATCTTCAACACCGCCACCATCATTTATCGGAGTCCAGGGGGCAATTATTTCATGGCCGACAAATTCGGGATGCCCTAAAGCCAAACCGGTATCGATGATAGCCACAATCACTTTATCGCTCCCCGTCGTTATGTCCCAAACTTGATCAGCTTTAATATTTCTCATTCCCCACAGCTTATCAAAATCCGTGGCAGCAAGGTTGGCAAGCCCCAAATCGCTTTCGCTGTCGACAATAATTTTTTCATCTTCCTCAAAAAGCGGCGGAACTCCCCAGCACATATTGGGTTCGGCCAGAGCAATTTCTGGCAATGCCTCCAAGTCGTCAATGAAGGTCAAAACATCTTGCCCGGCCGGCACCGAGAGAAGATACCAACCAATCTTAGAATAGTCTTTGATTATACGGGAATCCAATGCATCGATGGCCAAAGCCAGCCTTTCTGCAGAACTAGCCCTGACCAAAACTTCGTCGGCAAAGTAATCAAGATCGCTGTAGTCAGGCTTACCTATAGGCGGTAGATTATCAATTTTATCCGCCGGCAAAAACAGCGATGCACAGCCGGCTGCCAATATAATAACTATGGACAAGACTATAAATAACAGTTTATTTTTCATATAATAAGGCACCCTCCCTCAACATTATTCCAAAACTGTGGTGGTGGTAAAGATGGCTTCGCCACTCCACGAACCTCTGCCATCACCGGCAATTGCATAGGCGACTGAATAATAGTTGGTA
The DNA here is from genome assembly GCA_964568715.1 of uncultured Halanaerobiales bacterium. Taxonomy (GTDB): domain Bacteria; phylum Bacillota; class Halanaerobiia; order B1SED10-174; family B1SED10-174; genus CAZMQU01. The sequence goes on from CAZMQU010000015.1 coordinate 12,434, forward strand.
TGATTTTTATACTCCACGTAGGCTATTGCTTCAATAATATCCCAAGTATAGACCGCTCCCGGTCGTAAGGTTATATCCTCTCCCCCTTTACCAAAATCCAGTTCGCCCTTCGTTATATTACCGAATTGATAGTAATAAGGTCTGGCACCTTCGAACATCAAAAAAGTATAGTTTTCTTTAATATCCGCACCCCAGTCAACATCGGGTCCCCAAATAAACTTGGGCTGCAGAGGAATATCATAAGCATTATGGGCCGGTTGGCGCAAGACCACGTTAAAAGGCGGCAAGGGAGTTACAGAGCCTACCAAGCCATTGCCGGCCCCTGCATCGTTGTAGGGAACCACTTTGTAATAGACCTCTTCATTGGGTGTCAATTCAGGACTGTAATCATCATACCCATAGCAAAAATAATTGTTCCGATCGGGATGCAAACGTTGCTTGCCATAGGGAATATCACCGATTCGCTTAAATGTCTCACCGTCGAAACTGCGATAGACATGATAGCCATCAGCGCCTATAACAGGATCCCACATCACCCTCACCAGTAAGGTCCCATGTTCAGGAAAAGAACTGATATCGACTTTTTCCCCGGACAGCAGTTCAACAATATTGGGATCACCCGGTAAGCCAAACCGATCAAAGACCTCTTGCCTTTGTTGTGAATAGTAACCAAAGGTTTGTCCATAGGTGAGGGAATTCAGTTCCAGGTAATCCAAGTTATCGGGTATTTTATCCTCCTCTTTCAAACTGTTATCGACAACCACCGGGATAATAAGCATGGTCATATTATCATTTAAATCATAGGCCAAAACTCGAATGTCATGGTCGCCATTGACAAAATCCTGCGTATGAATATCAACAACGGCCGAGTTCTTTTCGGTTACCATTACTTCGACGGGGTTTCTCTGGCCGCCGCCAAAATAGACATAGAAGACATAAGAATCCAGATCTCCGTCGATGGTAATATCAAAATGCAAGGTACCGCTGATTGTATCCCCCCGACGGACGCCGTCAACAATTATTTGGGGGGGATTTTTACTCATACCGGGATCGAATGACTCCCTGACGGGAATCTCCAATTGCATGCTTTCATCGGCCTCCAAATAAATAGCTTGGACGACTGCCCGCAGTTCTCCCTCTTTTTCGATGTGCAAATCAAATTCTCTGCCCTCGGTTACCTGATCAAAGACAAAGTAACCATTAGCATCGGTCCAAGTCTCCATATAACCGTCAATATAAACCCTGGCCCCCTCAACTGCCGGTCCACCCCTGGTTGTCGTGACGTAGCCCGACAAGGCGGGGCCGCTGAATACTGCTGTCAATCTCTTGATATCGTCAATCAGCACCCTGATTTCCCGATCGGTGCTTTCTATATCTCCCTGCCACTTAATAAACTCATAGCCGGGATCGGCAATAGCAGTAAGCTGCACAAGGGATTCGTATGCATAAGAATCGGCTGTAGCCGGCAAGATTTCCCGTTCAACAGTGCCCCGACCGATAACATCCAAGTGCAGATCCAATAGATCCCTTTCAAACACCACGGTCAATTCCTTGGCTTCAGTCATTTTAACCATTACAACTGCGCCATAACCCGTAAAATCGCCGATCCACTCTTGAAAGGCCCAGCCTTTCGCTGGCAAAGCCCTTAATTTAACCCTAGCCTCGGGCGGATAATCCGTATAATCGCCGGAGGAAAATATCCCCATAAATTCCTGCTCAACTCTTCCTTCCCCGACAATGTTAATCTTTAAAGGAAAGGGAACCAATTCAAAAATCGCCTGCAACTTTTTGGGTCCGTCCATGAGAATCTTCCAATCACCGGCTTCTTGCTGCACTTCTGCACCATTTTCTCCCTCCCAGCCACTGAAAATCCAACCGTCGGCGGGCTCCAGGTCAAAAGTAATCACGGTTCCCACTTCATACGTTCCCGCCAAGGGACTTACTCTTCCTTCCCCTAACACCTCCACTTGCAACTTATGTTTCACCGTAAATAAATCACAGGCAACAAACAAACACAAGATTAGAAGAGATATTGCAGCCAATATTACAGATCTTTTCATATGATTGCCTCCTTGTGCTTAAACAACAGACCTTGCCAAATCTTAAAATTCCCTGGAAACAAAAATCTTCCCCGGCCCCGCTACCAATACGCAATAATTGAGAACGCGACACCGGGGGCACCTTTGTCCAAGCCGAGCTATTATTAATCTATTATGAACTCAATCTCGTAATCAAGTTTACCGGCTTCGATATAAACCTCTTCCCGCCCTTGAATTTTTCTGTCATGGGAAAGGGTTACGCTGTAGTGGCCCGGCAAGATGGCATTGAACTTGTGGGAGCCGTCCTGGCCGGTGCTGCCGAAGTAAGCCATCTGACCCGCCTCGTCAAATACGGTGATAAGTCCATAGTTGTAATTAGCCGTATCGGTAATATTTGTTTTAACATGTAAACTACCGTAGCGCATGGGTTGCATCTCCCCCAAAAGAGCCACGCAGTCAATAATCCCGGAACCCATTTCATCATCAAAGGTAAACCCTTGACTGTTGGGGCGGGCTGATGCTTCCAACTGATTTTTAATCTGCAAGGGGGTCAAAGCGGGATTCTGGGAAAGCAAGAGAGCCGCCGCTCCGCAGACATGAGGAGAGGCCATTGAAGTACCCTGATTCATCACATAGCCGCCGGAGGAGCGAACGGACCAAATATCCACACCGGGAGCGGCCACCGACACCCAAGAGCCAACGGTAGAGAATTCCGCTTTCCTGTCCGCTTGAGTGCTGGCTGCAACACAAACCACGCCATTGTAAGCACCGGGAAAACTCATTACCCTCTTATAGTCGTTGCCGGCAGCTGTAACCAAAAGGACACCTCTTTCAAAGGCATAATCGATGGCATCTTTCAGCATAAAGCTGTAACCGCGACCACCGATACTCATATTGACAACAGCCCGATATTCGGGATTTTCTACAACGTAATCGGCTATATAGATCATGGCTTCACCCAGCCAACTATTGGCGATGGAACCTTCCCGATTCATTACCCGGATGGGCATGATAGGGCAATCCCAGACCACACCGGCCAAATTCCCTTTTCTGCCATTGGCGGCGGCGGTACCGGTTACGTGGCTGCCATGACCATGAAAGTCACCGACACCGCCACCGTCGCCGACCGGAGTCCAGGGAGCTATAATATTGTGACCGGCGAACTCAGGATGATTTAAAGCCAAGCCCGTATCGACAACCGCAACAATCACCTTTTCGTTGCCCGTCGTTATATCCCAAACCTGATCAGCTTTGATATTCCTCATACCCCACAGCTTATCAAAATCTGTAGCAGCAAGGTTGGCCGGCGCATAATCGGTCCCGCTACCGAGAATGATTTTTTCATCTTCATCATCGACGAGGGGCGGGATCTGCCAGCTCATATTGGGCTCGGCCAGGGCTATTTGCGGCAAAGCCTCCAAATCATCGATGAAGGTCAAAACATCTTGCCCGGCCGGCACAGAGATGAGGTACCAGCCTATCCCCTTATATTCTTTTAGAAGGTGAGAATCCAGTGCACCAATAGCTTCCTCCAACTCCCCCAAAGAAGCGGCCCGCACTAGAACCTCTCCGTCGAAGTAATCAATTTCGCCATAATCGGGTTTGCCCAAAGGTGGCAATGGTTCAATTTTATCCGCCGGCGACAGTAACGTCATACAACCGGCTGCAAATACAATAGCCAGAAGCGTTATCATCAATAGCAGTTTATCTTTCATACAATATGGCACCTTCCCTCAACATTATTCTGGATCCGTTTTTTGCCTGTACTTCCCCAATAGGCTTTCCGCTTACCCTAACCCGACTTTATTGCGTTTCCGTTGTAGTGGTAAAAATAGCCTCACCATGCCAAGAACCCCAGCCCTTGCCGGCAATGGCTTCAGCGGCGGAAAAGCCGTTGATATCTTCTTCATATAATATATAAGCCTTTGCTTCTACGATGTCCCAAGTATGAACTGCCCCCGGGCGCAAGGTAACATCTTGTCCTCCCCGGCCAAAATCCAATTCCGCTTTATCCAAATCTTCGTAACGGTAGTAATACGGCCTAGCCCCTTCGAACATTTGGAAGGTATATTTTTCGTTGATATCCGGACCCAATTCCACATCCGATTCCCAAATAAACTTGGGTTGTAGGGGAACATCAAAAGAATTATGGGCCGGTTGGCGCAAGATTACGTTGAAAGGCGGCAAAGGAGTTACAGCACGTACCAAACCGTTGCCCGCCCCCGCCTTGTTATAAGGAACTACCTTGTAATAAACCGTTTGATTGGGTGTCAATTCAGGGCTGTAATCATCATAACCGTAGTGGGAAAAGTTGTTTCTGTCCGGATCCATCCGTTGCTTGGAATAAGGGATATCGCCGATTCGGCGGAAAGTTTCGCCATCAAAACTGCGATAAACATGGTAACCTTCGGCATCGACAGCCGGATCCCACTCCACCCTTATAAATAAGGTCCCCCGGTCAGGGAAAGAACACAGGTCGACTTTTTGGCCAGTTTGCAACTCGATAATGTTGGGATCACCCTCTATATCGAACAGGTCAAATAATCTTTGCCTTTCTTGCGAATAGTATCCGAAAGTTTGTCCGTAGCTTACGGAAGTCAAGCGCAGGTAGTTAAGATCGTCAGGTACCCCCTCCCCGCCGGTCAAATTATTGGCAACAGTCACGGGAATTACAAGCATTGTGACATTATTGTTTAAATCGTAGGCTAAAAGCCTAATAAAATAATCACCATCAATAAAGGGTTTTGTATCAATGGAAACCCTTCTGTTGTTCGATTCAATAACCGTTACTTCGGCGGGATTTCTTTGGCCGCCGCCAAAGTAGACATAGAAGACATAAGAATCCAATTCGCCGTCGATGGTAACATCCAGAGGCAATACACCGCTGATTGTGTCACCCCTTTCCACCCCGTCGACAATTATTCTGGCAGGGTTTTTCCCCAAGCCGGTCTCAGCGGTTTCCATAACAGGGATTTCCAATTGCAAACTTTCACCGGCTGCCAAGCAAATATCCTGGACGAGGGCCCGCAATTCGCCCTCTTTTTCTATCCACAAATCAAATTCGCTGCCTTCAATTATCGGATCTATAACAAAAAAACCATCAGCATCGGTCCAGGTCTCCGTATACCCTTCAATATAAACGCGGGCATCTTCGACTGCCGGACCGCCTCTGGTTTCGGTTACATAACCCGACAAAACAGGCATGCTGAATACCGCGGTCAATCTCTTAACCTCATCTATGACCACTTCAATTTCCCGGGCGGCACTTTCTATGTCGCCCTGCCATCTGATAAATTCATAACCCGGATCGGCAATGGCAGTTAGCTTTACAACCGTTTCAAAGGCAAAAGAATCGGCAATTGCCGGCATTATTTCCTGTCTGACCGTACCTTGACCGATTACATCCACATGCAAATCAAGTTCATTTCTATCAAATACGACAGTCAATTCTTTCGCTTCGTTCATCGTAACTACCACAACGGAACCGTAACCGGAAAAATCACCGATCCACTCTTGGAAAGTCCAGCCTTGATCAGCAATGGCCGTTAATTTCACCATGGCATAGGGAGGATACTCCATATCGGTACCTTGCGGATATACACCAATAAGCTCTTGCTCCACCCTTCCCTCGCCAACAATATTGATAGTCAAAGGGTACGGAACCATCTCGAAGACCGCTTGAATATTCTTAGGCCCATCCATGAGCAGTTTCCAAGCACCGTCTTCGGCTTGCACATCCGCGCCGTCTTCACCCTCCCAACGGCTGAAAAGCCAATCGTCAGCAGGTTCCAGATCAAAAGTGATAACTGTCCCCTCTTCAAATGACCCAGCTTGAGGGCTCACCCTCCCCTCGCCTATCACCTCTACTTGCAAGATATGCTTGACTGTAACTAAACCGCAAGCTGCAAACAAACACAAGATTAAAAGGGATACGCAAGCCAATATAATAGACCTTTTCATCTGATTGCCTCCTTGTGTTTAAATCAGGGCCACTTTAAACTCTGAAACACCCTTGGTTCCCCCCCGGCCCCTATCATCTTATTAACGCATTAACAGTTTTCTTGCCTGAACTGCTTTGAAATTCCGGACCTCGCTATAAGCGGGCTGTCAACCTATCCGATGATAAGAACCCGGAGTTAAGCAACTCCAGGTTCTATCACCTTTGTTACCTGCCATACTCAATATTATCCTTTTTTCTCTTTAAGAAGGATCCAAGCTCAAATTTACGGTGGTAAGTTGCCCCGCCGTAATGGTAACCTCAGCCTGTTCATGAATTAATCCGTCGTAAGAAAGGGTTACCGTATAGGTACCGGGACGAATAACATGAATATTCAAGGCCCCGTCAGCACCGGTTAAACCAAAACCGACCGTTTTGTTGTTCCCGTCAAAAACAGCAACGCGACCTTCTTGAGGAATATCCGTCTCAACTTTTAAACTGCCGTAGCCCATTGGTGCCAAGGGCCCCAAAAGAGCTTCTACATCTAGTACACCGTAGCCCAATTCATCGCAGAAACCTGCCCCGTAAACACCGGGCCTGGCTGTCACCTCCACCTGATTTATTATCTCCACCGGACTCAAGCTGGGATATTTGGAGAGCAGTAAAGCTACCGCTCCGCAAACATGGGGGCTGGACATCGATGTTCCCGATAGGTAACCGTAATATCTATCCGGATCTTGGGCGGTTGGCTGGGTAACCGACCAGATATTTTCGCCGGGGGCACTGACGCTAACCCAATTGCCCATGGAGGATTCCGGTGCTTTTTCATCGCGAGGATTATTGGAGGAAACACTGATGACCCCGTTGTAAGCATTGGGGTAGGAGATAACTCTTTTTCTGTCATTGCCCGCCGCTGAAACAAGTATAACTCCCTTTTCAAAAGCATGGTCAATGGCATCTTTGAAAGCATAACTGTAGCCCCGACCACCCAGGCTCATATTTACTACTGCCCGGTACTGGGGATTATTGGTTACGTAGTCTGCCACTGTCATCATGGTATCGATCAAGCTGCTGGTTAAAATTTGCATCCTGGCAGTGCTGACCCGAATGGGCCAAATGGGACAATCCCAAGCAACACCTGCCAAATTGCCAAAACGGCCGTTGGCTGCCGCCGTGCCGGCCACATGGCTGCCATGACCGTTGACATCATAGGCGTTCCCGCCATCGCCGCTTGCATTATAAGGGGTAATTATTTCATGGCCTTCAAATTCCGGGTGATCGTAATAGAGGCCTGTATCGGCAATGGCAATAATTACATTGGGGCTACCGGTCGTTATTTCCCAAGCCTTGTGGGCATTGACGTTGCGCATTCCCCAAAGCTTGTCAAAATCCGTGGCCCCAATTTCCAGGCTTTCAATTCCTAATCCTTGCTCAAAAGCCTGCCCATCATAGAGCTCGTATTCCAAATTGGGCTCGCCCATCAAAACAGTCTTTGTGTTTTCCAGTTCTTCGATAAAATCCAAAGCCCTTTGGCCGGCCGGAACCGTTACCCGCACCCAATTGATTGAATCATAAGAATCTATGATATTGGAACCTAAATTGCCGAGAGTATCTGCCAAGCCCTCCATGGATTCAACAAGGATAAGGACCTCATCTTCGCTGTAATCCAGGTTTTCATAAGACGGTTTGCCGATAACCGGTACACCGGGGTCGGTGCTATCCGGCAACAGGTTACCCGTTAATGATGAACAACCTGCGCTAAAGGCAAGAACAACAAATATCAAAAATATAGATAATTTGTTTTTCATTTAAGTTACTCCTTCCCTGGTTAAATATTGCTGTGATCATTACAATATTGCCATCTGTAAAAAACTTTCAGCATCGAACCGATGCTAACTTTTATTGTCAGCCGCAGTCGGTTTCAAGTGTTGTCGTAAAGATAAATTCACCGTTGATGGAACCCCATTGGAAAATGCCGCTGAAACTGCTGGCTCTGGCACTCCCGAAATCATCCTGTTCCCAAGTTCTCCGGGCTGCTGAATATGTGATATCCCAGCTATAGACTGTGCCCGGATCCAACTCAAAGGGCATCTCCGCGGACAAGCAGTTCGCTACAGTATCTTGCCAAACCAATCCGGCCGTTGCTTCATGAAGCACGACAGTATTACTAAAGGATGTATTACTATCAAATTCAACTCCACCGGTATCCCATGTAAAGGTCGGTTGCAAGGGCACATCGGTTTCATAGCTGCCGGGGCTGGTCAACATGACATTATAAGGCGGCAAAAGACTGATAGAACGCTTCAAACTTTCACCGTCGCCCTTGGTGTTAAAGGGAACAACTTCGTAGTAGTAGACCACATCGTGGGTAAGGGCAGAATCATAGTCCTGATATTGACCCAAAGCCGTCGGAGAATGCGTTTGCATGACCGTACCGAGATATTCGTAATCCACATCATCGGTACTGCGATAGACTCTGTAACCTCTGGCATTTTCTATCGGGAACCACTGGAGAGCGTTAAAATAAACACGGTCCGACGGGATACCTCTTAAATCGACGCTGGTTCCACCCTCAAACTCAACCAAGAAAGGATCATCGTCAATACCCAACTCGTTGTACAAGGCTTGTCTGCCTGCCGACCAGTAACCCGTATTCTGGCCATAGGTCATACCCATAATAATCAGGTCACCCAACTTGCCGGGTACTTCCGCATCTTCTACCTCGTTTTCGATAACAACAGGAAACCAACTGAAGGTTACATTTGAGTTTTTATCATAGACAATAACTTGGAGGAAACTTTCACCATTGGGAAAAGCTCTGGTGTCAAGAGTTCCTGCTGCAACTTCAGTTTCCACTGACCAAAATCGTGTAATATGAGGAATACGGTTGTAGCTGCCGACGGACACATAAGTAAGGGCCATAATTTCACTGTCGCCCAAAGTTATCCATAAATCAACTTCACCGGTCAAAACGTCATCCCGCTCAATGCCTGTAATACTCAAGCGAGAGGAGCCAATCGGCAACTCAGGATCGATATAGGGCATACAAAACAGATCAAGATAAAGAGATTCGTCCTCTTCAAAATATAAATCCTGGACGCGAAGCCCACCGTAACCTTCTTTCTCACCGATTAAATCGAAGGTCACTTCAGCCGGAACCGATATCTCAAAGTAACCGGCCCCGGTGGTTATCGCTTCAAATTTTTCATCGCCTACCATCCCATAAATCTCCATGCCTTCAATAGGCGGGCCACCCCTACCGTGGGTTACAGTGCCCTTGAAGACAGCCCTGGGACCGACAGGTACTTTCGGTCCACAACCGATAAAAACGACTAACAATAAAATTGATATGATTGGAACGATATACTTTTTCATAAGTTTCCCTCCTTGTTTGCTTCGTTTAAAGGATTAAAATACTGACGGATTATTGTAATTCGCTTTATCCCCTCCTTAACACAGAATTCGTCATTTATATGCCATTTTTTCTCCAAGCTATTATTTTTTACGCACTACTATTTTTTCGCCTTATTTGATTTGTTGCGTTAACCTAACGCGCCTTATTTAAGCCCCTCAGCCGCAGGCGGCGCTCATGGTAATATCTTTGGTACCAATAACTCCTTCCAAAATATCAACATTTTCATAGACGGTATTATAGCCGTCAGCGGACAGACGAAGCCCATAGCGACCGGGAACAACACCCTCAAACCTATAGTGACCTTCCTCGGTATTACATTTATATTTTTTGTCACCTAAAAGCTCAACTTTGACCATGCTTCTGATTGGGTCATTGGTCCCCTGCTCAAAGATGTCCCCTGCCAATCCTCCCGGTTCAAGGACCCTTTCTTTCTCCAAGTAAACATCCTTGGTTGTTATTTCACCGGCTGTAACTTCAGTCGTAACGGTACTGTTATTGTAACCGACGGCTTTTATCAGTAAGGTTTTACTTCCGGGCAATAAACCTTCCAGTAAATATTCTCCCCCGGTCACCAAGGCAGGTAAACCATCAATTGATACCGTTACCCCATCTTCGATGAGCAAATCGGTCTCGGAATCGTAAATTTTTCCCTGCAAGGAACCCGTCTTAATTTCTTCCAGGCAACCCAATAAAGCAAAGGCCAGTAACATTGCAAACAGAGAATACAGAATGCGTTTTTTATACATTTGACCACCGTCCGAAAATTTAATATTATTCTTTACATATTTTTCGGCCTTCCATCTTCCTAACAGCGCCGGCAATGTCAGCCAACTCCCCTGTTTGTGCCGGCCTTGCCGATTCATTGTAGGCATCATTCAATTTGCCGGACTTTTTTTTTATGTAGCAAGGAGATTCTCCCTTTTGCATCATCCCTTGGACCATCAATTGCTTCAACACCTGACATGTATATTAGTTGCAAATAGTGTTGGAAATTCAAAGGGACGAAAAATATCATTCAATTGCAGTGACCGTAACCATAGACGGGAATTCAATACACTTGATTTATCCATTGCCAGGAAAATTCGCCCTTTTAGTCCTTATTCCGGTTGGAGAACCTCCGTTACCAAACCATAATATGAAATATCTCCGATTTGCTTATAAATTGATAAAGCTGCTTATCTCTCAGTCTACCTAAACCAACAAGTTTAAAATTATATCCGCCATTGCCATTATGCTATTATAAAATTTCTTACAAATCTCCCAGAGCGTCAACCTGACGCAAAATTTTCTAACCTCAGCCAAGGCGGATCATATAAATATCCTGATCCCCCATAACCCCTTCTTCTACCTCAACATCTACATAACCGGGACGATAGCCGGCCAGTTCCACGTAGAGTTTATAGATACCGGGCTCTATGCCGGTAAATAAAAAGTTACCGTCAGAAACCCTCTGATTATAATTCCTGTCACCCAACAAGGCAACATTAGCCATAGTTGTAATCACTTGACTGGTGTCTCTATCCAAAACACGACCTGCCAGACCACCCGGTACCATATTCTTTTTCTGTAAATAAACATCCTTACTCGTAGTCTTTCCGCCCAGGACCTTGGCTGTAACGGTAGCATCATTGTAACCGGTGGCCTTCACCTGTAAATTTACATTGCCAACCGCCAGATCACTGAAAAAAAACTCGCCGTTGGTCACAGTTATCGGCGAACCTTCGATTATCACGGTAACACTTCTGTTAATTGTCGCCCCGGTCTCCCGGTCAAATATTTTACCCCGCAAATTACCGGTGTCGATATCAGCGCAGCCGCTAAAAAATGTAACCACCAAAAAAATGACCAGTAGGGGATAAAGAAGATATTTTTTTGCCATCTTGCCACCACCTTTAGATTTGATTTTTGTTATGAACAATATTGGCCCCCCTCCTTTCTTCAACTTAGAAACTTGCTAGTTATTCAACCGGCCTTGAATACAAAACACGAATCTCCCCCTTGCCCCAAACCCTACCATTTCTTTACTTGCATCTATAAGTAACTTTCAAAGAAGTAATTTTAGAACGTAGTTTTTGCCTGACGGCCGAGTCAGATTCTAGCGCAAATTCTTCTGCCCGGGCGGCAACTGAACACCCTGATTAAGAAAATAAAGGAGCAGAAATTGCAAAGTTAAGGCATTTTCTTCTTTACGAAACATATAGCCATATATATGTTGTTACGGATATAGCTAACAAGATTATAGCAGTATATCTAAAATTTGTCAACAAAGCCAATTAAACGATATTCGGACATTACGACAGATTACCTCATTATTTTTCCCCTATATGTATTGAAAATTTTATAATTCACCAAGCTATGGCAACTTAAATAGCCTTTCTATTTCGTACTTAGCTAATGGTAGTTGTTTTCCAAACCAGGGCTGAATCATAGGGTATTTACCCTTATAAACATCGTATGCAACAAAAAACAGCCCGGATTTACACCCAACCCGGGCAAAAAAAAACCTGATCTTCATCCGGCCTTTGATAAGTTTGACAATTATTAAGGCTTCTGTTAAAATCAGGATGTAGTTAGCACTTGGCGCAATTGCCTTCTTGGATAGCTGTCTTCTCCCTAGGTAAAATATTTGGAGATCGAGCAACTCGGTCTTTTTGGCAATCGCTCCGGATACATTTTACAATTCAATAGATTGGAAAAGGTGATTGAGCATGTCCATCAAGATCAACAACATCAGCAGGCTGAAAAAATATACTACATTTACTTACAACTTGTTCTTTGAAATGATACTTTTATTGAATTTGCTGACAAATCGACAATATTTTTCCCATCAGGAATGGATCTTGGGATTGAAAAAAAGATTATCGAACAAATCCCTCGATACCATTGCTTTTTGGGGATCTTTTAATGGCTGGTTCTTTTTACTTGATATTATGACCAAAAAAGATTTGATGACATTGAACAGCACCTCCATATTTCTAAACTTTTTACAAGAATTACCCTATCAAACCGTCTTGGACTCATTGTGGAGCAAGCCGGCCCTTTGGCAAGAAGAAAACGAAAAAGAATATCGTTTTACGGATACAAAAAATTATGACGAACTTCTCGCCTCCCCGCAAGAATTAGTCGAGGATCTAAAGTCTTTCCTTTTGGACTTTTACCATAGCTATTTCAAAGATATCAGCCAAACAATTGAACTAGCCCTCATTCAGGATATCAATGCCAAATTTAAATTTTTTGCCCGGCACGGTTTAACCGGTTTACTGCCCCAATTATCCAAGAGATGCTCCACTGAAAAAGACACCTTCATAATTGATTGCTGGCCGGAAATGACCTTCGAAGCCGGTCGCAACCTCAAGCAGATAATCTTGGTACCGCAAATATTTCATTCACCCTATCTTTTGATAAATTTTAAATCATTGCAAGACCGGCTTTTTATCTGTTACCCTCTGCAAGAGTCTCCCTTTATCGGTCAATATGATATCAGCAATGAAGAAATTGATTATTTAGCGGGTATTTTTCATATCTTAAGTGAACCCACCCGCTTGCGAATATTATTAAGCCTTTATAATGAGCCGGCCGGTTGTACAGAATTAGCCCAAAAACTGTCCCTTTCCAAGCCCACCATCTCCAGACATCTGTCCCGAATGGGTGAATACCACTTTATCAGCGGTAAGGAAATCGAAAACAACCGTATCCTATATCGCATTAGCCAAAACAGAACCATCGACCTGCTTAAGGATTTCGGCTTTTTCCCGGCCACAAAAGCCAATTTCAACTAAAATTGGCCACTATCAGTCAAAAGAGGGAATTGCCCTACCGGTATATAAATAAAATCCACTCTTTAGCCTTAATTATCTCCAGAATATAAATAGGGGGGCAACATGCCCCCCTATTTTATTTCATTCAGATCCAATTTTCCCACAGATAAATTTCTTAATCGAAACTTTCTACAACCAAATCAACCAGCGATCCTACATAGGCGACCGCTTTGCGGATGGGTTCGGGTTTGCTCATATCCACACCGGCCATTTGGGCCAATTCCATGGGAGACTTACTGCCACCGGCTTTCAGGACTTCAAGCCAGCGGTCCACTGCCGGTTGGCCTTCTTCCAATATGGCCTGGGCTACAGCAGTACCGATAGTCAATCCTGCTGAATAACTGTAGGGATAAAGCCCCATATAGTAGTGAGGTTGCCGCATCCAGGTCAGGCGGGCCCCTTCATCAATTTCCACCGTGTCGCCCCAGAATTCCGTCAAGATCTCGCCTTGCACTCGGTTCAAGACAGCGGCAGTGATGATTTGTCCTTCTTCCGCCAAGCGATAAAGCCTTCTTTGCAATTCCCCTTCGATTAAATGGCGGACATAATTGTGGTGATAGGTCATCAATAAGGTCATGGCCAACCAACGCTCCATGCGGACATCTTTGGCTTGGGACTTGATATAGTTGCCGACCAAAAGCTCGTTGATGGTCGAAGGCGCCTCAACAAAGAACATGGCCGAACGTGAATTGGTCAAGCGTTGGTAGCGTTGAGACAAGACACCGTGACCCCCATGGCCCAATTCATGGCTGAGCAGTAAGGCCGAACGCATGTAGTCGGTCCAAGTCACCAAAATATAAGGATGGACCCCGGGAACGGAGCTACAGAAAGCACCGGTCGACTTGCCCACATTATCGGCCAGGTCAATCCAGCGATTGTTAAGAGCTGCTTCGATAATCTCCCGGTACTCTTCGCCCAATACGGAAATGCCGTTCAAAATGATTTCTTTGGCCGACTCGAAGGTGGCCGGCGGGCTGAACTCCGGATCGAGAGGTGCTTCAATATCGCAATAAAGCATTTTATCCAAACCGAGAATTCTTTTGCGCAACTGGGCATAGCGTCTCATGTGGGGGGCCAGTTCCGTTAAAATAATATCATGCAAATTATTATAAACCTCGGGGCTGACCTCCTGGCTATGCAAAATCATATCCGTTGCCGATTTGTGGTCCCGCAATTTGGCCATAATGACATTTTTTCTGATCTCCGTTCCCATGGTGGCACCATAAGTGTTCTGATAGGCCCGTAGACCTTTCACGAAGGAAGCATAGGCATTGCGCCGCAGCACCGTATCCGGTGACTTCTCATAAAGCTCCTCGTATAGGGCAAAAGACATGGGGTGGGTCTTTCCTTCGCTGTCCTCAATCGACTCGAAAGTCAAATCTGCCGCCTTGGAACGGCCGTAAATCATCGAAGGAGCCCCCATTATCTCCCGCAAAGAAGCCAAAGCCTTCTCCGTTTCGGGATGCAACATGTAGGGCTTATCCTCCAGCATCCGCATGATATGGCGTTCAAATTCCTTGAGACGGGGTTCTTCTTTTAAATACTCTTCCAAAGTCCCCTCCGGCAAAGCCAAAAGCTCCGAGCGAAAAAAGGCCATCCCGGCGCCAATCTGAGCTCCAACAGCAGAAACTCTCCCCATGGCTTCCTGATTGGCCGGGTCGGCGCCGTCGGCAGATTGCTTCAACATAGCATAACTCATTACTTGCGACAGTTTCATCGACAAGGCTTCCATAGCCTCAATACAATCGAAAAGTACCCCGGGCCCCTCACCCAGGCGGCCTTGATATTGGGTTACACTGGGCAATTGCTCCAAAACCTTCTTCAACGCGTCCACCCAAGCTTCTTCATCGGGAAAGATATCGGTCAAATTCCAGGTAAGATGCTCAGGTACCTCTTTTCTGGTAAGTCTTTTTTTCATAATTGGCCTCCAGTTCATTTTTTATATCTGTACATATTCGCCTTTGCCATTTATTTCCCCTTCAACTTTACCATTTCTTGTATCCCTTGCAAACTATCCAATAAAATTATTGTTTTCATTGCCCTGATCACTTTTGCCAAGTTTAACCCGTATTTGTTTCGTCTTTGCCAAGACGGGAACAAAACAAGCAATGCAAAGAACCCGGTAATGATGCTTGAATTCCATCGGTAGTACCTTTTTTAAAAAAAGATACAAGCCTTTGTTTTGGAAGGTTGCATCTTGATTATAAACAAGCCACACGAACCCAGCCTAGCCTTTACAGGTAGCTGTATCTTTCTATTTTGCGGCATGTTTCTGCTTTGTAGCTGCATTTCTCTGTTTTTTGGTTGCATTTTACTGTTTTGCGGCTATATCCCTCTGTCTTGTAGCTATGTCCCTTTTATTTTAGGTTGTATCTTTATGCGTTTTAGTTGGGCTTTAATATTTCTGATATTTATCTCAAACTTGTAGGATAAAACAAGGGTAGGTTTTAGCTATTCATTGCCCTAAGCTGTAATTCGCACTTGAGCAATGAATAGCCTCAGTCCCCTCTTAAATTATTGAACTAATTAAAATCCGACTGCATGTCTTAGTACAATTGTTGTCACTGCTTGTCCTGCTGTTTTCAGGTCGGTTCTTACTACAAATTAATCGTTTTTTGTATCATTGTCGTCCGTACCTTTTGTATAGTCAGAGCAGCAAACTACTCTTGGACAAAGATCGCACATGCACTTTGCTTTCCCTCAATTATAAAGGTTTGTTCCGGTTCGGGGCCAAACTCTTTCCACATTTCAAAACGGTAGCCTTCATCGGCTACTGCAGTTATGGTTATCTCTGTACCTGGCATATACCATTCCATTGTTCCCCAACCGCTATAATCTGAGGCTGGAATTCCTCTAGGTTCAACAAGCACCGTTCCTCCTTCTTCGTTATACACATAAGCATTCAAGCCAGACATTTCTTCAAATACAACTTCAATATCCTTATTGTTGTCCATTGTTACATTAATCTCCACTTCTGTTCCTTCCACATCCCCGCCCCAATGGCCAAAATAATAGCCTTCGTTGGGCTCAGCTATTAATATCAGCTCAGTTCCTTCGGGGTATTCATCTTCCAAAGTGCCGCTGATTTTATCTATAACCGTACCAACACCGGTCATTTCAATATTAAGTGAATACATTATCTGTTCAAATACCGCTGTTATTTCTTTATCTCTGTCCATTACCACTTCTATTTCGGTTTCGGGCGAAGTTTCAGTATCAATTACTGCCTCGTCCACATCCCCTTCCCAATGGCTGAAATACCAGCCGGCGGCAGGAATTGCATTTAATACTAGTACTGTTTCGTAGGGATATTCGCTGTCAAAGGTTTCGATAACATCCTTATCCACTCTTCCTTCTCCCTCAACATTGACAACCAGAGAATAATTTTCCCTTACAAATAAGGCTGTTACCTCTTTATTGCCGTCCATTGTAATAAACATTTCCTCGTCGTTTCCTTGTAAATCACCGTCCCACCCGCTGAAACGCCAGCCTTCGGGAGCAATTACGGCAAGCTTAAGGACGGTTTCAAAGGGATATTCACCTTCACCAAAGCTTTTTACAACAGTTTTTGTAACAGTACCCTCTCCCACTACATTAATCACCAAAGAATAATTCTTCCGAACGAATACCGCCGTGATTTCCTTATCGCCATCCACTATGACAGTTGTTTCAATATCCCTTCCTTCCAGATCCCCTTGCCAGTGGCTGAACTGCCAACCTGAATCAGGGACGGCTGTAAGCTTTACCTTGGTTTCGTAGGGATAGTTGTTATTTTGAACCGTCACGATCTCTTTGTCTACATGACCTTTGCCTTCAACTGTTATACTCAAATCGAACATCAGGGGTACGAAGACGGCTTGAATGTTTTTATCGTCATCCATGGTTATTTCCAGTTCGGTATTTGTACCGTTCGCATCACCCGTCCAATGACTGAATTGCCAGCCTTGGGAAGGCACAGCCGTCAAAAGTACGCATGCATCTTTTGAATATACATCTTCCAGCGGATTTATATTTACCGAACCTGCCCCGTCTACTTCTACATTTAATAAATATTCTTTTCCTATAAGTTTACAACCGCCGATAATCACAAGTAACATAATTAAAGCTACTGCTAGAAATCCTAGTTTCTTTTTTTGCATAATCTAGGGTTCCCTCCCTGGTTTGAATTATAGTTATTTGAAATATTTTATCCGGGCAACAATAGATACATCAAATAATCATTAGATTTAGGCCAACCACCCCCCCTTTGACTGATTTGCTGCTCAGGCCTGCGGTAATAGGGCATTGTGTTTTTGATAAAAAAGGGCAATCATTTTACAAATCTTTTGCACATCGCTTTGCTTCCGGAAAAATTAATATAGTTAATTGTAAAAGCCCCATTTACAACATAACAATTTGCCGAATTTATACGAACAGGATCAATTAAAAGCCTAGTACTTGTTATACTGTCGGTTGCCACCTTAAGAAGGGGTAGGACATTCCTTCAATTATGTCCCAAATGCTTTCAAAGTCCCATTCCGGTTCAAAAGTTGCCTTCATGTACATCTGGACGGTCGGTACCGGGATCCCCTTACCTTCATCGTTTTGACCTGTGGTCTCCTGATCATAGTAGGAATATTCAATCAAGGCTTTGCTGCCCGTACTTGCACCGATCAGTCCACCTGTTGCTATTTGATCGCCGGTAACATGACCTGTCGCGTAAGAGTTGCTAACGGTACCACCTTCATTCAAGCCCACCAAGCCGCCGACCTCGTATGTTCCCGTTACCTCACCGAGAGCATAACAATTCTCAATTGTGCCATTCAGGTTCTGACCGACCAAACCGCCGGAACCAATCTGGCCGTTAACCGTACCGGTAGCATAAGAGGACAGTATCGTTCCCGGGTATGAACTCGATCCAAGATTTTGGCCAACCAGGCCGCCGGTATTTTTATCATCACTTGTGACATTACCGGTTGCATAACAATTTATTATTGTTCCTTCGGATTTGCCGACCAAGCCCCCTGTTTCGCTGACTTCACCGGTAACATTGCCTGTGGCATAGCTGTTGCGGATTACCCCATCATATTTCAGCAAGCCCACCAAACCACCGGTACGAATCTTCGATCCCCATACATCCACATCAGCGGAACAATCTATTACCTCGCCTCGCCAAAGTATCGATATTAAACCGCCACAGTTACTGCCACCGGTAATGGTTCCCCTGGTGTGGCAATTTTTAACTAGGGTCCCGCTGCAGGAATCCGCCAATAACCCGGCCCCACTGGCACCGCTTTTATAAATGTCGGCATCAACCTCACAAAAGGTGATTGTCCCACCTTCTGTATAGCCGGTAAGACCACCAACACTGTTTGAAAAACCTTCAACAGTTCCCGAAAAATAGCAATTAGTAATCTCACCCCATTGGTTTCTGCCCACCAAACCGCCAATCATATGAATAGATTGATTGCCGGTAACAATACCGTCAGCCGTGCAGTCAAAAATTTTCCCATTCTCATTTAAGCCCACCAAGAGACCCAAATGATAGGGCGCGCCCGTATATACAGTCGCTGTGCCGCTCACGTGGCAATTGGTAATCTTTCCTTCATTAAAACCAACCAAGCCACCTGTTTTCTCACCGCCGATTACTGATAGATCCGGTAATTTTATATTTTTTAATTCACCCTCTGATTCCACGTAGGCAAAAAGGCCGACGCCTGCATAGGTAACATCGATAATCAAATTATCGATTACATGCTCATCTCCATCATAAACCCCTTTAAATCCCCTATTGTTGGGATTAAAGTACTCATACCATAAACCTATCGGGTTCCAGTTTGCGTAGGAACTTAAATCAATATCTTGGGTTTGAAGAAAATGGCTGTCCAGTTCATAGCGGACATTATCCAGATGCTCAGCCGTTTCAATAATAAAGGGATCTGCTTCCGTCCCCAAGCCACCGGCATAAAGCTTTTTAAACTCCACTCCTAAGCTGATATCTTCATCAACGATTATCACTATCTCTTCTTCATGTTCATTTTCGTCAAGGCCCTCCCAAGCCACCAGGGCCCAACCTATTGCAGGCATTGCCGTCAAGGTTACTTCAGTCCCGTCCAAATACAAGTCCATCTCAGGCTCCATTAAGACGGTACCTTCCCCTTCTATTGCAATTGTAATGCTGAAAAGTTCCAAGAAATAAACCGTTATTTCCTTATTATCATCCATTACGAAACTTATTTCCGGCTCGCTTCCTCCCACATCGCCCTCCCAGCGGCTGAATCCCCAGCCCTCTTCCGGTAAAGCTTTTAGGGTGATTTCAGTTCCGTAAGAATAATCCGTTTCCTGAGCCGTGACGGTGACTGTGTCGACACTTCCCCGTCCTATAACATTGATAACGAGGCTGTATCTTTCGATTTCAAATATCGCTGTTATCTCTTTATCGCTGTCCATTGTTACATAGGTTTCGGTTTCCGTTCCTTCGACATCGCCCTCCCAATGGCTGAAACGCCAGCCGGTATCGGCAATGGCATTTAACCTGATAATTGTATCATGGGGGTATTCATCACTGAAAATATCGACAACAGATCTGACCACCGTGCCCTGCCCCTGCGTATTAACCGTCAGTTTGCGATCGAGTTGGATAAAGACAGCAGTCACCT
>CAZMQU010000016.1:0-30914 GCA_964568715.1 uncultured Halanaerobiales bacterium
GACTATGTGGTTATCAAAGTCCAAAAAAACTATTGACTATTCATAGCACGTCTTACCCTCCTGCGCGATCGTTCCAACACCGGTGGGAGTCAATATGCCGCCCAAGCCGGCCCCGCCGGCCCTAATTTGCTCTGCAAGAGTGCCCTGCGGTACCAGATCCACGCTTATTTCACCTTTATTCATTTTTTCCCCGGTAAATTTGTTGGTACCGATATGGGAGGCTATAACTGTACGAACTTGACCACTGACGATTAGTTTTCCTATTCCTTTCTCCGGAAAACCGGTGTCATTGGCAATAAGAGTCAAATCTGTCCTTCCCAGGGACACCAAGGCATCCACGAGAGATTCAGGCGTTCCCGCTCCCAAAAACCCGCCAATCATCAAAGACATACCATCCTCAATCATATCAACGGCTTCCTTTGGTGTTAACATTTCCTTCATCTACTCACCTCCATAGTTTTATAATGAGAGAATATGGGCCAAGTGAAAAATATCTTCTTCCATTTTAGGAACCATACTCAACGCCTCGGCGATGGGAGTCCGTCTGATTCTCTCGTGTTCGATGCCAACCATCAAACCGCTTTCACCCCGGTATAATAATTCCACCGCTTCGGCCCCCAGGCGGCTGGCTAAAATCCGGTCCCGACCCGAAGGGCTTCCTCCTCTTTGCAGGTGACCCAGAATAATTACCCTAGTGTCATGGCCGGTGTTTTTTCTTATGGCCTCTCCCAAAGCAAAAGCACGCCCCTGTTCGGAATTCCCTTTAGTTTGGTAGTCGTTGGCAACCCCTTCCGTTACCATAATAATGCTATGTTTCTTACCTCTTTTAAAACCCAAATCAAGTTTGTGGCAGATATCTTTCAGAGTTGTCGGGTATTCGGGAATAACAATCGATTCGGCCCCGGCAGCCAGACCGGCATAAAGGGCTAAAAAACCACATTCCCTGCCCATCACTTCAACAACAAAGATACGCTCGTGAGAGGTAGCCGTATCTCTGACCTTATTAACGGCATCTATAACCGTATTCATTGCTGTATCAAAACCTATCGAATAATCCGTACCACCGATATCATTGTCTATGGTTGCTGGGATACCGATAATCGGCAAACTCCCGTCCTTCTCCAAAAGTTCCGCCCCTCGCAGGGAGCCGCCACCGCCGATTACAACCAATCCACCGACTCCGGCTGACCTAAGGTTGCCGGCAGCCGCAAGCCGCCTTTCTTTTTGGAAGAACTCTTCACATCGGGCGGTTTGCAAAATTGTACCGCCCCGATGGATAATGTCTGCTACGCTACCTTTATCCATGGGTAAAAAGGCTTGATTCAACAGACCCTGATAGCCCTGCCGTACCCCTATTACTTCAATCTCCTTATACATTCCCATCCGAACTACAGCCCTAATGGCCGCATTCATGCCGGGCGAATCACCGCCACTTGTCAACACTGCAATTTTTTGCAAAAAACCACCCCCAACTCAGAATCAGTTCAGAAAAGAAATATTATATAATTCCATATACCAATATAGTCGTCAAGATGCCGGCAACCACAATACCGGCTAAAATGGAAAAAAAAGCGGGCCAAAAAGGTATTTTGAAAAATATTGCAACAATTGAAGCCGTCCACGCACCGGTATAAGGTAGGGGGATGGCCGTTAAAATAGCTAATCCTATTGGCCCGTATTGTTTAATTTTTTTACCGCGTTTTTGGGTTCTTTGATCTAACCATAAAAATATTTTTTGCGTCAAAGAAGATTTGCTTTCCCAATATTCCCTTAAAGGTTCCAAAAGCAACATGAGGGGGGTAACGGGGAAAATATTACCTAAAACGGCCCAAATTAAAGCCGTAAGGGCTCCCAGGCCCAGTTGTCTTGCCAAGGGTATCGCACCCTTTAATTCCACCACCGGGAGTGAACCGGTAATCATTACCCATAAACGGCTCCCGAGCCAATTTACGCAAATATCACCCATCCCCGCCTCCTTTAATATTTATCCTTCCGCACTGATATACCCACCCAGCAGCTCTTTGCCTGCAATTCCCGGCTCCGTCATTTCTTTCGGATCCAAAATAATATCCAGTTCTTTTTCCGCCAGTACCCCTTCTGAAAGAAGAACCTCCCTGACAGGTAAATTTTCTTCCAAGCATTTTTTGGCAATACGAGTTGCTTCCTCATAACCGACATGGGGACAAATAGCTGTAATTATTCCCAGGCTGCCTTCCACCAATTCCAAACATCTTTCTTTATTGGCGGTGATGCCGCGGATACATCTTTCGGCAAGGATTTCCGCCCCCTGACCGATAATCTCCACCGATTGATAAAGATTGAAGGTCAATACCGGTAGCATAACATTCAACTCCAATTGCCCGGCTTGGGCAGCCAAACCAACGGTAAGGTCATTGCCTTGGACCTGAAAAGATATTTGATTCATGACCTCGGCAATGACGGGGTTAACTTTCCCCGGCATTATGGAAGAACCCGGCTGGACGGGCGGCAAATTAATCTCGAAAAAACCTACCCTGGGTCCCGATGCCAAAAGACGTAAGTCATTGGCAATCTTACACAAAGATACTGCTGCCGTCCTTAGCGCACAAGAAAGGTTTACCAAAGTATCAGCATTTTGAGTTGCATCAACCAGATCGGTAGCCTGCTGAAGCTCTAACCCCGTTACCTCACAAAGCTCAGAAGCCACATTATCAACATAGTCCTTATCAGCATTAAGGCCAGTACCTACTGCCGTAGCACCGAGGTTGATGGTCAAAAGTCCTTTGGAAGCTTCTTTAAATCTCTCTATATCTCGCCCTATCGCATGAGCATAAGCGGCAAACTCTTGGCCCAAACGAATGGGAATAGCATCTTGCAAGTGGGTTCTACCCATCTTCAACACGTCATCAAATTCAGAAGCCTTAGCCTTTAGGGCCTCCCATAAGCCTTCATATTGTTTAATCGTTTTTTGCAAGAGAGACAATGCACCAATCCGGATTGCCGTCGGAACGGCATCGTTGGTCGATTGGCCCATGTTGACATGGTTATTGGGATGAACTATTTTATAATCCCCCTTGGCCTTGCCCATTATTTCGAGGGCCCTGTTGGCAAGGACCTCGTTCATATTCATATTTATTGAAGTTCCCGCTCCGCCCTGGATGGGGTCGACAATAAACTGATCGTAAAGTTTACCTTGGGCAACTTCTTCCGCAGCTTGAATTAAAGCCACACCTATCTCTCTATCAAGCATTCCCAGCCGAACATTGACGGCTAATGCGGCTTTCTTTACCAAGGCCAGGGCTTCAATCAACCCTTGGTGAACCCGGTATCCGGTAATGGGGAAATTTTCTCGAGCCCTGACAGTTTGGCTACCGTAATAAGCTCCCTCCGGAACATTCATTTTTCCTAAAGAATCTTGTTCAACTCTTACTCCCATTAATAACCATTCCTCTCCTGTTTATGATATTTTACGCTTACCCGCATGGGCAAGACGGGCAGCTGCCGCTGAAGCTATTCCTGCTACAATATCATCTAAAAATGTGTTGACCCGGCCATCGTTATGCTTATCTAGTTCAGCCATAATACCCGGCTTGCTCTTATCCAGAAAACCGAAACTGGTAGCACCGATTGTACCGTAAATTGTCGCTATCGCCATTCCCAAGCTTTCATCAACACCGTAAAGAGGCTCATCGTCGGCAATAATTTTTTGTAAAGGCTGCGACATTTTGCCCTGCTCCGCCATTATGTCGAGGGCCGCTCCGGTCAGAATGATATGCTGTACTTCCCTTTTCTCAATAACTTTTCCTACATTACAAAAGCATTCCTCCAAAGTCAAATCCTTTTGATAAGGTACCTGCAACTCGAAAACAATCCGGGCAATCTGGTTGAGGCCCACACCTCTTTTTTGCAAAAGATCAACGACTACATCTTTCATTGCTACCTCCTTACAAGGTGAAGTCAGTGTATCTTCAGTTTATCCTCAACTATTTTTTGCAATTGCAAGCGATCCTCTGACCTTTGGGGACCCCAAAAGCTCTTACCCAAAGACAAGGTAATTTTATTTTCTTCCTCATAAAAGGTCAAAAGTGTCGGTACTTCTTGGGGCCAACGTTTGAGTTCGACCTTCAAAGTCTGCAAAAAATCTCCATCTATTTTTCCCAGGGGCAATCTAATTAAAACCGGCTCTTGTAATGGTGAAAATTCTGATACTATAAGTTTGCTTTTTTGCTCCTCATCTTGGCGGTCGGCCTTCCCTTTGACAATAACGGCCTGACCTTCAACGATGGCCTCCCGGTATTTTTCATAAGTGGTGGGGAAAACAATTAATTCCACCGACCCGTACCAGTCATCCAAAGTAAGAAAGGCCATCAATTGTCCGTTGCGGGTTTGATGGAGAGTAACTTTACTTATCAGGCCTCCCAGACAAACGTTCTTTTTGTCGGCTATATCATCAAACAGGCTTGTATCACCTGTGGTCTTGCTCCTTAGATATTCTTTATATTGGTCCAAGGGGTGGCCGGATATATAAAACCCTAAAACTTCGTTCTCCATTTTAAGCAATTCCCGTTGAGAAAACTCCTCTACCTGCGGTATTTTGATATCTTGCCTGTACTTCTCGCTATCATCCAGAAGGTCCAGAAATGACATTTGCCCTTGGACTTTGGCCTTTTGGCTGCTTTGGGCTTGAGCATAGGTGTATTCTACCATATTCATCAATTGGGCCCGATTGAGACCCAAGGAGTCAAAAGCCCCCGCTTTGATAAGACTTTCCAGTGTCCTAATATTCAATTTGCGCAAATTGACCCTCTGGCAAAAATCGAGCAAAGATATGAAGGGTCCTTGTTCTTGGCGGGCTTCGATTACAGAATCAATGGCACCGATGCCGACGTTCTTTATTGCTGCCAGGCCGAACCTAATTGAATTGCCGGCTAAGGTAAAATTTAAACCGCTTTCATTGACGCAAGGCGGCAAAACATTTATGCCCATCTCTTGGCATTCGTCTATATATTGGGCCACCTTCTCGACATTGCCCTTGACAGAGTTTAAAGTCGCCGCCATAAATTCCATCGGATAATGAGTTTTCAGATAGCCTGTCTGATAACAAATCAGAGCATAGGCCGCCGAATGAGATTTATTGAACCCATAACCGCCAAAAAACTCCATAAGGTTATAGATTGCTGCCGCTTGCTGCAGCCCCACTCCCCTGTTTTGGGCCTCCTGAATAAATTTTTCTTTATATTGCAAAATTAAATCGCCAATCTTTTTACCCATACCCCGTCGTAAAATATCAGCTTCCCCCATTGAGAATCCCCCAAGGACGCTGGCTATCTCCATGACCTGTTCCTGATATAAAATAACTCCGTAGGTTTCTTTGAGGATCGGTTCCAAAAGAGGATGAATGTATTCCACCTCTTTTTTGCCATGGCGGCATTCGATAAAGTCACCCAACCGGTCACTACCCATCGGGCCCGGCCTGCCCAAAGCAATAATTGCAATTATGTCCTCGAAAGTTTCCGGCTTATATTCGGTGGTCAGGCGCTTATACAACTCCGATTCCATCTGAAAGATGCCATGATTTTTACCTGATTGGAGGGTCTTATAAGTCTCTTTATCATCGAGACGAATCTCATTAATATTAAATTTTTGACCGGTCTTGTCAGCAATAAGTTGGCAGGCCTGATCGATAACCGTCAGGGTACGCAAGCCCAAAAAATCAAATTTAAGCAAACCTATATCCTCTAGGCAATCCATATCATATTGCGTTGTTATATCTTCCTTTGTTTTTTGCAAGGGCGTGTATTTTGTCAAACGGTCGGGGGTTATAAGGATACCCGCCGCATGGGTTGAAGCATGGCGAGGAGCTCCTTCCAATTTACGGGCCAAATCAATTAAGCGCTTGACTTGGGGGTCGTTTTGATATTTTTCCTGTAAAGAGGGAGACTGCTCCAGCGCCTCCTGCAAACTGATGCCTAAAACAGCCGGTATATCTTTAGCAACCTTATCCACATCACCGTAAGGCATTCCCAATACACGGCCAACATCCCTGATGGCAGCCCGGGCGGCCATTGTACCGAAAGTTATAACTTGAGCAACCCGATCATGGCCGTATTTTTCAGCTACATAATTTATGACTTCGTCACGCCTTTCAAAACAAAAGTCAATATCAATATCCGGCATTGTTACCCGTTCAGGGTTTAAAAACCGCTCAAAAATCAAACCGTAATCCAAGGGGTTTATTGCGGTAATACCCAAAACATAGGCAACCAGACTTCCAGCGGCTGAGCCTCTGCCGGGTCCGACAGCTATATTATTTTGACGGGCAAATTTGATGAAGTCACGAACAATCAGAAAATAAGAGGCAAAACCCATATCCTGTATTATCTTTAATTCATAAGCCAATCGTTCTTCAATAGTAGGGTTAACTTCCGAAATCTTGTTCAACCCCTCCCAACAGAGGGTCTCCAGCTCTTCTTCCGGAGTTTTTCCGGCCGGCAATGAAAAGTCGGGCAAAAAAAACTTGTCAAAACTCAATTCCACCTTGCATCTCGCAGCAATTGCAGATGTATTGGATATTGCCTCCGGGGTTGTCTTAAAAAGCTGTTGCATCTCCTCAGCGGAACGTAAATAAAAATTATCGTTGGCAAAACGCATTCTGTTTTGGTCGCTCATCGTTTTGCCGGTTTGGATACATAAAAGGGCATCGTGGGCATCCGCGTCCTCCTGCTTCAAGTAATGGACATCGTTTGTCGCAACCAAACCCAATCCGTATTCTTTACCAAAACCGATTAAACTTTTATTTACTTTTTTCTGCTCCTCCAAACCATGGTCCTGTAATTCCAAAAAGAAATTATCCGGCCCAAAAATGTCTTTGTATTCTTTTAGTGCTTGACGGGCACCTGCCTCGTCGCCGTTAAGCAGTAAGGTGGGAATCTCCCCTGCCAAGCATGCCGACAGACCAATAATTCCCTTTCTGTATTTATAGAGAAGATCTTTATCGATACGGGGCTTATAATAGAAACCCTCCAAGTGGGCAATGCTGACCAACTCCATAAGGTTCTGATAACCTTGCGTATCTTCGGCCAACAAAACAAGATGATAAGGATTTTCATCCAAGCGGGGACGTTTATCCTTATGAGAATTACGGGCCATATATACTTCGCAACCAATGACGGGATGAATTCCGGCCCGCATTGCTTGCTGATAGAAAGGGATGATTCCATACATGACCCCGTGATCGGTCAAGGCCACGCTTTTCATTCCCATGGCGGGGAGGGCTGCAAAAAGATCTTTTAAATTTACGGCACCGTCCAAAAGGCTGTAACCGCTGTGCAGGTGCAGATGGGCAAATGGAATCACAAATTTTCCTCCTTCACATATGATACTATTCGTTTCCGGCAAAGGCTATTCCTTCTCATTTGCCATGTGGGATTTTCCAATTGGCTTCTCCCTTTATTGTTAATTTTATGCCGGTAAAGAGATTATCGGCTTGTAGGAAACATTTTTCAAAAAAACCGGCCGATTCCGGCCACACAAAGTATCTTCGCCATTGTCAATTTTTATCGGATTGACTCCCTGGAGTGTCCGGGCGAAAATTAGGTTAAAATAAAGGAGATGATATATGCGGCAGCGAATGAAATTGTACAAATCCATGAGGAGGTGTGCTCGTGAGAACAAAGGTTGAAGAAACTCTGGGTAAAATCAGACCGATGTTGCAAGCCGACGGCGGCGATGTGGAGCTGGTAGATGTCGAGGCGGGTGTTGTAAAGGTGCGCTTAACCGGTGCCTGCCAAGGTTGTCCCATGGCTTCAATTACCTTGAAAAACGGCATTGAAAGGGTCTTAAAAAAAGAGATACCCGAAGTCAAAGAGGTTGTCTCGGTATAAATCTTTGCAACAATAAAGGGAGCGGCGCTCCCTTTATTTAATAGGTCTATAATACATAATCTTCCAGCAGGGCAACAATACCCTGCCGGGAATTATCGCCGCATACCAAATCAGCACAATCTTTCAAGGAAGATACTGCGTTACCCATAGCCACCCCTAAACCTGCCCACTCAATCATTTCCAAATCATTGCTATCATCGCCTACGGCCAAAACCTTTTCGGCGGGTACCTGCCATAAGTCTGCTAAATATTGCAAAGCATTGCCCTTTGAAGCATTACTATGCAATACCTCCAATACGCTTAAATCAAATAATTTGGATCTAAATATAATACAACGGAAATCAGCAGAATTATTTTCAATTTTTTGTTGATATTCCTTGACCAATTCTTCTTCACCGGATACTACTAAACGATGAATATCCTTTTCGGCGGCAAGTATATCCGGTTCCGCAATATTTATATATCCGGTGCTTTCTGTCAGGTATTTCAATCCCCACCCCAAATTCGGCTCCTTAAAAAGAAATATATCCTCGCCGCAATGGTAAAAAAAGTCCAAGCTGTTTAATTCTTCAAATTCCAATAGGGGTAAGATCTTTTCTCCTGTAAACGTTTTATTATAAATTATATTTTTACTACCAAATTCAAAAATCAAAGCACCGTTATGAGCAATTAGGGGCAGATTAATGTCAAGGGCTTTGGCAACCTGCAAACTGGTTACAATACGACGACCGGTAGCCAAAACAACCTTTATACCACGATCTTGAACTGCTTTAACCGTTTCAATAGTCCCCTGGGTAAGTTCGCTTTTTTCGTCCAAAAGCGTACCGTCGATATCTAGGGCTACAAGCTCAAATTTCATGCAGTTATTTTACCTCCCCATCCTGCTCATCAAAACCCAAATCCAAAGAACCCGTCGTTATTTTTTGAACATCTTGCAACATGACACCCAAACGATTTTCTAAACTGAGAAATTCTTGGACCATGGAGTTTAACTTAATAATATCCTCAAGCTTCTCCAACTTTTCTTTTTCCTCGGCTTTAATTTCCTGCCCCAAAAGATTAGCGGTATGGACCTTAAAATACAGTGTTTGGTAATCCTTGAGCATCTTTTCGGTTGCGGGATTGGCTCTTATCTTACCCTTTGCTGCCAAGTATTCCCGATATACCTCCGCCTCTTGTAAAGCTTTCGCCAAAGCGTGAGCCAAATCATATACAGACAAATTTAACACCTCCGTTAAAATTCGCTTTTTTCTTACAACTAGAATTCTATTATTTCACCCCTTATTTCTGTGGGTTTAACATACAAGATACCATAACTGAAATTTGGTAGCCACCTTTTATCCGTCGGCGAACCGGGGTTGAAAAATAAACAATCCCCGTGCATTTTATTATAGGGTTCGTGGGAATGCCCAAAGACAACCGCATCGACGCCGGCTTCCATAAATTCGTCCTTTGCATTTTGCAAGGGATTGTACCCCATCCCGTGGCCGTGAATCAAACCGATTCTATAAGTACCGACCTCGACTATCCTTTTAGACGGTAGCAATTCAGCCAAAGGGAACATATCCATATTCCCTTTCACTGCCTTAACGGGGGCTATTAAAGCCAAATCGTCCAGCACCTCTTTACCGGTGATGTCACCGGCATGCAGTATCAAATCAACACCGACAAATCCAGCAAGGACCGGCGATGGTAACTTCTTTGCCCGCCGGGGGATGTGAGTATCGGAAATAACACCAATTTTCATATTTTCACCCCAAATTGAAAGGAGATCAAATGTATTTACTCAGCTCTCTACAACAAAGCCATTACTATTTAGCGAAAGCCCTGCAGCCTGGCCACTTGGCAGTAGATGCCACTGCAGGTAACGGCCATGATACTATATTTTTAGCCCGACTGGTTGCTCCTCATGGCAAGGTATACAGTATCGATATACAAGAGAAGGCTCTGGCAAGAACCCGTAAACTCTTGGCTCAAGAAGGCTGTCAGCATCTGGTAAAAACCATCCGCGGCAACCATGCCGACTTGGCTCAGTTGGTCGAAGAAAAAGTCCAAGCCGTTGTCTTCAATCTTGGTTATTTACCGGGAGGCAATCACAGCATTACAACCAAGCCCGCTTATACCATCGCAGCAGTTCAGGGTGCTTTGCAGATAGTCAATCCGGGCGGCTTGATTTTAATTGTTGCTTACCATGGCCATGAAGACGGCAAAACGGAAGTAAAAGAATTAAGCAAATTTTTAATGGGTATTAATCAAAAGAAAGTCACCGTTGCCAAATATGAATTTATCAACCAGATTAATTATCCGCCTATTTTGTTCGCCCTTGAAGTTGCCAAGAGTTAGCAAATACAAGTGGAGAGGGAAAACACCTTCTAATCATTGCCAAAGGTTTGAACTATTTCCTTTAATTGTTTAATGATTTCAATCTCCTGGGGACATTTCGGCAGACATTCGCCACATTCGATACAACGATCGGCTCTTTGTTCAACAGGGCTTTGGTCATACATTTTTTGGGCATAGTCCTTCAGGCCATAAACCCTATAGAAATTCATAAGTCGAAAATTGGCCGGGATATTGACCCCGTGAGGGCAAGGCATGCAGTAGTCACAACCTGTACAATATAAGTCGGCCAGAGCCTTCAACTCATCCGCAGCAGCTTCAGCTTGTCGGGATTCATCTTTTGAGAGGGCAGACTTTTTAGCAAAAGCAATATTATCATCAACCATCTTTTCATTCTCCATGCCCGAAAGGGCAATGGTAACATTCGGATTGGACAAGACAAAACGCAAGGCCAATTCTACCGAAGTATTTACGGTGCGGGGAATCATGCTTTGGATAGCGGGAGAAGGTTGTGACAAACGTCCTCCGCCGACAGGCCCCATGATGGCAACTCCCATACCTTTCTCTTTGGCCATCTTTATGGCTTTTTCATTTTTACGGTCGAGAAGATTATACTGGACCAACATAGTCGCAAAATGTCCGTCATCGATAATTTGCTTTAAATCCTCTACCGTACCGTGGTAGGAAAAGCTAAGGTTTTTTATTAATCCTTCTTGTTGTGCTTTTAGGGCATATTCCAAATAGCCGCCTTTGGGCAATACATATTGGCGGTATTTGGGTCCGTTGAGGGCCCAAAGATGGTAAAAATCAATATATTCCGTATCAATCCTCTTTAAGGATTGCTCCAAAAAACACCTTAAAGCACTACCGTCAACACCATCAACGGGACACTTTGTCGCCAAGTAAACCCGTTGCCTGTAACCATCCTGTAAAGCTGCCCCAATTATTTCTTCGCTTTTATGATCAACATAGTAAGGGGCTGTGTCGACATAGTTTATTCCCGCATCGATGGCGTGGCGAACAAGCTTTACACTCTTATCCGTATCATCACTGAAACGCATTGCTCCAAATCCCAAAGGGGTTACCTTTGCCCCGGTATAACCGAATTCTTTCAGTTTCATAATGGGCCTCCTTACTTAATCAATTGCATATTGTATTCGATGACTTCACTTTCTTCCAATATAATTGAAGTAATCTTTGCAAGGGCCTTTTCAATATATAAGCCATCATTATTGACCAAAGCTACGGTAAGAAATGAAAATTGCCATTCGTCTTGGGCTCCCACCTCTGCTACGGAAGCATTGAAGCGGTGTTTGATTTTATCCATAATTTTATGGAGTATCCTTCTTTTTTCTTTCAAAGAATTTACATAAGCAAATCGCAATTTAAAGGTGCAAATTCCCGTCATTTTCGTTCTCCTTGGACGATAACAAAATCCAGTAGCCCCCGGAACGATTCACTTTCTCACAATTACCGTAAATTTCCCTGAGCTTGTTAATCGCCGAGTTGCCACCCTGTTTTTTTTGAATAACAGTGTAAAAAGCCCCCTTGGATGCCAGAACACTCTTGCTCTCAGCAAAAAAACGGTAAACCGTTTTTTTGCCGGCCCTGATTGGTGGGTTAGTCACAATCACATCATACAACCGCTGCGTTCCTTCCAAACCATCGCCCCAAGACACTTGACAATTGGCAAGGTTGTTGATGACTATATTGTGGGCAGCCAGTTCAACCGCTCTTTTATTTATATCCACCATGTAGACGGATAAATTGGGATTAGCCTTTGCCAAACATATACCTATAACACCATAACCGCTTCCTAAGTCTAGCAACTTACCCTGAGAGGGAACAAGAACCGTATCCAATAAAAGTTTACTGCCGGGATCAACCCTTCCTTTGGAAAAAACACCGCTGTCCGTTTTAAATTTTATCTCCCACCCCTTGTACGTATAATTCAGATACTTAATAGCATGAGGGGTTTGAGGCTCCTCGGAAAAATAATGATCGCTCATTAGGCATCACCAAAAATTAGCAAGTTATTTTGCTGCCACCTGACTGAAAAATTAAAAACCGAACCCCGCCCCTATCTTAAGTCCGGGGTATGATATGCCTGAAGTTGTTATCGTGCCGTATAGGCCACCTCGGATATCGAAACGGGGGGCTATCGTGTAGCGAAGCCCTAAGCCGTACGCAAAGTGGCTGATTGAGCCGGGTGCAATCACATTGATATCCAAAATTCCGGTCAAATTATTACCGAAGGCCGTTGCGGCATTAAGGCCCAGGTAAGCTGTATTGAAGGAGTAAACTCCCCCTTGGACAGCCAGGCTGGGTGCCACTTGAAACTTGAGCCCGAATTTGCTTACTCCGTTAGAATACAAATCACCCGAAAGGGCCAACCAATCAGTCAATCCGAATTCTGCACCCAATGATAAAGCATAATCGCTGGCGAGCATCAATGTTAACACACCGTGTCCCTGACTTACTACAGGTGTTCTAAAAGCTTGCGCTGAAGGGGAAAATCCCATACTTATAACAACTAGGCATACCGCGACCAAACACAATTTCATTTTCATTATAATCGCCTCCCTTAATACTAAACAATCATAATAACGAAACAGGAAAATATATTTTATTATACACGCCTTGCAGACATTAAACTCTTGCAAAGCAAGGCCGACTATATATATGGCAATACTTCCAATGTATTGTCGTATAGACTATGTTTATCGATAACTCTCTTAAAAATTACTGAAAATAATTATTTGCCTGATCTTTTCCGGTCGAGCCGGAGCCCTTGGAGGATAGATTAGCTCAGCCCAATATTGGATACTAAAAAACCTAGCCCGGGTTATAACTATTGAATGGTGTTAGAAGCTGAGTTATAATCGTATGACCATTTGCCGCTTGGCTATAGACGATCATAGGCTAGGATTAATATTTTTGGCGGGCCGACAACACGGTACTTTCGCGGCTTTAATAAATATGATACATTTTATGGGTACAAATCTTTGTTCTAAGCAGTTTTTTCACTCTTGCTAACGTTTTCTTTCCTGTCATTAATTCCCGAACCGGCTTCACAGGTTCCCTTGCTGCATGTTTGGTTCGACAAATTGCCCTTGGAATAATCTGTACAATAGAAACCCGAACAATTATAAATCACAGCCGGCTTGCTGATCAATCTTTTTATTTTGTTGCCACAGTCGGGACATAACTCCAAATCATCAGCAGACAAAGGCTGTAAGATTTCAAAGACACCACAATTGGGGCAGCGATATTCATATATAGGCATACTTGCACCTCCACGGTTAAAATATTGTACTCATGACTATTTATATCTAATATAAACTTATTTGTCAAGGTTGTACCCGCGGGGTGTTCTGTTTATTATTCTATTCTTTTCACCCCTTGGTTCAGTTAAAAGAACCTATTTAATTGTTTTTATAATATTATTCCGGCCAAGGCCGGATGGGCTTTATCTTTTATCCTATTTGTTATATAATGATGGTTATGATATTGAAATAAAAAGGATGGTTCAAGATGAAGAGCTTCATAATACTTAAGAATTTTGTACGGGATCACAAGCGTCAATACATCATCGGTCTTTTCTTTTTAATTGGAGTAAACTCCCTGCAACTAATCATTCCTAAAATCATGGGCACTTTTGCAGACAGCATTTCAGAGCAGCGGGTCACCCAAAGCGATATTTTGAAATTTATTTTTATTATCCTCGGTTTAGCTCTGCTTATTGCCTTTTCCAGATTTATTTGGCGCATCAACATTATGGGTAATGCCCGCCGTCTGGAATATTCTTTGCGCAACACTCTCTTTGGTCACTTACAAATTCTTTCCACCAACTTTTTTAATACCCATAAAACCGGAGAGCTGATGGCCCACGCAACCAACGACATCAACGCCATTCGCCGTGCCTTGGGATCGGGTATCGTATTTGCGGTGGATGCTCTTTTTATGACCGGCATACTCCTATTCATGATGGCCGGTACCATTTCATTGCGACTAACCCTTGTCGCTTTAATACCCTTGCCCTTTTTGACTGTAATAACTTTAGGCTTCGGCCGGGTAATAAACCGCCGCTTCCGCAAAGTTCAGGAGGCTTTCGCCAGTATGACCGACCGGGTCCAAGAAAACTTTTCCGGCATAAGGGTCGTAAAAGCTTTTGCCCAAGAGGAAGAAGAGAAAGAAAAATTCCGTGCAGTCAACCAGCACAATGTCGATATGAATATGCATCTTGTAAAGTTACAAGGTTTTTTTTGGCCTTTAATACAGTATATCTCCTCCCTCAGCTTTGTAATCGGTTTAGGTTACGGGGGTATCCTGGTCATACGGGGAGAAATTTCTCTGGGGGACTTCATTGCTTTCAACAGTTATCTGGGTATGCTGACTTGGCCGATAATGGCTTTGGGCTGGATGATCAACATGATTCAACGGGGCAGGGCATCTTTGGACCGCATAAATACAATCTTGGTAGAAACCCCCGAGATCAAAGACGACTCAAATGTCATACCCATTGATAAAATTAATGGCAAGATCGAATTCAGAAATTTAAACTTTATTTACCCGGGAACCGATGTGGAAATCCTTAAAAATATCAACCTGACTATCCCCGCCGGCAAAACGGTCGGCATTCTGGGGCGGACCGGTTCTGGCAAAACAACCTTGGTAAACTTGCTCTTGCGTCTTTACAACCCACCTCGCAACACGATTTTCATCGATGATACTGATATTAGGCAGATACCCTTGGAGACTTTACGGACCAATATCGGTTATGTTCCCCAAGATAACTTCCTGTTTTCCACAACCATTGAAGAAAACATCGACTTTGCCTGGACCGAACAACCCCTGCCTGTAATACAAAAACATGCTGCCGTTGCCCAAGTTCATGACAACATAATTGATTTCCCCTATCAGTACGACACCATGGTAGGTGAACGGGGCGTAACCCTTTCAGGCGGGCAGAAACAAAGGATTTCGATTGCCCGGGCTTTGATTAAAGAGCCCAGTATCTTAATCCTCGATGACAGTCTTTCAGCAGTCGATACTGAAACGGAAGAAGCAATTTTAAATAATCTAACCGAAATATTCGGTAAAAGCACTTCCATTTTTATCGCTCACCGGATTAGCACCTTAAAGACCGCTGACATAATTATTGTCCTTGAAAACGGCACTATCAGCCAAAAAGGAACTCACGAAGAACTCATTGAGCAAGAAGGACTTTACCGTGAGTTATATGAAAAGCAGCTCCTGGAAGAAAAAATTGAAGAAGCCATATAATAGGAGTGTGAAAAGTGCAATATCTACATGATGAAGAAGTTTTAGGTAAGGCTTACGATGCCCGTTTGATGAAAAGACTGCTGGCATACGCGAAACCATATATTCCCTTGATATTAATTTGTATAGTAATGTTGCTTTTGATTGCAGGTATAGATTTGGTCCGACCTTATTTAGTAAAGGTTGCCATTGATGACCATATAACCGCTTACCATAAACCCTTTATAGCCTTGGATTCTCAGGATACTTCCCTACGTAATATCAAAATCGGTGATTTAACCTTAAGTCGCGAAGACTGGTTCGAGGGAGAATTGCCGGCCGGTAAACGTTATCATCTAGTAAAAGTCGCTACCGACAGTTATTTGGTCGCCGGTTCCATAAACCCTGATGATACTTTTGAAATTATCGAAAAGGACGGCGAATTTCTTGCCCTTTCCAACGGTCTTGAGTTTCAAGCCATGAGGCTAACCGCTGACGACTTGAAACTCTTCCGGGAATATGATATACAGGCACTGTTAAGGCTCGGAATCATCTTCTTAATCATCATGACCCTGGGATTTGGCCTTAACTACGGTCAGGTTTATCTCCTCAACTATACCGGCCAAAAAATTGTCTACGACATCAGGCAAGAACTCTTTGAGCATATCGAAAAATTGTCACTATCCTTCTTCGACGGTAATCCGGTAGGACGACTCGTAACAAGGGTTACCAACGATACGGACGCTCTGCATGAAATGTATACCTCGGTCCTAGTCAACCTTTTCCGCGATATATTCATGCTGCTGGGAATTATGTTGATGATGATAATGTTGAATATCAAATTGGCTTTGGTTTGTTTTGCGGTCTTGCCGCTGATTATCGCTGTAACCATCGTTTTTCGGGTCAAAGCCCGCGAAGCTTACAGAACGGTAAGGGTTAAATTGGCGAGAATAAACGCTACTTTCGCCGAGAATATCTCGGGAATGCGAATTGTCCAGATCTTTAACCAGCAAAAACGTAAATACAAAGAATTTGATGAAGTCAATAAGGATCATTTAGGTGCAAGCATGCGGGAACTCAAGGTCTTTGCCGTATTTCGGCCCGCCATGGAGGTTATCTATTATATAGGCTTTTCTTTGCTAATTTGGTTCGGCGGCGGCGATGTTCTGCGGGGAACCTTGGAATTTGGTGTCCTCTACGCCTTTATCACCTATTTGGATCAATTTTTCCGCCCCATCAATGATTTGACTGAAAAATATAATATATTGCAATCGGCCATGGCCTCGGCGGAACGAATGTTTTTAATTATAGATCAAGAACCCAAAATCCAGGAGCCCGCAACACCATGCCCGATTAAGCCAATTGAAGGCAGAATAGAGTTTAAAAACGTTTGGTTCTCTTACAATGATAAAGATTGGGTTCTAAAAGATATCAATCTATCGATTGAGCCCGGCCAAACCGTTGCTCTTGTCGGTGCAACAGGTGCCGGCAAGACTTCCATTGTAAACCTTATCAGTCGCTTCTACGACATCCAAAAGGGCCAAATACTCTTGGACGGTATCGATATACGCTCTTATCCCAAAGACCATTTGCGCAAAAATATCGGCATGGTTCTCCAAGACGTCTTTTTGTTCACCGGAACTATAATAGAAAACATTCGGCTCAACAATCTGGATATAGAACCGGACAAAGTTGAATTTGTAGCCCGCCATGTCAATGCTCATACTTTCATCGAAAAATACCCCGCAAAGTACTATGAACGGGTTACTGAGAGAGGCTCAACCCTTTCAACCGGGCAAAGACAACTTTTGGCTTTTGCCAGGGCCTTGGCTTTCGACCCGGCAATACTGGTTCTCGATGAAGCAACGGCCAATATCGACACCGAGACTGAACTTTTGATCCAGGATGCCTTGCCCAAGCTTTTGGAAGGCCGGACCAACATCGTTGTAGCCCACCGTTTATCTACCATCCAAAAAGCCGACAAGATAATAGTATTGCACCGGGGGCAAATCCATGAAATGGGTAATCATCAGGAGTTATTGGCCCAGGAAGGGCTTTACCATAAACTTTACTTGTTGCAATACAAAGAAGATTTCAAAGATATGTTGGATGGCGCTGCAGGTTAAAAGATAAAACCTCCGGTTTAACCGGAGGTTTTCTTTTCAATAATTTTGTTTAGTCAATCTCTTCAATTGCACCTGTCGGGCACTGCTCAATTGCATCTTCCACACATTCTTCTTCACCTTCGGGAACTTCCGGCTTAATTGCCCTCGCCATCTCATCCTCGTCCCATTCGAAAACATTGGGGCAAAGATCGATACATAGACCACAGCTGATACACTCATCGTGATTAACTCTGACTTTCATTCTTCTCCTCCTCATTGAAAAATTTACAGGTAAGTATTTCATTACATTATTATTTTAACACTATTATAAATATATTCAACAATAATTATCCCACCTTGGCAAGTTTTTTAATAAACCGAAATTTAAATAAAAAGGATACGACCGGACTCCATTGAATTACTAATAGACTTCAATATTTATCCTCATTTTAAAAACGCGGTGCAAGTCCATTCCACCCAATGAAATAATTCTTTGCCGGCAAAAGTTTCAATTAAAAATAAGGAGCGATATGTATGTTTGATATCAAAAGTAAAGTTATGGAAAGATTTTTAAGATATGTAAAATTTGACACCGAATCCGATCCCCAATCGGCAACTTATCCCAGTACTGAAAAACAGTTTGAATTGGCCAACGCTTTGGTCGAAGAATTAAAAGAAATCGGTTTAACCGATGCTGCCGTCGATAAATACTGTTATGTTACGGCAACCTTACCTGCCAATACCGATACCACTACCAAAACTATCGGCTTTTTAGCCCATATGGATACAAGCCCCGATATGCCCGGCAAGGATGTCAAGCCGACCATCGTTGAGAATTATGACGGTGGTGACATCCTCCTTAACCGGGAAAAGAAAATCACCCTTTCACCAACCGACTTTCCTTCTTTGGAAAATTACAAGGGCGATACAATCATCGCCACCGACGGAACGACCCTATTGGGTGCGGACAATAAGGCCGGCATCGCCGAGATCGTTACGGCCATGGAGTATCTCCTTGCTCACCCGAAGATCAAACACGGCACCATTAAAATTGCTTTTACCCCCGATGAAGAAATCGGTCGCGGCGTCGATTTTTTTGACGTGGAAAAATTTAACGCCGACTTTGCCTATACTTTGGACGGTGGCCCGCTCGGGGAACTGGAATACGAAAACTTCAATGCGGCCGCAGCCAAAGTTACAATCAATGGCACAAGTATCCACCCCGGCGGTGCAAAAAACAGGATGATCAACTCCATGCAAATTGCCATGGAGCTTAACTCACTTTTGCCGGCGGCAGAAAAACCCGAATACACCGAACACTATGAGGGCTTCATTCATCTTGTAACCCTCCAAGGCAATGTGGAAAAGACAGGTATGAATTATATCATCAGAGACCATGATAAAGATTTATTTGCCAAGAAAAAAGAAACAATGCAAAATGCCGTGAATTTCCTGAACCAAAAATACGGTCCCGACATTGTAAGACTCGAACTACAAGATTCCTATTATAACATGAAAGAAAAGATTGAGCCGGTGATAGAAATAATTCATTTGGCCACCGCCGCCATGGAAGAAGTGGGCATCGAACCCAAAATTTCCCCCATCCGAGGCGGGACTGACGGTGCCAGGCTTTCATTTATGGGCTTACCCTGCCCCAATATATTTACCGGCGGCCATAATTTCCATGGCAAATACGAGTATATCCCGATTAGCTCGATGATCAAAGCTGTGGAAGTCGTAGTAAAAATTGCTGAATTAAATCACCCCTAGGGACAGCACAGCCTCGAATCCGGTTTTAGCACATGTTGGGCAAGTTTGGACGCCAGGAGAGTCAGTTATTGTATTAAATGAAATGGGAGTGGATTATAATGGCTAGCGGGAAATATGTTGTCCTAGCACGGTTTGATGATAAAACAGACCAAAAACGGATGACACTGCAAGCAAATTTGCTGAAAGAAGGCTGCATAAAAGCAATTTCTGAGTGGCCGCCCCACATTACGATTGCAGCATATGAAAGCGCTTCGATTGATGAAATTTTGCATTGGACGGAAAACTTTTCGTCAAAACATCCGGCCTTTGATATTGTGCTGTCCTCTCTTGGAATTTTCCCTCCCCAAGACAAAAATAACGAAACAGTTGTGCTGTATGCTTCACCGACACAAACAAAGCAACTTATCGCTTTTTACTATGCATTTCACGAAAAACTGGACGAACATTGCGGCAATTTGGGGTGGTACTACTCAGCGAAATTCGGGCACCCCGTGATACACTCGACCATAGGTATATTTAAGTTCAAAAAACTAGAGAAATCATTGGAAATAATATTTGCACAACCTATCTTTGGTCTGACAAAAATCATCGCCTTAGAGGTATATACATATCCAATGGAACTGATACGGCGGTTCGAACTGAAAGATTGATATAGACTTTGTCACAGCCGGTTTGGTTAAAAAAGAAATATTAAATTTACCTTATAACTAAGGCAAATTTGAAAAATAAATTCTGAAAAAAGTTTAAAGTGCATAGGGGCTAAACAAAAGTCTTCAATAGTTTGGCTTGGGAAAACAATCACCTGCCCGGCACCACCGGCAAAAAGAAAATTATGCTGTAAACTAAAAAAGACAAGGCCTTAGGGTAGGCCTCGTCTCTTTAGTTTTATCTATTTATTTGGTTTCCACCTTCAGATATTGTTGCAAAAGTTTAGTAAAAAGTTCCGGCACCTTGGCCATATTTTCCGGCGGTTCAACGAAGGAAATTCTAAATTGGGTCCTGCCGGGATTCTTTGCATCTTCTGTAATGTTATAAAAACCTTTCATAGGAGCAACAATCAATGCGGTTTCTTGGCCATCCAACTCAACTGTACCTTCACCGGCACAATATAGGGCGAACTCGGTCGCATCAAATTCCGGACCAACCATATTTCGAACATCGATAACCGAGTAAATTGATGCATCCGGGCTTGACACGATCAAATTGGGCTCAAGTTTTTTTATATCTTTGTGGAATTTTACAATTTGGTCTTGATAGTATTCTTTTTGCTTTTTAAACCAGCTTAAAATTTCTTCTTTGCTTTCATGGGCAATGGCACCGAAGATATATTGACCGATTACATTGGCACAAAGGTTTGCAGTATATTCAGCAACGGAACGTTCGTGAAATTCAGCATTGTCAGTTACTAAAGCACCAATCCTCAAACCACAGGCATTCCACACTTTGGAGGCCGTTTCAAGGCTGATTCTTCTGCCTTCAATACCGGGGATAATGTCATCAGTCAGCCCCCAAATACTAACAAGCCCTTCCTCTTCATCATAGTACAGCTCGCGATAAGCTTCATCGCTGACCATCCACATATTATATTTAACGCACAAACGGGCCAGATCTTTCATTAAGTCATTGGTATAAAATTGGCCGGAAGGATTATCATAAGGAATCACAAGCAATGCTCCCGGATTGTGTTTCTTAATTGTGGCTTCGACTTCCGCCATATCCGGCAGGTTAAATTTTCCGTCGTCACCGAGATGTCGCGTAATGGTTACAATTTTTCGACCGATTCTTTTGGCAAAGGAGATATAGTTTGTATAGGCAGGATCAATCACCAGCAAGGGTCGATCATCAGAACCCGCCGGGCCACAAACCCCCAAAAGCAATAGTTCCATCCCGGCCGAACCGCCATCTGTTATTTGGACAAAAAGATCTTCGCCGGCAAATCCTTCTGCCGCCAGAATGTTTTTAAAGGCTTCTTGCGTTTCAGCAAAACCTGCCGTTCCGGAATACCTGACCACACCATTTTTAAAAGGACTTGACTCGGAGTTGAGTTCAAACATCCTTCTTTGCATGGCAGGATTGGCCGGCAAGGACACATTACCTATTCCAACGTTGATGACCGCTTGAGGCTTTTCTTTTCTTTTCGCATAAGTCATTTGGGCCAAACGGATATCGGATGGCTGCCTCGACTTGAAATGAGCCGACAAAATCGGTTTCCTCATTGCTTCTTCCCCCTTTATATATTGTAAATAAAAGAACTTTTATCAGCTATTAAGTAAATACCATATTTATTATACACCAATTTTGCTTAAATGGGGTTAAATTTTAAATAATGGTGAAGATAAATTAATAATTCAGCTACCTTTATGGTTATTCAACCGACTTGAGCCTTGTTGTAATTATTTCTTATATCTTTTAAGATCTCCGTGTATTTGAAGTCGCTGTTGTAAATTATATTTATTTCCCGGATCATATTCATGTTGTCGATAGGGACCACAACCAAATTACCGGCGGCAACATCGTTTTTAATCGCACTGTGGGCAATGATGGTTACTCCGACATTCTGTTCCACGAGATCTTTGATGGTTGTAATGTTGTCAATTTCTATAATAACATTAAAGTTTTTAATGTTCTCAGAATGACTCAGAAGATGGTTCTCAAATAATGCCCGGGTGCCGGCATTTTTAGTCCTCAAAATCAATTTTTCATTCTTCAATTCATTGAGGGACACCCGCCCCTTGGAAGCAAGTCTATGTTTGGCGGCAACAGCCAGGCATAAATAATCGGTATCGAGAAGCAAAGAAGTAAAATCCGGATTGGCGATATTACCTTCGATAATTGCCCAATCCAATTCATAGGTTTTTAACATGCCATAAATATCTTTTATATTCCTGGTGACGATGTTGATATGGGTATTAGGGTTCTTATGGCAATAAGTTGCAAAGATCTGCGAAATCAAATATTCGCCCAAAGTTGTAGTTATTCCTACGGTAAAGCTGTGACGCGAATGCCTGTAATCATCAATATCTTGCCGCAAACTATCCGTCAAAGCCATTATCCTACGGGCATATTCAACGAGCAGCATGCCTTCGGGGGTTATTTTCAGTTCTTTCCTGTCGGCGTGAAATATTTCAATACCGAACTCTTCTTCCAAAAGTTTAATCCGATAACTGACTGCCGGTTGAGTCAAGGATAAGGCTTTGGCCGTCTTGGTAAAACTGCCGACACTCACCAGGGTCAATAGCGTTATCATTTTTTCATCGACCAAAGTCATCCCTCCCATGGGCTTGCATAAATTTATTTTATTATAACCAAAAATACTATTATTTTATTTTATCACTGTTTACTGCTATAATCAAGGAACATAAACAATAGGCTTGAGGTAAGAATATTCTGTATAGCAAGTCGAGCCTGGAAAAAATTTAACTTTTAAAAAAAAAGGGGATAAGGGTATGGTTTTAGAACAATTGACGTTAAACACAAATGCAACTATCCTGATTTCTTTGGCCCTTATGCTCTTATGCGGCTTTCTAAGCACGAGAATTACCAAAAGGCTTAAATTGCCCAATGTAACCGGCTACATCATTGTCGGAATTTTAATCGGCCCTTACATCTTAAATATAATCCCCACAGGGACAATTGCCGGAATGGATTTTGTTACGGACATCGCCTTGGCTTTTATCGCTTTCGGGGTAGGTAGGTATTTGAAACTATCGGTTCTAAAACAAAACAGCAAGCAAATTATAATTATCACTCTTTGCGAAGCTTTGCTGGCGGCGATAATTGTAACTTTGACCATGATCTACATCTTTAAATTACCGATTTCTTTTTCCGTTCTTTTGGGTGCCATAGGCTCAGCAACCGCTCCCGCCTCGACCATCATGACCATCAGACAATACAAAGCAAAAGGCAATTTCGTCAATACCCTTTTACAGGTGGTAGCCCTGGATGATGCTGTTGCTTTAATTGCTTTCAGCATCTGTACCGCCATTGTTCGAACTTTGGTCTCCGAAGAAGTATTAAGGATAAGTATTATCCTGCTTCCTCTGTTGATTAATTTGATTGCTATTTCTTTGGGCATCCTGGCCGGTTTCATTTTGGATAAACTCATTAGCAGTCGACGTTCCAGAGATAACCGACTAATCTTGGCAATTGCAATGCTTCTGGCAATAACCGGATTTTGTGCTGCTTTCAATATATCGCCCCTTCTCTCCTGCATGGCGATGGGCATTGCTTATATTAACTTAAGTGGCAATAAAGAGCTTTTCAGACAAATCAACCAATTTGCACCTCCTACACTTATCCTCTTCTTTGTCCTGGCCGGGATGAAGCTAAGCATTCCGGTTTTACTTTCCACCGGCTGGATCGGTGTAGCTTACTTTTTAATCCGCATTATCGGCAAATATATCGGCTCCTTCATCGGGGCCTCTCTGAGCGGTGCTCCCATGGAAGTACGCAAATACCTCGGTTTGGCTTTGGTGCCTCAAGCCGGCGTTTCCATCGGTTTGGCAATATTGGGCCAAAGAATTCTACCCACAGATATGGGCATCCTTCTTTCAACAATAATATTATCCTCTTCGGTACTTTATGAATTGATTGGCCCTATTTCAGCAAAAGTATCATTGCACCTATCAAATTCAATTCCCTCGGAGGACCGCAAAGGGGCTTAGTTTGCTTATAATAAGCATTTAACCTTATTTAGCAAGATATCGGAAAACAAATAAGGCGGGAATATTGGTACAGTCTATCAGGGCCAAAAAAGCACATTTATCCTAACAAATTCTTGACTTGGCTCGTCATTATGATATAATTATATTGGTAAATTTAAAAGGAATAATTTGTTGCCTCCGAATTTCTTCTAGGAAACGGGCGAACCGGTTTTGGGGTGAATCCTGCTCCGCAGGTAGGGCTACTTGGATGTCCGAACCCGTCAGCTAACCCCGTAGGAGTTATCCAAGCGTAGAGTTTTGCGTATAAAGCTGAACCTGCGCTTTTTTGAATTATGCCATCGCTCCGCCTCCGGAAGCGAACGAGGGGGGAGCAATGTTTTAAAATATACTGCTCAAGATGGGGTGGTCTTTTGCATAAACGGTGGCAGCAAATACGCGGTGATATAATTGGTGGTGCGACTGCAGCCGTTGTAGCCCTTCCCTTGGGAATCGCTTTCGGGATTGCCAGCGGTGCCGGTGTCTTGGCCGGCCTATACGGCTCAATCTTCGGGGGATTTGTGGCAGCAGCTTTTGGCGGTTGCGGAGTCCAGATTACAGGCCCCACCGGGGCTATGATCGTTATTTTGGTCAACATAATCAAACAGTTCGGCGTCGGCGGCATGTTTTTAGCCGGAGCCCTGGCCGGTTTATTACAACTTATATTCGGTCTCTTCAAATTCGGTAAATTTGTAAAATACCTTCCCCAACCGGTCATTGCCGGCTTTACAAACGGCATCTCAATTTTGTTTTTTCTGACAGCGGTCGATGATGCCCGGGCCACACTGTCGATAACCGTAATAACCGCAATAGTTATATGGATT
The DNA here is from genome assembly GCA_964568715.1 of uncultured Halanaerobiales bacterium. Taxonomy (GTDB): domain Bacteria; phylum Bacillota; class Halanaerobiia; order B1SED10-174; family B1SED10-174; genus CAZMQU01. Next base: position 24,864 of record CAZMQU010000016.1, read on the forward strand.
GCCTTGCGTTACTTTAAAAAACTGCCTGAATCATTGTTTGGCTTGGTCGCAGGCCTTCTTATCAACCAATTTTTAATAAATAGTCCCCATGTTGTCGGCGACGTTCCCTTTAAAATACCTGAGTTAACCCTAGGCATTATGCCCTTGGCCAATATCGGCCAACTCCTTTTGCCGGCCTTGTCTATCTGCCTTTTGGGTAGCATCTCGGCCCTTTTATCAGCTCAAGTAACCGATGAAATGACCGATAGAAAACATGATAGCAATAAAGAGCTTATCGGCCAAGGCTTAGGAAACATAGTTTCATCCTTGCTGGGAGGCATGCCCGTATCCGGTGCCGTGGCTCGGTCCGGGGTAAATGTATTTAGCGGCGGGCGTACCAAGCTTTCCGGCATGTTGCACTCCGTCTTCTTGGTGCTTATGATTTTACTTCTTGCCCCAATCGTTAAGCGAATACCCTTGGCTTCCCTGGCCGCCATATTAATGGTGGCATCGATTCGCACCGCCGATTGGAACAGCATAAAATTGCTTCCCAGGGCCCATTGGAAATATGGTGTAATAATGACCGTCACAACCATATTGACCGTGGTCAAAGATCTTTCCATTGCCGTAGTGGTGGGCACAACATTGGCAAGCCTGGCCGGCCTGGTCGAAATATTCTTGGCCAAGAAGAAAATCAGGGCTACCCATTGCAAGATTGAAACAGTTAGCACCGCTTCCGGAAACGGAATAAAAACAATAAGCTTTAGCGGTCCCCTCTTTTTTTACGGGGCGGAAAAGATAAGGAATGAAGTGCGGGTATCAGCGGAGGAAAACACCTTAATCTTGGACTTATCTCAAGTTGATAATATAGATGAAACCGGCGCCATCGTGTTAAAGGACGTCGCAGCTAAATTATATAAAAATGATAAAACCGTGTTATTCGGCGGAATCAACGAAAAACCATTGAAAATATTGACTCGACTGGGCATAATTGATAGCCTGGGAGAAAAATATTTCTTCAGCGATATTGATAATGCAAAGGCGGAAGCCTTGGCAATGCTTACCTAAAGGTTTTTTCTAGAGTGACCCTAAGTAATGTAAGGAGAAGCGAATTTCTTGCCGACAAGCCGATTATCGGTTCCCAAAGAATAATATTATTACCGGGCACAAGGCTAGGAGGTTTATTGTGCAAAAAAAATTTTGGACCCTTTTTCTCATTGCATTTATATTCTGGATTGTAGTATCTTCCGGCTTTAATTGGCTTCATGGAGCGGTAGGTGTATTTCTATCGTTTATAATCGTCTGGCTTTGGTACGACCTTGGATTAAATCTACCCAACATCCTCTCCTTCAAAGACATTTTCCTTTTAGCCCGCTGCTTACTTTTGTTGGTAATGTACATTATACAATCGAATCTGTCAGTTGCAAAAACTCTTCTTTTTTCGGGCTCCCGGGTAAATCCTGTCTTCGTCATCATGGACCCTCCCCTTACCACTAACTGGGGACGCGTTTTTTTAGCCACCTGTATTACCATTACACCCGGCACGGTAACCATAGATGTCGATCCGGAAACGGGCCGTTTTATAGTTCATGCTTTAACGGAAGAAACAGCTATCGGTCTAATGTATTGGCGACTCATCGATGAAATCAAAAATTTTGAAGAATTCAGGCAAAGGAGGCAACGACATGTGGTGGATACTGGCAGGGCTTATGGTTCTGGTTCTCTTGATTCTGCTTCGGGCAATTATCGGCCCAACAGTCATTGATCGACTAATCTCCATCAACGCCATAACCGGTAAAATCAGTGTTATAATTTTACTGACGGCCTTTGCTAGGGAAGAATACGGCTTTATAGATATAGCTTTTGTATTTATGCTGTGTGGCTTTGTAGGAAGTATTTGGATTTTAAAGGTCCTTACACCGGGGGATTGGCAGTTGAGAATCCCCGGTTTGGAAGGTTTCGAAGGTGACAAAAAGGGGGGACCTTCCTATGATTAAAGTGATTGCCAATATCTGTTTTACGGGTGCTTTGTTATCATTTAGCCTGGGAACCTTAGGACTTTTTAGGTTTCCCGATCCTTATACACGGATGCATGCAATTGGAATAAGCGATACCCTTGGTGTCGGCTTGGTTGGATTAGGCCTCTTTTTGTTGAGCCCCAGTTGGCTGTTACGGGCAAAATTGCTTGTAATTTTAGTATTATTTTGGCTAATCAATCCGACCATGACTCATTTGGTAGCTAAAGCCGGCCTAATTCACGGTACAAAGCCGGTCGACAGAACAAGGCTGAGGAAGGGGTAATCGGATGCCTTTTGTGATTGTTGATTATTGGATTATGATTCTTTTACTCATTTTAATGGCCGCCTCCCTGGCAATGTATTTTATTAAAAATCTAATCCATGCAGTCATCGTTTATGGTGCATATACGGCAACGATGGCCTTGATATGGTTATTGATGAATACTCCCGACTTGGCTATAACTGAAGCCGCGGCAGGAATATGCACAACAGTTTTGATGATGGTTGTCATCTATCGCACCCACCGCAAGGAGGAAAAAAAATGAGGATAAGAAATCTTCTCATTGCACTTTTAGCTCTTGTGGCAATGGGAGGTGTCTTGGTTGCAGTTGCCGAGATGCCCCCTTATGGAATGCCAAATAATCCGGTCCACAATGAAGTGCCGGAACGCTACATCAATGAAGCTTTGGAGGAAACCGGGGTATTGAATATGGTTACCTCTATAGTATTGGATTATAGAGCATATGATACAATGTTCGAAACAATCGTTCTCTTTACCGGCGCGTTAGCGGTTGTTATTACATTGAAATCCCCGAAAAAGGAGAAAGGCGATAAATGAAAGATTTTATCTTAAAACGGATTGCTTCAACCTTACTAGCCTTCATTTCTATGTATGGGATTTACGTTATCTTACATGGCCACGTTTCACCGGGAGGCTCCTTCGCAGGCGGTATTATTGTAGGTTTGAGCTTTATCGCCTTCTCCACTATTTATGGTATGGATAAGGGCAAAATTAAATTGCCGGAAAATACTCTTGTTTGGGTTGAAAGTTACGGAACCCTCTGGTACGGGCTTATCGGTTTGATCGGCATCCTCAAAGGTGCACCTTTTCTGACCAACAAATTGGCCGGTTTCAAGCTAGGAATACCCGGAGCTTTATCTTCCGGAGGGATGATATCCCTCTTGGGCATCGGCGTTGGAATCAGAGTAACAAGTACCATGGTTACTTTGTTTTACACTATGATGGAGGAATAGTAATGAATCCTTTTTTAGAAAAGATATTAATCAATTACCCGTACCTGGCGGCAACAGCTTTATTTTTGATCGGTATTGCAACCGTCTTAACCCGCACTAATTTATTAAAAAAATTGATCGGTATCAACATCATGGAAAGTGCCATCTTTCTTATGTTTATTGCCGCCGGTAATATACGGGGCGGTTTGGTTCCTATCCTTGAAGATGGGGTTGCGGAAGGAATATACGTTAATCCCCTCCCTTCCGCTTTGATGTTGACGGGGATTGTTGTAAGTGTCAGTGTCTCCGCATTCGCTTTGGCATTAATCTTGCGGCTTTATAGATCTTACGGAACAATTGATGCCCACCAAATTGCCGAACTTAGAAAAGTGGTGAATGAAAAGTGATGCCGACCATTGTGAATAATCTGCCTGTTTTTGTTGTCATCATCCCTCTTTTTATCGCCTTTATATTGCCAACTTTAGCCCGTCGGATGCGCTTGGTGGAAATCCTGGTTATACTAGTCAGCCTTTTAGGATTGACCGGTTCGCTCTTTTTAGCCGATACCCTCCTTAACCAAAATACCTCTGCCATCAAATATTCTTTGGGAGGCTGGGCACCGCCCTGGGGTATTGAATTAATTGTTAATAATTTCGGGGGACTCTTTCTCTTGGTCGTTGCCCTGGTTATTTTACCGGTCGCTCTCTTTTCCTGCAACAATATCGAAGAAGAAGTTGGCGACAAGGCCAGGCAGTCCCGCTTTTATGTCCTTTATTTGCTGCTTAGCGGAGCTTTAGCCGGTATGGCCGTTACCAATGACTTATTCAATATATTTGTCTTGGTAGAAGTAGCCACCCTAAGCTGTTGCGGTTTGGTAAGTGCCCGCAATCATCCGCGGGCTGCAGAGGCGGCCTTTCGCTATCTCATATTGGCCACCTTGGGTTCCGCATTTGTTTTAGGTGGAATAGGCTTAATCTATATCACCACCGGCCATTTGAATATCGGTTTTGCCAATGCCGCCCTGGCCGTCAACAAAGGTACCTACCCCCATGTCTTATGGATGGCAATCAGCTTTATGATTGTAGGATTCGGTGTAAAGTCAGCCCTTTTCCCTCTGCATATATGGTTGCCCGAAGCCCATTCGATTGCCCCGACCCCCGCCAGTGCAATCTTGTCCGGCTTGGCCGTCAAAGGCTATATAGTATGCTTGGTTAAAGTCCTGTACAATATCTTCGGACCGGCTTTCCTAGCCGCTTTCTCCATACGCCGAATATTGGCCCTGGCCGGAATGTTGGCCATCATTGCCGGCTCGATTTTGGCCCTCAAACAAATAACATTAAAGAGGAGGCTGGCTTACTCCACAGTTGCGCAAGTGGGCTATATTTTTTTGGGCATCAGTTTGGCCAACGACATCGGTGTTGCCGGTGCCCTCTTTTATTTGGCCAGCCACGCAATAATAAAAGCCGGCCTTTTTTTGGCGGCCGGCGCCATTATCCGGGTGACCGGCAAAGAAAACATCGATGAATTGGCCGGTGTTGGTAAAACAATGCCGATAACAATGGCCGTCTTTACCGTTGCCAGCTTGGGCTTGGTGGGTATTCCTCTTTTTTCAGGCTTCATCGGCAAATGGCATCTACTTTTAGGCGCCATCCATGGTGGCAACAATTTAGCCGCCGCTGTAATTATCCTGGGCAGCGTCCTTTGTGCAGCTTATCTTTTCCCCGTTCTGAAAATCGCCTATTTTTCTCCTGAGCCCAATACGGTTTATCGGGATCCGGGCTGGAATCAAAAAGCAGCCCTAGTTTTTCTGGCAATACTGATAATTATCTTGGGGGTATTCCCCGGTCCTATGCTGAAACTGGCCCAAAAAGCATCTTTTGAATTGTTATTACTCCAATAAGGTGAAAAGGTGATAAAAAATGGTTGACATGATTGTTGCATTATCCAGCGGTTTGTTTGGTGGCCTTATCAGTACTGTAATCAAAGAAAAATATAATCGCCTTCGCCGCCTTATCGTTTTTATCTTTACCGTCTTGGGTATGATATTCAGCTGGCGGGTAGCCTTATCGATTTTTGCCGGCAAACAGTTAAGCTTAGGGCTTCAATTTGCCGGCATGACTTGGAGCTTTCAGCCTGATCCACTGGGGGCCCTTTTCGGTATAATTGTATCTACATTGTGGCTTTTTGCCGCCGTGTATTCTTTTGGCTATATGAAAGAAAAAAGCCGGCAAGGGACTTATTATGCTTTTTTTCTATTCTCTTTAACCGCTACTTTGGGTGTTGCTTTTGCCGGCAATTTGCTGGCTTTGTATCTGTTTTATGAACTCTTGACTTTGGCCACTTATCCTTTGGTAATCCATCAGCGGACCCCCGAAGCTTTAAAAGCCGGTCGAAAATATATACTCTACAGCTTTTCCGGCGCCGGTGTTCTTCTTTTAGCAATAGTAATTACCTACGCCTTGGCGGGCCATTTGAATTTTTCTACCACGCCGATCTTAGCAGACTCTGGCAGTGGCCTTCTTAATTGGTTATTAGCAATCTTCATTGTCGGCTTTGGAGTCAAAGCCGCCATAATGCCGCTCCACCGCTGGTTACCCGCTGCCATGGTGGCTCCCACTCCCATCAGTGCCCTCTTGCATGCAGTGGCTGTCGTTTACTCGGGGGTTTACGGTGTCCTACGGGTGGTATATTCGGTGTTCGGCCACAAGCTTATGGATTCTCTCTCTTTTGCCAGCGCCTTGCCTTGGATTGCTGCTTTTACAATCCTGATAGGAGTTTTTATCGCTACCCAACAAGATGTCTTAAAACGCCGTTTAGCCTA
>CAZMQU010000017.1:0-30645 GCA_964568715.1 uncultured Halanaerobiales bacterium
AACATAAAAGAAGCATTGCTACCCTAAAGGGAGAAAAACGCCGCAAATACTATGAACGTCTATGTTTAGCCGCGTCAGAACCACAGGCTATTGCATGGGTACTACCAGAAAGAATTGATTTTAATCGCTCTCCAGAGTCCCCCGTATTTGAAAGGCATCTTTACCTTGAAAAGGGTGGGGATTTTCATGCTAACTTGGGGAGTTGGGAAAAAGATGTGTTGGAAATAGAATTGCAGGATGAAAATGTGGTGGGATGGTTGCGGAACCTTGATCGTAAGACCTGGTCATTAGAAGTTCCTTATCGTGATGCCGGAAGTTATAAGCCAATGTTCCCTGATTTATTTATAGTACGCAAAGATGAGCATGGTTTTCAGTTTGACATTTTAGAGCCCCATGACCCTAGCCGCGATGACAATCTTGCTAAGGCAGTAGGTTTAGCCGAATTTGCAAACAAGCACTGGAATTTATTCGGGCGTATTCAGTTAATTCGCAAAAAGAGAGGGGCTGATGGCGTGGAACGTTATTATAGGTTGGATATGGGGAATAGTGCTGTGCGAAATAAGGTGTTGCCTATAACGAGTAGCACTCAACTAGATCAAGTCTTTGATGAAGAGGCAAGGCCTTAAGGCCGATAAAGAGGCGAGGTCATGGCAAACGTCTGTTTATTTACCGCCTATGTTAAAGATAAATTATATAATGATCTCTACCCAGCCCTTGAAGACTTCATTAAACGAAACTGGCAGAGCCTAGACTTGCGTATAAATAATGTTCACAATATCGGCGGGGTTGCCCTGTCCGATATGGAAATAAAATTTGTATCGGTTGGCGGCCTACCAGGCCTAAAGATAGAATTTGATGTTATTTTGGATGCCGAAATTGAAGTTACTGAGGGCGACTACCATTACGATGACTATGACATCTGCAACCAGTGGTTTGCTGTTCATTGCGCCGGTGACCTGGCCTGTAATTTGAACGATTTTCAGATTATTGACATCAACATATATAAAAAGAGTAAAATGACAAAACCCCTTTCTGATGCCCTCGTTCCGTACATTTATAAAAAAGATTTAGAATCAGAAGCCCATGATTTTTTACGTAGACATTACCCCGATGCATTAAAAACGCCAATACATATTGACCGATTAAAGCTAGCTGAAAAAATGGGGCTAAAAGTGGAAATGGTGATCCATCATCGGGCGCTGGTGGGGAATGGGATTTACACATAAATATTTATTTGACTTCCAATTATCCATTCGGATAAAGGGATGAAAAGCCCCTTTGAAGTTCGATGATGCAAATCCCAAATATAATAATTTCAATAGGCCCTTGACAATAGTTAGGCACCTAAGGTATTATGTATACATAGGCACCTAACTAATTTTGTTTGGAGGGTGATCACATGCAGGCAAATAGCAGTGTCATGGATAGTTTATACAGACTGGCGAGAAATCTGCGGCGGCGGCCATCTGACCCCAGTCACCCCTCCCGAGCCTATATGAAGGTTTTAAGAATATTGACCCGCCAAGGAAATCTAAGGGCCCGGGAACTGTCGGATGCCTTGGGTGTTAGGCCTCCTTCCCTGTCGGAACTCCTAAACAAGATGGAGAAAGAGGAGATCATTGTCAGAAACAAAGACCGGGAGGATATGCGGGTGACTCGGGTTACTATTACAGGCAAGGGCAGGGAAATTTTGGAGCAACATAAGGATAGAAGAAGAAAAGAGGATAAGAAGTTGGAGGAATGGCTTACACCTGCAGAAAGGGAGGTCTTCTGTCAAATATGTGATAAATTGAGTCAAAGGTTGGAGGAAGATGCCAAAAAGCATGCTTGTCAGTCGCAAGAAAGTTGCGGCCATGCCAGCAGAGATAGATCTGCCGGACAGGCCGGGTTCGAAAGGGGAGGGGGAGCATGAGCGGGGTTAGAAGGGGCAGAATCGGCGGCCGGAGCGGTCGCTACCTGACGCCGGAAGAAAAGAAGAACAGACCCAAAATCACCAAAGCTTTATTGACCAGGATATTCTCCTATTTAAAACCCTATTGGAAGCAACTCTTGCTTGTCTGGCTAGCCATTATATTGTCGGCCATCTTCGGCATGATGCCCTCAATCTTGACCGGTAAGATTATTGATGACGGCTTGATCGGCCAAGATTTTAAGCTCTTGGCCATCTTAATCTTAGCTTCCTTAGGAGTTTTGACCCTGTCCAATCTCCTTAATGTCTTCATAAGTTATCTAAATGTATGGGTCTCCCAAAGGATCAGCTTCGATATGCGCAACAAGATGTATGCCAAACTGCAAAGCATGTCCCACAATTTTTTTACCTCCAGTAAGCAAGGTGAAACCATCAGTCGCATGACTAGCGATATCGGCGGGGTTCAATCGGTTATTGCCGGCACCCTGACCAATATTTTGAGCAATATTGCGGTTTTGTCGACGGCTCTGTTTGCCATGTACAGAAAGAATTGGATCCTGGCCACCTTGGGGGTAATCATCGTACCCCTTTTTACCATACCGACGAAAAGAGTTGGGCGCACCCGCTGGGGATTTGCCCTGGAATCGCAAAAATGCAACGACAAATTAAACCAAACCCTCAATGAGACCCTCAGCGTCAGCGGTCAACTCTTGGTCAAGCTTTTTACCAATGAAAAATTGGAATACGACCGCTACAAGAATATGAATCGACAGATGCTGAGACTAAATATCAGGGAAAGTATGGCCGGAAGGTGGTTTTGGCTGGTTATAAATATTCTGACCAATATCGGTCCCATGCTCATCTATTTAGCCGGCGGTGCCCTCATGATTGTCTACGGCAAAAGCGATTTAACGGTCGGCGATATCAGCGTTATGGTGGCTCTTTTGGGCAGGATGTATAGGCCGGTCAACCAACTTTTAAATATTCAGGTGGATATCGTCCGTTCCATGGCCCTTTTCACCAGAATTTTTGAATATTTCGATATGGAGGTTGAGATAAAGAACATTGAAGAACCCCTTGTCCTGCCCTTCTTGCGGGGAGATATCGAATTCAGGAATGTTTACTTCCATTATGACAAGGCAGTGCCGGTATTGAAGGGCTTAAACTTCAAATTGGCTGCCGGCAAGTCCATAGCCATTGTCGGACCCTCGGGAGCCGGCAAGTCAACCATTATCAACCTCATACCCCGCCTTTATGATGTAATAGAGGGGCAGGTTTTAATTGACGGCCATGATATCAGAGAGCTGGACCTATACTTTTTAAGAAGGAATATCGGCGTCGTTACCCAGGATTCCTATCTTTTCAATGGCACCATTCGGGAGAATCTCCTCTATGCCAAGGCCGATGCCACGGAAGATGAATTAATTAAGGCCTGCAAAGAGGCCAATATTCATGACTTTATTGTATCCCTGCCCAAGGGTTATGATTCCTTAGTGGGCAACAGGGGCTTGAAGTTGTCGGGTGGCGAAAAGCAAAGGGTATCCATAGCCCGGGTTATATTGAAAAATCCTCCCATCTTAATCTTCGATGAGGCTACCTCATCATTGGACTCCATATCGGAAAGCCTGATCCAAAAAGCCATCGATCCCCTGATAGGGAGTCGCACGAGCCTGGTAATTGCTCACCGCTTATCGACCATCATGGCTGCCGATGAAATATTTGTTTTAAAGGATGGCGAGATAGTGGAGAGGGGCAGCCACAGCGAGCTGGTTAAAGACCGGGGAGTTTATAGGGAATTGTATGAAACCCAATTTAAGCATGGCTTGCTCGATGCTGCCTCCGATGCCATGATGGGCTAGAATTATGGGAAAGATTCCTTTTGAAATTCCATTTGGTACGCTATAATAAAGCTGTATGACAGCCTTTGGTTATTGAACTGAAAATAATAAAAAAGGAGAGAAACCCATGGAACTTAAGGGAACGAAAACAGAAAAGAATTTAGCAGCTGCCTTTGCCGGCGAATCCGAGGCCAGAAACAAATATTCATATTTTGCCTCCCTGGCTAAAAAAGAAGGCTTTCAGCAGATTGCAGCTATCTTTGAGGAAACAGCCAATAATGAAAAGGAACATGCCAAGCTTTGGTTCAAGGCCCTTGGCGGACTCGGCGATACTGCAGCCAACCTGCTCAGTGCAGCCGAAGGGGAAAAATATGAATGGACGGAGATGTACAAAAACTTTGCCCAAGATGCCGAGGAGGAGGGTTTCAAGGATCTGGCCAGGCAGTTTCGCATGGTCGCTCAAATTGAAAAAGCCCACGAGGAAAGGTTCAAAGCCCTTTTGGATAATGTTGAAAATAAGAAAGTCTTTGCAAAAGAAGAAGAAAGCAAATGGGAATGCCGCAACTGCGGTCATCTTATGATCGGGAAAAAAGCGGCCAAAATATGCCCCGTTTGTGCCCACCCGCAGGGATTCTTCGAAGTGAGAAAGGAAAACTATTAGACCAGGATCCTTTCTCCTATTGAGGCTGGGACAACTGCCAATATTGATATTTGCCCTTAAAGGGGCAAATATTTTTTCCCAACTAGAGATTATTTTCATCCGAAAAGGAAATTAGGAAAGTAACATTTGCAGCATACCGGTGTTCTGTAAATGTGATGGGAGAGGGCACTGTCATAGGGATCCTTCCGCAGCAGGAAAAGAAGGGGTATGCCCGTATGTTGATGCAAGATGCCATCGATTAGATGCTGAAAGGTGGTATGGGAATATTTAAAGTTGAAAGCAGGCAAAGGACTAAAGGTGCAGAAAATTTTTGCAATTCTTAATCCGGACAATGGAGGCGGTCCAGACGTGGGAAATAAAATTTATGGGATTCTGCTGACCATCTTGTGTTTATTTTTAATCGGTGCCCTGATCGTTATGAAGATGAATGAGCCATGGCCTCAAATGAGACAAGATTGGCTCGATTTGATTTCGCCGGATGGAGCTTACGAGGTAATGGTCGTCTCATCTAGGCCCGATGTGATAGTTCCCTCTGCTTCCTATTATTATGAGCTTGAAGTATCTTGTCGGAGGGTCGGGACAAAAGAAAGGGAAGAGCCGGAAAAATACTATTTTTCCACCAGGTTAGGGCCGATTAAACATGGATTAACAAACGATCATTACGAAATCGATTGGCGGGAAAATGGGGCCATTTTGACATTCAAGAATTACCAAGAAAACTTAAGTTTCTTTCTGGATTTTGAAGGATTATTTGGGGGAAAAAATGAAGGCAGGGAAAAAAATTAAATAAAGTTTGGAATTCCACAATTGGTTGAACTTTGCCCTATTCTCTTTTTCAAGGGCTGAATTTCTTCCCATTAGGGGATTTTTGTGGTAAAATTAGGAGGCTATAAATCTTCTTCCTAAATGCTTATTGGCCTTTCTTGGAAGGTTGGAAGACCGGTTACCATGGGCACATTGAATGATGAGCTGCTTTCGGGAGAAGAGTAGGGCAAGAAAAGGGGTGGAAAATTCCTTGCTTAAATTTATAGATCTTAGCCGGGTCATAGTTGATGAGATGCCCGGGTACCCTGGTGACAAGGGTCCTGGCCTTCGTCAGGATAAATTTTTCCGTGCCGATGGGCACAATGATTTCCGTTTGGAGACAGGAATGCATGCGGGCACCCACGTAGACGGACCTATGCATATGACCGATAGCAAAATTTTAATCGGTGAGATTCCTTTAGATAGATTTGTGGGCAAAGGCTGCCTCCTCGATGTAAGGGGTCAAAAGACAATTCTTCCTCAGGAAAAATATGAGGAAATTATTAAGGCAGGCGATGTGGTCCTGCTTTATACAAATTACAGCGAAAAATACGGTACCGATGAATACTTCCACCACCATCCGGTGGTGTCCGAGGCTTTGGCAGACCTCTTTATAGAAAAAAAGATAAAAATGCTGGCGATGGACCTGCCCTCGCCGGATAGGCACCCTTTTGTGATACACAAAAAATTATTGAAAAACGATATCCTTATTGCTGAAAATTTAACCAATCTTTCGGCTTTATCGGCTATTGGAAAATTTTATGTAATGGCTTTCCCTTTAAAGATCGAGGCGGATTCGTCGCCGGCCAGGATTTTGGCAAGCACGGCAGAGATCTTTTGTTCTACTAGCGATTGAATCCCGTTGCCTCATAAGTTAAGGTAAAATTCCGGTTCAACTATCAGGAAAAGATTAATCAAAATCTTTCTATAAATCAAATATGGTATTGAGCAAATATGGGCTGGTCTGAGGATGAAAAATGGCTGTTGAAAAGGAGTGTTTAAGGTGGTTAGATTAAGGAAATCCTTCTAGAACAATAGAAGGACGATATGAGCCTTCTATTGTTATTTATTTTAAATAATAAATAGGAGGATAAAAATGAAAAAATATGTCCGCAGTAACTGGAAACCCTTGCTGTTTTCTATTGTATTTTCAATGGTTGCATCGATATTTGCCGTGGGGGTCCAATTCCTCAAAGGGAATGTCTTGGACTATGCCCTGGCAAGGGAGGCAAAACCGGCTTTGAGCCATGGAATATGGCTTGGTATGTTTATTGCTTTGGAACTCGGTTTTTTCTTTTTGTACGACCAATGCCGAGCCAGGTTTATCGTAGATGCCATGGAGAAATTAAGGTTTGCTTTTTTTTCGAATTTACTGGCCAGAAATTATCCGGCCTTTTTGAAGAAGAGTCAGGGAGAATATTTGGCCCAATACAATAAGGAAATGGAGATAATCGAGGCGGATTATTTTGGTACCCTACCCTTGTTGGCGGAGATCATCATCAAGATTCTCATCGTCAGTATTTCCCTATTTATACTAGATTACAGGTTGGCCCTGATCACCTTGTTTTTACTGACTACCCCTTTGTACCTTCCCAAGTTGTTGGAAAAAAAGCTGCAAGGAGCTCAAAAGAAGTATCTGGAAACATTTGAAGGCCATATCCAAACCATAACGGATTGGCTGAGGGCTTTTGAGATAATAAAAAACTATTCCATAGAAGAAAAAATCAAGGAAATGTTTAAAAAAACGAATGGCAGAACGATGAGAGGTAATCTGGAAAAGAGGAGGCTAGGCAATATGACGAGAACCTTGTCGGCCTTTCTTTCCTATTTATCCCATTTCATTATACTGGTCTTTGCTGCCTATTTGGTCCTCCGGGGCGATTTTACCGCCGGTACTTTCTTCGTTGCCGTGGGCATGATCGATCAACTGTCTTACCCGATAATCACCCTGTCCCGCTTTATACAATCCCTGGTTTCGGTGCAACCGGTAAATAAGTCCGTCCTGGCTTTTCTTAATGAAAGGTTTGAAGAAGCCGGTACAGTTAACATTGCCAAGGAAAATTTCCGGGAAGTTAGCTTTCATAATGTATCTTTCAATTATGGCGGAGAACAGGTTGTTAAAAATTTAAATATGAGATTTGAAAAAGGCAAGCAGTACTTGCTGGAAGGGGCCAGCGGCTCCGGCAAGACCACCAGCATGAACCTTTTAATGAATTATTATCGACCTAATTGTGGCACGGTAAGAATAAATGGCATAGAAGTAGGGAAAATAAGAAATTTGAACGAACTTATGACTGTAATGAGACAAGAGGCAGTATTTTTTACCGACAGCCTGAGAAACAATCTGACCATGTACCAAAAAATTTCTGATGAAAAAATTATAAGGGTTTTGGAGAAGGTGGGTCTGGGCAAATTGGCCAATCCGGCCGGCCTGGCCATGATGATTAGGGAGGGGGGAAGCAATCTGTCGGGGGGAGAAAAGAGGAGAATTACCCTGGCCAGAAGTATATTAAGAGAAACCCCCCTTTTGATATTGGATGAACCCTTAGCCAACCTTGACGGGGAAAATGCCCGGACAATCGAATCGCAACTTTTGTCGATTACGGATCGAAGCCTTTTGATTATCTCCCATCGATTCAGTTCAAAAAACAAAACCAAATTGGCGGGCCTAATAGAATTTCCCCGTTGAAAGAGTCCAGTTTTCTTATTGTCAGTACCGTCGGCTTATCTGGTAATGTTTTCGGGCTTCTATGGGGTGCTCCGGAGTAAAACTCTAGAACTGCCTGCCTTTAAAGGTTGGCAAGCAAAAAGAAAGGACGTGTTAGATTGAAAAAGATTAAAGCGGTTTTAATTATTTTGTTAATCATGGTGGCCATGGCTAGTTGTAATAATAAAGAGGAGACCCCGGGTCAGGCTGTGGAAAAGGCCGTGGAGGCTTTCAGCAAACTTGATACAGAGACTCTGGGGAAATATTTTCCCGGTGAAAGCGAAGAATTGGCCGGTTTGAAAAGCGAGTCCCCGCAAAAATATGAACTTATGGCCCTGATGCTGAAAAATTTGCGCTGCAAGGTGCTAGCGGTTGACGAAAGTGGGGAGACTGCCCTGGTAAGTGCTGAAATCTCCAATATTGACCTGGGCGAAGTTTTTTCGGAATATTTCAAAACATTTTTTGCGATGGCCTTCAGCCAGGCTTTTTCCGATGAGCAATCGGAACCGGATGAAGATTTTGCAGATCAACTACTTATGGAGATTTTGGAGAGAGATAATAATGAGATACATACTGCAATCGTTGATATTAAACTCTATCGGGGAGAAAACAACTGGATTTTGGACGTTGTAGATGACGAGGATTTTGAAGATGCAGTTTGGGGCGGTATGATGAAAACAATAGGTAGTATTGACGAAATGTTTTAGATTACCGATCGCAGTTGATACTTAGGCAGGATTCCCTTATCGGGCAAAAATGGCCCAGGGCCATTTTATTTTTCCAGCCAATCAAAGGTACCTATCGGCTATATATGGTTGGCTGATGACGGCGGACCTACATGAAATATTGAAATGACAGTGAAAACTCCTTATCGAGGTTGGCGTTTAATTTGCTATTTCTTATTAGAATCAGTAAGAGATGGCGTAAAATATGTTTGCGGGATACAAAATCGGTGCCACAGGGACACCGGCAAAATTTAGAAGTTAAGCTAGGTTAAAAAGGGGAGGTGTCGTTATGATTACAATTTCAGATACCTTTGAACAAATTGCGGCCGGTTGTGATTTTTATGTTGCCTTGGGTAATTTTCTGGATGAATTTTACGCTGCCGGGCAAGAAGAAAAAATTGAAATGATAGCGGTTGCTCCAGCCAAGCATTCAATATTAAAAGAATACGGCGCCTTTTAGCAGCAACAGTTCATAAATTAGCCAACGATTTTAATTTGGAAGTTCCCCGCTGGATTTTTAATAAGGAGTATTATCTCTATAGAACAGATATTAGCTGAACTTAAGAATGAGAAACAGTATTTAAAAAGGGGTGCTTAAGATGGTTAGATTAAGAATATCCTTCTAAAACACTGTAAGGATGTTTCTTGCCTTCCATTGTTATCTATTTTAAGGAGGTGCATTTTCTATGGAGACTGTTGAGTGTGCCTGGCATAGGTTGTTTACTGCGGGGATTCGAATATTTTTTCTGTTTGTATTGTTGGCATTGCCCTTTTTAATCTTGGCATTATTTGTAATAAAGACGGATCCCAATTGGGGTTACTTAGCTATGTTCCCTTTGCTGGGAAATGCCCTTGGCTGGTTGTTAATAGGCCTGTTCGGGTGGGTGAAATACCGCTTTGTGGCCGCCGAGTTGGATCGCTTAAAGGCCGACGGTGATCGTTATGAGCTTACAATCAAACGAATGGTACCCCTGTCTTTTGTGTACATAGGGGCCCATATATTTGCAGCCGCTGAAGGCCATTACACTGATGGTTCCGGTAATATTCAGCCGATTAAAAGTATCTATTATGCATTCACCACTTTTGATAAGCGGGAGGATTTTATAGGCCAAGTTTATGTCGATAAAAATGACTCAAAATTGTATGCCGTTGAGCTTTTTCGCAAATAAAAGAATTGATGGGAAGACAGGAATATCAGCTATTTAAAAAGATAAGCAAACCTTTTCGCAAGATCCAAAGCCTGCATTCTACGGATCTTTTACTAAGCAACATGTTTTCGATTTTATTGCTTTATTTTATGATGAAAACCATTGATTCGCCGGCAGCCAACCTTCATGATATTATGGAGGTAAAGAAAAAACAGGAAGAAGGTGTGCAATGAAAGATGTAGTTAGCGGAGAACAAATAAAAACTCCAGGTGATCTGCACCCTGCCCTGGTAGGAGCTCTTATATCACCGGGTATGCTGGCTCGCTGGAGACATGCTATGGCAGCTATTTTTTCTTGGGCCCTAAAGGGGGTATTGGAGATAGGCGTATTACCCGGGAAGGTTGTGGACAGCGGTCAATATAAAATTTACCGAACCGATACCGCGGCGAACCTCCAACCTTGGGAAGAAACATTTCTCGATAACCTTTTTACCTATAAGGGGCAAAGGAAAAAATCTACCACCCTTAAGGAGATAGGTAATGACAATCTTCAAAGGTACAAACTCTTTAAAAAACTAATTAAAGACGAGCTAGAGAGATTGTCTTACCTTGGTGAAAATAAAGAGAAATTTAAGAAACGCTTGCTCGCCGGGGGCTTTGCAGGGCTATTTCTGTCTTTTTTGGGTATTTTCTTTGTAATGGTTTTCCTTCCCTTGGAGAATTGGCCCATGGTTTTTATACCCTTAGCCGGTTTTATTTTGTCCTTTGCTATTATTGTGATCGGTTTTCTTTTTTCTCCATTATCCGAAAAGGGATTGGAAGAGGCCCGAAAATGGAAATCATTTTCCCGTTATATAAAAGAGATAAGTCCCAAAGCGGGTGAACAACTAGCGATTGAGGAATTGGAAAGAATTCTGCCCTATGCTGCAACCTTTGGTTTGGCAGTAAAATGGCTGGATATTTTTAAAAAGGATTCAAGAATCGAGGCACTCTCTTGGTATAAAACCAAGGCTTCATCACCTCAGGAAATCATTGGTTCTTTGATTAACATGACCTGTTATATGGATATAATCGGTGGCGGTCCTTACGCAACAGGTGTGGGTAGGGTAAGGGGCGAAAGACGGTCAAAAATTTAGTCCATATATAGGGGATCCCCAATAGTCTCTAATGGAATAATCAAAAATGAAAAAAGGACTATCGCTATATAAATAATAAGGGGTAAATAAAAACCGCTAGTCTCTTTGTGTGTATTTGCTGAAAAGTAAGGTTGCATCATAGGAAGAAGCCAGTGCTAAAATGGATGGAATCCGGAGTCCCTTTTCTACAAACAGCCGGCTTATAATGGGGGCAGATAAATGATAAAGGAAAATTCGCCGACAATTATAACCGATAGATTGATATTGCGGAAATTTACCATGGCGGATGCAGAGGCCTTATTGGAAATTTTAAGCGATGTCGAAGTAAACACCTTTTTGCCATGGCATCCGCTAAAATCTTTAAAAGAGGCGCAAATATTTTTGCAGGATCGCTTTTTAAGCTATTATGCCAAACCGACTAGCTACCGATATGCGATTTGTTTAAAAGAAGATAATAAACCGATAGGTTATATATGGTTGGCTGATGATGAGAGTAATGATTTGGGTTATGGATTAAAAAAAGAATTTTGGCAGCAAGATGTTGCAACAGAAGCGGGAAAAGCACTGGTCAAATGGATTGCAAAAGCCGGTTATACTTATATTACTGCGACCCATGACATTAACAATATCCGCAGCGGCAACGTTCTAAAAAAGCTTGGAATGAGATATAAGTATTCCTATCTTGAACAATGGCAACCGAAAAATATTTTAGCAACCTTTAGGATGTACCAATTGAATTTTGATAAAAATCATGAGCGGACTTACATGAAATATTGGAATGACTGTGAAAAACCCTTTATCGAAGTTGGGGTTTAATTTGCTATTCCTTATTAAAATCAGCAAGAGATGGCGTAAAATATGTTAGCGAGAAAGAAATATAAGGTGTCTTGGGGATACCGGCAAAATTTAGAAGATGTTAAACTTTTTTGTTGAAGCGGACTTGCCGGATACACGAGCGAGAAGGAAGCGAAATGACGACTGTAAGGGATTGATAAAAATTGCAAGGAGGAAAGTTTATGGATTATTTGTTTGTTTGTCACCCCCGCTGATCGACATGTAAAAAAGCCAGGTCCTGGCTAGAGGAACATGGCATTCCCTACACATGGCGTGATATTGTGAGGGAAAACCCCCATAAAGAAGAATTGGCTGCATGGCTTAAAAAAAGCGACTATCAGCTGAAAGATTTTTTTAACAGTAGGGGTCAAAAATATCGTCAACTGGAATTAAAAGATCGATTGCCTTCTATGACGGAAGACGAACAATTGGCTGTCTTGGCCGGCGACGGTTTGTTGGTTAAGCGCCCGTTATTGATCGGCGATAATATTGTCATAATCGGCTTCAAAGAGGCAGAATGGCAAGAAAAAATAAATATATAAAAGGCCCGGCATTGTCGCTGTAGTGTCTTTGCTTAAATTAAACTGCTATCCAAAAGATAGCATTTTTTTATTGACAAAGGTAAATGTATGAAGTATAATGAAAATAGATGAAATTGCATGAAGATGAATGAGACAACGTGAAACATAATCAGGCGGAGAAGGTTTTGGGAAAAGAGGTGGTCCGATGGATTTCCCCAGTTACTATACGGTGGAGGATGTGGCGAAGATTACCGGTCTTTCAACCCGAACCATTCGCAATTATCTTAAAGATGGTAAATTGCAGGGGAAAAAAATAGGAGTGCAATGGAGATTTACCGAGGAAAACATTAAAAATCTTTTTACTTTTCAGGAAGTCGCCGATTCTATGAGCGAAGCAAAGCATCAAATGGTCTTTGATTTTCTTCAAAAAAGGAATATCGAAAAAGCAGAAGTTTGCACAATTTATGCCCTGGCCTGTTCTTCCAATCAAGAGGCTCAAGAAATGTGCGAGCAGGTCTTGGAAGTTGTGAACCGAGTTAAAAAACAGGGGGGCTTGAAATTTTCTTTCGATTATCACGACGGATTGGCCCGTTATTTCTTGGTAGGTGAACCTGTTTTAATTCAAGAGGTTTTAGAATTTTTAACAAAATTGCAAAGGAGTGATTTTAGTGGCGGTTAATGAAGAAATCAGACATCTAAGAGAAGAGATTACCAGACTGAAATTGCGCTTGAACGAACTAGATAAAAATGAGGAAGTTCCAAGTACTGTTTGTGGCCACGATGTTGTTTTGGAACATTTAAAAAAATTAAGCAACCAGCATGGATTACAGGCATTGGCTCAACTAGCTTGCTATGATAGTAAATATGGTTGGTACACGACCAATGTTGAACCGACCAAGTTGCGAGCTTTGCTGGAGGATAGTGAAACTGTGAGGGACTTTCTTTCTCTTTTCTGCCGGGAGGGAGTTTGGGAAGTACTGGATGCTGCATATCATGGCGAGGAATTTAAAGGTTACGAAAAGGAAAGGGCCCTGCTCTTGGAAAAGGGTTTTCTTGGCAAAAAGGGATTGACCTTAAACGGGCTGGCGGTTTATGTTTTTCTTGGTCATTTGACCTACAATATGACCAAAAAGGTCGATATCAAAAAGGCAACTGAAATATTTAAAATTGTCTATGAGCTGACCGGCCTTAATTTAACTGATCGTTTACCCTATTCACCCGAGGAATTTGTTGAGCTAGTCTCAAGCCATAAGGATTATAAGAATTTGGCCAATCATCAAATTACAGAAGAGGATTTGAAGGAATACTTGCGTCAGGCCAATGTTTAATAAACCGTCATAAATTTTGGAGAATAATTGACCCCGGCAAAGCCGGGGCTGTTCTTTTTTGATAAGGTTCGATGCAAGGGTTGCCTGCAAAGGGGCTTTTCGAACCGGTAGTTGTCAAGTTGTTGGTTTGGCGGTATCGCCCAAGTTCTGCAAACCTTTAAGCAGAAATGTAACCGCAATGACAATCATAATAAGAAATGCTTAAAGTCTTTTCTGCTTCTTTTTCGGAAAGAATACTCAAAATGTTTTTTCCCCATTGAGCACATAAATCGATGTTTTTTTTAAATAATTTCGGAAGGTCAATTGGCCCTGCTGGATGATCCTGCCTATTTTCCTTTGTTTGTTGCGTTGCTATTGATACAGCGCTGAGCATGTAAAAACTAAGTACGAAATTTGACAAAGGAAAAGTTATAGGGGTACCGAAATGGTTAGATATTAGCAAAAAAAGTCAAAAGAATTTATTGCTTGGTGATCAATATGGCGGCATAGCAAATAAAAAATATGCTAAAATGGATTGGATAAACCCGCTATTGCGGTATCCGGTCTAAATTGTTCCGCAATAAATAAATAGGTATATTAAACTGATTTTAGGGAGTGCGAAACAGAAAAATGTCGGAAGCACGGTTTGTCTCCAAAGAAGCGATTGAGAAAGGTTGGTCGGGCGATAAAAAATACTGCGTCAGAACAGCTGAAGGCATTAAATATCTTCTACGTATTTCTCCCAAAGAAAAGAGTGCCAATCGTAAGGAACTCTTTCGTCTGGAAAAAGAACTGATTGCCTTAGGTCTTCCCATGAGTACAACCATCGAGTATGGAAAATGCGACGAGGGTTTTTATGCCCTCCAGACTTGGGTTGAGGGGGAAGATGCTGAAGATCTTATTCCTTTTCTTGCTGCAAACGAGCAGTATGCTTACGGCTTTGAAGCAGGCAAGATGCTCAAATTAATTCATTCAATCCCGGCTCCGGCCAACCAGCCTCCTTGGGAAAGTTACTTTAACAGAAAAGTGGACAGCAAGATTAAGATGTATAGTGAGTGTCCTGTGAAAATTCCCGGAGCAGAAAATATTGTTAATTATCTGGAAGCAAACCGCCACTTGTTGGCCGGAAGACCCCAGTCCTTCCATCATGGTGATTATCATACCGGCAATATGATGATAGAGAATGGCAAGCTAGTTATTATTGACTTTGACCGCTATGATTTCGGCGATCCTTGGGAGGAATTTAACCGGATAGTCTGGTGTGCCCAAGTCTCACCCTTATTCGCTTCAGGCATGATCAAGGGCTATTTTGTTAATGGAGTACCCGATTCCTTTTGGCCCTTGCTTGCTTTATATATCGGCAGCAATATCCTTTCTTCCGTACCCTGGGCCCTGCCTTTCGGAGAAAGGGATGTAAAAAAAGTGCTTAAATTGGGCAAGGATGTTTTGGCTTGGTATAATAACATGCAGACCATCATTCCGATTTGGTATAGCAAATGAAGAAATAATACGGGGTTAAAAAAAGCCTTTACATAATGACGCAGCCAAGTTTTTGTGTTAACAAGGGACCGATGGGAGCGTTTTGCCGAAGGAGGGCGAAGTGATAGCGTTGGCTAAAAAACGGACCGGCCTGGATGACTATTTTTTTTACGAGGAACTAATGCGGGGTTAATTCTTGAAAAATTCAGACCTTGCGAAGTAACATCGACCTGTATAGGTTTCTTTTGCTTGCCTTATCGGAGGATAAACACCACTTTTTTTGTGCCAATTATTATTGGCCGTAAAATAAACATTCTATGCATCCATATTTTTTAATCTCTCCGGACAGCAATGGTCGGAGGGATTTTTTTTTGGAAAATACCATCCGTACCAAACGGTCAAATACCAATTATAGTACCTAGGGAGGAAGAAATGAATATCAGCCATTTTAGAAAGATAACCGAGCCTTTCCGCAAGATTCAGGGTCAACATTTTATTGTTCTCTTATTGATTAACTTGTCTTCGATTTTACTGGCTTATTTTATGGGGAAGACCGTTGATTCGCTGGTGGCCTTTCAAAGGCTGGCTATTTTAATAATGCTTATTATTGGCTTGCGATTTGCCTCTGCCTATTTAAAATACAGGCAGTCCCTATTGGAAAAATCGGCCCAACTTCGCGTGCATTATTTGCTGGGCAAGAGCATACCGCAAAAGTTAGCTCGCATTCCCTATGAATTATTTGAGGATGCCCGCTACCAGGATCTGTTTCATTTTGTAAATAAAGAGCCGGAAAAAATTCTCTTGCGCAGTCTTTTTAATATCAACCGCTTGGGCGCCTTTTTGCTGGAGATAGTACTTATATTTATATTGTTAAGCCGGGTTTCACCGTATTTGTTGCTTATTTTACCCTTTTGCTTGGCAATGATTATATGTATGGATTTTAAAGGGATCAAGTATTATAACGACATGTATTACCGACAAAGCCGCCGGGAAAGGGAGCAAAGCTATTATCAGGGCCTGCTCAATAAGAGGGATGACTTCTATGGATTGAAGACCAGGAACGCCCTTTCTTACATCACTGCTAAGATGAAATTAATATTAAATGATATTCTCCGGGAAAGGTTTATGATCGTTATCAAAAGAGAAAGGTATTTTTTCTTCAGCATGCTTTTCATTGTTTTTGCCCTAGCCTCGGTATTATCATTTCTTATACTCAATCTAATTCGGGGCAGTGTCAGTCCGGGTTTGGCAGTGGCAACTTTACTCCTTCTTCCCAATCTTCTGTCTTCTCTGGAGACCTTTGGTTACTTATTAACTTTGTTGGGGGAAAATATGGGAGTTTTAAAAAGATATAATGAGTTTTTAAATTTGCCGGAGATTAATTTTATGGATAAAGATATCGGTTCTTTAAAAGACGGTTTTTCCATACGCTTTGAGAAGGTTTGGTTTAAGTATCCCAATTCAAAGAATTGGGTTATCAAAGATATGTCTTTTAAGATTGAGCAAGGAGATAAGTTGGGTTTGGTCGGAAAAAACGGCAGCGGCAAATCTACTTTAATGTACCTGATTCTTGGTCTTTACAAGGCTCAAAAGGGGAAAATTTATTTTAATGAAATACCGGTCGATACATTGACCTACAAAGAACTTTCCCAATTGATAGCCGTTGTCTTCCAGGATTTTCACCATTATGAATTGAACTTGCAAGACCAATTTAGAGGCAAGCAATTTGCCGAAGTTAATATTTTAGATAATATCGCCCAAGATGAAGAAGAATTTCAAAGGATAAAAATAGGTAGATCTCTGAAAGACGGAATTGAATTGTCGGGAGGGCAGTGGCAAAAAATTACCCTAACCCGGGCCCTCTTGGCTGATAATCCCCTCTTGGTCTTGGACGAACCTACCTCGGCCATTGATCCCATTGCCGAGAAAAATTTATACGATGACTTTGGCAAGCTGATCGATACGAAGCGGACTTCCATTATGGTAAGCCATAGAATGAACAGCTTGCGGACCTGCAATAAGATTATGATTATCGATGAGGGTAAATTACTGGGCATGGCCAGCCATGACGAATTGCTCAAAGTTAATTCTCTCTATGAAAAAATGTATTGGAGCCAAATGAAATGGTACAAGACTGAGGAGGGGGAGAACCATGACGAAAAAATTGATCTGGGTTTATAAAAAAGCGATAGGCTTAATTCCCTTCCATTTGTTATTGGCATTTCTCCTGATCAATCTGGGGGCCCTTATGCCGGCCTTGCAGACCTTTGGTTTGGAAAGGGTAGTGCAAGAAATTGCCAATATAGGCGAAGGGATTCTTTTAAAGGATTCAGCCATTTTATTTTGGGGCACCTTTTTAATCTTGGCTTATATCATGCCCCATATCCTGCTTTTTTTACAATCCATTGCCGTAACTTACGGAATTTACGACAAATTTTATTGCAAATTCAATACATGGTTTTATCTGCATTTAGCCGGCAAGGATTGCCAGGCCTTCAATGATGCAGACTTTATAGAACTGAAGGAAAAAGCAATAAATGCTTTGGAGGTGGAAGCTCCGGTCATTACAATCCATGATTCCATCTTGTTTTCAGCCAGAATCCTGACCATTATTTCTTTGGCGCTTGTCTTGATTCGCTTTCATTGGGCCCTCTTTCTTTTAGCCGCCGGCTTGATGATTCCCATTATGCTGATTAACAGAAGGAACCGGCTGGAAGCTACCGATCTTAGGGCCAAGCAGGCTTCCTTGTTTGTCCGCGCCAAGTATCTTTGGAATACCTTATCTGACAGAAAAACCATCAAAGAGAACAGGCTTATGGACTACGAAGACTACATGCAGGAAGCCTGGTACAGGGAAAAAGAAAGAGAAATATACCAGAATATTGGCCTGGAAAAAAGAATCGCCAAAAGTAACTTAATTGCTGATGCATTCCAAGGGCTGGGTTATTTATTATGTACCCTTTTGAGCATATATCTGATGAAAAAAGGCTTGATTACCATTGCAGGCTTTATCGCCGCCTTGAATGCTTTTTATTATTTTCAATTGGAAGGTACCGTTTTAATTGAGAACCTCAATTCCGTTGCCAAGAACGGAGAATTCTGCGCTTTCATCAAAGATTTTGCAGCATGCTACAATACCGCTTCAGCCGGTGGAAAAACCTTAAAAGACAATTCCCCCGCCGAAATAGTATTGAAGAATGTTTCTTATAGATATCCGGGCTCAGATGGTAATGCCTTGGCGGGTATCTCCTTGTCCGTTGAAGCCCGGGAGTCTATTGCCATCGTCGGAGCCAATGGCAGCGGCAAGACAACCTTGGTCAACCTCATTGCCGGCCTCTTTGAGCCCACGGCGGGGCAGGTCTTCATAAACAAAGAAAACCCCCGCTTAATTCACGAAGATTCCCTCTTCAGGGCCTTGGGGGTTGTTCCGCAGCAAATAACCAGGTATCAGGGCAAATTCAAAGAAATATTGGAAATGGGTATGGCGAACTTGCCTGAATCAAAATGGCAAGAAGTTTTTGATCTTTTAGATTTATCTGACTTTAACGATTATTTTGACAGTATCCTGGGGCCGGAATTTGGCGGCAGCGATTTATCCGGCGGCCAATGGCAAAAACTTGCCTTGGCCAGGATATTGGCCTACCCCTACGGTCTGGTTCTTTTGGATGAACCTACCTCCAACCTTGATCCGGTCATTGAAGCGGAGATATTTGAATCGATGCTGGCGGCCATGGGAAAAAGAACCGCTCTTATAGTCAGTCATCGCATGGCCCTTTGTACCAAGGTGGACAGGGTTGTGGTTATGGAGAAAGGCAGAATTGTCGAAGTGGGCTCCCATAGTACCCTTATGGCCAAAAACGGCTTGTATAGCAGGATGTTTTTGGCCCAGAGTTGCTAATGTCGGTTGAAAGAGCTAAATTCCGGCGTAAAGAATTGATGTGTTTTGGACTCAGTCGATCATGCTGGAAAAGGGGCGGGTCTGGCAAGAGAAATTCTTGACAATCTTATAATAGAGGAAACGCTGCTTCCCTTATATTTAGTTAGAAAATGAGCAGTTTGCAGGAGGTAAAGATGAATTAAAAATTGATAATAATAACCGGTTCCCCCGCATTCACATTGAAATGCTCCGAAGCAACGTTGACTGAACGTTACAAAAATCGCGGCGACACAAACGAGTTATTATTTAAGTGGTTAAGAATGGGACCACATCCTGGTGATTACAGCAAGGAACATTTACAGCCATCATCCGGAATCATCGTCTTTACACTTAATGGGGGTTTCAGGCCAGCCTGTACAAATGGATTCAACAATTATTTTGCTTACACATTCAGGATGTACCGGCTTTTTAAGAAGATCCTCATAGCTCATCCAAATTGCTTTGAATGTGCCATGCGATTTATCATATAAGCCTTGCATTTCGGGACCATTTCCTTGGCCGAATTCGCCGCCGATTATTTTGGCCAAGGAATAATATTGGATTTCCCCTTTAAATTCGACTTCGGCTACAAGCGATTCTACTGCAACTTTCAAACCCGTTTCTTCCAGAACCTCCCGAATGGTGGCGTCTTCAACTGTTTCACCTTTTTCCATTTTTCCGCCGGGATAAACATAATATATATGTTCGTGCAGACCGTTCTTTCTTTCTATAAGTGCTACTTTTCCGTCTCTTAAGATAATGGCTGACGCCCGTGTCATGGTAAAACCTCCTATTTGGGACTACTTAAAATAAGCATTATAAGTAATATTATTCATCATGTGCCATATCCCCTTTTGAAGCCTGGGGATTTCGCGCTAATTTCCCAGAAAGGGAAATACCGCGCAGGCCCAATCGAATCGGGGTATAAAAGGAATGATAGGCCCGCTTAAAAGCAGCTCCACGGGACCTCTTAGAAGAAGAAACAAGCTGACACTCGCCCCATACGAGTTTTTTTCTGAAAACAAAGATGAAAAAATGCGAAAACTAGGCTTAAATACTTATAAGTAGTCGTAAAGAAAAGACAGGCTTCCTTTGGGAGCGCATAGCCCTTTTTCCACCAGATCGGCCAAGGCCCTAAGCTTTCGCTCGTATTCTTCCTCGCTATTCTGAAAAATAGTGGGGTCAAGTAAAAAGGTAAACACAGACATAATAATTTCTGCGTATTCCTTTGGATAGGCGCAAATGAATAAATTTTCTTCAATTCCTTGTTTAATGAGTTGTGAGATGGTCGGAGATATGCGACGTAATATTTCGGCTAAAGATTTTTGATGAATCGCCGCATTTTCGGGTAGATGCAGATATTGATTTATTGAGACGTCAATTATACTAGCCCGATAGCTGCAAAAAAGAAGCGCAAGCTTATCCAGTGCCGTTCCTTGGCTTTTATTCACGAGATTGGTGCAAATTTTGCTTATTTCCCGGTATTCTCTATCAACTAAAGCGTCGAGAACTTCTTCTTTGGAACGAAAGTAGTAGTATAGGCCACCCTTGGCTATACCGGCTTTTTTCGCAATCTCGCTGACAGAAGCAGTACCGCCTTTCCCTTCTTTAAGAAGCTCTTTTAGGGCATTTAATATGATCTCTCGTTTGTTCAGAAGATTCACCGCCTTTTACTTTAATACCATTAGAATACCACAAAAAAAAGAACTTGACCAGCGTTCAAATTCCTGATATATTTACCTTGTTGACCGATGGTCAAATTTATGGAGGTGAAATGAATGCAAATAGTCGTAACTGTTTTGTTTTTGCTGTTTTTGCTCTTAGCGCTTGTGTTGATTGTATTAATGATCACTAATGGTTTACGTTTGGGGATTGCACGGTTATGTAAGGGAGATACCTCACATATATTACTCAATCTTAGAAAGACAACCGGTGGATTTCTCGCCGTTTTTCTATTGTGTGTGGGCTTGGTTGTGGTTACGCAGCAGGCGGCCTTTACGCCTGGCATACTTGACAGTAGCGGTGCAGCGATGAGTAATAGTATTGCTGAGCTTCGAAAGGTTTCGATTAATGGACGCCGGGAATGGATCAGTATTAGAGGGCAAGATAGAACTAAGCCCATATTGCTTTTTTTGGCGGGGGGACCGGGTGGAACACAGATGGGAGCAGTAAGGGTTGAGTTGGCCGAATTGGAAAAGCATTTTGTTGTAGTAAACTGGGACCAGCCGGGATCAGGAAAATCTTTTAGGGCAGGAAAGCAGATCACTCCGGATATATACGTGGAGGATGGCTGTGAACTTGCTCGATACCTGTGTGATAATTTTTGCCAGGAAAAAATTTACCTCGTGGGGGAGTCATGGGGAAGTGCCCTCGGTGTCTTTATGGTTGCTGAAGCACCGGAACTCTTCCACGGTCTAATCGGCACAGGACAGATGGTTTCTTTCCTGGATACCGAGATCATTGATTATGAATTAGCGCTAGCTGACGCAAGGGAGCAAGGTGAATACAAACTTGTGAGAAAGCTCGAGAAAAACGGTTATCCGCCCTATTACGGAAAGGATATCACTTTTAAAAGCATGGCTTATTTACAATATCTGAATGCTCAGATGGCCGCTAATCCTGAAATAAAAAACACGGGCAACAATATTTTACGCGATCTGCTTGCAAGCGAATATGGCCTTCTCGATAAGGTGAACTATGTTCGCGGGTTCCTGCGCACATTTACAACAGTTTACCCGCAGCTTTACGAGGTAGATTTGCGGCGTGATTATACTGAGCTTAGCGTGCCCATTTATTTCTTTTTGGGGCTTCACGATATCAATGCTCCGCTGGTCTTGGCCGAAGATTATTTTTCGCTTCTTAAAGCACCGATAAAAGAAATCGTTTGGTTTGAACATTCAGGACACAGTACTTGGGCAAACGAACCAGATCTTTTCGTTCGAGAGCTGTTATTGCGATTTGGGGAAGGGGCAATAAATTAGTTTTGAACCGGCTCGGGTTCACCCCTAACCGGGAAAAGACAGAATATTTCATCTTTCTTGCTGAAATGTTTTAAATTTCGTCGATTCAAATGGATGATTAATTATTGAAACAGCAATGATTCATGGCCAAAACCATAAAGGTGATTCTTTAAAAAAGCGGTAATTGCCGCTTTTTTTCTTCAAATGTTTTTAGGTATGCAAAGATATCGTTGGGTTTCCAAAGGATATTGTTTTGTGTACATACTTCTTGAAAAACAGTCATCAGGTGCTGATGATTTGGACTTTTACATATATACATACTCCCAAAATGTTTAATGTATTTTTGTCTCATATTGGGAAATAGCCGATCAAGCTGATTATAAAAATGTTCTCTGCTACCTTCCCGTAAAGTTACGCCAAAACCAAAGCACAAGATCCCGTGAACCTTTGCCTGTATGCAGTAATCCAACAAACCCAGGAGGTTCTTTTCCGTATCATTGATGAAGGGCAAAATTGGCCCTAACCATACAACGGTTGGTATCTTGTTCTGCCGCATAATTTCCAAAACATGAAACCTTTCCCGTGTCGTAGATACATTTGGTTCCAATTGTCGACACAAGTCTTCATCATAGGTAGTCAAGGTCATCTGTGTGACACATTTTGTTTTATTATTAATAGCTCTTAGTAAATCCAAATCCCTAAGTATGCGGGAGGATTTGGTCAAAATTCCAAGTCCAAATCCGTATTGCTCAATAAGGGTAAGACATTGGCGAGTAAGTTGCAATTCAAGTTCCAAATGTATGTAGGGGTCACACATGGATCCTGTGCTAATCATGCAGGGCTTTCTTTTTCGCCGTAGTTGTTCTTCCAAAATAAATGGGGCGTTACGCTTGACCTCTATATCCTCAAAATCGTGTTTAATTTGGTAACAGGAGCTACGGGTGTCACAATAGATGCAGCCATGAGAGCAGCCGCGGTACAAGTTCATTCCATTTTTCGGGGATAGTATCGTTTTATAATCAGAATAATGTATATTTTTTCAACCCCTTTCAAGTGTTATGCTCAACTTTTTAGACCTGCCAGTCGATAAAAATACTTTTATTGTTCCGCTTGCTTTATAAGATAGGAACCTATTATTGCATTCCTAGGTGTTTCAATTTTTTATTCATTTTTTGAAAAATGCCATACTTTTATCTGGGTATATAGATAATTGAGGCATTGGTCAGGACACGAAGGGAACATTTGTTCTAAATTTCGCCATAGCCGGAGAAAGTCCTTCTTCAAAAAAAGAGTATAAACATCGATATTATGGAAAATATATTTTGACATCAAAAGACAGCCGGGTCTGATGGTCAAAAAATTGCACTAAACGGGCATGTTAAAACTGTGTTTTCTATGGTCAAGAGGGAGGGGACGGAAGGAAATTAGCATTCTACGAAGAAATCAGGGAAGAGTATTATTCATGTTTTTGATAACGTTTGGGGGAAGGTCATAATGGAAAATAGGCAATATATTTTTTTACTCTAGCGGCTAACCAGGATATTGAGGCCATAGGTGTATATTTAAAACCAAAACTCGGGAATTAAATGCAAAAAGAATTTGTGAATTTCGGTTGTAGAATTATTAACAAGGTTGAAAAATGTTATGATAACCCTGTGGAAGTGGGTTATGAGTGTTCTTTAGAATTATAGCCGTAATTACATAATTTATTAATGGCGAATAAGAAGAAAGCGAGGATGATTACGTGCGGATTATAATCCATGACTTGAAAAGTACTGAATTTCAGAAGTTGTTTCCCAATTTGCCAAACGATACGACAGTTATTGCCGGCGATGCTGAAATCCATCACTGTCTGGGCTGCTTCGGTTGTTGGACAAAGACCCCCGGAGCCTGTGTGATAAGGGATCAGTACGGTGATATGGGTGAGCATTTTTCCAAGTGCAGGGAAACCCTGATTATCAGTAAGTGCTATTACGGGGGATTCAGCCCTTTTGTTAAAAATGTCCTTGATCGCAGCATCTCCTATATGCATCCCAATTTTGAAGATAGAAATGGCGAAATGCACCACAAGAGACGATATGACAATACTGCTAAGCTGGAAGCTATCTTTTACGGTGAGGATATTAGCGAAAAAGAAAAGAAAACCGCCCGCCGGCTGGTTAAGGCCAATGCAATCAATATGAGTTGGCAGGTGGGCGAAGTCAGCTTCGTTGAAAATTTAGCAGAATTGGAGGGCCAAAGCTTATGAAAATAGCATTGATTAACGGCAGCCCCAAAGTTAGACGCAGTGCCTCTGACTCTATTTTGCAGGATTTACGACCCCTGTTGAAAGGTAAAGATAGGTCAATTTATCAAGTCCACATGAAAAGGCCCCTACTGGAGGAAAATGATCTTCTCACTCTAAGTCAATGCGATTGTTTGGTCTTTGCCTTCCCCTTATACGTAGACGGAATTCCCTCCCACCTGCTCAATTGTTTGGTTCAGTTGGAAAAAGCCTGGTCTGAAGCAAAGAAGGAAATCCGTGTCTATGTTATTGTCAATTGCAGTTTTTATGAAGGACACCAAAACAAGCTAGCTATTGCCATGATGGAGGCTTGGTGTGAGCGGGCCGGATTGGAGTGGGGGCAGGGTCTGGGGATAGGGGCCGGCGGAACCATTGCAGCAGTCCGCAGCCTTCCCCTCAATCAGGGGCCCAAAAAAAACATGGCTTGGGCTTTAAACCGCCTGGCCAAAAATGTGGAATGCGCAACAAGGGCTGAGAACGAATTTATCACCATGAACTTCCCTAGGTTTGCTTATAAGCTGGTTGCTGAAATGAACTGGTGGTTGTCTGTCAGGGCCAACGGTCTTAAGAGGCGGGATTTGTCAAGAAAAATATAATTCTACAAAAAGGGGCGATTGTGATGGAGAATATAATAAAATTAGGCTTGGAAGATTTGGATGCAATAGATAGAATAGAAAGAATTTGTTTTCCAAGCGATCCAACAAGAAGGGAAGACTGGATTGAACTCTTGGCAGATGAAAGAACTATTGTTTTTGCCCTGAAAGAGGATAATATTATCAAATCTTACATTGCCATATATAATTGGAAAGGCGAAAATGACTATATCAAAATCATGTCCATAGGAACCCATCCTGATTATAGGAATAGGGGCTATGCCCACAAAATAATGCAATATACTATTGATGAAATGCTAAAGGATGGGATGCGTATATTCAAGGCGGAAACCCGCCTATCAAATATAAGAATGCAAAAAGTTTTCGAGGATTTCGGCTATAGAATTGTTGACAAAGTGGCAGAGTGTTATGAAAACCCTAAAGAGGGGGCCTATAAGTATTCTTTGGAACTATAAGCACAGTGTTAGTGATAAAAACTGCAAGGAGGAAGTTATATGGATTATTTATTCATATGTCACTCCCGCTGATCGACATGTAAAAAAGCCAGGTCTTGGCTTGAGGAACATGGCATTTCCTACACATGGCGTGATATTGTCAAGGAAAACCCCCATAAAGAAGAATTGGTCGCATGGTTTCAAAAAAGCGACTATCAGCTGAAAGAATTTTTTAACAGTAGGGGGCAAAAATATCGTCAACTGGAATTAAAAGACCGCTTGCCTTCCATGACGGAAGACGAACAATTGGCCGTCTTGGCCGGTGACGGTTTGTTGGTCAAACGCCCGTTATTAATCGGCGATAACATTGTCATAATCGGCTTCAAAGAGTCAGAATGGCGGGAAAAATTAAATAAATAAAAGGCCCGGCATTGTCGCTCTAGTGTTTTTGTTTAAATCAAATTTGCTGTCCAAAGGATGGCATTTTTTTATTGACAAAAGTAACCACATGAAGTAGAATGAAAATACATGAAAATAAATGAAATAACATGAAGAAAAATTGGACATAGAAAGTTTTGGGGAAGGAGGTGGTTCGATGGATTTCCCCAGTTACTATACGGTAGAGGACGTAGCAAAAATCACCGGACTCTCAACCCGGACCATTCGCAATTATCTTAAAGACGGTAAATTGCAGGGCAAAAAAATAGGAGTGCAATGGAGGTTTACCGAGGAAAACATTAAAAATCTCTTTACCTTTCAGGAAGTCGCCGATTCTATGAGCGAAGCTAGGCATCAAATGGTTCTTGATTTTCTCCAAAAGAAAGAAATTGAAGGACCGGAGGCTTGCACAATTTATGCTGTTGCCTGTTCAAGCGGGGAAGAAGCCCAAAAATTGTCTAAGCCGGTTTTGGAAGTTGTTAACCGCCTTAAAAAACAGGGCAAATTGAGTTTTTCTTTTGAATGTTTCGACGGTCTTGCCCGTTTTTACTTTGTTGGCGAGGCTGTGTTGGTCCAGGAGCTTTTAACACTTTTGACAAAATGTAAAAGGGGTGGTTTTATTGACACGTAATGAAGAAATTATGGCCCTACGGCAAGAGATTACCCGCTTGAAAGTACGTCTTCATGAACTTGATAAAACTGAAGAACCTACAAGCCTGGTTTGCGGTCATGATGTTGTTTTGGAACATTTAAGGAAATTAACGCAACAACAAGGTGCCAAAGCATTGGCCCAGTTGGCCTGTTTTGATAGCAAACACGGTTGGTATACGACAAATATTGAGCCGACCAAGTTACGTCCTTTGCTGGAAGACGGTGCAACGGTGCGCGATTTTCTCTCTCTATTTTGTCAGGAGGGGGTCTGGGAGGTTCTCGAGGGTGCCTATCATGGTGAAGATTTAAATGGTTACGAAAAGGAACGGGAACTCCTTACCGAAAAGGGTCTTTTAGGTGATAAAGGGCTCACATTGGACGGCTTAACTTCTTATGTAGTTATCGGTCACTTGGCTTTTAATCAGACCAAAAAATTGGCGGTTCCCAAGGCAATTGAGATATTTAAAATTGTTTACGAATTGACCGGCCTTCATTACGGTGAAAAACTACCCTATTCTGATGAGGAATTTCTTGAACTCCTGGCCGGGCACAAAGACTTTAAAAGCTTGGCTGATCATCAGATCACCAGGGATGATTTGATTAAATATTTGCATCAAGCCAACATTTAAAAAACCGTCATTATAATTCCCGAGAATAAATGACCCCGGCTCGGCCGGGGTTGTTCTTTTTTTAATTATTGTCCCTCGGAAGGGTGGGTTGAAAGGTGTCGATTACAGTGGTAATGGCGGCCTCGGTAATACCCCGCTAGAAAGTAAAGATACGGCTGGGAGCCCGGGTAATGTCGGCCGCTGCACCAAGTACCATCACGAACATGGACAAGCCGGTGGAACCTGCCACTCCACGGGACATCCGCCTCTGCTAATGACTTGATAACCTATTGAACCTGTCGCCCCGATCAGTCGACCGGAGACATAGTTACCGATTACATAGATTTTGCCGATTAAGAAAGTACCATTACATTACAGGGGCCGCTGAAAAATCAGCCGAGTGGCGGTGAAAGGGTATCAATTCTTTCATAAATTGGTTTTTATTTTTTACTATGCTCCCTAGATCAAAAAAGGATAAAATGAGTGTCTTGGTGAGTTTGCAACTTAAGCAAATTCGGTTGAAAAATACGGTGAATGCCGGCAAAAAGGAGGTAAATTTAATGGAAAACGTGCATGGTTTTTGGATTGACGACGTATTGGCAATGATATTAAGCAACTACGGCCTACTGGACTCATTTTTAGATGGAGACGAATTCGACTTCCCTTACGGGGACGACCACTATATTGAATATACGAACAAGAAGCTGCTCTTACAACCGGGCAACATCGAACTGAACCACTCCGATGACCTTCCCTTTTAAATATTTTCAGGAGGTCGACGGGCAGGCTCCGCTAAGTGAGCCTGCCCGTTTTTCTTTATCTGTTGAGCCAATGCTAGCGATAGGTTGAACACGTAATAATTCAGCCGGCAGATTGATAAAGGAAAAAACAAATAAATCCCGAAATGGTAATTTATCATTAAATAATACTTAAGGAATTTATTGTCAAATGGCTAACGTTGAAAAATAGCAAAATACAAAACCAAAGAAAATGCCATATCAACTTGATGAAAATGGCTTTACGCTAGCGGGCCTATAATAACTTCGTAATGAAGACGGGGTTACAGTAAACTAATTTTAAGGAGTGTGGACGGCAAATTGTTTGCAGCAAGGTTTGTTTCCAAAGAACCAATCGAGAAAGGTTGGTCGGGCGATAAAAAATACTGTGTCAAAACAGCTGAGGGTATTAAATATCTCCTACGGATTACTCCCCTGGAAAAGAGTGCCAATCGTGAAGAGCTCTTTCGTCTGGAAAAAGAACTGATTGCCTTGGGCCTTCCCATGAGTAAAACTATCGAATATGGAAAATGCCGGGAGGGGTTTTATGCCCTACAGACTTGGGTGGAGGGGGAAGATGCTGAGGATGTTATTCCTTTTCTTGCTAGAAACAAGCAGTATGCTTACGGCTTTGAAGCAGGCAAGATACTTAAAGTAATTCACTCAATCCCGGCTCCGGCTCATCAGCCTCCTTGGGAAAGTTACTTTAACAGGAAAGTGGACAGCAAAATAAAGATGTATAGTGAGTGTCCCATAAAAATTGCCGGAGCGGAAAATATTGTAAGCTATATAGAGTCAAACCGTCATCTCTTGATCGGCCGACCCCAATCTTTTCATCACGGTGATTATCATACCGGCAATATGATGATAGAGGAAGGCAAAATAGTTGTTATTGACTTTGACCGCTATGATTTCGGTGACCCATGGGAGGAGTTTAACAGGATAGTTTGGTGTGCCCAAGCTTCGCCCTTATTTGCTTCCGGCATGATCAACGGTTATTTTACTAATGAAGTGCCGGAACTTTTTTGGCCTTTGCTTGCCTTATATATCGGTAGCAATATCCTATCTTCTGTACCTTGGGCCCTACCTTTCGGAGAGAGCGATGTAAATAATATGCTCAAATTAGGTAAGGATGTTTTGGCTTGGTATGATAACATGCGGTCCATCATTCCTACTTGGTATAGTAAATGAAGAATTAATCCAAGACCTTAAGTTGAATCAGATTGTCATTATGAAGTAATTTCCCGGCATGGATGAAGAATGCCGGGATTATTATTTATAAATCCTTGACAAAACTTAGTAATTGTTATACTATTAATACAGATAAACTTTGTATTATGGGGGAAATTTTTATGCGATTTACTTCACAGGAGATAAAGAAAAAGATTTATACAGGTTTTAGCAATGTTTATCGGGCTTTTGGCGGTTTCATTGATTCGGGTGATCTATGGGAGACTTGCCTTTTGGCGATTCAGGATGCTGACCTGATGGGCCATATAATCTTTTGCAATGATATTCACCAAATTCCGCCAGCCCATACCTTCTTGAAGGTATTTGATCAAAAACTTAATCGCAATCTTTCTCCCTATGAAAAAAGAGCCTTGGGGGCTTTTTGGGGTTTTGTTTTTAAGTTTGTTTTTCAATATAAAAGACAAAAGAGTGTGACAG
Organism: uncultured Halanaerobiales bacterium; assembly: GCA_964568715.1. Lineage (GTDB taxonomy): Bacteria > Bacillota > Halanaerobiia > B1SED10-174 > B1SED10-174 > CAZMQU01. Next base: position 29,418 of record CAZMQU010000017.1, read on the forward strand.
CAAGGGTTAATACAGTCAAAACAGCCAGTTTTTTTTTCGAACCTCCCAAGGAGGTCAAAGTGGAAAATAGGAAGGATTAAGACTTTGAAAATGGTTGTAGTTTTAATTCCCCGGACTAATTTTGAATGAAAATTGTCCAAAAGAAAGGAGAGGGATTATGGATCATCAGGTGATTGTTACGAAATTAAGGGAAGCAGTGGGTAATAGTGATATTGAATTTTTTCCAACAATCGGGATGTTCTCTGCAAAATCAGATCTTACCATTAAACTTAATAGGCCTGCAGGAGCATTGGATTCTGATGAAACAGCATTTGAAGCTTGGGCTTTAATTTTCAAAAGGTGGATTAATCCGAAAGCAAAGGTAAGTCTTGATTGGGCAGAGCCCTCCTGTAAAGGGGCCAAAATTCTCTTGAATCGCCATTTATTTAAAGTTTACATGTTCTTAAGAGCTTTCCCCACCTGGTTTTTTGTGGTGCCATCCAAAGAAGAAGCCTTAAGAAATTTCGAAAAAGAACTAAAAGAAACAAGGTTAGTTGTAACTTTGCCTGACGCGGAGGCCACCGGCGACAAATGCAAGGATAATGAAACTGGCATTGAGATCATGTTTGTTGATTGTTTCCCTAATTTGCTTAAATCTAAGACGGACATTACTGACTTATATCGGCAGTTGCCTGTAGGTATATTTAAAGAAAATGTTGGCAAGTATAATGTTTTTTTACCTGATAAAAGGGCTAGCGTTGATTTATGGGGAATAAACAAGGTTAAAAAGAAACTAAATATTTTTGAATTAAAATATTACAACGGTTCAACTGTTAAGATTGGGGCACTTTCCCAACTTTTTTACTACCTTTGTGTTGTAAATGAACTGCTAGTAAAAAAAGATGGCTTGCTTGAATTGCCGGACAATAGAAAGGTTACTAAGAAGCGAGGGGCTGATGTCCTTTATGAACATATCAAGGAATACAAAAGGCTGAGGGGTTACCTTTTAGTAGATAAACTCCACCCTTTATTGGACGATAAAGTATTTGACTTGCTGAACGAAGGATTGAAAAATATGGGCGAAGATGTGAAAGTAGAAAAACTGATCTACTCCAAGGAAAATGCTTCGCTTGCCTTGGTTGATTGAGTAGGTTTGCAAATGGAGATCATTATCCATAGGGGCACAAGGCAAATAGGGGGCTGTGTTACCGAAATAAGGACAGCTAAAACCCGCCTAATATTTGATTTC
>CAZMQU010000018.1:0-27629 GCA_964568715.1 uncultured Halanaerobiales bacterium
TGGTAGCTCGTCAGGCTCATAACCTGAAGGTCAGTGGTTCAAATCCACTCCCCGCTACCATGGCGGTGTAGCTCAGTTGGCGAGAGCATGCGGTTCATACCCGCAGTGTCCGGGGTTCAAGTCCCTGCACCGCCACCACTCAATGTTTTATATAAGAGAGAGGTTCTCTCTTTTTTTTTAACCGTTTTTCCCTTGCCATATACCAATTGGCCAGAAAATGGTATATAATGGTAATATGGAGGGGAGGGGATATGGTGGAGAGCAGTGCAACGGTTTTTCGGTTTACCGGAGGGGTCTTTTTTGAAAGATTGTTTACTATGTCTTTTTGGGCTTTATCTTTTTTTTTAAGCGGTGGTATTGCCATTAAGGGAATGCCGATTCCTTTGCTTGTGGCGGCGGTTCCCTATCTCTTGCAAAGGGACAAGCGGCAGGGGTATCCATTGTTATTGATTATGGGGTTGGGAGCCCTTTGGGGTTATGGGCCGGGCTCGTTTTTTTTGACTTATTTCATAGTCGTTGTTGCTACGGTAATTTTAAATATTTTTGTGCCGATTGATAAATACAATAATTATTTCTATCTTTACCAGATAACAATTTTATTGGGCTTGCGGCTTTTGATCTTTCCGTTGGCGGTTGATTCCTTATTGCATCTTTTATTGCTTTTAGGCGAACTCCTTCTGTTGTTTCTTTTGCAGTTGTTTTTCAAGGAAGCCTTTGCTGATGAAACACTTTTATTGCCGGTGCCGTTTTTTTTGCTGGTAATTGGCTCAATCAACTGCAGTAGTGTTTCTTTTGGATTTTTGGTGCCGATATTTTTAGTTTTGATTCTGGGCAAAACAGCCGGTTACGGTGTAGGTATGGCAGCGGGGTTGATAATGGGTATCCTACGTTCAGTAGCTGGTGTAGGGGGCCTTTATGAAATGGGTTATTTTCCTCTTTTGGGCTTGTCGGCCGGTATCCTGCCTCATTATTCCCGCTGGGTCTATTTTGCAGGGGTTTTGGGGATTTCCGTTTTTTTTACATATCTAATGGAATACACCAGTGTTCTGGTTTACCTGCTATTGTTTTTTGGTGTTTTCATTTTTACAATTATTACCCTGTATTTGCCCGCCGGTTCATTTTTAAAAAACAAACAACAGTTATTGGTAGCCGGATATGATTATAATAAAAAGGTAAGCGAAGCGGAAAGAATATTTAATACCAAATTTATCGCCTTGGCCGGAGTTTTTAATATGTTATCGAGGGTTTTTCAGGAAAGCCACTCCGGAGAAAAAGGGCTGGGCGAAGAATTTATACAGAAATTTATCGATACTGTTACAAGGGGAGTATGCCATAAATGCCCCAAACATAAGGAATGCTGGCAGGATAAATATACCCGTACCTATAGGGGATTCTATAGTATCTTTTCCCTTTATCCCCAGTCACAAGATATCGATTCTGCTAAAATAAAAGAGATGTTTAATGTTCCTTGCATCGATTGGAATAGATTGTTGCCTGTTATCCGAGAAGGTTTGGATGCATACAGGCTCCATTATTTTTGGCAAAGGGAGCTTTTTGAACAACAAGACTTATTGGCACAACAGATGGGGGAGATGGGGGAAGTCATCCTTAATTTGGCCAAAGAGGTGCAGGAAACCTACTATACTCAAAAAAATAAAAAGGAACTCATAGAACAAATTCTTACAAGCAAAGGCTATATGGTCAAAAACTTGGCCATTCGATATTATCGAAAAAACTTTGAGATTCAATTGCAAGTAAACCCTTGTGGTGGCCAAAATCATTGTCGAACCCATATATTGTCCCTTTTGAGGAACGCCTTGGGTTGTCAGCTGGCGATTCATGTCAAAAGATGCGGCTTCGTTACCCATGGGAATTGTCAATTATCTTTAGCCCCCCGTAGCATTTATAAAGTTGAGGTGGGCATTGTCGCTATCTCCAGCTCCCAAGAAAGGGTATCGGGGGATCGATTTTTCTTTAATGAATTGGAGAACGGTCGTTTTGTCGCCATTATCAGCGACGGGATGGGAACAGGGTACAGTGCTGCCCGTGAAAGCAGTGCTACTATTGCTCTATTGGATAAAATACTCAACGCGGGATTCAGTTATGATTTGGCAATAAGGGCAATCAATGCCGCCTTGAATCTTAAAAATAAAGGAGAAAAATTTGCTACCATTGATATGTTTATCTTTGATACTTATTCGGGTCGCTGCAATGTTGTCAAGGTGGGAGCGGCTCCAAGCTTTTTACGACACCTCCAGGAAGTATTTGTCTTGGAAGGAAACACGCCACCGGCGGGAATATTAAACAAAATAAAGACTTCAACCCGGGAATTTTATTTAGAAGAAGGGGATATTATGCTTTTACTCAGCGACGGTGCTTTGACGGAAGGCTATAATATGCAAAAGAGGTTCAAACAGGAAATGCTTACCGGCAGATTACCGGAGGGGGCTCAAGCGAAAGCGGAACATTTTCTGGCCTTGGTCAAGGAAGATCGCCTTAAAATAGCTGATGATATAACCATACTTCTTTTGGAAATTGAAAGGAGTTGAAGGGTTTTTGTTGAAATTTATAGTCAGTATTCGAGGAGGCGGGTATGGATCTTCTGCAGAGGTTTGAAAAAACTATTACCGACCATGGCATGCTCCGGGATGGTGATCGGGTTTTAGTAGGAGTTTCCGGAGGCCCAGATTCAATGACACTTTTGCACCTGCTTTTAAGGTGTTCCCTTGATTTGGTTTTGGAAGTATTTCACCTGGATCACGGTTTGCGGGCTGAATCGATGATGGAAGCCGAGAAAGTTGCCAATTTGGCTGAGTCATTGGGTTTGCCATGCCATTGCTATCGGGAAGATATCGAAGCGATACGCAGACAAAGAGGCGGTTCCGTGCAAGAGGTTGCCCGGGAAGTGCGTTTAAAAAAATTGCGACGGGTGGCCGAGGCCAGAAAATTAGACATTATTGCTTTGGGGCAACAAGCCGATGATCAGGTGGAGACACTATTACTTAATTTACTGCGGGGCAGCGGTTTAACCGGTCTTGGCGGTATACCCTATAAAAGCTGCTACGGGATTATCCATCCCCTCCTCGATATTTGGCGCCAAGAAATCGAGGCATACTGCCGCTTTTTTTCTTTGGACCCTGTTTGCGACTCCAGTAATTTGGAAGCAAAATATACCAGAAACCGGATCAGACTAGAGTTGATCCCCCTTTTGGAAGACTATAATCCCAATGCGAAAAAAAAATTATGGCAAACGGCCCGCCTTGCCCAAGAAGATGACAATTATTTGCAATGTACGGCCCAAAGGGAATTGGCGGCTATACGGGAGGAGGGTAACCATTTTTTGCCTCGCACCATTGTCAAGGTTGGGCTTGACAACCTCAAGGGATTGCCCGGTCCTTTGTTAAAAAGGCTTTTGTTTGCCCTACTCAAAGAGGCCGAGCCGGAAAAGTCTTTTTATTATGACCACATGGAATTGGTTCTATCCTTACTGGAAGAAGGTAAGACCGGGGAATGTCTGATATTGCCGGGGCCTTTGCAGCTGGAGAAGGGTTATAAATATCTCTACCTAATTCCGGAGGAGAGGCGGGAAAAGATATTGCCCTTTAAGTATCGCTTGGCTATACCGGGTACAGTAGAGATACCGGAAAAAGATTTAATCTTTACCGCCAAAGTAAGGCGGCATGATATCGATTATAAAAAAGAGGCCGGTCGGCAAAAAGAGTTTATCGCCGGCGATAGCGGTTTTGATCATTTGATCCTTCGCAACCGTTGTCCGGGTGATAGGTTCTTTCCCCTTGGAGCACCGGGGGAAAGAAAATTGAAAGATTTTTTCATCGATGCCAATATCGATAAAATTCTCAGGGATGAGATCCCTTTGCTGCAAACACCTCGTGGCGAAATTGTTTGGGTAAGCGGCTTGCGTATCAGCCATAAATTCAGGGTTAAACCGACGACCAAGAAAATTATTGAGCTTTCATACTGCAAAACATCGGAAAGGGTGGGAAAAGATGAATAAAGATATACAAGAAATCTTAATCAGTACCGCAGATATTAATAAAAGGGTCGAAGAGTTGGGGATGGAGATAACAAAAGCCTATCCTCCCGGTTCAGATATAGTATTGGTTTGCATATTGAAAGGCGCTATTATTTTTATGGCCGACTTGGCCCGCCAAATTAAACATAACGTTGCTTTTGATTTTATGGATGTTTGCAGCTATGGCAGCGGGACTGAATCATCGGGAGTCGTCCGCATTCTTAAAGATCTGGAAGAGGATATAACCGATCGCCATGTATTGATTGTGGAAGATATAATCGATACAGGAACAACATTGAAGCATGTTATCGACATTTTGGCAACTAGGCAACCCGCCGGCATAAAAATAGTAACACTTTTGGATAAACCTGAGAGAAGAATTGAAAAAAGAATAAAGGTTGATTACAATGGATTTTCCATTCCCGACAAGTTTGTGGTGGGGTACGGATTGGATTATGCCCAACGGTTCCGTAATTTGCCTTACATTGCTGTTCTAAAGCCCGGTGTTTATACCTAAACTTTTAAGAGATCCAAGATGGTGTAAAGTTGATTGAAACCCGTTTTTTTTAAGAGGTCCGGCCAAAAGATTTGTTTAAAGTAAGCAGGAGTGGGAGCGTTTGTCGGTAGATAATTTATTATAGAAAGGATTTTCCGGATACATTATTAATAACTGTGATTATATACAGTTATTTAAGAAGATTACCCTGCTATTTTGCAATGTATATCAATAGAGTAGCTATTTGCTTATAATTTTTAAATATGGTATAATACCTTGCGTAATATGTGATGCTGAAGGGAGGATGCCTTTTGAACAACTTCACACGCACTATCGGTGTGTATCTAATAATAATAATAGTTTCCATCCTCCTGGCCCAGTTTTTTATGAAACCGGAGACCCGGAGAGAAGAGTTAACCTACAGTTCTTTTTTGCGTAAAGTGGAGGAGCGGGAGATACAAAAAGTCCAAATTATCGGTGATACGATTGTCCAAGGAACTTATAGTGGTAAATCCTTCAAGGTTATCGTGCCCCAAGGAGTGATGGTCGATTTATTTGGTCGACTGGAGGAAAGCGGGGTGGATATCTCCACGGAACCGGAGGCGACAACGCCTTGGTGGCTGAGCCTTTTAAGTTATATTTTACCGACGGTCCTTTTGTTGGGCCTTTTCCTCTTTTTTATGCAAAGAATGCAGGGGGGCGGCAATAGGGTTTTGTCTTATGGTAAAAGCCGGGCCCGCTTGTACGAGAGCAAGAAGAATGTTACATTCAGTGATGTTGCCAATTATGAAGAAGTAAAAGAAGAGTTGAGCGAGATTGTCGAATTTTTACGGGGACCCCAAAAATTTTCTTCCATGGGTGCTAAAATTCCCAAAGGCGTTTTGCTTGTCGGTCCACCGGGTACGGGGAAAACCCTAATGGCTAGGGCAGTTGCCGGTGAGGCCGGTGTGCCCTTTTATGTCATTTCCGGCTCGGATTTTGTTGAGATGTTTGTCGGTGTAGGTGCTTCACGGGTGCGGGATTTATTTGAACAGAGCCGCAAGACGGCGCCTTGCATCATTTTTATTGATGAATTGGATGCAGTTGGTAGGCAGCGGGGGGCAGGTTTAGGTGGGGGGCATGATGAAAGAGAACAAACCTTGAATCAGCTTTTGGTAGAGATGGATGGCTTCGAAGGTCATGAAGGGGTCATTGTTCTGGCGGCAACAAACCGCCCGGATGTCTTGGACCCTGCACTGCTCAGGCCCGGCCGTTTTGACAGACAGGTTGTTGTCGATATGCCCGATTACCTTGGGCGCAAGGGCATTTTGGAAGTCCATATAAAAAACAAGCCCATAAACGATGAGGTTGACTTGGCCGTTCTGGCAAAACGGACACCTGGTTTTACCGGAGCCGATATTGAAAATTTAGCCAATGAAGCAGCTATTTTAGCTGTCAGAAGGAATAAAAAAATTATCGGTATGAAAGAATTTGATGATGCCATCGACCGGGTTATTGCCGGACCGGAAAAACAGCAAAGAATCATGACAGAAAGAGATAAAAATATTGTAGCATATCACGAAACGGGTCATGCTCTTTTGGGTGAATTGCTGGAGTATGCCGACAGTACCCATAAAGTATCCATAATACCTCGCGGTAGGGCCGGTGGTTTTACAATTCCTTTACCGAAAGGTGACAAAAAATTTCTAACGAAAGTGGAATTGATGGATATGATATCTGCTCTTTTAGGTGGACGGGCGGCAGAGGAAATCTTCTTGGATGACGTTAGCACCGGGGCTCATAATGATTTGGAAAGAGCCACTAAGATTGCCCGGGCCATGGTTACGGAGTACGGTATGAGTGAAAAGCTTGGTCCTTTAACCTTAGGCCAAAAGAACGGTGACCAGGTGTTTTTGGGGCGGGACTTTTCCCGGGACCGTAACTATAGTGAAGATGTGGCTGCAACAATCGACGAAGAGATTAGAAATATCATAGATAAATGTTATCAGCGGGCCGTTTCACTTTTGAAGGAAAATGCAGAAACGGTGGAAAGAATTGTTGTTGCTTTAAAAGAAAGGGAAACACTGACATCGAAAGATCTACAACTTTTGATTGCCGACAAGCCCCTTCCCGAACTTGATCAACCGGTTCGGGAGAAGGAGGACGAAAAGGTATGATAGGAGTAAATTTAAAACAAAATTATAATGAGTGAACGATAAGGAGAGGGCAAACCTCTCCTTTTGTGTTTAATCGGTTGATATATTAGCGAGCTAAAGGAGGGTAAGGAATGATTGTAATTGATGGCAACAGCTTGACCATTGAAGATGCGATGGCGGTGATGCGTGGCTACAAAAAAGTTGTTTTTAGCGGAGAAGCGGAAAGGAGGGTAGCTGCCAACCGTGACTATTTGGAAGGAAAATTGCAAAGTAACGAAACAATGTATGGAATCAATACGGGTTTTGGCCATTTAAGCCAGGTCAAGATTTCTCCCCACGAAATTGAGAAATTGCAACACAACTTGATTATGAGTCATTCGACGGGCTATGGAGCGGATTTTTCCCTTGAAATTGTTAGAGGGATTATGCTATTGCGAGCCAATGCTTTGGCCAAAGGCTATTCCGGTGTGCGGCCGATTGTTATAGAGCGATTGATTGAGTATTTAAATAGGCAGATCCATCCCTGTATTCCTTGCCAAGGTTCCGTGGGGGCCAGCGGAGATTTGGTTCCCCTTGCCCATATGGCTTTGACCTTGCTGGGTCAGGGAGAGGTCTATTACAAGGGGGCAAGAGTTAAAACAATAGTAGCCTTGGAAGAAGAAGGTTTGACACCCCTTTCCCTTAAAGCCAAAGAAGGCTTGGCCTTAATCAATGGAACCCAGGCCATGACTTCATTGGCGGTTAAAGGTGTCTACGACGGCTCAATTCTTTTAAAACAGGCGGATGCAATTGCCGCCTTAACATTAGAAGCTTTACGCGGTTTGGACGGAGCATTCCAGTCCATGGTCCATGCTGTTCGTCCCCATCCGGGGCAGGGTAAGGTGGCTAAAAACTTATTGACCCTTTTGGCGGGCAGCGATTGTAGCGAGCGGGGTTTAAAGGAAAAAATCCAGGACGCTTATTCTTTGCGCTGTATACCGCAAGTCCACGGGGCTTCCAGGGATGCTTTGGAACATGTGCGATGGATAGTTGAAAGAGAAATAAATTCAGCTACCGACAACCCGCTTATATTTGCCGATGAAGATTCAATAATATCCGGTGGCAATTTCCACGGCCAACCAATTGCCTTGGCTATGGATTATTTGGGCATGGCTATGGCGGAGATAGGCAATATCAGTGAACGGCGGGTTGAAAGGATGGTTAATCCGGCTTTGAGTGGACTGCCTGCTTTTTTGGTGGAAAACAGCGGGTTGAATTCCGGCTACATGATCACCCAATATACGGCAGCTGCTTTGGTCAGCGAGAATAAAATTTATGCTTGCCCAGCCAGCACCGACTCCATTCCCACCTCAGCCAACCAGGAAGACCATGTAAGTATGGGAACCATTGCCGCCCGTAAATTGCAGGATATTTACAAGAACATACAGGGAATCCTAGCTATAGAGGCCATCTGTGCCTGCCAAGGCATCGATTTGGGTTGCGGTGCCCGCTTGGGTAAGGGTACGCAGGCTTTGTATACTTCAATAAGGCAGTATGTGCCCACCCTTATAGAGGATCGGGTATTAGAGCCCGATTTGCGGGGGATTGCCAAGCGATTGCAAGAAGGCTTTTTACTTGATGCATTAAAGGAATCGGGTTGCCTTTTAGAGTAATTAAAATATGGAGAGATATTAAAATTTATAGAATCATTTAATTTTCCGAGGGAAACAAATTTATAGATTATTAAAATATAAATGGGGAGGTCTGTTTTATGCACTGGAAGAAAGGTGCACCGCGTGGAACTAAGTTGTCTTGTAAAGGTTGGCAGCAGGAGGCAGCATTACGAATGCTTCTAAATAACCTTGATCCGGAAGTTGCCGAAAAACCCGAAGATCTGGTGGTTTATGGCGGTACCGGTAAAGCTGCTCGAAATCACCTGGCCCTTGAGACCATAATTGCTTCCCTAAAGGATCTTGAGAATGATGAAACCCTGCTCATTCAATCGGGCCAGCCGGTGGGTATTTTTAAGACCCATTCAATGGCACCTAGGGTTCTTTTGGCCAACTCGCTTTTAGTTCCGGCTTGGGCCAACTGGGAACATTTTTGGGAATTGGAGGACAAGGACCTGATTATGTATGGGCAGATGACTGCCGGTAGCTGGATTTATATTGGTACCCAGGGGATCTTGCAAGGTACTTATGAAACATTTGCTCAGGCTGCCAAAGAACATTTTGGCGGTACGCTCAAAGGTAGAATTGTATTGACTGCCGGCCTCGGTGGCATGGGTGGGGCCCAGCCTTTGTCAGTAACGATGAATGACGGCGTGGTAATTGCCGTTGAAGTGGACAAAGAAAGAATACAAAGACGATTGGCGACCAGGTATTGCGATGTGATGACCGAGGATATCGATGATGCTTTGCAACAGGCCAAGGAAGCAGCAGCAGCAGGTCGGCCCTTGTCCATTGGTCTCTTGGGCAATGCGGCCCACGTTTTCCCTAACCTAGTGGAGAAAGGTTTTATTCCCGACATGGTCACGGATCAAACCTCCGCTCATGATATTCTAAATGGCTATATACCCCTTGGTTATAATCCTGCAGAAGCTGAGGAGTTAAGAAAACAATCTCCCAAGGAATATATGGAGAAATCCCTTGATTCCATCAAGGTTCATGTCGAAGCCATGTTGGCCATGCAAAAGAAAGGTGCCATTGCTTTTGATTACGGCAACAATATTCGCGAACAAGCCAGGAAAAGAGGGGTCACCAATGCTTTTGACTTCCCGGGTTTTGTGCCGGCATTTATTAGACCGCTCTTCTGTGAAGGTAAAGGACCTTTCCGTTGGGCGGCTTTGTCCGGTGATGAGGAAGATATAATTAAAATTGACAATAAGATTTTGGAGCTTTTCCCTGAAGATAAGCATTTGGTCAGGTGGATTAAGATGGCCCAAGAAAGAGTTGCTTTCCAAGGTTTGCCGGCCCGCATTTGCTGGTTGGGGTTGGGGGACCGCGCTCGCTTGGGATTGGCGATGAACGAGATGGTTGCCAAAGGAGAATTGAAAGCCCCCATAGTTATCGGTAGAGACCATTTGGATACCGGTTCGGTGGCTTCCCCCTATCGGGAGACGGAGTCGATGAAAGATGGCAGCGATGCCATTGCCGACTGGCCGATTCTTAATGCCTTGCTTAATACCGCTTCCGGTGCCAGTTGGGTCAGTGTCCACCATGGTGGCGGTGTTGGCATCGGTTACTCAATCCATGCCGGAATGGTTATTGTCGCCGACGGTACCAAAGAAGCGGAAGAAAAATTGGCCCGTGTGCTCAATTGCGATCCGGGTATAGGCGTAATTCGCCATGCTGATGCCGGTTATGAAAAGGCTATTAAGACTGCCAAGGCAAAAGGATTAAAAGCGCCTATGTTGGAGAAAGGTGGTTTACATGAAGATAGTTGAGTGTGTACCCAATATCAGTGAAGGAAGACGCCAAAAGGTTGTGGAGCAGGTAGTTGATGTAATCCGTCAGACAGATGGTGTTAAGCTTCTGGACTATTCTTCCGACGCTAGCCACAACAGATCGGTCATAACTTTTGTGGGGCCACCCCAAGAGGTGCAAGAGGCTGCTTTCTTACTGGTTCAAAAAGCAGCGGAATTAATAGATTTGGAGGAGCATAGCGGTGAACATCCCCGCATGGGAGCCACCGACGTCTTGCCCTTTATTCCTATTCAAGGTGTTAGCATGGAAGACTGCGTTAAGTTGGCCCATGAAGTTGGTGAGCGCATCGGCAAGGAGCTGGGTGTGCCGGTTTACTTTTATGGAGAAGCAGCCAAGACACCCGGCAGAAAGAATTTGGCCAACATTCGCCGCGGGCAGTACGAAAAAATAAAAGAACTGATCGTTTCTGAACGTGTCCCTGATGTCGGACCCAATAAGATGCCCCGTTTCGGTGCTACGGCAGTTGGCGCCCGCATGCCTTTGGTTGCTTACAATGTTAACCTTGACACGGCGGATAAGGCAATTGCCGATAAAATTGCTATGGCCATGAGGGCCAGCGGCGGCGGTTTTAGGTATGTCAAAGCCATGGGCGTTTACTTGGCCGACAGGAATATTACACAGGTTTCCATGAATCTCGATAATTATCAAAAGACGCCGATATTCAGAGTATTTGAAGCCATCAAGCGGGAAGCCCAAAGGTATGGTGTAAATATCATCGGCAGCGAAATAATCGGTTTGGTTCCCCAGGAAGCTTTGATCGATTCAGCCGATTTCTATTTACAATTGGAAGATTTTACAGCAGAACAAATTTTGGAGAACAGTATTGTGGGAGCAAGCAATGAGTAAACCTACCGACTTAATTATACTTGCTGATAAGGTTGTTACTTCGCATGGCTTCAGTGACCGACCTGCCAAGGGTTCGGATCTGGGGGAGATAAAAGTAATTGAAGACGGCGCGGTAGCAGTCGTCGCCGATGTAATAACTGCAGTTGGCCCCCGCCGGGAGGTATTGGATGGCATTTCTCTCTCCGGCAAGGAAAAAATTATTGATGCAAGGGGGCAAGTTTGCCTGCCAGGTTTTGTTGATCCTCATACCCATACGGTTTTTGGCGGTTCCCGGGAGGATGAATTTGTTTTACGCATTACAGGGACCACCTACATGGAGATTTTAGAGGGTGGCGGTGGCATCCTTGATACAGTGCGGGCTACAAAGGCTATGTCTTATGAAGAACTTCTGGCCAAGACACGCCTTCACCTTGACCGTATAATTGAAGGTGGAACCACGACCCTCGAAATCAAGAGCGGTTATGGCTTGGATTTTGAAACGGAGATTAAAATGCTCGAAGTAATGGCTCAACTCCAAAAAGAGCATCCCGTTGATATAGTGCCGACTTTCTTGGGGGCTCATGCTTTGCCGCCGGAGTATAGCGGGCGCCCCGATGAATTTATCGACTTTATTATTGAAGATGTTCTGCCTTACATTGCCGAAAAGGAATTGGCCGAATACTGCGATGTTTTTTGCGAGAAAGGTGTTTTTGATATTGAACAATCAAGGCGTCTTCTTGCAGCGGCAAAAGAATTGGGGTTTGGGATAAGGCTCCATGCCGATGAGATGGTTTCTATCGGCGGAGCGGAACTGGCTGCCGAATTGGGTGCTCATTCAGCCGATCACCTCCTGGAGGCTTCTTCGGAGGGTATAAAAAAGATGGCTGAGCAAAATGTAATCGCTACATTGTTGCCGGCAACGCCCTTTACTCTTATGAAAGGAAAGTATGCGCCGGCTCGCGATATGATTAATAATTCAGTGGCGGTTGCCTTGGCTTCGGATTTTAATCCGGGTAGTTCACCGACCCACTCCATGGCCCTTGTTATGACTTTGGCTTGCCTGAAGTTGAAGCTAACACCGGAAGAGGCTCTCAATGGTGTGACAATCAATGCTGCTCACAGTATTGGTCGCAGCAGAGAGGTCGGTAGTATAGAGGTGGGGAAGAAGGCCGACTTGGTAATATTTGATGCACCTAACCATCGTTATATCCCTTACCATTTTGGTGTAAGCTTGGTCGATAAGGTTATAAAAGGCGGCCGGCTGGTCGTGGAAAGAGGTAAATTGTTGGTAAACGCTTCAACTTAAATCAAGGTAAGCATTACCGGTATCGGCAAGTAAATATTTTGTTAACGATTGGATCCTATAGCGATGAAGGTTTTATTGTGAAGATCTGTCCATCAATAAAGCATAGAAAAAGGATTGGGGGAATTTTTCCAATCCTTTTTTTTAATTCTTATTGACCCTGAATTGATTTTTAAAATATTCAATAAATTATCTTACGGCAAATATTTCAGGATATCTTTTGAATCTTCCGGCGGCATATCTTGGTGGCAAGAAAACTCCTCGGCTTTTCGGTTGTGTTTTTGGGATTGCTCAAGGCTGATGCGAATCCGGCCGGTGACCGTCAATTTAAAGCAAAGAGGCTGCCTCCCGGTCAAGGATAAGGGTAAGCTTGCGATGAAGCTGAAGAAAGGAGGCCGGTAAGCCGGTTGTAATTTTTCCTTCCAAAGTATCTTTGATAGCGCGGGCTTTGGAAGCCCCTGCGGCCAAGAGTAGAACTCTTTTGGCTTTCATTATCGGCCCCAAACCCATGGTTATCGCTCTTTGGGGAACTTCATTTTTATCAGAAAAAAAACGGCTGTTGGCATCGACGGTTTCTTGGGTTAAATCGACGATATACGTATTGGCTTGCAGGCTTTCCCCCGGCTCATTGAAACCGATATGGCCGTTGGTGCCTATTCCCAAAATCATTAAATCGATGGAATCAAACTTGGCTATGGCCTGATCAAAATCTTTGCAGGCTACGGCAGGGTTTTGAGTCATACCGTCCGGAATGAAGATATTATTTTTATCTATATTGACGTGATTAAATAGATTTTCAGCCATGTAGTAACCGTAGCTTTGAGGATTTTGGGGACCCAGACCCAGGTATTCATCAAGGTTGAAGGTGACGACTTTCTCAAAGTCGATTCGCCCTTCCTGGTACATTGTTACGATATTTTTATACATGCCCAAGGGGGTTCCCCCCGTTGGTAATCCTAACACTGAATTGGGCTTAAGGATTATCTGGCCGGCCAAAATGTCGGCCGCCCTGCTACTTAGTTCTTCATAGTCCTTGGCGATATAAATATCCAAAGGTAACACCTCCCTGTCTAATGATACGACGATATTATTACCAAACCCTTTAAATCAGATTATCTCCAATCTTGCTGCTGCCACCATCGGCCATTTGTCCTTTTGCTCTGCGGTGGAAGAATTTTTTATTGTGATGGGCTTAACTTTGTCGGTCATAATATTAAGTAGTATCGTCCTGTGAAATTATTGCTAAAGCCGATAACATTATGTTAGGCTATTATAATGGTCACGGGACCACTGTTGAAGTCGTGTTATATGAGCTGGAAAAGAAGACAACGAGAAGAAAATAAAACGATACGGTGCTAAATAGGCCTTGTAAAGTAAAATGTTTAATATTAGGCTGATAAGGGATAGCTGAAAGGGCAAAGAAGACAATCCACATTAGCTCTTTATTTTGCTTGCTTGGCACAATGGAAAATGATATTATATAAGATAGTCGGACGGTATCTTTTTGGGAACCGTACCGCGGGGCAGATGTTTTATTGTCAAATTTCGCTTGGAACGAGAGACCGAGACGAAAGGAGGAATTAACAGCATGGTTAAAAGTGCCTTTTTCGACTTTACGAGGAGGCATTTATTTTTTTGGGGACGGGGTGATACAGTATGAGCAAACCAAAAGTTGGTATTATAGGACCCGGTACTATGGGACGTGCTTTTGCCCATCTGTTGAGTAAAAAAGGCTACGATATTGTTGCCGCCGGCGTGCAAACCGATTCATTAAATAAGCAAAGGGAAGGAATGGAGCCTTTCCCCCTCGTTACCGATGATTGGGCTTATCTGGCTAAAATCTCCGAGCTAATATTTATTACCACACCCGATGACCATATTGGTGGAGTAGCTTCTTTTTTGGAGCGGAAGGCTGATTTAAAGGGTAAGACCCTTATTCATACAAGCGGTGTCCATTCTTCAGCGGAACTTGGCAGCGCCGCTGAATATAGCGTCTTGTCTTTACATCCAATGCAGGCTTTGGCTGATTGGCGTTTGGCAGTTGTTGCCCTACCTAAAGCATACTTTTTTTATGAGGGTAACCCGGGGGGTCTAAAGGTTGGCCAGGAAATAATTTCTCGCTTGCAGGCTAAAGGGATTGCGATCATACCGGAAAAAAAACCACTCTACCATATGGCAGCTGTAATCTTCAGTAATTTCCTCGTAAGCTTGCTTCATTTTGGCAGCAGCATTCAAAGGGAAGCGGGTATTGTAAAAGAAGAAGGTTTACAAGCCGCTTGGCCGCTGGTGGAGGGAACCATTGATAACATAAAGAAACTTGGCCCTGTAGATTCTTTGACCGGACCGATTGCCCGTGGTGATATCGAAACCGTAAAAAAACATTTGGCTGCCTTGCAAGGCACGTCAAAAAACTTTGCTGACACCTACAGAGCAATGGCTTTGTATAATTTGGAAGTTGCTAAGCAGAAAGGTTTGTCGGAGGAGAACTACTTAACTTTGCAAAAATTACTGAAGGAGGAAAAATAATGAGCAGGTCGGAAAAAGTTAGAATTACGGATTTGAAAGCTATGAAAGAACGCGGTGAAAAGATTAGCATGCTTACCGCTTATGATTACCCGATGGCCCGTTTGGAAGACGAAGCGGGAATAGATGTTATTTTGGTTGGTGATTCTTTGGGCAATGTAATGTTGGGCTATGAAACCACCCTTCCTGTTACCATGGAGGATATGATTCATCATACCAAGGCTGTTGTGAGAGGTGTTAAAAGGTCCTTGGTAGTTGCCGATATGCCTTTCATGTCTTTTCAGGTCAGCAAAGAAGATGCCGTTATCAATGCCGGTCGACTCCTGAAAGAAGCCGGGGCGGAGGCTGTTAAACTGGAGGGCGGCGAGGAGGTTTTAGAACAAACGAAAGCCATTGTTGCGGCTGGGATCCCTGTTTTGGGACACTTGGGACTGACACCCCAATCAGTCAACCAGATGGGGGGATTCAAGGTTCAAGCCAAAGATTTGGGACAAGCGAAAAAACTGCGTCGCGATGCTTTGCTTTTGGAAGAAGCCGGAGTCTTTGGAATTGTTTTGGAGTGTGTTCCTTCAGCTTTAGGCGGAAAACTAAGTGAAGAGCTGGTTATCCCGACAATTGGAATTGGCGCAGGTTCTTTGTGCGATGGGCAGGTCTTGGTTGCCCATGACATGCTGGGCTTTGGAGGGGGATTTCAGCCTCGTTTTGTCCGCCGCTATGCTGCTTTGGGTGATGAGATGCTGAAGGCTTTCAAAGATTATATAGACGATCTGCGGGCCGGTTGTTTTCCTTCTGATAAGGAGAGCTTCTTAACGGGGCAAAAAGGTGAGGACCTGATTAAGAAGCTTTACGGATAGGGAGGTAAACAATGCAATTAATCGATAGCGTCGAATCTATGCGGGCAATATCGGTGCAAGCTAGGCAAAAAAAATTGTGGATCGGTTTTGTACCAACAATGGGTTATTTGCATCAGGGCCATTTATCCTTGGTGAAAAAGTCCGTGGAAATGAACGATAAGACTTGCGTAAGCATTTTTGTTAATCCTACCCAGTTTGGACCGGAGGAGGATTTTGATGTATATCCCCGTGATTTTGCAAGGGATTTCGAACTGTTAAGGGAGTGTGAAGTTGACTGGTTGTTTTATCCTAGCGATGAAACGATGTACCCGGATAATTTCGGTACCTATGTGGAGGTCGAGGGTATAACGAAGGTTCTATGCGGCAACTCCCGACCCGGCCATTTTCGCGGTGTTACAACAATTGTCAGTAAATTATTCAATATTGTTAGGCCTCATAGGGCCTATTTCGGCCAAAAAGACGGGCAACAACTGTTAGTCATTCAGAGAATGGTCGAAGATTTGAATATGGGGGTAGAGATTGTCCCTTGTCCAACTTGGCGCGAAGAAGACGGCTTGGCAATGAGTTCCCGTAACAAATTTCTTTCCCCCCAAGAACGGCGGGCTGCGGTAATTCTTTATGATGCTTTGCAACTTCTGAGCCGGGAGATCGAAAGGGGCAATCGGGATGGGCACGGGCTGAAGTTGTTGATTGAAGCCTTGGTAAAGAAAGAACCCCTGGCGCGGTTGGATTACTTTGCAATTGTTGATCGACGAACGCTCCGGGAAGTGGAGAAGCTTAAAGGGCCGATCATGGCTGCATTGGCCGTTTATATAGGTAAAACAAGACTAATTGATAATATCTGGTTGGAGGTATAGCGTATGATGAGGGAAATGATGAAATCCAAATTGCACAGGGCTCGGGTGACCGATGCCAACCTAAAGTATATAGGTAGCATTACAATTGACAAAAAATTGATGGAAGCGGCCGATCTCATCCCTTTTGAAAAGGTCCAGGTGTTGAATATCAATAACGGAGCCCGTTTTGAAACCTATGTAATTGAGGGCGATTATGGTACGGGAACGATATGTTTAAATGGTGCAGCTGCGCGCTTAGTGCAAGTTGACGATGAGGTGATAATTATTGCATATGCAATGGTGTCGGCCCGGGATATCGACGGTTTCAAACCTCGTATTATCTTTTTGGATGAAGACAATCAAGTCATCGCGGAAGAGGGTACTGATGAATAAGAGTCGAATGAATTAAGGGAATGGCCGGAAAAGCATTCCGGTTACCTTCATAAATACTTTTGACGGACTGCCGGGATAAAACTATCTTGTAAACTAGGAGGGGTTACTTTGAATCAAAAAGAACTGGGGCAAAAGATTAAGCAATTAAAAGAAGAACAAAATGCAATCATCTTGGCCCATAATTATCAAATTGAAGAGGTGCAGGATATAGCTGATTTTGTCGGGGATTCTTTTGATTTAGCTCAAAAAGCGGCCCAAGCCAAAGAGGGAGTCATCATTTTTTGCGGTGTCCGCTTCATGGCGGAAAGTGCAAAAATTTTATCTCCCCATAAAACGGTTATAATGCCCTCTGAAGATGCCGGTTGTTCCCTTGCCGATATGGCTGAGGTGGATGCAATAAGGGAGATGAAAAAGAAGTATCCCCAAGCAGCTTTTGTGGCCTATGTAAATACCTCTGCCGTCGTTAAAGCTGAGGTCGATGTGTGTTGTACTTCTTCCAATGCTTTGCAGGTTGTTGAATCTTTGCCCAATGAACAAATCGTTTTTCTTCCCGATAGAAATCTTGGCAGCTATGTTGCCGCCAGGACTTCCAAAGAGATAATTATCTGGGAGGGTTATTGTGAAACCCACGATCAAGTTACCAAAGAAGAAGTTGACATAGCCCGTTCTCTCCATCGGGGGGCCCTGGTTGCCGTTCACCCCGAATGCCGTTCCGAGGTCGTTGAGGCGGCGGATTATGCCGGCGGCACAGCAGGCATCCTAAGATACGTTCGGGAAACCGACAACGACACTTTCATCATTGGTACAGAAATGGGAATCTTGCACCGCTTAAAAAAAGAAAACCCTAATAAAAAATTTATTATTCTCTCGCCCAGACTTATTTGTCCCGATATGAAGAAAATTAACTTGGACAAAATTTTAAATTCATTGGCAAAGCTTACTCCGACCATCGATGTACCCAAAGAAATTGCTGATAAAGCCAAAAGATCTTTGGAGAGAATGTTGGCTATTAAATAAGAAAGTGGTGAAGGGATGGATTCTCACAGATATTTGCTGAACTTCAACCCTGCCGATCTTGAGATTAAAACCGCCGACTTGTTGATAGTCGGAAGTGGTATAGCCGGTTTATACACTGCTTTAAAGGCCGGCGAGAGAAAAACAATTATTATAACAAAAGAAAAAACCGAAGATTCCAGTACTGATCATGCCCAAGGTGGTATTGCAGCGGTTATCAGTGATAAGGATTCGCTCCAGCTCCATATTGAAGATACTTTGATTGCCGGCGCCGGTCTGTGCCATGACGAAGCGGTCAAAATTTTAGTTGAAGAGGGCCCGGATTGTGTCCGCGAATTGATTGCAATGGGAACCGAATTTGACAGAATTGAAAATAACCTTAACTTGACCAGAGAAGGTGCTCACAGTAGGCGGCGTATTTTACATGCCCGCGGCGATGCCACGGGGGAAGAGATTCGCAAATCTTTAGTCCGCAATATATTGCACTTGGATTGGATTGAAACTTACGAAGATACTTATGCCCTGGATTTATTTTTGGGCCAGGGAGGAGAATGCCGTGGAATCTTGGCTTTCGATCGGCCCCAGGGCAAACTTACCCTGTTTTCCGCTCCGGTGACGGTAATGGCCACCGGTGGTTGCGGCCAGGTCTTTGCCCATACGAGCAACCCGGCTGTGGCAACCGGTGACGGTTTGGCCATGGCTTACCGGGCGGGAGTAATGCTTATGGATATGGAATTTTACCAGTTTCATCCGACCACCCTTTATTCAACGGAAAAGGACGGCTTTTTAATATCGGAGGCGGTAAGGGGGGAGGGGGGTATCCTTCGCAATAAACAGAAGGAGCGCTTTATGAGCAGTTACCATCCTCAAGGAGAGTTGGCTCCCCGGGATATAGTTTCCCGGGCAATCTTTGCTGAAATGATTAAATCCCAGACGCCCTTTGTCTATTTGGATGTTACTCATTTGGAAGCAGACTACCTGAAGAAGAGATTTCCCAAAATATATAATAGATGTTTGGCAGACGGTTATGATATGACCAGCGATCTGGTTCCCGTTCATCCGGCCGCCCACTATGCTATGGGTGGAATCAAGACCGATTTAAACGGTGCAACTAATATTCCGGGCCTTTTTGCCTGTGGTGAGGTAGCTGCAACAGGTGTTCACGGTGCCAATCGTTTGGCCAGCAACTCTCTCTTAGAAGGACTTGTATTTGGGAGAAGAATCGCCCGTCATATCGAACAGTCGGATTTGCCCTCGGAAGGGCAAAAAGAAATCCCGGCCCGGGTCGCCAATGGAAAACCGACGCCCTTAGCAGATAATATGTCAGCCCTGCGGGGCAAGCTCCAGAGGCTGATGACGGAGCAAGCCGGCATCATCAGAGATGGCAAAAGGTTGCGTCATGCTCTTCACGAAGTTGACGCAATGCGACAATACCTCGGCTATTCTTACAGCAAGCCCTATGACTGGGAAACTCAAAATCTTATACAGAATGCCCATAACATATTATTGGCTGCTTTGCGTAGAAAGGAAAGTAGGGGAGCTCACTATCGCAGTGACTACCCGAAACAAAATTTTCGGTGGAATAAAAAACATATTGTCTTGCAAAAAAGATATAAAAGGGGGAAAAAGATTGTTCTTTCCTGATCATGAGGCAGCCAAAATAATAAAAATGGCTTTGCAAGAGGATTTGGGCTATGGAGATTTGACAACAATGTATTTGATTGATCCGGCCGGGAAATCCAAAGCCAATATTTGGGCTAAAGAAGGCGGGGTCATTGCAGGGTTGCCCGTAGCAAAAAAAGTATTTGATTTAATCGGTGATGTTGAGTTTAGATATGAAGTTAGGGAGGGTGCAGAGGTTAAAAGGGGAACAAACCTGGCCACTCTATATGGCAAGACCGGAAGTTTGTTGAGTGGAGAACGGGTAGCTTTAAATTTTTTGCAAAGGTTGTCGGGTATCGCTACAAAGACCAAAGAATTGGTAGATAAGGTTGATGCTTATCGGGTGAAAGTAGCAGATACCAGAAAAACAACGCCTTTGCTTCGCGTTCTGGAAAGGTATGCAGTGCGTGTTGGGGGCGGTTACAATCACCGCTTCGGTCTCGCTGATGCCATCCTGATTAAAGATAACCATATCCATGCGGTAGGAGGAATAGAAAAAGCAGTATCATTGGCGCGGCAAAAAAGCGGCCATACGGTAAAGATTGAAGTGGAAGTTGAGGATTTAAGCGGGGTGGAAGAAGCTTTGGCGGCCGCTGCCGATATTATCTTGTTGGACAATATGGCGACGGAGATGATGGCGGAGGCGGTAAAAATGATTGATGGTCGTGCAATAACCGAAGCTTCGGGAGGTATTACAGGAGAAAATATTGTTGCTATAGCTGCCACTGGTGTGGATGTTGTGTCCCTTGGAATGTTGACCCATTCGGTTAAAAGTTTGGATATCAGCCTGGATTTTTGCTAATTTATTATAGGGAGTCAAAGTTCACCGAGAAGAAGTATTAACCCCTTGTATCCGCCGCTTTTGTATTAATCAGGACGGTTATTCATTGCAATTGTTTGTAAAATCTTTTGAGAAAGGATGTTCCCAAAGGAATTGTATGGAAACGAGTTGCCGGAAGGCTTGATTCACTACTATCCAGTATTGGACTCTACGGGTATTAAGTTGCGGGAGTTAGTTCAAGGCGGTGCTGTCGAAGGAACAGCCGTTGTCGCTGAAGAACAAAAGGCCGGCCGCGGTCGCCTTGGCAGGTATTGGTATTCACCGGCCGGCGGTTTTTATCTGAGTGTTTTGTTTAAACCCGGTGCAAGAGTTACCGGTGGTTTTTCCCTTGTTGCGGCGGGTTCAGTCATCAAAAGTCTTCGGGATTGTGGCAGAGGGGATCTGAGTGTTAAATGGCCCAACGATCTTTTTTTTGCCGGTAAAAAAGTCGGGGGTATCTTGTGTGAAAATTTCGCCGGTAATATGGTGGTGGGTATCGGCTTGAATATTTTTTCACAACCAATTAAGTGGCCATCCGATATAGCCGCTAAAGCCGGATCAATTGATTTGCCGGGGTCCAATGAACATTCTAAAAAAATTTTATTGCCAAAGCTTCTTGGACATCTCCGACAGGACTACGAAGACTTTTGCTCCCATGGCTTTTTATATTTTAAAGGAGAATTGGAAAAATTATCGCTCTTGGCAGGGCGGCAAGTTACTTTGGACAACGGGGAGCACGGCAAAGTTTTGGGATACAGCGATGAGGGAGGCCTTTGCCTTCTTGCTGAAGGAGGGCAAAAAAAAATTTATTTTGCCGCCCGGGTGTTATCCTATAGTTAAAGGGGGTCATCAATTGTTATTGGCTATTGATGTAGGTAATACAAATATAGTTATGGGGCTTTATGCTGGCTCAAAGCTTGTCCATAATTGGCGCATAGGAACCGATGCCAAAAAGACCGCCGACGAGTACGGTGCTCTTTTTTCAATGTTGTTACAAAGTGACGGAGCGACTATTAAGGAGGTGGCCGGTGCAATTATATCCAGTGTCGTGCCGCCAATAAATGCCTCTTTGGAAAGGGCTGTAATGCAATATATCCGTGTTAAACCGCTTTTTGTCGGGCCGGGTATTAAAACCGGCATAAATATAAGATTGGACAATCCTCGTGAATTGGGGGCCGATCGAATTGTCAATGCGGTGGCAGCCTTTCATTTATATGGAGGTCCGGTAATTATCGTAGACTTTGGAACGGCCACCACCTTTTGTGCTTTGACTGAAAGCGGAGATTACTTGGGGGGAGCCATAGGGGCCGGGGTCAATATTTCCATGGAAGCTCTATTTGCAAAGGCAGCCCAGCTTTCGAGTATCAAGATTCGTAAGCCGGATAATGCAATCGGTCGTAATACTGTTGCAGCAATGGAATCAGGGGTATATTACGGTTTTGTGGGTCAAACCCGCGAATTGATAAAGAGAATAAAGGATGACATGATCGGAAATCCCCGGGTAATTGCTACGGGGGGGTTGGCCGGTTTAATAGGCAGCGAATTACCGATTATCGATACAGTTAACCCGCACCTTACTTTGGAAGGCTTAAAGATTCTTGGGGAGCTGAATCTTAAGTGAAAAAAGCCATGATACCTGTTTATTTAGCCCCCATGGCCGGAATTTCCAACAGGGTTTTTCGGATTATCGCCATGGAAATGGGTGCTGATTTTGTTTTTACGGAAATGGTCAATGCTCGCGGTGTCTTGGCCGATAATACCAAAACATGGAGGCTTGTTGATATAAATAAAAATGAACCGGGTGTGGGTATTCAGATTTTCGGCTCTAAGCCGGCCACCATGGCGGAAGCGGCCCAACTTTTGGTAAATGAATTTAAGGTCAACCATATCAATATAAATATGGGGTGTCCTGTTCCGAAAGTGGTAAAGGGCGGTATGGGAGCAGCCTTGATGAGGGATATTGATCTGGCCGGAGAAATAGTGGCTGAAGTTGTAAAAAGGATTCGTGGTTCGGTCAGCGTGAAGATGAGGAGCGGCTGGCAGGAGAAAGAGATGAATGCCGTAGAATTGGCTCGAGTTTGCCAGGATGCCGGTGCAAGTATGTTGATTGTTCACGGCCGAACGCGGGAACAGTTTTATAGTGGCAAAGCCGATTGGAATGCGATTAAAGAAGTTAAAGAGGCGGTACAAATACCGGTGATTGGCAATGGTGACATATTTTCGCCTGCTGATGCTCTTTCTTTGCTGAATTCAACGGGTTGTGACGGAGTTATGGTGGCAAGAGGTGCTTTGGGTAATCCTTGGTTGATAAAAGGGATAAAGGATTTGTTGGCGGGGAAAAAAATAGTTCAACCGACCTTGCAAGAAAGATTTGCCATGATTTTATATCATTATGAATTATTGTCGGAACTACGCAAGAATAACAAAAGAACTGTCAGTGAAATGCGCAAGCATTTGGGCTGGTATATTAAAGGTTTACCCGCGGCCCGTCAAGCCCGCCAGAAAATTTTCGAGTTGGATGATTTATCGGCAGTGTTTAATTTTTTAAAGGACTATGAAAAAACTCTAACCGGTGTTAACGAAGGAGGTTGATAGGATGGAACGGAAAATAGCAATAATAGCCGATTTGCATATCCCTGATCGTTCAATGGAATTGCCTGAAGCCGTCCTGCTTAATCTTGAAGATGCCGATATGATTGTTTGTGCCGGCGATATTACTGAAAAAAACACTTTGGAAAAATTGGAAAATATAGCGCCTCTGGAGGCTGTTTACGGCAAAAATTGTAGCATGGAATTGCAAAGTAAACTTTCTTTATTTAAAAAAGTTGATTTGAACGGATTCAGTTTGGGTATAACCCATAGCGGGGGTATTCCCTTCTTGCAGACCCGTAGACTGTTACGATTGGCCAGGCAAAAAAAATGCGGATTTATTATCTTTGGTAAGACCCACCGGCCTATGTACCAGGAGATTGAGGAAGTGGTTTTAATCAATCCGGGCAGCCCCACATGCCCTGCGGAAGGGTTTCCGCCTTCCATGGCTATCTTGTATTTGGGGAAGCGAAGTTTTAGGGTTGAAATGTTAACCTTTTAATTGTTTTGAAATTTACTTATGTTTATAAAAATGGTGATTATTGAACTGAGGGCTTTGCCGGCTGATTCTGTTTCAGCCATTTGGTTGGCACCTCGGTCCTTCTTTTTTTGTATGTCGACATTGGTATTGTGCTTGTGAAAAAATATTAATTTTGGTATAATTAAATCTAAGGTGAGCACACTATGTGCACACGATAGGGAGGCTTGGCCAGTATGCGGTTTATGCGTGTCGGTGACAAGGTTATCAGCTTGCCCAAAATAAACAGAATTATTCAACGGATCATGGATATGCGCGCCAAGGGATATTCTCAAAAGGAGATCGGTCAGAAACTTGATTTGGAACGAAGTTTTATCTCGCGACTTGAATCTTTGGGCCAAGTCAGAAGGGGGGACCGCATAGCTCTGGTTGGTTTTCCCATAGGCAATAAGGAAGCGGTTTACAAACTGGCTAAAGAGCAGGGAATTGATTTTGTTTTTATTCTAACTGAGGAGGAGCGATGGTCTTTTATTAAAGATAAAGACGGTTTGAGCCTTTTCAATGAAGTTTTGCGCATTATAACGGATTTGCAGGAGTTCGAGGTTATCATTTTTTTGGGTTCCGATATGCGCATTGAAATTGTGGAATCGCTTTTGGAGGGTGAAGTCATTAGTTTGCCGCTTGGTCCTTCACCAATTCGTGGCGATGTTACAGTTGACGTTGATGAACTGCAATCTATTATCGAACAGGTTAAATTGGGAGGTAATTAAAAGTGAAACATGTCGTAAGTGTCAGCTTAGGCTCTTCCAGTCGTGACTCATGTGTTGAAAAGAATCTTTTGGGCCTTAAGTATGTTATTGAAAGAAGAGGAACAGACGGGGATGTCAAGAGGGCCAAAGCCCTTTACGAAGAGCTTGATGGTCAAGTAGATGCATTGGGTTTGGGCGGTGCTACGCTTTATATAACTGCCGGCAAGAAGAAATTTTATTTTAAACAAGTCTTGAAGATGGTAGAAAATGTTAAAGAAACCCCTCTTGCCGACGGTAACTATTTAAAAGATATTTTGGAAAGACGGGTAATAAATTATGTTGATAAGGATCTGGGCTTGGACTTAAAAACCAAAAAAGTTTTGGTTGTTTGTGCAGTGGATCGTTTTGGTATGGCGGAAGCCTTTTGTTCAACGGGAGCGGCGACGATATTCGGAGATGTTATTTTTGCCTTGGGTTTACCTGTTCCAATTAAAACCATGGCAGGATTGCGGCGAGCCGCTGCAGTGGTTGCCCCCCTTATTACAAAGCTTCCCATTAGCTTGGTTTATCCTTCCGGCAAAGCCCAGGACAGAGAATCTAAACGGGTTCATAATCGCTACTATCAAGAGGCCGACATTATTGCCGGCGATTACCATTATATTAAAAAAAATTTCCCCCAAAAGCTAGCGGGTAAAGTTATTGTTACCAATACAATAACACGTAAAGATGTGGAAAGACTACGTGCTTTGGACGTCAAAATGTTGGTGACAACGACACCGGAGATTGAAGGCCGTTCTTTCGGCACCAATGTTATGGAGGGAATTATTGCTGCCTACTTGGGTAAATCTCCTGCCGAGATAAGACCGGAAGAATTCAATGCGGTGCTGGACGAATTAAATTTCGTACCACGGGTTGTTTACTTCAACAAATAGGGTTTTCCACCTTATGGTTAAAATGTTCTTATTTCAGTGAATTTGTTGACAAAATTTCTTATTGCAATTATAATAAAAAAATAATAAGAATAATAAAATTAGTGTCAAGGGGTATAACTTGGCACTAATTTTATAGTTTGCTCCGATTATGTTATATTTAGAAGGAGTTGAATAAATGAGTAAAGAAATAGTATTAACGAAAGAAGGTTTAGAAAAAATAAAGGATGAATTGGCTTATTTAAAGACCGTTCGACGGAAAGAGATTGCCGAATGGATCAAGGAAGCCAGAAAGTATGGTGATATTTCAGAGAACTCAGAATATGATGAAGCTAAAAATGAGCAAGCTTTTGTGGAAGGGCGAATCAAAGATTTAGAAATAATTTTTCGAAATGCCAAGATTATTGAAGAGGATACCATCAAAACAACTCAAGTCCAAATCGGTACCGTAGTTACTCTTAAGGACCTTAGTTCTGGGGAGCGCTTTACTTACACAATTGTCGGATCTGTTGAAGCCGATCCAGCTTCTGACAGAATCTCCAATGAATCACCGGTTGGACGGGCAATAATCGGTAAGAAAAAAGGTACCGTAGTCAAAGTGGAAGTCCCGGCAGGTACAATCGAATACAAAATAGAAAATATCGGAAAGAGGGAAGCGGGAAAACTAAATGTCTGATTATAATTTAAGTGATGATCCTTTGATTATGCAACGGTTGGAGAATTTGAATAAGTTAAGGGAACAAGGTATAAACGGTTATGGCGGTAAATATCCACGTAGCCATAAAGTCGGCCGGATTGCGGCGGACTTTACGCAGCTTGAGGGGAAAGAAGTCAGCGCTATCGGTCGATTGATGACTATAAGGGGGCACGGCAAGGCTGTTTTTGCTGATTTGGTTGATGACAGCGGTTCTTTGCAAATATACCTTCGGCTGAATAACGTTGGCGAAGACAATTTTAATATTTTTGGAACATTGGATATAGGGGATATTGTTGGAGTTACCGGTGAGGTATTCAAAACCCGCACCGGGGAAGTGACCATTAATGTAGCGAATTTTTCCGTCCTGGCGAAATCTTTGCGACCCTTGCCTGAGAAGTGGCATGGATTGAAGGATGTGGATTTAAGATATCGGCAACGTTATGTGGATTTGATTGTTAATCCGGAGGTGCGTCAGATCTTCAAACAACGTAGCCAAATTATTTCTTCAATACGAAGATTCTTGGACGACAATGGGTTTTTGGAAGTTGAAACGCCTATTTTGCAGCCTATTCCCGGTGGCGGTAATGCTAAACCTTTCATTACCCATCATAATACCTTGGATATGGACTTATATTTAAGGATTGCCGTGGAGCTTTATTTAAAGAAGTTGATTGTCGGCGGTTTGGAAAAAGTATATGAAATAGGCAAAAACTTTCGCAATGAGGGATTTTCTTTTAAACATAGTCCGGAATTTACGATGCTGGAGTTATACCAGGTCAATACCGACTATCAAGATATGATGACAATTACGGAAAACTTGGTGGCCAATGCCGCTAACCGAGTTTTGGGTACATGTAAAGTCAAATATCATGATATGGAAATTGATTTTACCCCGCCCTGGGAGAAGATTACCATGATTGACGCTGTCAATAGAGCGACGGGTGTTGATTTTACAACCATTACCACCGATGAAGAAGCTTGTAAGGCAGCTGAGCAAATTGGTCTAAAGATAGATGAAAGTTGGGTGCGGGGTGAAATCATCAACCTTGCTTTCGAAGAAAAAGTCGAACCCAATTTAATTCAGCCGACCTTTATTTACGATTACCCGGTTGAAATATCGCCTTTGGCGGCCCGCATTCCCAATAACCCTGCTTTTACATACCGTTTTGAAGGATTTATTGCCGGTATGGAAGTAGCCAATGCTTTTACTGAGCTGAACGATCCTCTCGATCAAAGGAGAAGATTTGAAAGACAGGTTGCTTTGCGGGAGGCGGGCGATGACGAAGCCCATCCTATGGATGAAGATTTTCTCAGAGCGCTGGAACATGGAATGCCCCCAACGGGTGGCTTGGGAATAGGTATCGACAGGATAATAATGTTGTTGACGGGAGCCAAGAACATCAGGGAAGTCATCCTGTTCCCGCCCATGCGACCCCATGAGTAAAATATTAACCATTGGATTAACGATCGCTATTATCAAAACAATTCTTCACAAATTATTTTAGGATATGTTAACAAAATGCACCAATTTCTAAGGCGGATTGAGGCCACGGGCCGAGCAGTTTTGTTGATAACAATCAATCGGCCCGATAGTTTGTGACTGATTCTGTATTTTGTTTTGGACTGTAATTTTATGATAAAAGGCGGCGCATCAATGGTTTGTATGTAACTGCAAAAAAATAAAAAAATTTTTTTTAGATACACTTGACAATAAAGAGCTATGTGTTATAATCAAATTGTCGCTGAATTGTGGCGACAATTATTATCTTAAAACTTGGTCTTTGAAAACTGAACAGCGCAGAAGCAATAAGCCTGAGAGATTCAACATG
>CAZMQU010000019.1:0-25597 GCA_964568715.1 uncultured Halanaerobiales bacterium
GTCAAGATGAAAAATGGCAATCAGGACGCAGATATTTCGACATGAGTTTATATTATGAAACTAATAAGGATAATCCATCAGGTGGCATTGTGGCAGCGTAAGTGAAATAAAATTGTAACCGAATGAAATTTACACATAAATTTGGACTTGACTAGGGAAAGTCCAGAATTAATTTGAGAATACTAAGATTAAAACATCGCTGTTGCAAAAGTTGACAGCCGGAGTCAAACCTTCCGCGAAAGTCTACTAGCCAGAAAAATTTCACTCGCGCGAAAGAACTTTTCCAAACCCACGACACGGAGTTAGCAGGTCTTTGTGCCGGCTGTGGAGTTGCTTTGGTATTGGTTCCGTATTTGCCAAAGACATATATCTGTGGCGCAACAATGTGGAGAAAAGGTAAAGCTATTATCGAATTAAGCGGAAAAGGAATAAGGGCAGATAGTTTTTGGTTTACATTCTTTCATGAAATAGCCCATTTAATACATCATATTTATTACTGTATGGCCGCTGCTTTTTGCCGGCATGTATGAATGTCAACAAGGAGTTGTGGCCCGATAACCTACTGTGGGAGTAAAGGGGACTCGGATAGTAGGGCTCGAATTTTGGGGACCCGCCAGAGAGGTGAACAAGATTTGACGCCGGCAGGAATTCTTTTAGATAGAAAGAATTTTATATTAGAAAGAAGAAATTTATTAATTTATTTTCCTGGACTGACATAAGCTGTCAGTCCGGTATGGTAAAATGGGGTCTGAAGAGGAAATCAAAATTTAAGATTTATTGTTTAAAATGTTTGGCAGGCCAAAAAGTTATCATCTGATTTAATAATAATAGATTTTGCACCTTATATCCTAAGGCAATAATGATCGTCGCAATAGTCAAATCCTTCGGATGATGGTGCATTTTTTATTTTATTTTCATCGTTATGGCATTAGAAAGAAATGGAGGTTGGAATGAGTAAAACTAAAAAGCAGCTTTCCTTGGCACTGGTTGCCGGGGTCAGCAAAGAAACCGTCGACTCGCTGATTGAATCGGTTCTTGATGCGGCACAGCCAAAGAATTCAAGACTTCACCCTTACTATTTATTATGTATAAAGAATATTAAAGTTTCCGGCTTTCGACCGGGTCAGGAACCACCTAAAACCATGTTGGTTAAAAAATGTGTCGAGGTGATTCCCAAAAGTTCCCGTGCTTTTATGGATTTCCTTGCTGCCTTATTGATGTTGGATGAGGGAAAAACAAAAATTATCAGGGAGATTATTAAAAATGAACCTACTCTCGACCCGGGAACCCCTTTTACCGATCCGAAGGATTTCACCAAATCGGTTGAAGCAATTGTCCGGCAAGCTGAAGAAGAAAAAAGGATTGACAGCGACAGGGAATCCCTTTACCTTTTATGCGGTGCTTGTTTATTGATCCCCTCCCAGGAAGAAAAGGCGGCAAAGGCCTTGGCTGCCAGCGAAAAAGCGCTGTCCCTTTTTGAGGCCATCAAGGCTATCCCTTCCGACGACCCTTTTTGGAATTGCGTGCAGCCCTTCATTAAAAGCATTATTTGCCTTAAAGAGGAGAAAATTGGTATGGAGACGGCCAAAAAAGATCTCGCCGCTGCCTTGGAGTCATTTCACGCTGAATACGGAGGCGATTTAGCGGACTTTTTTGAACTTCCAATCGATGGTTGGCGGATTGAATGTTTGATTCCCGGCCGGGAGGATTTGGCTTTGGGCCATCTTTCGGAGTTGAGCGAAATGCTCCATGGCTATGGCAAAACCAGGGAAAAGAAGCCCGCCACAGCGAAAGAGCGCAAGGAATTGGCCATGCAGCTGGAAGATTTGGAAAAAAAGATTGATTTCAAACAAAACGAACTGGCAGAATGTTTTGGGGAAACTGATTTGGAAAACGATAAAGATCCAATTAAAAAGGGTGAAGCAGGGGAAGTTAGTTCCGGGGCAGAGGACAAAACAAAAGCCGGCGAAAGCAAAGGGGCGGCAGAGGCTAGCGGTGATGGCCCGGCGGTAATTAAAGAAGAAACAGATTTGACAGGCGGATTAGCCGGGGGGAAAAAAGATTTAGGGGCGAGTCTAGCTGACGATGATATTGACCAAATATTTGATAAGGAAGAAAGGATTGAAAAAAGCGGCAAGGCAAACGAAGCGGAAAAAAATCTTAAGGCTGATTATAGGGAAGAGCTGCCGGAGGGGCAGGTTGATCCGATCCTGAAATTTCTGGACGAAGGAGATTTGGCCGGTGCCTACTGGCAGACCCGTGCCCTGGAAGAGAAAGACCGTCTAACTCCGTTGCCTTCCTGGCTTATTGCGGCGATGGAAGCCTCCCGATATCTGGTACAGGCAGGGTTTCGGGCAAGCAGAGATTTCACCTACCCAATTAAATATACCCTTGAGGATGAAAGCCCCTTGCCCCGGTTTGGCGCTTTAGGGGCCGGTCTATTGGGGGCCTTGGTGGTACCGGCAAGCGGCAGCCTGGCTTGGCTAATTGAACAAGCGGGTTTGCCCAACCTAAACAAGGTCATAAGGGCAATCACGGAATTCAGCAGGGTCAATATTCCTCTGACAAAAATGGAACTCTTGGCCCTGTCAGGCAAGGGCGGACAGGATAAAACCATTGCCGGTGCGGCTCTTCATTGCAAAGAAATTCTTGACACCCATACGAACCGACGCTTTGGTCTCATGAGGGTCAATAGGATATGGAAGGGGATCTTCGGAGAAACTTCGCCATTGCGCAATATACTTCTATTGTGTAGCGGCGATCGACGGGAAAAACTGGCCGAAATTAAAAGGGCTTTAGGGGAATGGCAGACCAATGATCAGATTATCAAGGCTATTAGTACTGCGGATGCCAGGGCCCGGCGCCAGAGGGACCATGCTTTGACCCTGCAGGAACAAAGCAGGCTTTCGCGCCTTGTTACCGAGGTGGTGGAGGCAGCTGAAGAGTGGGTTGGCTTGGTTGAATCCTTGACTAAAGAGGGTAGGAGTTGGAAGCATGAACATATTGGGCGCCTGGTGGGCGAGTTAAATGAATGGGTCCCCAAGGCAAGGGAGGAACTTTCTAAACTTCTTGTAGGGGCAGACAGGGAGAAAGGCATCGGTTTAAATTTTCTCTTAGGCAATTTGCGACTCCTATCCAGGTACCTGGGCTTGGAGGGAGGGAAGTACGAAAATAGGGACAGTTGGTGTTTTAGCACGGCTGAAGATCGAAAGGTAAAATGCGATAAAATCGAAGAAATTCTGGCCAAGCGTCTCCTGTGGTTTCCCAATTTGGAGCTCCAGGATAACTGTTTGCCAACCCAAAAAGATTTAGAAGATATTACAGATATCAAATGGAAGGCCAACCCGCAGTGGTCCAACTTAAATGAAAATGTTTATCGCAACTGGCTGGACAAACAGGATCATAGATTTTTGGAATTGATTCTTTTAGGCCTGGATATCGATGAAAGCCTGAAGGATGAGCTAAGGGCGGCTACAGTCAGGGAACAGATGGGCTCCCGGGACACTTTGCAGCTACGAATTCGGGATACAACCGGCAATATTGAAAGGGCTTTGTTTAACGGCGTAATTAGCGAAGATGAACGGGTTGAATATGCCTCTGCGGTGGAAAGTATAAAATTGGATAATATTTTGAACTATGCAAAAGAGATAGATAAACTAAATGGTGTCGACAAAGAATTGGAAAAGGCCACCATCGGCAGGATTGAACATTTAACGGAACTGTGGGCTGACCTGAGCCCGCAACTGGAAAAGATAGCGTCGGCGGATATGGCCGGGAGATTTCGTGGCCTGGTGGACTCTGCCCTGCAGGAAAGAAACACGCGGGTAGTCGATGAATATCTTGCCGACGCCCGGGAGCGTTTGATTAAAAATGAAAAGCTGGAATTAGTCGAGAAAGATATTGCCGGTCGGGATTATTTGCAGGAGTTTTCAGCATTCAGAACCGGTTTGAAGCATGGTGGCGATAAGAGATTCAGCGATGCCAAGGGAGCAATGTTGGGCAGGCGGAATTGGGCCCGGTTAAGGTATGGTGAAATTCCGGAAAAACAATTGGAGCAGACAAAAATGGCCTTTGAGGCTTGGCGCAACCTGCTACAGCGCAGGAAGAAAGATTTTAAGGCAAGCATATATGACCTTTTTACTTTTTTGGGTTTTACGGTTCCGGAAGAAGGGGATTGGCAGGAAAGCAAACCGGAAAGCGGCGGCTACCATCATTTGCGCCTGAAGATGGATGCCGGCGATCAGGCAAGACCTTTTCCCCAGTTCGGATCCTTGGTTGAGCCTACATTTGATGTGTTGATGGTTTGGGAACGGCCCGGGGCTGATAATATCGGTTCTGCCATACACGAGGCAAAATTAAGGGGCCAAAGCAGTATTCTCATCTATTTTGGTCGCATCGGCGAAATGGTTCGCCAAAACATTACGCGGATGACGCGAAAACGCCGCTTGTCTGTTGCTGTTTTGGATGAAACCCTATTTTTATTCTTGACCGGCGAAAGGGACGCCAGGTTAAAGGCATTTCTGCATTGTGCCGTACCATACGGGACTGTTATTCCCTACACTCCGAGGATTGCCGGAGATGTGCCTTCGGAAATATTTTACGGGCGCGAAGATGCTCTCGATCAACTCGTGCGCAGAGATGGCTCTTGTCTTCTTTATGGCGGCAGGCAAATGGGCAAATCAGCCCTTCTACGGCAAGTTGCCCGCCGGGCTCACAATCCTGCCAGGCGCCAGTATGCCTGGGTAGATGATGTGAAAGCCTATGGAGACAATTACTCCAACAAGGAGCCTGCCGACATTTGGAGTCGACTTTGGGAACATCTTTTAAGTGAGAAATTGGTGAGTGGAAGGTTTTCAACAAATGATGAAGTAGTTGCAGCAGTGGAACGCCTTTTGCGCCGGGAGTCGGATTTGCAAATTATTTTGATGCTCGATGAAGCAGATAATTTTCTCAACCAAGATGCCTTGGAGGGTTTCCAGACGGTAACCCAGTTGCGGGGGCTAATGGCCGAAAGCAAACGTCGTTTTAAGGTTATTTTTGCCGGTCTCCAACATGTACAAAGATTCCAAAGCTTGCCCAATCAACCCTTGGCCCATTTTGGCGACTCAATACTGGTAGGCCCCCTGGATAGCCGCTCGGCGGTTTCATTGGTACGGGAACCTCTGGAAGCACTTGGCTTTAAGTTGGCCGATGATTGCGTGTATTTGATCTTATCCTTTACCAATTACCATCCCGGTTTGATCCAGCTTTTTTGCTATCATTTGTTGGAACGCCTTTACAACAAAATGCCCAATCTTCCCAGCCCCTATAAACCCGTTGAAATAACAAAAGAAGATGTGGAATCTATCTATAGGCAAGCCAATGTACGGGGCGAGATAAGGGAGCGCTTCGAATGGACGCTGGCCTTGGACCCCCGCTATCAGGTTGTAACTTGGTCAATGATCGATGCCCAAACTCATGTTAAAGACAGTTTCAGCAAAAAGTTCAGCGTGGCCGAGTTGTTTGAAATGGCAAAAGAATTTTGGTCGGCGGAATTTGAAAGAATGACTCACGATGCTTTCAGGGGGGTCTTGCGGGAATTGCGGGGTTTGGGCGTCCTGCTAATGGATGGTAACAAGTATCGATTAAAAAGCCCCAACCTGGTCCACTTGATGGGAACCGAAGAAGATATCCTAAACCGCCTGTATGAGTTTTTGGACCGGCCGGCAACCCATGAAATTAAGCCCAATAGTTTCCACCACCTTATTGATGATGAAAAAAAGATTTATAGTGTTTTTAACTTTGAACAAGCCCGCAATATAGATCGGCAGGGGGATTTTCGTGTGATATTGGCCTCAAAAGCCTTGGGCCGGGACATAATTGAAAAAAGCATCAAAAACCTTTATACGGGAGGAAATAGGCTTGCTTTTAAGCGCATCAATCTGGGCGTCCATTCCTCCGAAGACATGACCGGGGTGATTGAAAAAGAAAGGGATAAGGCCCAAAAAGGCAATTGTGAAGGATTGGTTTTGTATCAAATAGTGGCCAAAACGGCAATCCCGCCTTTTGATGCAATGGCTTCGGCCTATGAATATTACAGGCAAAGGCAGGGTCGTAAAAGATCCTATCCGGTATCCTTTTTCTTTGTATTAAATCCCTCGGTTTGTTGGCATGCCAACCTAAAAGAGCAAGAATTCCTTAGCGAGTTGGAAGATGAGGGCATGCTGATCAGCATTAAACGGTGGAATCAATGGGGTATAGGCCAACGACTGGATGATGCCGATCTAATCAGTAACGAATCCATCCGCAAAGTGCTTATGGATGCCAGCGGGGGGTGGCCCTTTCTTATAGAGGAAATATTTTTGTTGCCTGCAGGGGGAAAAAATATACAAAATGCTGCCAAAGAAGTTAAAAGACAACTGGCCAGGGATGAAAATTATCGAAAATTATTTTTGGCTCAATTGGAGCTGCCGGTAGATCCTGTACTCAACTCCGTGTTGCAATTTTTTTGCAAACACGGCTCCGTGCCGATGGACCTGATCATCCCCGAGATGATGGAAAAGCCATATAGGGTTAATAAAGAGCAATTGGAGCAGGCTTTTAGGTTAATGAAATTATTTGACCTGCTTATCCTGTCCGATGAGAATATTGTAATGGAACCCACATTGAGAAAGGTATTCCGATTATGATTGTTTTACCTGGGCAGAGCAGATTATTTAAAAGAATAGTTGATGATTTGGCGGCCAACATTACGGCTATTGTTTTGATTCCCGATTCAACCGATTGGCAAGAAGCAGAATACCTGCTGGAGGAGGCCTTGATTGAGCAGGCGGATTATTTGCTCTACCATAGCCTGGTTTTGGCCGACTGTGAGGACCAAAGTCCCGTCCTTAATCTTAGCGAAGTATTTCAATTGGAATGGCCGGATAAAAACCTGCCCCGTACCGTGCAAAATTTGCTGATAAATGGCGGTTTGCCGGAAGCCATATTTTTGCGTACATTTTCAGCCATCCCATCGCAACATCGCGCCAACTGGCTGGAATGTCTGATTGATTTCAATAGGATCAGTCTCAAGGATAGGATTAAATGTCCCGCCTTTTGCGTTCTAGTGCCTGCTTCAGATCAATTGGCCTCGCATTTGCTTATAAGACCGGGCTTTAATATCTACTACTGGTACAACTTTTCCAGCCTTGCAGAGGCGGAGTCATTTTACCAACGGGAAGCTGCCGGGCAAAATATGGTTACGGCGATGTGGGAATCATCACTTTTGGCTTCCCTGGTCGGAGCAAGGTATGACTTGGCCGAAAAGTTGGTGGGGGTACTGGACAAAGACCTTTTTCAGCTTATGGACAGATTGGCAGCAATAGCCGGTGAGGTGGGCTGGGATGAAAGGGATTTACAAAAAGAAGATTTGGAGTATTTCCTGAACGGCCATTGCTACACCCCCATGGAAGAGTTCCGGCTTGACAGCGGGATTCGCCGTCTGTGGGCTTTGGGTTTGATGGAATTTTCCGCTGAGTTTGGTTGGGAGGTGCCCAGTTGGGTTTTGGCTGCATTGGGTTTGAGTGAGGAAGTGAAACACCGGATTTGGCGGGCTCAAGTGAAGCTGGCAATGCCGAAGATTAATCAATTGCGCTTAAAAGTCATACAAACCTTAGTTGAAGGTCATGGCTGCGAGTGGTTGGAATGGGATACCCCCTGTCTTGAGCGCTATAATTGGCAAACGGGAAGCGATAATCCCTATGGCACTGAATTATACCACTTATGGAGTATACTGCGGTACCACAAAGAAAAACTTCGTCGGGAGCAGATATTTTTGGCGCCCCTTAGACAGGCTTTTATACTTAGAAATAAGTTGGCTCATTATGAAATTATTGAATTTGCCGAATACGAAGAATTGTTGAGATGTCTTAATG
Source organism: uncultured Halanaerobiales bacterium (assembly GCA_964568715.1). GTDB lineage: Bacteria > Bacillota > Halanaerobiia > B1SED10-174 > B1SED10-174 > CAZMQU01. Next base: position 7,896 of record CAZMQU010000019.1, read on the forward strand.
GATTGATGGTGGCAGCCTAGTCCGGGGCAAGGATTCATCGGCTTTGCTGAAAAAAATATCAACATTCGAGCATCGGATTACAAATTTGAAGATAAAAAAAGATATCGGTCGGCAAGAGGGTTTTCATTGTTGCCTTAGTAATATCTTGGTTAAGACTAAAGGAGGAGAAAATGAAAAGGTATAATGATTTGAAATATGAAGACGCAAGTATCAAGGCATCAGATAATTTAAAAGAAAGCATTTGGTTAATGCAAAAAGGAAGCAGAAAAATCATACTTAAAGGTTCCTTGAAAACAGTGGTAGGTTTGCTAATGGCTGTATTTCTTCTTGTCAATCTGGTGCCGAGCCATGCCCATGTTAGAGCGGAGACATCCCAATTAGCCTCCGAAATAAGGGTTATAACTTTTGGAATATATGAAAAGAGGATTAACGGATACAGCATAAAAGTTATTACTCCCCAAATAGTGGGTCTGGCGAACAAGGACTTGGAAAAAAAACTGAATGACGAGTTAAGAGAAAATGCCAATGCGCTTATCATGGACTATGAAAATTTTCTCAAAGAAATGGAAGAAAAGTATGGCGGTGAAATATTTGCCATGGGTACAGAATCGGATTATATAATATTGACTGATAACGAAAAAATACTGGCCTTTAATGTCTATGTTCTCTATATGTCCGGTTCTTCTGCAAGAGAAGAGACCTATTATAATCTGGATAAAGAAAGCGGTGAACTTTTAACATTAAAGGGCTTGTTTAAAGAGGGTGCCGACTATGTTTCAGTTATAAGCTCTTATATAAAAGAGGAAATGGTCCGACGCAACAAAGAAGGGGATATATGGTTTGAAATTGCCGGAGAGGATGAAGTAATCGGCGGTTTTGAACAAATAAAAGAAGACCAAAATTTCTATATAAACGATGAAGGAGAAATTGTAATATGTTTCGGCAAATATGAAGTGGCAGCAGGCGCCTTTGGTTGTCCCGAATTTATTATTCCGACTGCTTTGCTTGAGAACATTATAAAAAATTAAATTGTGGCCAAGGACAGCCAAGTTTAGTGTTATGGTAAGGCTAAACAGACAAGCAGGAATCTATTTCCTCTTAAGACATTTTAAAACTGAATCAGCGCACCATTACCCTAGATGATGAAAAAAAGAATTTTTAAATATTTTATGAAATGGCATGCCTGCCGATGCATATAGTAACAAGTAGGTTCTAACTAGCAAGTATGCTTTAAACCATATATTGTATTAGCTTCAAAAACTGATGATTACAAAAATATAACCCCTATGTCCTATTTTTTCTAGCAACAAAAACAACAAAGGATGTGGGGTTTTTTATATCAACACAATAGTATGATCGGTAAAAAAAACAAATATATTTGGCAAGTAAGACTCATGGGAACGATTATGGGACCATTATCTCCAGTGAGGATTTTAATGTCTGGCAATATTAGTTCCGGAAGAAAGTATTACATGACAGGCAATATGCTCAGACGGTCCGGAGGATTTGCAGACCTTTTATAATCATAAAAAATTAAATGGAAAGGAGACTTTAAGATGAAAAGAAGAGTAATAATTTCAGCCATTATCTTATGTCTGGCACTTACTTGGGTAGGATGTGGTGGAGAAAAGGTGATGTTTGATATCATTCTGTCCGCCAATCCACCGGAAGGCGGCGAGGTGAGGGGAGGAGGCGAATATGAACGGGGTAAAATTATCGTTGTTGAAGCTGAAGCAAATGAAGATTATTTTTTCTGGAACTGGACCGAAGACGGAGTTCCGGTAAGTTGGGATACCAACTATAAGTTTCCGGTGACCGGGGACAGAAGGCTGGTGGCTAATTTTAAGGAAGGTAGTTCCCCTCCCGGCTATCATGCTCATGACTACTACAAGTTAGTGACATTTTTGGAGCAAACTGATGAAAATGGTGTCAAAAACGGCCGGAAATTGAACAACAACTATAATCCGGAAGACCCGTTAACTTGGCCAGATCTTACTTGGAGCGAGGAAGAAGAGAAAAGAATTAAAGAAATATATTGGAATGGGGAGGGCTTATGTGGACACCTTGATGTTAGTGGTTGTACAGCTTTGGAGGAACTAAATTGCCAAGGAAATCAACTAAAAGAGCTTGATGTCAGTGGTTGTACAGCTTTGGAGCGCTTATATTGCTCTAATACTCAACTGGAAGAACTTGACGTTGGCGACTGTATAGCTTTAAAGAGCGTAGGTTGTTCTTATAATCAGCTAAAAGAATTTGATGCCAGCGACTGTATAGCTTTGGAAGACCTATATTGCTTTAATAATCAACTAAAAGAACTTAATGTCACCGACTGTAGAGCTTTGGTAGTACTGTGGTGCATCGGTAATGATTTAACCGAACTTAACGTCAGCGACTGTACAGCTTTGGAGACCTTAAGTTGCTATAATAATCAACTTACATTTTCAACCTTACCCTTGTTAGATATTTCTGACTATCTTTATTCGCCACAAGAAAAACTTGTAATCGGCACAGCCGGTAAGATATTGGTTGATGAAAGCATTGATCTTTCCTCTGAGGCAGAGGTGGAAGGAGAGTTTACTAAATTTTATTGGTATGCAGGAGAAGATGAAACATCTCTAACCGAAAAGATTGAGCCATCCACTGCAGCCAACGGTGTTTTCACCTTCAATGAGGAAGATATTTTAGGGAAATATTTATATTGTGAAATGACCAATTTAAAGCTTCCCGATTTAACTTTAGCGACTAGCCCAGTAAAATGTGTTGAAAGTATAGAGGACTAGCTTCCTTTCTAGATAAACAGCGCCATACAGCATTGAAAGTGTTTAACCGATTGACAAAAGAAGCAAAGGCGGTTCTAAGTCTATGGGGTCTAATCAGGGTTTTCATCGGCACATGTCTCAATGATGTAGACAGCATAACCAACATATATCTTATTGCCTCTAAGGCGACAAGTTGCATCCCGGTCCTAGGCTGAGTGAAGGTATTTTATGATATGAGTTTTCAGTCTTTTGTTGGATTGTTATTAAAATAGAAAGAGGTGCTCAAATGAGACGAAAAATTTATGGTTATATTTTTTTTGTACTCATCCTGACTGCTGTGATGATGTTTACAGCTTGTTTTTCAAATAATGGTAGTGAATATTCAGATCTTATAACTGGCAGGTTACTGTTCGAGGCTAATCGCCAAATAGAGTATTAGCTCTAAGATTATATAGGACAGGTAATCCTAAAGACCCATATGATGTATTTTTTACAGATAAAAATGGCTATTTTGAAGTCAACGTAACAAAATATGATCAGGAGGAGCTTTTAACTTTGAGAGTTCGTACTTCTGATAGGTATTCTGATGATGAAATAATAGACTTAGATTTAGTAACATTTGTAAACGTTTGGGATATGGAACCGGTTTCACAAGAATTACCCATATTAGATATTGGCAATTATGGCTTAGAAGTAAAAAGGCCTCAAGCCGGTGATACAGTAAGTTCGTTCCCCTATGAAGTGAAAATTGGCGAATATGCAAGAAGCGGTTTTTTAAATGAACCTCCTTTAACTGACCGTGATTATCACTTGTATTTTATAGATTTAAATGATGAAAGATTTAATGTTAATTCTGCCGTGAAATTCACCGGCGATACTTTTCTATTTGATGGATTATTGAGAAATGGTGAATATCTTGATGAGAATGCATATTGGTATGTATCGGCAAATTATGTACAAGATGGTTATTCTATGAGTATTAATACCTGGGGGAATGCGGTTTACTGTGGTTGGGATAAGTCAAGTTTTTGTTTAGAAGAAAAGGACTTAATAAAGAGCAGTGCACCATTTTACATTTATGATTGATAATTGTGGCTTTAATTAACTGAACTGGCGCTGATTGTCATTAAAATAAAAGAGGTGATTCCATTGATCGGGCTTTATGAATTGATAGGTAGCCCAGAAGAGTTGTCGGCCGAAAAGTTAACTAAGATCATTCAAGAGAATAGTTTTAGCGAATTGGACAGAGAGACTCATCGTTTGGCTCAAGGAACTGGAATTTTGGGAAGAGTATTCTCAAATCTACGTCAACCTGGAAAAAGCCGGTCCTTACAGGAGCCTCTCAAGCGCATTAAAAAATGTCTCAGACCCGGGAAATGGGGAGAGGTGGCTGGATATGGGTTGTGGACCCCTGCGAGTAAGTGAGCTAATCTATGATTTGAATAAGGAAGTTGACACCATCTATGCTATAGATGTGGTTTTGAAGCCGGCTCATGAAAAGACTGCCAAACTGCTGGAGGAGAAAGAGATTAACCTGCCGGTAAAACTGGAGCATTTGAGCATTACTGATAGCTTGTCTTATCCGGATGGATTCTTTAATGGGGTAGGTGCTAACATGGCGCTGTCCTATGTCCAGGACTTTATGGGCGTAAAGGGCAAAGATGCCTTAAGGGGTGTTTTAACAGAGATAAGGAGGGTGTTGGCCCCTAATGGGCGACTCATTTGGTCAACCCCCAAAAATGGCGTAAGATTCGAGTGGGTTTTTCTGGCTTCAATTCCGGACATGCTTAACATCTGGGAGTATATTGTTAACAAAGATATCACTCATATATCACAAGGCATTAGAATACTTTCTCATGCGATCCAAATCCAAAAAAAGGGGAAAGAGGGACTATATACTTTTCTTCCTAAAGATAAATTGGAGGACCTTTTGTCAGATATCGTCTTCTGTAACTTTACTTGGCATAAGACTTTCGCCCAGCAAGTCTGGGTTAATCGGGCAGAGAAATCTTGAGTGCTTGTCGGGCCGGGAATCTTAGCTGTAATATATAGAGACCTTGAATTCCATGAAGAAGCTGTTGAGTGCTAGAAAAATATTAAATTTGTTATGTAAAATTGAGAATGATTTATTGGGTATATAAAATCCCCGCCCTAGGAAATATTGTGTGCAGTCTTGGGCGGGAATTTTCTTTGTAAAAAAAGTCTTTTATTAGATTTTAAAGAATTGCTTTTTTCTTGTTTTTAGAGAAAGAAGGGGAAAGGGTTTCCTAACTTGCTAAGGATTGGCAAGTTTTTTTTTGAGAACCTCGATAATGTCGACGGGGAAGGGATCAATTCCGTAAAGATATGCCAAAAAGCAACTTGTGTAATCGCCCAACATAACCAGGGACATGGCCCTGCTCAAAGGATATTTACCGCGGCTGTGAATGTTGTGGACCCTTACACCCTGTCCAAGGAGCATTTCTTTACATATAGCCATCCTTTTTAAAATACGATTGTCAGCTTGCTTGTCCAGTAAGTGAAAGACTTCTACAAAAGGCAAAATATTAGCCTTGTCTTGCCAACCTACAATTTCATTGTGGCTTAACTCAGGATATTCGTGGGCAAAAGCAAGGATTTTGCTGTTTTCGTTAAATTGGCTTTTCCATCTCAATGCTGCAACCATACCAATACCTGCAGTTGCGTAAATCAGGGGAATCTTACCCAAAGCCAATTTAGCCAGGGCATAAGCCGGTGCTTGGGTCAAGGCTTTACTGTTTTCCTCTTTAATTGTTGCCAGTACCTGCAAACAGTCCTGCCTTTCTTCCGGGGGAACCTGAGCGATTTGCAAACGATCCAAGACTGCTAATTGTGCCCACAAAGCATAGCCGATAGTTGCTCTAGGCGGCAAACCCCGCGGTAGTTGAATAAAATTTTTGCCTTCACTAAATTCTTCTTGCAATTGGCCTCCGGAAGAAATACCCAAGCAAGGACAAGCTATATCTTTGGCCCGGGCCAAAGCAGAAAGTACCTCCTCCGTATTACCGGAGTAACTGCAGGCAATCAATAAAGTTCTTTTATCAACCCAAGTGGGAAGTTCATAGGTGCGGTTGACGGCGGCCGGAATCTTAGCCCGTTCTCGCATAAGGCTTACGGCAATATCGCCACCAATGGCCGAGCCGCCCATCCCCAAGATGAGAAGAGAATGAAAGGGACCGGCAAAATCTAAAGAAGCGCTTTGGCCTAAATCCCAACCTGCCTTGCAATGGTCAGGCATTTGGCTGATAATTTTCTTCATAGAAGCTACCTCCCCTTATTTTTGATGATCCCATTCCTTCCTTTTGTTGCAGATGATCAAAAAGGTTCCTCTTTGTTTTTCCCCAGGGCCCTAATAATATCAGTTGAGCTATATGTATCAGCCAGAGGAACCAGTAAGATTTTTCCCCCTCCTGCCATGACAATATCTTTTTCCGGTACGTCTGCCAGTGTATAATCGCCGCCTTTTACGTAAATGTGGGGGCGGATAGAAGCTATCAGGTTAATAGCAGTATCTTCTTTAAATATTACGACGTGGTCGACGGGCCGGAGGTTGGCCAAAAGAAATGCCCTGTCTTTTGCCGGAAAAATCGGGCGATGGGGGCCTTTGAGGTTTCTGACGGAGTTATCGCTATTTAAACCGACGATCAAGATATCCCCGTGTTTTGCAGCCTGAGTCAATAATTTTAGGTGTCCCGGATGGAAAATATCGAAGCAGCCGTTTGTAAAAACGATTTTTTTACCTCGGGCGCGATATTCAGATGCCAGGATACCAATCTCCTGCTCGGTCATCAGTGCCATCTTTGCCCTTTGCCTCCTTTTTGCCCATGGCCATAATTTCATGGGGAAATGTCGTTGCAGTACCTGCCTTGCGGACGACTACGGCTGCAGCCAAGCCGGCAAAAGCGGCAGCATCCCGCCAGTTGAGTCCGCTCAGACGGCCGGCTGTAACAGAGGCCAACATAGTGTCGCCGGCACCACTTACATCAGCTATGGGAGTAAAGCCGCTGGCCGGTATATGTAGCGGTGCTTGCCGGGGACGGAAAAGAACCGCACCCAAGCCCCCCCTGGTAATCAGAAGGGCCTGGCAATGCAATCTTTCCATAATCTTCCTTCCCACCTCATCTATGTTTTCACCGGGAGAAAAATTCCGGGCTTCGATTTCATTGGGCGTCAGAATATCAAAATTTTTATAAAGGCCCAACCCGAACCTGGAATCTCCGGCAATGAAGAGGGGTTTTTTTCTTTTATGCCTTGTAGCGGCCAAAATTACTTTTTTTTGGACGGTGCCGTAGCCATAATCAGAAAATATTACGGCATCCAATTCCGGCAAGATGTTTTCCAAAAAGGCGGATAGTTGGCGGCCCAGTTGTTGCTTTTCTTCGTTTGCCTCCAAAGCCTGTCCTCGGTCCAGTCGCAAAACCTGTTGTTTTATCAATTGGTTTTGGCCGCCGGCCAGAATCCGTGTCTTGGTAATGGTACTTGTTTTGGAAAAATATATTTGGCCAACATTCAGACCGGCTTTTAGTAAATGTTCGCTGATATTTTCCCCTTGGCTATCTTGCCCCAGCCAACCCAGGAGGGAAACCTCCATGCCCAAGGTTTTGCAATTAAGTGCCACGTTGGCGGCCCCTCCTGGCACCAACTTTTCATTTTCATATTCCAAGATCAAAACCGGAGCTTCCCGGGAGATGCGGCCGGGTAAGGTGGAAATATAGTAATCACAAATTATATCCCCCACAACAGCCACTTTTTTTTGAGCGATACTTGCAAAAATACCCTGCCAATCCATTATAATTTCTCCAATCTATTGGCTGCAATACCATTTCCGGCACGATTATTTTGGGACAAGAGATAATTTGCTGCTTCCAATACTTTCTCCGCCGGCAGGTTTTTCATGCATGAATTGTGGTCACATATTTGTGAACCGCAGGGCTGACATGGCAAATCCAGGCTTACCAAGCGGTGAAGATTGCCATAGGGGTGGAATCTTATCGGGTCGGAGGGTCCGAAGATTGCCACTGTAGGTATTCGCAGGGCTGCAGCCACGTGTACGGGGCCCGTATCGCCACTTATTACCAGGTCGCATTTATTAATGGCGGTGACCAATTGCTTTAAATTCATCTTGCCGGTCAAAACGATAGGCAGCTTCGTTTCCATTAAGTCGATTATTTTTCCGGTCTTTTCCGTATCCATTGGCCCCCCTAATAATATGACCTCTTGGCCATCTCTTTGTAAGGCATCGGCAAGCCGGGCAAAACCGGCCGCGGTCCATTGCTTGGTGGGCCAGCTGCCACCGGGATTAATCCCAACAATATTTTTCCCTTTCCCTATATTGCTAAGGAGGGGGATTTCTGCCGGGGTAATGACCAGCTGCAAACCTTCATCGTCAACTTTCCTAAAACCAAGTGTGGGCAAAAAATCCAAGTAGGAGGTTGCTAAATGGCGATCTTGGCATTTATTTTTTTTGAAAAACTTATGGAAGTAGAAAGCTTTTTTGGGTTTGATTGACCATAGGAGTAAGAGGCTTCTTTCGCTGTCGCCAAGGGTTATGCCCAGATCATATTTTTCTTTCCTCATTTTACGGGCAAAACGGATACCATAGGCAAGACCGGCCCTTCTGTCATAGGGGTAAATGTTGTCCAAATAAGGGTTTTCGGCCAATAGGTCATAAAAATCTGCATTGGCTATCATATCAAATTGCGAGTGGGGATTGTTCTTTCTTAAATTCCTGATAAAAGGGGTAGTAAACATGAAGTCTCCCATATAGAGCAAGCTTATAAGCAAGATTTTATGGCTTTTGTTCATCTTTTTATCACTCCGTTCCAAAGGGAATGTACGGCATCCGGCAAAATGGCCAAACCACAACATTAAGGGTACAGCCATGTAATTTGTCAAGTCTTGGGCAGCGAAGCCGTAACAATCGGCCGGTTTATACGCAATATTATACCATAAATACTTTGTATTTTTCTGAATTGACCCTATTTTGGCCAATCAGGGCAATTTGTTTTATTTGGCCGTCTATAAAAAATCATATAAGAGGGTTAAGAAAAAGATCGATGGAGGGCAAGACCAATATTTTTTCAAAGAGCATATTCTGAATGTCAACCATAATTTTAACTAGGTGACAATTTAGATTTGACCCGCTTGCGACATTTTAAAATTGCGCTGCGAACTTTTGTCTAAGCCTTAAACACTTAGGAATTATTACCCGAATAAAGTGGTTGGACAGACATTTATGAGAAATTATTTTATATAATGCTAGGTAAGAATTTCTTATGGCCGGTCTGTCGAAAAGGATATTGATAAGGGCAGGTATAACAGAAGTAAAATTAATTTTCAACCGATACAGTTTATTTTGCTTGTTAGATTTTGTTATCGCGACTAAAATTCGAGGCGAGTGCCGGTACAATTGTGGAAAATTTCCTTCCCTGTTTCCGGCAGGCGGCTTCTGGCATGCTCACCGGTACAGTGGGAAATTCCCAATGAAGATACATCTAAATTCCGCAAGTATTGAATGGTCTTATTTAAACGATCTTCGGAGGCATCGATTAGATGGGTACCGCCCAAGATGCAGTGCAGAGGCTTTTCAAATTGTTCTGTAATTGCCTTTAAAATATTGACAGGTCCGGGATGGGAACAGCCCAAAAGGACCACTAAGCCCGCTTTTGTTTCCAAAACTAAAACAATTTCATCATTGAAAAGATCAGTTTGATAATCTTTGCCGTCGAAAAGGCGAAATCTTTTATTGGCTTTTTCGTAGGGTGTAAGCCGGGAAAAATTTGTTAGAGCAAAAATTCCCGGCAAAATCTCTGTCCGATTTTGGGAAAGACAAGTGGTCCTTATCGACTTATCCAGTAAGTAGCTTTTATCAAAATCATTGCCCAAAAACCTAAGCTTTTCGCCGTCGACAGCATACTTGGGCTGAAAAAAACCTTGACCGACAACCAACTCAAAATCGTTGCCGAAGGTTTCCACAAAAGCCCTAAAGCCACCGCTGTGATCATAGTGACCGTGGCTGATAACAACTTTTTCGATTGCTGTCAAATCGATACCTAATAAACGGGCATTATCAATAAATTTTCTGCTTTGACCCGTATCAAAAAGAATGCTATGGCGGGGTGGATCCCCCACTTCAATAAAAAAAGAGATACCGTGCTCTCCTTGTAATATCTTATTCTCACCAACAGAATTTTCAACCAAGGTAGTAACCTTAATCACCATGTTATAACCTCCTTCATTAATTGGGGGCCAATTTCATATCCGGCATCCTTTTGGCTTAGGTTTTCTGAAAAATTCTAGAAAGACCGGGCAACATATATTAATAAAAATTCAGCATGATAATACTCTTACCTTTGACGACAATTTCCCTTCCTGCTACCCAAAACCCTGCTGCCTTTATACAATAACTTATAGTGATACATAAAAAGACGCCCCTAAAACAGCGTTTAGCTCACTTGGAGGCGAATGAAAGTTCAAATACCGGTGTGGTATTCAATTCTTATGACCGGCCACGACAAAGCAATCAATGGCCGTCTCTTACTTATATCTCAACTTGGTTTTTGAATAACTTGGCCGGGGTATTCGTTTAAGAGCATATTGTATTCCAATTGGGTGCTTGCGTTTTTGTTCTGATAAAAATGTCCGGTCTGAATTCTTTAAAATTAAAATTTGATAATGCTTGCCTTATTATATATAATTTTCCATAGGGCTCCTTGTGTCGAGTGTTTTCTTAATAGAGCCGAAAAAAGAAAAGAGGGATTATTATGTGTGATACCATGGTGGCTTTGGGTAATTCCACTTTAGACGGGTCGGTTTTATTCGCCAAAAACAGTGATCGCCAACCAAACGAACCCCTGCTTATAATTAAGGTCCCGCGCAAAAAGCATAATCTTAAAGAAAATAAATATTTGCAAGCAACATATATTGAAATTCCCCAAGTGGAAGAAACCCACGAGGTCACGCTTCTTAAACCTGCGTGGATTTGGGGCTGTGAGATGGGTTGGAATGAATTCGGACTCAACATAGGCAATGAAGCTGTTTTCACCAAAGAAAAACACGGCAAGGACAGCCTCATCGGTATGGACATGGTCAGGCTGGCTTTGGAACGCTCCAAGACTGCTTGGGAGGGCCTCAATATAATCATAGATTTATTGGCTAAATACGGACAAGGGGGAAACTGCGGCTATGAAAAGCCCTTTACCTATCACAACTCTTTTTTGCTGGCCGATCCGAATTCGGCCTGGCTTTTGGAAACCGCCGGTAAATTTTGGGCGGCTAAAAAAATAGATGATGTCTGCTGCATTTCCAACGCTTTAACTATAGGCGATGACATGGATCGCTGCCATCCCGATTTAATCGATTATGCCATAGATAAAGGTTGGTGCAAAACTAAAGAAGATTTCTCCTTTGCCCGCTGCTATACCAATAAACTGATCACCCGCTTCAGCGGCGCAAAAGAGAGGAGGGGGGCTTGTGAAACAGCTCTTAAGGAAAAGATTGGAGAGATAACCCCCGAGCTTTTAAAAAAGGTGCTGCGAAGCCATCATCCTGAAATCAAAGGAAAGCTTTATTGCAAAGGTTCAGTTAAAAGCGTTTGCATGCATGCCGGCGGTTTAGTCGGCGATCATACAACCGGCAGCTATGTTGCACGCCTTACCGAAGATCAATGCACTTATTGGGTGACCGGGGCTTCTTTGCCCTGTTTATCCGTATTCAAGCCCTTATGGCCCAACGAAGACATGCCTATCTTTAATGAAAAGCAAGAAAAAAAGGCCCTTGATTATTGGCTGCGGCGGGAAAAACTCCATCGTCGCATTTTTAAAGGAGAAATTGATCTTCCCGCTTATTTAGATGAAAGGGACCGGCTGGAAAAAGAAATTGATGTTGCGGTGAAAGAAGCAAAACCGAAAGATCATGTTGAAATTATGAAGCACTTTTTCGAAAAAGAAGAAAAATTGGTTGGCAAGTATCTGGCAATAGAGAATAAAAAAAAGGTCTCCGGCATAAAAGGCAGTCTCTATCACCGACTGTACTGGCGAGCGCAAAACAAGAAATTATTTGCCAAACAGAAGGATTGATTTATTAAAAGGGCAAATAATACTTCGGCAAAACCCGCCTGTCCTTAGGCAAATATTTCGAAATGAGTTTATATTATTAAACTAATAAAAGTAATCCGTCAGGCGGTATTGTGGCCGCGTAAATGAAATAAGGTTATAGCCGCATGAAATTTACCCATAAATTTGGACTTGGCTTTCCTATTGGAATTGGTAAGTTTCCGTTTGCTTATAAGCAAAGGTTTTCCAAGGTATTATTCGTTAAAAAGACCCATCTTTTTTAAGAGGTCAATGATTCTGTTGGAGCTGATGCTGTATTCTATGCGATTGCCGTCAATTTCTTTGCCCTTGATAAAATTGTAGAGGCGCAGGCGGGAAATATGTTTTGAAATGGTCGGTCGGGAGAGGTTCATTTCTACCGCCAGGTCTTGGTTGCAGGAGGGCTTTTTATAAAGGCTCAATAATATTTTCATCCGAACCGGTTCACCCAAGACACGAAAGGCACCGGTAAAGTAGTCTATTTCTTCTTGGGAAATATCGGATTTTCCCAGGAAGGGAGAATATTTGAGAGGGTAGGCAATATAAAGGGTCTCCTGAGAAGAGTTATAATCAAACAAATAATGAGGGGCAAAAAATATTTGCGGAATTAATACGATTTCTTTTACGTCTTTACCTGCTTCAAAAGTTCTGTCGGGCCAGCCTTCGATGATCATTGTGCCTTCTTCAAGGCTGTGTTTTCTGGAAAGGGAAAGAAAAAATTTTTCGTGGCCTTCTTTTGTCAGAGATTTCATTTTAGAATTGATATCCTGTATAAGGGCCAGTTCAATTGTTTGACTGAGGGGCTGAAAGTAATCGTAATAAAAGTCTGCAAGGAAAGATTTTAGATCAGCAATTAATTCTTCCGGGGCAGCAAGCAGTTCATCATAGCCGGATGAATCAAACAGTCTATGTTCGGACTCATTTTCTTCTTTCCAAATCAATGGTTTCTCCCAAAGAGAATCCATAAATGTCTCGTAGGGCATTTCTTCTATATAGTTTAAAAAAATGGAACTGTGCTTCAAAGGTAACAGATCGTTTTTTGTAACAATATCCAGAAAAAAGTGCCAGGACTCAAAATTGGCCCAAAAGGAAATAGTTTGGAAATAATCATCAGGAATTTTTTTGCTCTCTTTGCCGGCCCATTCGGCGTGGGTATAACCGTTGGGCTCGGCAAGTAAACCTAACAAAAGGATCATCTCGAAAAACAAATTGTATGTAAAACTTACATTATCTTTTAATTTATCAAAATCTTTGATCAGCATTGGCATTTTAAAACCCCTTAAATAAAATTAGAATTGTTTTATATTAGTTATTATAGCATATTTGGATAATGTTGTTAATTGACGAACAACGCGGTTGCTACCGGGTTGTTTTTTTTGTTAAGTGTTCGCTAAAGATTAATTTTTGGCTTTTGGAAGATATCGTTGCAAGAAAAGCTAAGGGATTAGCACTATGGTAAATGGTAATTATATTTTACCAGAATTTATGGTTAAGTCAAATAAATATTTTACTCTTATATATAATGGTTGAAAAATGTAGATGAATACGGCGTTTTGGGCTTACAAAAAATTTGCTTGCCGGTTTTCTGCTTGGAAATTGTCAAAACTTAATTGACAGATATTACTAGGGGTGCTATAATTTTGTCGAGGATTAGATAGTCATCTAATTACTAACTGGCATTATAAGTTATTTTAATGTCCACTTAGAACGATTCTCTAAAATATTAAAATGATTGCCATCTTTTATAGATATATTTATAGATATATTTTCTTTTAGAAATAATAATTTACTAATATTTGTTTACGATGGGTAGTTAATCACTTATCCGGGGTGGATTAAAAAATAGTTCAGCAAATTGCCCGATTTCCATCGTAATGCGGTTAAGATCTTAATTTGTTTTCAGTAAGCTTTCTACATAAAGAAAATTCGTTATCCGGTGCCGGAATGTTTCACAGGATGGGTTAGAAAGGGGCCATTTGCTTTCGAGTACTTTCCTATAGTTTGGTTAGATTGAAGTGGGGGCGGAAAGTATTGTAGTATAGACAAGGATTTTTGCAGGACTTATTTTTATGTAGTTGGGTTTAAGGTTGATATTCTTGACCAAGCAATATAAACATGTTTGATAAAAAATTTGCAAGAAATCTCAAACGGGGAGGTGGCAATTGAGCCATTACAAATTACTTGTTATTTATATATGGCAAGTTGATTTTGTGTTATTACAATATATTTATCGGACGGTCTTATTTTGCTCCATGGCTACTGTGGTAGAAGAACAAACAGGTTATCTAATAGGGGACATTAATATCGGCAAGGAGGATACCTATGCATAATAAAGTAAAAACAAGCTTATGTAGACGCGATAAACTTGCTATTCTTGCAGCTATTGTATTATTACTCGTTTTTTACAAACCCGCTCTGGCGAATAATTTCATTATCAATGACGAATTAGCTTTAAAACTGGATGAGGCCGAGCCAACGGATATGTTCCGCATTATTATCAGTATGGCCGACCAATCGATTGTAAATGAACATAGCGTCGGCAGTAATAACATAACAATCATGCAAGCCATGGCAGAAGATTCACAAGAATTGGTTATGGATTACTTAAAAATGGGCATGATCAGCGGAGAGGTTGGCCAATTAAACAGCTTTTGGCTGGCTAATGTTATTTTTGCGGAAGTACAAAGAGATTTTGTTTTTAAAATTGCCCAGATACCCGGGATTAGAGAAATCTATGAAGATTATAGGCTTACATTAAGCGAAACATCGCAAAGTTCACCTCGCATTCAAAAGCAACTTTGGGATCACGTAGGATCTACCTTTGCTCCTAAAGTATGGGATATGGGCTTTAGAGGGCAAGGCATTACGGTTTGCGTTGTCGATACGGGGGTAGATATCTTGCACCCTGAGTTGGAAGGAGCCATGGGGGGTGTTCCTCCTTATCACGAAGGCTATTGGGGTGAGTTTGACGATGCCGGCAATATAGTTCCCGAATCAATTCCCCATGAAAGCCAATGGCATGGAACCCACGTATCCGGTACAGTCTTGGGACGGAATATCGGCGAATATAATATCGGTATGGCCCCGGAAGCCACTTTGGCGCATGCCCTCATTTTACCCGAAGGAGGCGGCACCTTTCCGCAAGTTTTAGGGGGAATGCAATGGGCTGTTGAACAGGGCTTTGATATTATCAGCGGATCTTTTGGTTCAACCGGACTTAGAGATGATATGGCCCAAGCAGTCGATAACATTGCTGCGGCAGGTATTGTACCTGTCTTTGCCATAGGCAACGAACCGAATGCAACCGGCACACCGGGCAACACTCCCGCTTCCATTGCTGTGGGTGCTTACCAAGAAGACGGCTCGCGCTCACCTTTTAGTGGTGGCGGCTATGTAGAATATCCCGGCTATGAATATGACGAATTTACGAGAATCAAACCGGATATCAGTGCACCCGGCTCAGATATTTATTCGACTTTACCGGGTGGTGAATATGGTAACTCGAATGGAACTTCCATGGCTACCCCTCATGTATCCGGAGCCGTGGCTCTCCTTCTTTCCAAAAATGATCAAGTTGCTTTAACTGATTTGAAAGAAATACTGTTCGAATCAACGGGGGGTCATAGGCAGCAGCTGGGGTGGGAGGATATCACAGAGAAGAATATTTATTATGGTTGGGGTCGGCTCAATGTTTTGCAAAGTATCGATCTTTTACCTTCGCGGTGGCCACAGGGTATTTTTAGAGGCTCGGTAAAGGATGTCCGGAGTAACCCCTTAGCAGATGCTACTTTGCAACTGGAGGGAAAAGAAAATATTACCCTGCAGACTGACGAAAACGGCAATTTTGAAAAGAAAGTGCTGGAAGGATTTTATACGGTAACAGCTTCCGCTCCCGGTTATTTGCCGGCAAGAGAGAAGGTAACCGTTATTGCCAATCTGGAAAACACAAAGAACTTCTACTTGGTGGAGGCACCAAAAGGGCAAGTAAAAGGAACCGTCACCGAAACAAAATCGGGCGATTTCTTAAAAGGAGTAAGGGTTCTTGCTAATCCCGGTTCTCACGAAGCTTTCACCGATGAAGCAGGTGATTTTGCCCTTGTCTTGAAAGCCGGCGACTATTCTTTAACCTTTGAAAAAGACGGTTTCCATCCAATCACCGCAGAAGATATCGCAATTATCAGCAATCAAACCGGTACCGTCGATGCGAACTTAACTTATGGCTTCCATACCGTTTACGGTCAGGTTACTGATTCGCAAGATCAGCCCATCAAGGGAGTTTCTGTCAGCGTACCCCGCAGCGGCTTAGAAGTATTCAGCGATTCCGATGGTTATTACGCCCTTGATTTGACGGAAGGATATCACATTGTTGATTTTAAAAAGCCCGGCTACTACGGTACGACGCTCGAGGTTACCGTTAATTACGGCCGATTGACGGAAAAAAATGTTGAACTGAGCCGAGATAGCGGGGTTTTGCAAGGTATCGTCGAGGATGCCCAAACCCGTGTAGCTATTAAAGATGTGACCTTGACCATAGCTGATCTAGACTTAAAGGTCAAAACCGACCGGGATGGCTTCTATCTGTTTGATGATATCAGTGTTGGCCAATGGACCGTTTTGGTGGAACATGAAAATTATTGGAGTCAGGAAGTTGTTGTTACAGTTGATAAAAACAAAACCAGTACCTACGACATGGCTTTGGAGTTTCGCGGGACAGTTTTGTTTGAAAATAGTTTTGATACCAATGCAGCTTGGTCCCAATGGGAGGTTGCCGGTGGACCTTCTCCCTGGCACAGAACAAGCCGTCGTTATTTCTCTTCCGCCTACAGTGCTTGGCATGGTAACCCGGCCAGCGGAGAATATCCGGCCAAGCAACAAACAAGCCTAATGACCAGGGAATCCATATTCATTCCCCAAACAGGGACAAGTCAAGTCGAATTCATGTTGTGGGGCGGTATGGAACCTTTATGGGACAGCCTTTACCTGATTGCCGTTGAGGAAGGAACAGGTAACCAACACCGCTTGTATACCTACGAAAAAATGACCAAAGAATGGTTACATGTTTTGGTTGATCTCAATGCACTCAGAGGGAAAAATGTTAACTTGAAATTCGAATTAACATCACGAATGGGGAAAATGGAAGGTGTTTACCTGGACGATATAGTTGTAAGCAATATTACCAGGCCCAACCCCAGCGAGTGCACCATCAGCGGTACTGTCCATGATGATCGGGGCAATCCCCTTGAAGGGGTAGTTATCAATGCCTTGGAATCGGCGGCTCACAGTCAAAGCCAAGTACGCCTGGCCAGTCAGACCGTTACCGATGAACGGGGTCACTACCGCTTGGACGTACCGGCCGGCGGCTGGCTTGTGGAAGCCTTACAAACTCCCGACTATTTGCCCAAGCAAAAAACTGTCTACCTGGCACCGGGCTCATCGGATACCGTTGATTTCGATATGGTTAAAAACCTTGCTCCTGCTGCGGTGACCGGTCTTAGGGTAGAGGAAGTCGGCCACGAATATATTCGCCTCAGTTGGGATGAAAGCGATGACCAAAATGTAGTTGGTTACTCAGTGTATTTTTCCATAGACAACATTCATTTTAGCCAATATTCACTCACGGAAACCAACGAAGCCGAGATTATAAATTTGCAAAACGGTTACACTTATTATTTTCAAGTAAGGTCGGTTGACCTTTACGGCAAGGAAGCCGATTCTTCCTTGACAGTGGAAGCTGTACCTTCTTCCCGGGTACCCGTTATCAGCGACTTTGATGTTAAACCCCGCACCTTGCAACAAGGCGGCAATCTTGGCGTAACCGCTCTCATAGAGAACC
>CAZMQU010000020.1:0-12866 GCA_964568715.1 uncultured Halanaerobiales bacterium
AAGAAGATTGGTATTTGGAATCATAGTATGTCGACAACATTATTGTACAAGGAGAAGGCTAAAGTGGGGTGATACTAAATGGTTACCGGTCTGGGCGAAGTATTTTTACGAAGCGCGGAAGGATCTTTTATTCAGGTAACGGTTTTTGTCGGTGCCGTCTTGCTTTTGTTTGGTTACATTGATTATAAACAACAAGGTTTATTCATTGAAACGATCGCTCGATCAAAAAAGTATCAACCTTTAATCGGTTCTTTACTGGGTATTATTCCCGGTTGCGGTGGTTCGATTTTAGTGATGCCACTATACGTCAAAGGCAAGGTGACTTTTGGGACAGTTATTGCTACAACAATTGCTACGGCAGGTGACTCAGCTTTCGTAACTTTAACTAAAGCACCCCGGCAGTTTGCGTTTATTACCTTGATTTCCCTTTTTATCGGAACCCTTTGCGGCTATGCGGTTGATTATCTGAAGCTGGGAGACTTGATTAAAAGAAAGGTTTCCAGACAAAAAAATGAAGATTTGGCCTTGCGTCATAAGGAAGCTGAAAAGTATATGGACACAATTTATGGCCCGGATACTTCATTAAGCCGCTCCTGCAACTTGCGACATATCGGCCATGAAGAGGGCGATGAAATAGACATGGCTCTCCACCACACCAAGCCTCTCGATCCCAAGAGTATGGGTTACAAGATAACCCATACTTGTTATGTAATTTTTTGGTCGGTAATCTTTATAGGATTTATCCTGGGTATCTTGGATTTGTTTCAAGTCGATTTAAATAAATTTTGGGGTACTCGTAAACTTGGTCGCTTGGTTGGCTTATTGGGAACTTTGGTAACAGTCATGTATATGACTTGTTCAAGGCGATTGATCAAAGCCCAGACCCATGAGGATGTGGAACACAAGTTGTTTTCATTGCAAGAGACTCTTATTCACAATGCAAAGGAGACTGCTTTTGTCGGCACTTGGGTATTTGCCGCTTATTTTATATATGAATTATCGATTGCTTTTTTGGGGGGCGAGCAAGTCCTTGCAACAATGTTGGTTGCAAGTGGTTTTGCCGCCGTAATTTTGGGGGTAATGGTGGGGATGATTCCCGGTTGCGGGCCCCAGATTATATTTGTTTCCCTGTATTTAAAAGGAATGTTTCCTTTTTCCGCCTTATTGGCCAATGCAATTTCCCAAGACGGTGATGCTTTATTTCCTTTGATTGCCCTGGATCGCCGGGCAGCATTTTGGACGACAATAATTAATACCTTTATTGCTTTTTTTGTTGGGACGCTTGCTTATTATATTGAAAACGGTTTGGCATGACAATAAGAGATAATTAACAGACAACTAAATATGGCTAAAGGAAGAAGCGTTTTTTTTTTATTAATAGGCAATGACGTTAGGCTGCATTATATATGATACAGTTTGTATGTTCAGGCCATACAATTAATTTTATCAATAAATTAATTGTATATATTTTGTAAGTAACAAAGGAAATTGCGGAAAAATAGCAAATTATAGATAATAAGCAGGTGATGAGTAGCCATGGAAAATATACTCACCCTCAATATTTAAAAGCTTCCGACAGGAAAAAAGGAGGATAGAGGACGGAAGGGAGCGTTCAAGAAGCATTTGCAGGTTACACTCATTGTTATGCCCACAAGCTATTTTAAGTACCATTTGAGTCGCGAAACTAAGGGTTCATATTTTTTTATTAAGTTTTATTATTTTTTAAGGAGGTAGCTATTTATGCGCTTATCAAAAAAGAAGGATTTTGTCTTATTTTTTGTCCTCTTCCTGGTTTTAATGGTTTTTGCTGGTTGCACTTCCGAAAAAGCAACAACCGATAAAAGAGAGGAGTTGGACAAGGAGCAATATCTCAACCTTTCTTTAGGGAATGATCCGGCAACCTTGGATCCTAGCTTGCGCTCGGACACCTATTCCAGCAGCATCATGCTCAACACCATGGAATGTTTGGTTCGCTTGGAAGAAAGGAACGGCGTTCACTATTTAAATCGCGGTGACGCAAAAGAGTGGAGCAGCAATGAGGATGGCACTGTTTGGACCTTTATTATCGAAGGTAACAAGTGGGAGGACGGCAAGCCTGTAACTGCTCACGATTATGAGTTTTCGGTTAAAAGAACTGCAGATCCTAAAACCGGATCGCCGGTAAGCGACTTCTTGGCCCCCTTGCTTAACTTTGAAGCAATCAGTACCGGCCAGATGGATCCGGACAAGTTGGGAATAAGGGCTGTTAACGACAAAACCCTCGAGATCACCCTTACCAACCCCCTGCCGGCTTTTTTAAATACGATCGGCTTTACGGGTTTTTATCCCCAAAGGAAAGACAAAGTCGAAGAGTGGGGTGACCGTTACGGTACCGCAGCCGAATATGTTATCTCCAATGGCCCCTTCAGGTTGGAAAGCCGGGCCCGCAACAGCTCATTGGTTTTGAGAAAAAATGATCATTATTTTGACAAAGACAAGGTCAAGCTGGATAAAATCACCTTCCTGATCATGACCGATGAAAATACCAGATACAATGCCTATGAGAGCGGCGAAATTGATTTGATTGCCGTCGACAAGCAAGAATGGGTAGATCGCTTTGCCCAGCGTGATGATTCTGTTCATATTACCTTTGTTACCGCCAACAATACCTGTATTTTCTACAACCTCAAAGATGATATTTTTCAAAATACCAACATAAGGACAGCTTTTTCCTTGGCCGTCGATTTGGAAGATATGAATGAGATGTGTTACAGTGGTTTGCGTGTTCCCACCTACGGCTGGGTTGTACCCACTATCTCCGTCGGCGAATATAATTTTAGGGAGGAAGCAGGCGATATAACCAAGGACTATCTGGCTGAATTGGCAGCAAAGGGCATTACCCCCAAGGACCTGCTGCTTAAGGGTATGAAGGAACTTGGTTTGGGCAGCAATCCGGCTACGCTCAAGATTTCCTTTGCTCTCGGCGGTACAGATGATTTTATACGGACCGTGGGTGAATATCTCCAGCAAGTCTACAAGGAAGAGCTGGGAGTAGATGTTGAGCTTGATTTTGCCGATTGGGGGATCTTCCTCTCCCGCGTCTTTGCCGGCGAATATCAATTTGCCAACATTTCCTACGGCGCCTATTACAATGATCCCTACGATGTGCTCAGCATGTGGATGTCAAAGTATGATACCCTGGCTACCGGTTGGGTCAACAAGGCTTATGATGATGCTATAGAGGCCGCTTCCATTGAAATGAATGACAAAAAGAGAATGGATCTCTATAAAAAAGCCGAATACCTGTTGATCAAGGACGACGCTGTTATCACACCTCTGGTTACTGCTACCAGCAATCAATTTGTCAGAGACTATCTCAACAGCTATCCCACCATTGCTTTCAGCAATATGGCCTATAAGTATACCCACACAACAGGCAGATAGAAATTAAGAATTGAAGGCGGGGGGCAATGATTAAATTCATTGCCCCTGCCGCTCTTTTCCTGCCTAAGCGCGGCTTGCCTGCCGGCAGACAGGTTTGCTGGAAAATTTAATAACGAAGGGGGCTTGAATGTGGGAAAATATGTGGCAAAAAGAATTACTTACGCAATCGTAACGATTCTGATAATTGTTACGGTAACCTTCTTTCTCATGAGAAGCATTCCGGGTGACCCTTTGGCCCATATGGCCCGTGCCTTACCGGAGCAAACAAGGGTTAATTTTTATGCCAAATATGGGTTTGACAAACCCTTAATTCAGCAATATTTTATTTATATGAAAAATTTTTTGCGGGGTGATTTAGGCGAGAGCGTTCTTTATACCGGCCTACCGGTAACAAAGACCATAGCCGATACTTCACCGATTTCGGCAAAGGTTGGCGGCATTGCACTCTTGATTGGTTTAATCCTCGGCATATTATTGGGAATAATTGCAGCCCTTTATAAAAACCGCTGGCCCGATTATGTGGTCATGGTTATAGCCATTTTGGGTGTCACCATACCGGTATTTGTTTTGGCTTCTCTCCTGCAGTATTTTCTTTCAGTCAGGATGGGTCTTTTCCCTACTTCCGGTTGGGGGCAACCCAAGCACATGGTTTTGCCCATAGTTGTTTTAAGCTTTGCACCCATTGCAATCTTTGCCCGTTATTTGAAGTCCAGCATGCTCGACACCTTGAGCCAGGACTATATTCTGACTGCCCAGGCCAAGGGTTTGAGTAGCCGGGCCGTTATTTGGCGACATGCCTTGCGCAATTCCATGTTGCCTTTATTGACGATTCTTTCAGGTCGTATTGTCGGTATCTTTACCGGCTCTTTTGTGGTAGAGCGAATGTTTAGCATCCCGGGTATTGGTTTTTATTATGTAAGCTCAATAAACAACAATGACTATTCTATGGTTTTGGGGACAACAGTATTTTTTGCAGTTTTGTTTGTAATAACTCAATTGGTTGTTGATCTGCTTTATGTGGTGGTCGATCCGCGCATCAGAGTTGTTCCGGATCGAAGATAGGGAGGAATCGGATGATGAATCAATGTTACAGCAAAGAACTCTTCAAAATTATTGGGCCGGAGAGCAGGGAAGCAGAAAAAATTGCCCGTCCCAGTATTAGCTATCTGCAGGATGCCTGGCGAAGGCTTAAACAAAACAAGATAGCAATTGCATCTTTAATAATCCTTGCATTTCTGGGTTTGATGGTCATTATCGGTCCCCTTATAAGCGGCTACCACTACGAAGAAATCGACCGGCAAAGCAGAAACCTGCCGCCTAGTGCCAAGCACTGGTTTGGAACTGATAAATTGGGGCGGGATCTTTTTGCCCGAACCTGGCAAGGGGGCAGAGTATCCATGATTATTGGGATTACCGGTGCTTTGGTGGCTTCCCTGGTCGGCTGTATATACGGGGGGGTTTCCGGTTACTTTGGTGGCAGAATAGATGACATAATGATGAGAATTGTCGAGATACTTATTAGCGTTCCATATTTGATAGTAGTAATTTTGTTGTCGGTGGTTATGCAAAGCAAAAGTCTTTTTACCTTGGTTTTCGCCATGACCTTGACCGGCTGGTGCGGAACGGCACGGCTTGTTCGCGGCCAAGTCTTACAGGTAAAAAGCCAAGAATATATTTTGGCAGCCAATGCTTTGGGGGTTCCCGTCTGGAAAATCATTATGCGCCATGTAATTCCAAATGTTTTGAGCGTCGTAATAGTTTCCATTACCTTTGATATTCCCGGTTATATCTTTGGTGAGGCCTTTTTAAGTTTTATCGGCCTGGGTATCCAGCCTCCCAATACCAGTTGGGGAGCATTGGTTTCCAGTGCCCAAAGTTTGTTTGCCTTTTATCCCTATCAACTTTTTATACCGGCGCTGATGATTGCCTTGACAATGCTTTGCTTTACATTATTGGGTGATGGATTGCGCGATGCGCTCGATCCCCGTTTGAGGGAGTAGGTGCTTATGGCTAATATACTTTTAGACGTTAAAAATTTGCATGTTTCTTTTCATACTTATGCCGGAGAACTTAGGGCGGTAAGGGGAGTCAATTTTGAATTGCATCGCGGTGAGACCCTTGCTTTTGTGGGTGAATCCGGTTGTGGAAAGACTGTCACCGGTAAAGCGCTCATGCGCCTTCTGAGACCGCCCTTAGCGGAAATTCAAAAGAAATCGCAAATCTTTTACGAGGGCGAGGATGTCCTGAAAATGAATACCAAGCGCTTGCACGAATTCCGGGGTAGCAATATCAGCATGATTTTTCAGGATCCGATGACTTCTCTTAACCCGACCATGACCTGCGGCAAACAAATTGTTGAGGCATTGATCCTGCATAAAAATTTGGATAAAAAGCAAGCCAAAGAGAAAGCTATAAATACATTAAAGCTTGTGGAGATGCCTGATCCGGAAAAGAGATTTTCTTCTTATCCCCATGAACTTTCCGGCGGCATGAGGCAAAGGGTAATGATTGCCATTGCTCTTTCCTGCGAACCCAATATTCTTATTGCCGACGAACCGACAACTGCCTTGGATGTGACCATCCAAGCTCAAATAATTGATCTTTTGCGAGAGCTGAAAAATAAATTGAACACCTCTATTATCTTGGTGACCCACGACTTAGGGGTTGTGGCCAACTTAGCGGATCGGATGCTGGTCATGTATGCCGGCCAGGTCATGGAGAATGGCACCGCCCGCGAAATATTTTACCAACCGCGACATCCTTACACCTGGGCCCTTTTGAGATCAGTACCGGGTATAGCGGAGCGGGACGGCAAAGGCTTATATTCCATTGAAGGAACACCGCCGGATTTACTCTTGCCCCTTGACCATTGTCCCTTTGCGGCAAGGTGTGAATACTGTATGCCCATTTGTAAGCAGAGCATGCCGCCGGAAACAATAGTTAGTGAGACCCACAAGGTATCATGTTGGCTCCAACATCCCCAAGCTCCCCAAGTGGATCCTTTCTGTGAAAGGGGTGTTGTTAATGCCTAGAATGAAAAATGCTGAAAAATTGGTAGAAACAGTAGATCTCAGCAAGTATTTTAATGTAGGCAAGGCTGTCTTAAAGGCAGTAGACGGTGTCTCGATTTTTATCTATAAGGGAGAGACCTTGGGTTTGGTGGGTGAATCCGGGTGCGGTAAGACAACTTGCGGAAGGACAATCTTGAAATTATATGAAGCAACTGCGGGCAAGGTATATTATAAAAATGAAGACATAACGGGCAGGCTGAGAAGGGATGAGCTGATCAATTTTAAGCGAAGTGCTCAGGTAATTTTCCAGGATCCCTATTCGTCTTTGGATCCACGCATGACCATCGGTGAAATAATTCAAGAGGGCATGGAGGTTCATTTCAAATATTCCCAAAGAGAGAAGCAGCAGAAGACCAATGATCTGCTGGACAAAGTCGGTCTTACAAGTGATCATGCCAGCCGTTTTGCCCACGAATTATCGGGAGGGCAAAGGCAAAGGGTCGGTATTGCAAGAGCCTTGGCTGTTGAACCTGAATTTATAGTCTGCGATGAACCTATTGCCTCCTTGGATGTTTCAATCCAGGCGCAAATTGTTAATTTATTGATCAACTTGCAAAAAGAGCAGGGTTTGACTTATCTTTTCATTTCCCACGATCTTTCGATGGTTCGCTATATTTCTGATCGGATTGGTGTAATGTACTTGGGAAGTATTGTAGAGATGGGTACCAGCCAAACAATTTTTACTAAGCCCTTGCATCCGTATACCAAAGCTTTGCTTTCAGCAATTCCGACTGCAGACCCTGATTTTGAAACGAAGCGGCAACGAATTAGGCTGGAAGGCGAAGTTCCAAGCCCCGTTGAGCCGCCCTCCGGTTGCAAATTTCGAACCAGATGCTTCCATGCTACAAAGCTTTGCACTGAAAAAGAGCCTGAGTTTATTGAAATAGAGGCGGGTCACTTTGTTGCCTGTCACCATACCTAGGCTTTTAGGCATGCTTTCAATTGATAAAATCGAAATGGAGCGGTTAAAAGCCGCTTCATTTGTCTTTCAGTACCAATCGAAATAGCCAATTTATTAGCGCCGGCCAAGATATGGTGTGAAACATTATGTTGACACCGAAATATGAATATGTTAGAATTATATCTGAGAAAGCCCATCAATTTACTGGGAAATAAGGAAGGTCGGAGATTATGAAGCTATCAACCAGAGGCAGATATGGACTGCGGGCCTTATTGGATTTGGCTTTGCACAGTGAGGAGGGACCTGTTCCTTTGCGGGAAATAGCGGAGCGGCAGAGACTTTCGGAAAGTTATCTTGAACAATTGGTTGCAGCTTTGCGTAGGGGCGGGCTTATAAAAAGCGTCAGGGGGCCGACAGGTGGCTATTATTTAAGCAAAGAACCGGCAGCGATTACACTGGGTGAAATATTCAGGCTTTTAGAGGGCCCGCTTGCTCCTGTCGAATGTTCTGCACAGGTAGACAACGAATGTTTTGAGCCCGGTGATTGCCTGGTCTATAAGCTTTGGCAAGAGCTGAGTGATGAAGTGAATAAGGTTTTTGATAACAAGACTTTGGCGGACGTGCTGGCAAACACAAAAGCAGAACAAAAATAATTTTTTTTAAAATGATAGATGTTTGGAGGGTGGAAACGTGAAAAAAATTTATTTTGACAATGCTGCAACTACTCCAACCCATCCCGAGGTAGTGGATGCAATGTTGCCTTATTTTTTTGATATATATGGGAATCCGGGCAGTATTCACAGTATCGGTCAGGAAGCCCGGGCAGCTGTGGAAGAAGCCCGGGTCGAAGTCAAAAATCTTATCAATTGTCCGGAAAGAGATGACATAATCTTCACCGCCGGTGGCACCGAATCCGATAACCTAGCAATTATAGGCGGATCATTAGCCAAAAGCAAAAAAGGTAGGCATCTTGTTACCTCTTCCATAGAGCATCCTGCCGTTCTTGAGACCTGCAAGTATTTGGAGAAGGAACACGGGTTTGAAGTGACGTATTTGCCTGTGGATGAGCAGGGGCGGGTTTCGCCCTTGGAATTTGCTGATTCCTTGCGGGAAGATACCATTTTGGCATCAATTATGCTGGCCAATAACGAAATAGGCACAATTCAACCGATTAAGGAAATGGCCGGGTTAGCCAGAGAGAAGGGGGTAATTTTTCACACCGATGCAGTCCAAGCAGTGGGTTCAATTCCGGTGGATGTACAGGAATTAGGGATCGACCTCTTGTCCTTATCAGGTCATAAGTTCAATGGGCCCAAAGGTGTGGGAGCCTTATATATGCGAAAGGGAGTAAGGATCAGACCTCATGTTCACGGGGGAGGACAAGAAAAGAGACGGCGTTCCGGGACCCACAATACACCCGGTATCGTTGGTTTGGGTGCAGCTTGCCGGCTTGCCCGGGAAAATTTGCTCCAAAAAGCAAAAAGGATGATCTATTTAAGGGATCTTTTGATTGAAGGAATCGAATCTTCCATCGACGAAGTTTTTTTGAATGGTTCCCGTAGCAATCGCCTACCGGGAAATGTAAACTTTTGTTTCCCGTACATCGAGGGCGAATCGTTGTTATTGCATCTCGATTTAAAAGGTATTGCCGCATCGAGCGGTTCTGCCTGTGCCTCCGATTCCCTGGAGCCTTCCCATGTTTTGTTGGCTATCGGCTTGCCGGCTGCAACGGCCCACGGTTCTTTGCGGCTGAGTTTGGGAATTGATAATACTGAAGAGGATGTTCAATACCTTTTGAAGGTATTACCGGGTATTGTGCAAAAATTACGGGCCATGTCCCCCCTTTTTAGTGTCAAGGGATAGAAGGGAGAATAGAAGATGTATTCGAAGCTAGTAATGGACCATTTTACTAATCCACGCAATGTGGGTGAAATGGAAAATCCGGATGGTGAGGCGCAAATCGGCAATCCCACCTGTGGCGATGTGATGAAGATGGCGATCCGCGTCAAAGATGGGGTAATTGAAGATATAAAGTTCCAGACCTTCGGTTGCGGTGCTGCCATAGCTACTTCCAGCATGGTTACTGAATTGGCCAAAGGCAAGACCCTTGAAGAAGCTTTAAATCTGACCAACAAATCTGTTGCTGAAGCTTTGGATGGATTGCCACCGGTGAAGATGCATTGTTCCAATTTGGCCGCCGATGCACTCCACCAAGCCATTCTTGATTATCAACAACGCCAAGCAGCCACCGAGGCCAGTTGATGAAAGAACAGAAAGTAGTAGTGGCAATGAGCGGCGGTGTGGACAGTACAATTGCGGCCGCTCTTTTGTTGGAGAAAGGTTATAGGGTAACGGGGCTATTTATGCGACAATGGGCCGAGTGCGAAGATGCAAATTTTGGGACGAATTTCTTGGCGGAATCTGAAGAAGAAGCGCGCCGGATGGCAGCAAGCATGGGAATAAAGCTCTATGTCAGAGATTTAAAAGATTTATTTCAAAAAAAAATCATCGATTATTTTATCGATGAATATCTGGCCGGGAAGACTCCCAATCCCTGCATTTTATGCAACCGTTATATAAAATTCGGAGAACTGTATACCCTTGCTTTGGAGCTGGGAGCTGATTATTTTGCCACCGGCCATTATGCCCGGATCGAAAAAAATAAAGATGGTCGCTGGCTTTTAAAACGGGGCTTGGATTATAAAAAAGATCAATCCTACGCCCTTTATAATCTTAACCAAAAACAATTATCAAAAATATTGTTGCCCTTGGGCGGCTTGGAAAAAAAAGAAGTAAGGGCTAAGGCTTTTGACCTCGGTTTGGGGGTATCTAAAAAAAAGGACAGCCAGGAAATTTGTTTTATTCCCGCCGGTGGGCATGGCGACTTTATTAAAAAAATCAAGCCCACCAAGGTTTTACCGGGGAATATTGTTACCGATGATGGCCGGAAAGTCGGTGAGCACGAAGGTATAGCCAATTACACTGTCGGCCAGCGGCGAGGTCTTAATTTGGCAATGGGTCAACGCTACTACGTCAAAGAAATCAAGGCCGGAGAAAACGAGGTAGTTGTAGCAACCCGTGAAAAATTATTGGCATGGGGACTTATAGCTAAAAACCTTAATTGGATTGCTTTTGATTCCCTTGTAGAAGGACGGGATGTCGAGGCCCAAATCAGGTATAATTCCAATGCTACAAAAGCATTTTTAATTCCCCTAAAGGCAGGAAAGGCAGAAGTAAGGTTTGACCAACCGCAAATTGCGGTGGCGCCGGGTCAAAGCGTCGTTTTTTACCAAGATGATATTGTCTTGGGAGGAGGAATCATTGAGACACCTATTTATTGTGAATAGATCAATGGTTATTTTCGACCGGTAACATTTCTGCCAGGTGATCCAGGTAATGGGCCAGAATAAAATACAGGGTGCCCCGGTCAATTTGTTCCTCGATATTTACGGAAGGTGGCAGGTCAGCCGGGAAAAGGTTTAGGGATAAGGCCTTTTCAAGTGGATTTTCATGTCCTTGGTAGCCTAATGGATATAGGAACATCTGGGCCGCATCTGCCGCGAAAATATTGGCGGTGGTATGGCTGTAATAATAAGGAAAGCGATCGGCAAATTTTCTTGCCAAGGCAGCATTGAAGATATTCTGTAAAGCCAAACCGCTAATTGGCTCTTCTAACTTGTAATCATTATTGTATCCGGCTGACAGAAGCCCCAAGCGGCGGATTTTTTTTAGGGCAGGATAAACCCAGTGGTCGGCTAAAGGGTAAGGAACGTCGAATTCAGGCAGGTAAGCTCCTTGTTGGCGCAAACCGTCTTGTAAATCAGCTATAAAGTCACTATTTTCGGCCAAAGACTGCCAGGCAATTGGCGGATATTTTTTTTGCAAAGATACTGCTAGGCCGGCTGCTTCGCCCACGGCCATGCCAACCGGTATGACCCGAGCACTGCCATGGGCTAGGGAATCGAAGCTGGCAGCTCGGCCAACTACCAATATGCCTTGGACAGATTTTGGCACCAGGCAGCGAAAAGGTATGCTATAAATTTTCGGGGTAGCAACAACATAGCCACGCTGATTGATGGATAGATCCTGGATGTCAATAGGGTATGAGCCTAAGGCGATTTTATCGTCAAAATTTCGATGTTCCAGTACATCATCGACTGTAAGGCGATATAAGCCAACCATATGGCGTGTTTCGCGGATGTACAATTCTTCAGATACATGGCTGAGGGAGGCATTTTCAAAGCCGAGAATATTGGCTTGCATGTAAGGAACTAAATATTTTAATTCTTCTATTCCCCGCCGACGCGCTTCCATTCTACCTTCTTTTGAAAGGTGATCAAAGTTGAAAATGTACATGGAATTTATCAAGATGGTGCCGTCATTTTGGCGACCGATATTCAAGCCCCGAAAGCGGATATGGGGGTCGCGAGGTTCGTAGCCTTGCATTTCATCCCAAAATCCCCAAACCGAAACCGCCGATGCGCCCGTATGGGGTTTATTGGCTCGTCGAATTGCCGCCGACATCTCCTCCCAGGAGACATCCTTTAAAGCAAAAATCATTGTTGCTCCCATACCGCCGGTGGGTCCGCCGAAATCTTCCATGCCGTTTGTAAAATCAACACCGGCTAAATGAGCAATATCTCCGTCTTGGGTGGCGTCAATGACAGTCGGAGCGAAAGCCTGAACTTCTTTGCCTGCCAGAAAAAAAGAGATACCCGTGACTTTGTTGCCGGTCTTCAAGGGTTTAATATTTTTGGCAGAAAATATGCTGACCACTTTCGCTTCTTGTAACATTTTTTGAAAAACGTTTTCAGCCGTTGTGGTGTCGAAAGAGTCGCCTTCAATTTGATTGAAATATTCAAGAAAAATGCCTTTGGTAAGTAATTCGCCCCGAGGGCCGTAATTCATATCAATAGTATTTAAACCACCGACGGTCATAAGGCCGCCGACTTTATCCCGGCTGGAAACCAATAAAGTATTTACTCCTTGCCTTGCTGCGGAAACAGCAGCAGCGATGCCTTCCGGATCGCTGCCGACAACTATTAAATCATATTTTGCGGAACAGGAAGCAAATATTGAAATGAAGGTTAAAGCCAAAATCGACAGGAAAATTGTGCGAATCCAATTGAATTTCATAGAAATTCGGCTCCTTTCTAACAGCAAAGTATCTTGGTATTAATTTATTGGTAATCGGGTGAAATCCTGCCGATGAAGAAAATTGATATATAATTATTGTTGCTGATTCTTTTCCATTTTAAATTAGATAATATGTTTTATTATTGGTGAAACTCTCGTGTTAACGGGCGTTTCGACAGATTTAGCTTTTTTTTTAAAATATCTTAAAAATATGCTTGACATAAATTTGCCCTCGTGGTAGTATAATAATTGCACGCAAACAGGTGCATATAACAATGTTTTGGTCTTTGAAAACTGAACAGCGCAGAAGCAATAAGCCTGAGAGATTCAACATG
>CAZMQU010000021.1:0-12047 GCA_964568715.1 uncultured Halanaerobiales bacterium
TTCGATTCCCCTTATCTCCACCAAAGAATTTTACCACCCATCGAGGGCTTTTCCATCGGTCGGTGGTTTTTTTTTGCTGAAAAATAGCCGTCCCACCGGTTTTTCCATCCGTCGCTTTGCCAATGATATCAAGGTGAGCGTCCTAACCATCAAGCGGGTTTATGATGAATTGGAAAAAGAGGGTTTTACCAACAGTCAAGTGGGCATCGGTACTTTTGTGGCAACCGGGAATGTTGAGCTTATTAAAGAGTCAAAGAGGCACATGGTGGAAAAAGAGATGCAAAAGATGATCCATATGTCTAAATCTTTGGGTATCGCCAGAGAAGAACTGTTTGCCATGATGGACATATTGTACGAGGAGGATTGATGTATCATGGATATCGTTGTGAAGGTCGACGGTTTGGAAAAAGTTTATCCAAAATTTAGTCTTAAAGATGTTAGTTTCAGCTCCATGAGGGCAGGATTTATGGCAGGCTTTCTCTATTATATTCAACTATAATTCAAGGCTTGGAACTCAGGTTTTTATAAATATAGAGAAATTATTCTTTTTATGGTAAAATGTTGACTATAGTTATTTATTTTGTATTGAGAAAAATTTAACAAGATTTGGCCTGGGTTGTTGGGAGAATTTTTTCAAAATGATATTAAAGTTCATTATTGATTTGACGATGCTATTGGTAGTAAGCCTGTTTTGTTAAGAGAGCACTTTATGGAACTGACGTGACAAACTCCTGATTATTTAACTTGGCACCGATGAACATTTCAAGTCACAATTGTATGAAAATAAAGGTAGTGTATCGGTTAATGAAAAAAGATCAAAGATTGCGGCGAAACCATCGGGTCTTGTTATTGTTTTTTCTTCTTTATTTTATTATTTGTAAAGGTTTTGTTGGGCATGCCCTTCAATTAAATTTTACAGAAGAAGAAAGGGATTATATCGACAGAGCAACCATAATTAAAGCCGTCACCATCGATGGAGGTGCACCTCTCCACTATAAAAATTCCCAAGGAGAGATAGTTGGAATTGCTATTGAGGTTCTCGATGAAATTGCCAAGATGGCGGGTTTATCCATTGAATATTATCTTTATGATTCTATTGATGAGCTTTTGGCTGGCGATGGGGACATTATTATGGGTGTAAGCAAGGAATATGCACCCCCGGGGCTTATTGTTTCCAAGCCCTATATGCATACGGAAGCCATATTGTTTTATAATTCCGATTTGGATCTTGACCGGTTGTCTGCTGCCAGGTATGTAGGAATAGAGGGTAGTATTTTGCCGGAGGGAATAGACAAAAAAAATGTACTGTATTTTAACAGCAGAGAAGAGACCCTAGAAGCGGTTGAAAAGGGTGTTGGCGATTATGGAATTGGTAATGCCTATTCTTTAACTTTTTATTTATTGCAAAACGGTTATAAAAATATTATAACGATACCTACCGGACGGGAGGAAAGATCCTACTGCTTTGGTGTTTGGGAAAAAGACAGAATTCTTAATTCCATTATAGATAGATGTCTTGAGACAATCGATGAAAATAGAATCGAAACCTTGATATTAAAGGTTGCTTCACAAATAGAAAGAAAACTCACTCTTGCACATATCTTCGATGTATATGGGCCCGGGATTATCGGAATCGTTTTGTTGATTATTATTGTGTTGTCGGTAAGTGTTGTATCCAGTCTACGGTCTGCCAAGCGTTTAAGGCTCCAAAATATCAGATATGAGACTCTTTCGTCAGTTTCCAATGAGTTACTTTTTGAATATAATGTCGGAAGCAAGGACGTTCAATTGTCGGAAAAATCAGCTGAATTATTTGACAGTTCCGAAGAAAGAAAGGAGTTGGGCAAGCCACTGTTTGAATCTTTACATGGTGTGAGCCACAGTAATTCCCTCAAGAATATCTTTAATATAAACCTTTCTTTCTCCTCCGGCCGGCAAAGAGTATTTAGGGTGAT
This sequence comes from uncultured Halanaerobiales bacterium, assembly GCA_964568715.1. Classification (GTDB taxonomy): domain Bacteria; phylum Bacillota; class Halanaerobiia; order B1SED10-174; family B1SED10-174; genus CAZMQU01. The sequence goes on from CAZMQU010000021.1 coordinate 1,956, forward strand.
TGCTTCCCATATTTATGATGAAAAAGGGGCCTTGTATTCCAGCATCGGAAAGCTGGTTGACATAAGTGAAGAAGTAGCTGAAAGGGAGAGGCTGATTTCCAAGTCACAGCTGGACGGGCTGACAGGGTTATATAATGCGACGACGTCCAAAGAGTTGATAAGTGCCGGTATAGGGAAAAAAAGCCTTGATATAAAGGATGCATTTATTATTATAGATTGTGATAATTTCAAAGAAATTAATGATACCTACGGTCACCTAACAGGGAATATTGCCTTAAAAGATATAAGTGCAAGTTTGCGCTTTGTTTTTAGAAAGACTGATATTATTGGCAGAATTGGCGGCGATGAATTTTGTGTGTATATGCATAATATTTCTTCGGCTGACCTAGTTCGACAAAAATGCTTGGAACTAAAAAATCTTGTAAAAGAGGGAAACCGGGATTATAAGGTACGAATAAGTATCGGTATCGCTATTACCAATGGGGAAAATACCTATGAAGGCTTATTTAAAAAGGCCGATGATGCACTGTACCTGGCCAAGAAAAAGGGCGGAGATAATATCATTGTATATGGGGAGCAGGCTTAGGCTCTTTTCGGCGTCTTTTTGCTCTCCTAACTCTAATCCAAAGCCGGGATGATTTAGAAAATGGGGTGTTTTTTTGATACCTTTACTCCTTGCAAACTTGATAATGTATATAGTTGCTCGCTATAATTATCTGCTTTTCCATTGTTTGGTTGAGGGTTTTGCTATTGTTGTGGCTATCTTGATTTATGTCTTGGCTGTTAATACCCATAAATATTCGCGCAATCAGACATTTCTCTTTTTGGGAATATCTTATTTTCATATTGCCTTTTTAGATTTTTTCCATACTTTGACTTATAGCGGTATGGGGGTTTTCCCCGTCATAACTGCTGATGTGCCGACTCAACTATGGATCGCGGGACGTTTTCTGGAAGCCTTATCGTTGGTCTCGGTTTTATTTATTCTCAAAAAGAAAAATATTAACAAAAGGCTTGTAACCATAATATTTTCTTTGGTGACTATTGTCTTGCTGTTGAGCATTATGGTTTTTAAAGTATTCCCTGTTTGCTTTGTAGAAGGAGAGGGGTTGACACCCTTTAAGATTGTAAGTGAGTATGTGATTGTTTGTTTATTACTTATAAGTGTCTTTACAATATACTACAAAAAATATTATCTGGTCCACGATGTTCTGAAGGCTGTTATGGTGGCAATGGTAGTAACGGCTTTGTCGGAGCTTTCCTTTACCCTTTATACCGATGTTTACGGTATTGCCAATATGGTTGGCCATATGCTCAAGGCTTTTTCCTATTATGTGATTTTTTCAAGCGTGGTCGCCCATGGCATAAAAGAACCGTACAATATGATGGCTGCGGAGTTAAAAGAAAGGGCAATAAGAGATGTTGTTACAAATCTTTATAACCGGCAAGGCTTGCTGGAATTAATGGAGATGGAGTTGCGGAAAGTGGAACTCGGGGAGGCCGATTTGGGTGTATTGATGCTTGATATTGATAACTTTAAGAAAATCAACGATAGTCACGGTCATTTATTCGGCGATGAAACTTTGCATGAATTTGCCGAAATCTTAAAGAGCAGCATCGGTGAAAATGATACAGCTTTTCGTTTCGGCGGCGATGAATTTGTCGTATTGGCTCGAGATATCGATTCCGAGGGGCTTTTAGACCTTAAACAAAAGATTATGATTGCGGCGCAAACTTGGATTGCAGATAATGAAAAGATTAAAGATATGGGTATCAGCATCGGCCATTCTTTTTTGCCAGCCGGGGAAAGTGCTGATATTAATGGCATGTTGCGGTTGGCTGATAAAAGTATGTACGTGGTAAAGAGCGAGAAAAGAATCGGTTCCGTTGACGGTCGGATGTCATTTTAGAATAGAGACTGAAGTTGTTAGTCTTGACAAATGGTTCTTATTACTTTAGAATATTATACATTAGGAGGGGTGCCCGAGTGGCCAAAGGGAGCAGACTGTAAATCTGCCGGCGGACGCCTTCGAAGGTTCAAATCCTTCCCCCTCCACCACCGTGCGGAAGTAGCTCAGCTGGTAGAGCACAACCTTGCCAAGGTTGGGGTCGCGGGTTCGAGTCCCGTCTTCCGCTCCATTTTTTTAACGAGCTATTAATTGGAAAGGGGTAGCTCTCTTTTTATTTTAGGGCAGGAGAATTGTTTTTGATAAAGAAATATATTAATCGAAAGTAAATATTGTTCATCCTACAGGTTCAAAATGATTAAAAGGGAAGCCAATTTTTCTAAAAGGGCGCGGACCCGCCACTGTAGACAGGGAGCCGTCGGCAAAAACCACTCGTTAGAAGCGGGGAAGGAGCTGTCGGCAATGAACTGGAGCCAGGAGACCTGCCTGTTGGATCAAAGCCAGACCTTCGGGGAGAGGAGTGGTCTTTTATGTCTAGCGAGCCTTTCTTGTAAGCCCCGGTTGTATTGCGGGGTTGTTTTTGTTTGTTTTGAAATTGATGAGGAGGTATTTAGATGAAGAAGAAAGAAAAATTGTTGTTGCTCGTTGGTTTAATCGTTGTTGTTTTAGCAATCAGCCATTTTGTTTTGCGGGGCGGGAAGCCTTCCGAAGTATTTTCACCGCAGACCATTACCGATCATAGCGGCTATGAGACCTTAATAGATCATGAGCCTCAAAAGATTGTTTCTTTAGTGCCCAGCAATACCGAAATTCTTTACGCCTTGGGGTTGGGTGAGCGTGTAGTCGGAGTCAGTAATTTTTGCGATTATCCGGCTGAAGCAACCCAAAAGCCGAAGGTGGGGGATATAAATATTGATTTTGAGACCATTTTACAATTAGAACCTGATCTGATTTTGACGACCGGCGGTATGATTGATGATACAGCCAGATTGAGGGAACTGGGAATGAAGGTGGTGGTCGTAGAGCCCAAAGACTTGGAAGAGGTCCTGGAAAGTATAATATGGATTGGCGGATTTACCGGGGCGTCGGAAAAGGCGACAGAGATTGTAGAGGAAATGACCAAAAGAATTAAAAAGGTGCGTGACTTTGCCGCAAAGCAAGAGATCAAGCCGCGGGTTTTTTATGAGGTATGGGACGATCCTTTAATGACGGCAGGACCGGGTACATTTATCAATTCCCTGATTACCGAAGCGGGGGGCAGGGATATTGCTCAAAATTTGCCTGAGCAATGGGCCGTATATAGCCTAGAGACACTCCTATACGAGGATCCGGAAATAATTCTGGTTACTTGGGATGATATAAGTAAGGTATACGAGAGGGAGACTTGGCAAGAGATCAGTGCTGTAAAAAATAAGCGGGTTGCCTGGATTGATCAGAACATAATTGCCCGTCCGGGACCTCGTATTGTAGATGCCTTGGAAGAAATACAAAGAATTTTGTTTTCGCGGGGGGATTGATTGAATTGGTTAAAAGCCTCTCTCGCTGGGGATTTTTGATTATATTGTTATTATTGTTGGTGGCCGGGGCATCCATTGCCCTGGCTTGGGGCAGTGTTGCCATCCCTTGGCAGAGAGTGTTGACCATTATTGTAAATCCGGCACCGACAGAAAAAACTTTGCACACAATTTTAGTCCAATTGCGCTTGCCCCGGATTATATTGAGCCTTCTGGTGGGCTTTTCTTTGGCCATGAGCGGCTGTGTCTTTCAGGGACTATTGCGTAATCCCATGGCTGACCCCTATCTTGTTGGTGTATCGGCAGGAGCCGGTGTTGGCGCTCTGTTGGCTTTATATTTGGGTTGGCAATTTAAGGTGTTGGGCTTTGCAGCAGGTCCTTTTTTAGCTTTTATCGGTGGACTGGCAACTGTATTTTTAGTATATCGCTTGGCCCGTATCGGTGGTAAGGTTCCGGTAACTTCTTTTCTTTTATCCGGTGTGGCTGTTGGCTTCCTGCTCAATGCCATCATGTCTTTATTGATGGTTTTGATGAGCAGGGAATTGCATAGAGTCCTTTATTGGCTTATGGGTAGTTTTGCCGGCAAGAGTTGGAGCCAAGTTGCGGTGATTATACCGTATTTTATTGTAGGTTCCGTCTTGATTATTTGGCAATCGCGAAATTTAAATCTGTTGGTTTTGGGGGAAGAAGCAGCCTATCATTTGGGCGTGGATGTGGAAAGAAGTAAGACTGTTTTGATCTTCGGTGCAACGACTCTTACTGCCAGTGCTGTTGCCGTAAGTGGTTTAGTGGGTTTTGTCGGCTTGATAATCCCCCATATAGTCAGACTTATCAGCGGGCCTGACCATAGAACATTGATTCCTCTGAGTGGCTTGGCAGGCGGTGTGTTTTTGCTCTGGGGTGATACAATTGCCAGGTCCCTCTTGCCACCGATAGAGATTCCGGTAGGGGTTATAACTGCCCTGGCCGGTGGTCCTTTTTTCTTGTATTTGCTGCGAAGACACAAGCAAGACTATTTTGGCAGAGGGTGAGTTTATGGGTTACTTCAAATTAACCGATGTCAATTTTAACTATAATAACACACCTATTTTGAAAGATATAAATTTGAGTATAAAGAAAGGCTCATTTTTGGGGCTTTTGGGTCCCAACGGTTCCGGCAAAACTACTCTGTTAAAATTACTTTCCGGTGCATTAGTGCCGCGGAAAGGACAAGTTTTACTGGGGGGTCGTAATGTAAAAGAAATCCCGGCCCGGGAACGGGCTAGCCTATTGGGCGTTGTTCCCCAGGAATCATATTTTGATTTTCCTTTTTCCCTCCAGGAGGTCGTTGCTATGGGTCGTTATCCTTACTTGGATTGGTGGGGGAAGTTGGGGGCTCGGGATTTGCAGAAGATAGATGAGGCTCTTAATTTAACGGGTTTGACCGATATCAGGGCCAAGACCATTACAAATTTAAGCGGTGGTGAAAAGCAACGGGCCATCATAGCTCGGGCTTTGGCACAAGAACCGGTAACTCTCCTATTGGATGAGCCTGTAGCGAATTTGGATATTAAATATCAACAGGAGATATTTGAATTGCTAAGCTATTTAAATTACTCGCAAGGTATTACGATTATAGTGATATCTCATGATTTAAATTTAGCTTCCCAATATTGCAGCTCATTGGCAATGCTGGATAGGGGAACGGTTAAAGTTTTTGGTTTGCCGCAAGAAGTAATTAAGGCGGAAATCATCGAAGCGGTTTACGGGGTAAAGGTAGAGATAACAGTAAACGAAAAGACCAAACGGCCCCAAATTGCCTTGCTGTCCTCCCAAAAAGAAAGGTTTGCCCAAGGGCAAAAGAAAAACTTCAAAGTCCACTTGATCGGAGGTGGTGGGTCGGTGGGACATATTTTGCCGGAGCTTATCCGAGCAGGTTATTCGGTGACTTTAGGAGTAGTTAATGAAGGAGATACGGATAGTGAAGCAGCAAGGTATTTAAATATCGAAGCGGTAGTGGAAAAACCTTTTGCACCGATAACGGTGGCGAATCTGGCTGCCAATCAAGACTTGATTGATCGGGCCGATGGAATTATAATTGCTGACGTTCCCTTCGGATTTGGCAACCTTGACAATCTGAAACAGGTACTGGCTGCAAAGCAAAGGGGCAAAATAGTGTGGGCTTTAAAAGGTGAAAATATTAACAAGAGGGATTACACAAACGGTGAGGCGGAGACATATTGGACGGAACTAAAGTCATTGGGTATGTTGGAATTGTCCTGGCAAGAAATATTAACGCATATTATAAAGGAGGAGGAAGGCATTGGCGAGAAGAAGGCTTAAGCAGGGATTGATTCAGGTATATACCGGGGATGGTAAGGGCAAGACAACAGCAGCCCTGGGGCAAGCACTGCGAGCGGTGGGGCACGGTTTGAATGTAATAATAATTCAATTTATGAAAGGAACGGGTTATTCCGGTGAGCTTTTTTCCTGTGAACGCCTCTTTCCCAACCTGCAAATAGAAGAATACGGGCGAGGATGTCGCTGGAGTTCCTTGATTAAAAACGGTCATTTGGACTGTACCGGTTGTGGTGAATGCTTTATTAAGAAAGGTGAAGGAACGAAAGAGGATAAGCGAGCAATGGCCTTTGCTTTGCAAAGAGCTCGGCAGGTTTTAGAGGATCCCGCTTATGATCTGGTTATTCTTGATGAGATGAATATGGCTTTGTATTTCGAGCTTATTACTTTGAAAGATGCCATGGCCTTATTGGAACTTAAAAGAGATAATTGTGAAATAGTTATTACCGGTCGTAATCCGGCCCCGGAGATTTTGGCTAAAGCAAATCTTGTTACGGAAATGAAACTGATCAAGCATCCCTACGAAGAAGGAATTGAAGGCCGCTGGGGGATTGAATATTAAGGAGGTCGCAGGTAATGGTGGGGTTGATAATTGGAACTGCCGGCCATGTAGATCATGGTAAAACTGCCTTGATAAGAGCCCTGACCGGTGTTGATACCGACCGGCTGCAGGAAGAAAAAGAGCGGGGTTTGTCTGTTGACCTGGGGTTTGCCCGCCTTGTTTTGCCCAGTGGGCGGCAGGTTGGTGTGGTTGATGTTCCCGGCCATGAAAGGTTTATGGCCAACATGTTGGCGGGAGTTACCGGAATGGATTTGGTAATGTTAATTATTGACCTTACGGAAGGAGTTATGCCTCAGACGAAGGAACATCTGGAAGTTATTGACCTTTTGGATATCAAGAACGGTCTGGTGGTTTTGGCTAAGGCTGACTTGGTGGAAGATGATTGGATTGAACTGGTCGAGGAAGAGGTACGGGAAGAACTAAGCGGTACCACTTTTGCCCATGCTCCTATGGTGGTCGTGTCTGCCAAGACGGGCCGGGGCATCGATAAACTCCTGCAAACCCTCGATACATTGATTGCCGAGACACCTTCTAAAGATACGGAAGCACCTTTGCGTTTACCCATTGACCGGGCTTTTCTCATGCCCGGTTTAGGAACAATTATAACCGGTACCTTGGTCAGTGGAAGAATTGCCGTGGGCGAAGAGGTAGAATTGCTTCCTTCCGGTTTGCGGGGCAAAGTCCGCCAAATTCAAATTCACAATGAAAGTATGGAAATGGCCGAAGCGGGTCAAAGAGTTGCCCTGAATTTGCCGGGTATGGACCAGGCCAAAATAAGGCGGGGTGACGTTGTTTTGCAACCGGGAGCTTTTCAGGTGACGAAAGAATTGGATGTCAATATCAAGCTTTTGCCCGACTTCCCCCATGCTATAAAAGATAACAGCTACTTGCATTTTCATTTGGGAACGGCCCGTTTATTGGCAAAGATACGTTTTTATGAATCCCGCAAACTTGAGCAAGGCCAAGCAGGATTGGCCCGTCTGTTTTTGGCAGAACCGGTTATTGCTTCTTTTTATGATCCATTTATTGTCCGCTTCTATTCACCGGCAAAAGTTATGGGGGGAGGACGTATTTTGGTCCCTCGGCCGCCGGTATTTAAAAGAAAAGATAAAAACTATTTGGAGATGCTAAGGCGCTTAACGGCAGGGAACCCTGCGGATCTTTTGTATATGACCTTAAAGCTCGGGGTGATTATGAATGAAGAAAAGCTTCATCGACAAACCAAGCTGACCAAAGAAGAGTTTGCCCAAGGTTTGAAGGAGATTACCGATAAGTTGATTGAATTGGCCGATAATTACTTGATTGCCAAAGACGATTACGAGGACTACAAAAGGGTACTCCATAGCGGACTCAAGGCCTACCATAAAAAATATAATTTAAGGCCCGGCATGCCCAAGAGTCAGATTTCATCATTCTATCCAGCCTTTTTGGCCGGTTCTTGTATTGATTCTCTTCTATTGGCCTGGCAAAAGGAAGATATCATCAAGATTGAAGGGAATATTGTCAGTCTGATTAGTTTTTCAGCCCGGGCTGAAGGAAAACAAAAAGTCATCTTGGATGAACTGTTCAAACGGTTAGCCTGCGGCAAATATAGCCCGCCTTCAATCAAAGAAATTAGTCTCGACGGAGGCGATGAATTTCCGGATTTGTTGGGTTATATGGTAAGAGCAGGGGAAATAGTCAAAGTAAGTGAGGATATATATTTTACGAAAGATAATTATCAGAATGCTTTGGATATACTTAGAAATATTCTTGCGGATGAGGGCAGTGTAACTGTTGCCGATTACAGAAATGCCTTGGCAACTTCCAGAAAATATGCTTTAGCCTTGTTGGAGCACTTCGACGACCTTCGTATAACAAGAAGGGATGGAGATGAAAGGGTTGCGGGAGCCGGGAAACCGATTTAGATTTGGCCTTAGAAAGCATAGTTCGCCGATAAGATCTCAACTATCTAGGATGCAAAGGATATAAAGAAGGTTGTAGATTAGCGGGTATATTTTAACCCCTGTCCACATACTATTTACTAGCTCGGTGTGGGGAGGGGTTTTTTGTGTCAAAACAGGGTAAGAATATTTTATCGGACAAGGAGCAGACAGGCCGGAGCGTATCTCATTTTATCGAATTGAAGGAAAGAAAAGATCTGATCTTGACGGGGGTTGTGGAAGTCATTAATTTTAATGAGGCCATGGTGACTATTCATACAAGCCTGGGTAGTCTGATAGTGAAAGGCGAAGGATTAGCGATGAAAAATTTGAATTTGGAGTCGGGGGAGATGGAAGTCGAGGGTTTGATCAATACCATGGATTACAGTTATCCGGCCAAGAAAAAAGGCCTTTGGAAAAGATTATTCAAATAATGGAGTCATTGACGGAGCAAATTATGGTTTTTATTGTTTCGTTTTTAGCCGGTTTGCTGGTTTCTTTCTTTTTTGTTATCCATGAGAACTTTTGTCGCGATTTTAGGGTCAAAGGGTATCGGTTGTTTATTATCGATATTGTTTTTTGGCTTTTGGCAGCTGTTTTTACATTTTCGCTCTTGCAGATATTGGTTTATGGCAAGGTTCGTTGGTTTGTTTTTCTTGGTTTCGGAGGAGGTTGGTATTTTTTACAGCTTGTGTTGGAATATTTTAGGGCTTTAAAAGAGAAAATTAAGGTTTCTTAAAGAAATAAACCGCCAAAATAGAGGAATTTTCAAGGGTTTGTCGAAATATAAATCACCAAACCAGTCAGTGAGGGGTTTTTTATGAACCGCATCAAACGGGTCATGTTAGTTTTTCTTGTTTTATTTTTGCTTTACCTTGGTTTCCAGTACATACAAGCTTACGTGTATTACTTGGACTTACAGGAGGATTTGTCTGTTGCCAACAATCAATACCATGCTTTGGAAATGGAAAACCTGCAATTGCAGGAATCCCTTGCCCATGTTGGTTCCCTTTCTTACATTGAAAAAATTGCCAGAGAGGAACTAAGTTTGGCAAAGGACGGTGAGACTCTTCTGATCTTAATTAAGGATAAGTAGGTGACTTTATTGACACATTGTTGGTCCTTGAGTATAATCTATTGAGAGGCGCAAGCCACACTAATAACTAGAGGAGGAGTTTTGCTAGTCATGTCCATTCAGGTTGGTTGCATCGTCGAAGGCTTGATCACGGGTATAACCGATTTTGGAGCCTTTGTCGAGCTAGGGGAGGGCAAAACAGGTTTGGTTCATATCTCCGAAGTAGCCCATTCCTACGTAAAAGATATTCATAATTATTTAAAGGTTGACGAGAAGGTCAAGGTTAAGATAATATCAATCGGCGACGATGGCAAGATTGGGCTTTCCATCAAACAACTTTTGGAAGCGCCCCGAAGAAACAAGCCGGACAGTTTATCCTTTGAAGATAAATTGGCTAAATTTTTGAAAGAGAGCGATGAGAAGCTCCAGGAACTTAGTGATCTAAAGAGTGTAAAAAAAAGAAACCCGTATCGTCGCTAAATAATATATTATGCTGAAAATATTGGCTTTAATTACGAAATCATATTTATTTTATCTGTCGGTTTTGGCATAATCTGCCGGAACAATTAACTCTATCGATAAAAGGATGTCGGGGGAGCATTTTGCGAAAAAACAACGCACCTCCGTTTCTTTTTGCAAAAGCCGGTCATTTTAAATACCTTGACCCAATTTGATATTTGTATTATAATAATTATTGCATAATAACTATATCGCGGGGTAGAGCAGTCTGGTAGCTCGTCAGGCTCATAACCTGAAGGTCAGTGGTTCAAATCCA